>NZ_AP021903.1:4515000-5115000 GCF_018326005.1 Pseudomonas sp. Seg1
GTCAAGTGATTATTTTCAGAAGTTTTCGAAGAATTCTTCAACAACTTCAACCACTTGCGCTTCCGATCTCTCGTTAGCGGGAGGCGAATTCTACAGCGTTACTCGCTGTTGTCAACACCTCTTTTTCTCCGCTTTCGACCGAGAAGATCGAACCGTTAAAAGAGTCAAACATCACGACGCTTTCAACTCCTTCCAGGCTTCGATGAACTGAAGCGACCCACTCTCGAAAACCGTATAACTCATTGAATCTCAAGGAGTTTTCCGTTTCGACTGCGCCGGAAGTGGGGCGAATTATAGACCTCTGGAATCTGCCGTCAACCGTTAATTTCGCTTTTTATCAAAACGCCGGAAAAGCCTGCTTATATATAGACGCGCCAGCCCTGAATGCGCAGTATATTGCCCAACACCTAAAACAACACTCAGCTCTTATTTAGGACGATGCCCTGTAATGAATGACCAACCCCACTCCCTTGCCTCAATGTTGTTTCCGGTTGGCCTGCTATTAATAGCCATGGCATCGATCCAGTCCGGCGCATCGCTGGCCAAAAGCATGTTCCCGGTAGTTGGCGCTCAGGGAACAACCACCCTGCGCCTGATCTTCGCCAGTGTGATCATGTTGTTATTGCTGCGCCCTTGGCGAGCAAAGCTGACAGCCAAGTCATTGCGTACGGTGATCGTCTACGGCATGGCGCTAGGTGGAATGAACTTTCTCTTCTATATGTCATTGCGCACAGTGCCTTTGGGGATCGCCGTTGCCCTCGAATTCACCGGACCACTGGCCGTAGCCATCTATGCATCTCGTCGTGCAATCGACTTTCTATGGATCGGACTGGCTGCAACCGGACTGCTGCTATTGATACCGACGGGGGCAACAACCGCCGGAATCGATTTGGTCGGTGCCGGCTACGCTTTGGGGGCCGGTGCCTGCTGGGCGCTGTACATTCTGTTCGGGCAGAAGGCCGGTGCAGATAACGGAGTCACCACCGCAGCACTGGGCGTGATGATCGCGGCGTTGTTTGTCGCCCCCATAGGCATCGTCCATGCGGGTGCCGCGCTACTGACACCATCACTGATCCCGGTGGCAATTGGCGTCGCCATCCTCTCTACCGCCCTTCCCTATACCTTGGAAATGGTCGCGCTCACGCGTATTCCCGCGCGCACCTTCGGAACATTGATGAGCATTGAGCCCGCGTTCGGTGCGCTGTCAGGTCTGCTGTTTCTGCAGGAATACCTCACGCTGTCACAATGGATGGCGATCCTGTGCATCATTCTGGCTTCCGTCGGCGCCACCATGACCATGGGCAGTGCCGCCAAGCCCGCCATTGCGGCAGATTGAAACAGGATTTGACGAAGGTCTGGCAATTGGCGCTCATATAGGCCATGTTTAGGCCCGTAACCCAATGCCAGACATGGATTTTTTTCGGACAGGGATTTCACAACGCTTACAGCGCAGGCGAATACAGGCAGACCCGAGCGTCAGACTCGCGGCCGCTATAAGGACGGTAATGAAACGAATTTTGATACTGATCGCCGTACTCGCAATCGCGGGCTGTGCGGCGACCTCGAAAACCCAGGTAAAGCACGGCAAGAAAGGGCTGCACATCAACTGTTCGGGGCTCTCGTCCTCTTGGGACAAGTGCTATACGAGCGCAGCCAACTCCTGCGCTCCGAAAGGTTATAAGGTCATCGCCAAGTCGGGGGACTCCGTGGAGGAGCCTGGCGATTATCCATTCGGTCTCAATCCCGCCGGTTACACCAGCCGCAGCATGATCGTCATCTGTAAATAGATCACGGCAGACTGGCGATCTGGCGACCAATCTCGTCATGACTGGACTTCAGCACCGCTCGCTGAATGTCCGGCGTGGCCAGCATCCGCGCCACCACCAGAGCTCCAACGCACTGCGACAGAACCGACCACGCCAGGCTGTCGCTCTCCAGTATCCGCGCCCAACTCTCTTGAAGCCGACAGATCCACAGCTCGGCCTGCTCACGAACCTGAATTTCCGAACGGGCGATTTCCGCACCCAGCGCCGGCAGAGCACAGCCGGATTCAGGCTGTTCAACGTGAGCCATGCTCAAATAGTGTTTGAGACAGCGTTCCAGCCGTTCACGATCCTGTTCGCCCTGCCCGCCCAATCGCGCCAGGCTTTGCCCCAACTCTCGCTCGACGATCGCCGTGAACAGCGCATCTTTCGACGAAAAGTGACTGTAAAACGCCGCTCCGCTCAGACCAATGGCTTTCATCAAACCATCGACGCCGACCGTGGAAAACCCGTTTTGTTTGGCCGACAACGCGCTGCTCTGCAATAGTTTTTCACGGGTTTCCAGTTTGTGACTGGCGGAATAACGCATGTGTTGATCCTCGAATTGGCCGCCTTGACGTTACTCGGATCCTAGCATAACGTTCGTTCACTTAACGATCGTTTACTAAAGGGGTACACCCATGAATAACAAGAAGGTCGTATTGGTGGTTGGCGCAGGCGATGCGACGGGAGGAGCGATTGCCAAGCGTTTTGCCAAAGAAGGATTCGTCGCCTGCGTCACCCGGCGCAGCGTCGATAAATTGCAGCCACTGGTGGAGGCGATTCAGGCCGAGGGCGGCGAAGCCCACGGTTTTGCCTGCGATGCGCGTAAGGAAGAAGACGTCATTGCCTTGATCGAAGACATTGAAACCCGCCTCGGCCCGATTGAAGCGTTTGTCTTCAACATCGGCGCCAACGTGCCCTGCAGCATCCTAGAAGAAACCGCTCGCAAGTATTTCAAGATCTGGGAAATGGCTTGTTTCTCCGGCTTTCTCAACGCCCGTGAGGTGGCCAAACGCATGGTCACCCGCAAACGCGGCACGATACTTTTCACCGGGGCCACTGCCGGATTGCGTGGTGCGTCGGGTTTCGCTGCATTCGCCGGAGCCAAACACGGCATCCGCGCCTTGGCGCAAAGCATGGCGCGCGAGTTGGGACCAATGAACATTCATGTCGCCCATGTCGTGGTCGATGGTGCTATTGATACCGACTTCATCCGCACCAGTTTCCCTGAGAAGTACGCCACCAAGGATCAGGACGGCATCCTCAATCCCGAACACATCGCCGAAAACTATTGGTATCTGCACAGTCAGCCACGGGACGCATGGACATTCGAACTGGATCTGCGCCCCTGGAACGAACGCTGGTAAATCCACCGCCCATAACAATAAGTAGAGAGCAGCGATAATGACGAAAACCGTGGAGTTCTATTTCGACCTTGGCAGCCCTGCCACGTACCTGGCCTACACCCAGCTGCCGAAAATCTGCGCCGATACCGGCAGCGAGCTGATCTATATCCCGATGTTGCTCGGCGGCGTATTCAAGGCAACCGGCAACGCTTCTCCGGCAATGATTCCGGCCAAGGGTCGGTACATGTTTCAAGACCTGGATCGCTACGCAAAACGCTATGGCGTGCCCCTCAGGTTCAATCCGCACTTCCCGATCAATACGCTGATACTGATGCGTGCCGTCACCGGCATACAACTGCGCCAGCCGGAACGCTTTCAAGCGTTTATCGACTGCTTGTTCAGCGTATTGTGGGTAGAAAGCCGAAGCCTGGACGAACCGGCTACAGTCGCCGCTGTGTTGAGCGAACACGGCTTTGATCCCGATGAAGTCCTGGCGTTGACCAGCGACGAAACCGTCAAGGCTGCATTGAAAGACAATACCGAGACGGCCGTTAAACGTGGTGTTTTCGGTGCCCCAACCATGTTTATCGGCAATCAGATGTTCTTCGGCCAGGATCGTCTCGACTTCGTCGAGGAAGCGTTACGCCAATCCTGAATCGACAAAAAAATCAGGCGCTGATTTCAGCGCCTGAGTTGTAAACGATCAGATTGCAGCAGTACGCGTATTCAGCCATTCCAACGCTGCACCTTCGAGCAACGGGCTCAAGCGCTCGCGCACTTCAGCGTGGTATGCGTTGAACCACTGTTTCTCTTCCTGAGTCAGCAACGATGGCAGCAGGCAGCGTGTATCGATCGGACACAGGGTCAAGGTTTCGAATTTGAGGAACTCACCGAATTCGCTACTCCCCGCCACTTGATTCATCGCCAGGTTCTCGATGCGCACGCCCCAACGGCCCGGACGATAAGTGCCCGGCTCAATGGAGGTGATCATCCCCGGTTGCATCGCGGTTTGCGGTGCCGCCACTGCCTGGTAGGCAATCACCTGCGGGCCCTCGTGCACGTTGAGGAAATACCCCACGCCGTGACCGGTGCCGTGACCGTAATCGACGCTTTCGGCCCAGATCGGCGCGCGTGCGATAGCGTCGAGCAGCGGCGACAGAATGCCTTTGGGGAACTGTGCCCGTGACAGCGCAATCACCCCTTTCAACACGCGCGTGCAATCGCGCTTCTGCTCTTCGGTCGGTGTGCCGACTGGCACCATACGTGTGATATCAGTGGTGCCGCCCAGGTATTGACCACCGGAGTCGATCAGCAGCAGACCATCACCCTCGATCACCGCGTGCTCTTCTTCGGTGGCGTGATAGTGCGGCATCGCGCCATTGGCGTTGAATGCAGCGATGGTGTTGAAACTCAGCGAAACATAATCCGGGCGACGCTCACGGGCAGCGGTGAGTTTTTCGTCGATGGTCAGTTCGGTAATGCGTTCGCGGCCCCAGGCCGACTCCAGCCAGGCGAAAAACTCGCAGAGTGCCGCGCCGTCCTGTTCCATGGCTTTACGGATGTGCTGGGCGTCAGCTTCACTTTTTTGCGATTTGGCCAGCGTGGTCGGGTTCAAGCCTTCGACCAGTCTCACGCCGCTATCGAGGTTATCCAGCAGACCACTGGTTACGCGCGCGGGGTCCACCAGCAGGCTCGCGCCACTCGGTACGGCACGCAGAGCGTCGGACACTTCGCGGTAATCACGCAGCGTTACGCCGTCTTTCTCCAGCACTGCCCGCAAATCAGCATCAACCTTGCTCAACGCCACGAACAGCGTGGCTTGCTGTTGATTGATCAACGCGAACGAAACAAACACCGGGTTGAACGACACGTCACCGCCACGCAAATTGAACAACCACGCGATGTCGTCGAGGGTGGCGATGAAGTGCCAATCGGCGCCGCGCTCCTGCAACGTCTCGCGCAGTTTGGCGAGTTTCTCGCCACGACTGACAGTCGCTTGCGGCGGCAAATGCTGATAGATCGGCGCATTCGGCAGGCTTGGGCGATCGCTCCAGACTTCCTTGAGCAGATCGATATCGGTGCGCAGACGTGCGCCGCGTGCTTCGAGCTTGCTGCCCAACGTGCGGGCGGAAGCCACCGCCATCACCGCGCCATCGACTGCAACCACACCACCTTCCGGTGTTTGCTCAGCCAGCCAATCCAGCGGGCTCGGTTGACCCGGTTGCAGCTTGACCAGATCGATACCGCTGCCTTTGAGCTCCTTGGTCGCCTGTTCCCAATAACGACTGTCAGCCCAGACACCGGCGAAATCGTCAGTAACAATCAAAGTCCCGACCGAACCATGGAAACCCGAGAGCCACTGCCGACCTTGCCAGTAACCCGGCAGGTATTCCGACAGATGCGGGTCGGCGGACGGCACCAACAGCGCATGAATGCCTTCGCGGCGCATCAGTTCACGGGTGTGCGCCAGGCGCTGGGGAACCGATCCTTCGGTCAAAGTCTGGGTACTCATCATGTCTCCTGCCAATCACTTCATCGTTATTGTTCGTCACCGGAACAACCGGCGCGTTAAAGCCCTGTCGCCCAGAATGCCGGAGCACTGGCGCAGGCGGTCTTGATCAGTTGCGCGGCCTTGTCGATATCTTCGGCGGTGGTGAAACGGCCGAGGCTCAAGCGGATGGTACGCCCGGCCAGACGCGCATCATGCCCCAGGGCCAACAGCACATGCGACGGCGTGTTGCTCGCGGAATTGCACGCCGAAGTCGCGGAAAACGCCATCGAATGGCTCAAAGCCGCGCTGTTGAATTCGCCCTCGCTGAAGGTCAGGCTCAAGGTATGCGGAATGCGCTGGGTGGCACTGCCATTGAGGCGCATGCCCGGCAGGCTCAGCAGTTGTTCAAGCAAGCGTTCGCGCAACGCGACAATGGTTTTTTTCTCTTCATCGAATGCAGCGGCGGCCAAGGCAAATGCGGCGCCCATTGCGGCGATCTGGTGGGTCGCCAAGGTGCCCGAGCGCAAACCGCTCTCGTGTCCGCCGCCGTGAATCTGCGCTTGCACGCGCTGCTGCGCCCGGGGACCGACGTACAGCGCGCCGATCCCTTTGGGACCGTAGAGCTTGTGTGCTGAAAACGACATCAGGTCGACCGGCCACTGCGCCAGATCAATCGCCACCTTACCTGCGCCTTGCGCCGCGTCGACATGGAACAACGCCTCGCGACCACGGACGATTTCACCGATGGCCGGGATGTCGTTGACAGTGCCGAGTTCATTGTTGACCAGCATCAGCGACACCAGAAAAGTGTCGTCACGCATGGCTTCGCTGACCGCTTGCGGGGTGATCAAGCCATCAGCGTCCGGCACCAGGTAGGTCACGGCAATGCCGGCGTCCTGCAACTGGCGGGCGGTATCGAGGATGGCTTTGTGTTCGATCTGGCTGGTAATGATGTGGCCGCCGGGCACACCGCGCGCCTGGGCGACGCCTTTGAGGGCGAGGTTGTTGGACTCGGTGGCACCGGAGGTCCAGACGATCTGTTCGGCTTGCGCGCCGACCAGTTCGGCGACTTGCCGGCGGGCCTGCTCGACCGTTTGCCGGGCTTGCTGGCCGAACGCGTGGGAGCTGGAGGCCGGGTTGCCGAAATTACCGTGGAACCCCAGACATTCGATCATCACCTGGATGACCCGCTCGTCCACCGGGGTGGTGGCGGCGTAATCGAAATACAACGGACGTATGTTCATAAAAGACTCGCAGAGCGTGTTCCGGGATCAGGAGGCTCGTGTCTGCAAACGGCACTGCGCAGCCTTGTGAGCTGCGCGTCGGTTCGAGAGCGTCATCAATACCTGATCGGATGCCGTTAAAGAAGAACAACTTCATTTAAAAGTGCGTAGGAACGCTCCTGAAGCCGAGCTTAACAGGCATCGGGCCGGCGGTTGAAGCAATGCGTCAGCTAAAGCTTTCGAGAAGTAACGGGTATAACGAAATCACCAGTAACGCCGCCATGCCCCAATTGAACACGCGCAGCCAGCGCGGATCTTTCAACACATTGCGCAACAGCGTGCCGCACGCGGCCCAGACGCCAACGCTCGGCAAGTTGATGATGGCGAACACCGCGGCGATCACGACCACATTGGTGAAGTAGCCCTGCATCGGCGTATAGGTGCTGATAGCACCGATGGCCATGATCCACGCCTTGGGATTGACCCACTGGAACGCCGCAGCGCCAAGGTAACTGATCGGTTTGGCGTCGCCTTCGACGTTGTCACCGACAGGCCCCGAGTGCGCGATTTTCCACGCCAGATACAACAGGTACGCCGCGCCGACATAGCGCAGAACCGTGTAGAGAAGCGGGTAAGTCTGAAATACCGCACCCAGGCCAAAGCCTACGGCGACAACCAACACGAAGAAACCGCAGGTAATGCCGAGCATGTGCGGGATGGTTCGGTTGAAACCGAAATTAACCCCCGATGCGAGCAACATCGTGTTGTTCGGTCCCGGTGTAATCGAGGTGACAAGGGCAAACAGGGCAAAGCCCAGCAAAAGATCAAGCGAGAGCGTCATGGGTTCAATCCGTCAGGGTCATTCAGATGTTGACCCTATCCCACGCGGCCCGGCAAACCCACGGACAGTTGGGAAAAACTTCGAGCAGTACAGTTTTCTTCTAGCTTGGACGACCGTGCAGCTGTACCGCACGTTCTGCGCTCATTTCGGCTTGCTTGTCGAATTGCGACTGACCCAGCAATTGGGCTTTCTTCGCGTGGTATTCGTCGAAGGACAAACCGCTGCGGTTCAGCGCTTCCATCGCCAGTTCGCGGGATTCTTCTGCAGTGTAGGGGCGCAATTCCGGGGAAACATGGCTGGCGCAACCGGCGAGAACGGAGACAGCGAGCAAGAGGGAGACAGTCAATAAACGATTCATGGGAGCGTCCTGGCGAGCAATGTGGGGTCGATGGACAAAGGCTACGCCCGGGCACGCTCGCGCAAAAATCATCGCTCTCAATAGTGGCTATCAGAAAATCAGCATCACCGGCCTATATCTCCTAATGATCTATAAATATCGATTAACGTTCTTTTACGGAATATCAATCAACCTTTATAAATCCCTGCATGCATTCGCCACTGTTGCTCCAGCAACTGTTGCACTGGCAACAGTGGATCAACAATCCGGCCGCTAATTCACATAGCCGACCCCGACCGAAACGCTCAACGCCCCGTAAACCGGGCCCTCCAGGAATTGGTACAGCACTTGCTCAAGCCCAGTGACTTACTCACTGCTCGCTGAGCAACTGTTGAAAAAGGAACTGATCATGTCGCGTCCTCTGAAAGTCGTCGCCCTGTCCGGCGGCACCTGGCGTCCATCGCGCACGTTGGTGCTGACCCAAGCCCTACTGAGCGAATTGGCCGGGCACTTGCCGATCGAGAGCCATCTGATCGAACTCGGTGACATCGCCCGTCCGCTGGGTGGCGCCCTTTCGCGTCAGGAGTTGAGCGCGGAAGTCGAAGCCGAGCTGCAAGCCATCGAACAGGCCGACCTGCTGATCGTGGCCGCACCGGTTTATCGCGGTTCCTATCCGGGTCTGCTCAAGCATTTGTTCGACCTGATAGACCTCAATGCGCTGATCGATACACCGGTGTTGCTGGCGGCTACTGGCGGCAGTGAACGCCATGCGCTGGTACTCGATCACCAGCTTCGCCCGCTGTTCAGTTTCTTCCAGGCCGTGACGCTGCCGATCGGCGTGTACGCCACCGAGGCCGATTTCGCCGATTACCAGATCACCAGCGAGCCATTGAAAGCGCGGATCCGCTTGGCCGCCGAGCGTGCCGCGCCGTTATTCGCGACGCAAATCAAACCGTTGCTGAAGATCGCTTAAGGAGCTGTTCATGGATGTTTTCTGGTTCCTGCCGACCCACGGCGACGGCCACTATCTGGGTACCACTCAAGGTGCGCGCCCGGTCACGCTCAATTATTTGAAACAAGTCGCGCAAGCCGCGGACAGTCTCGGTTATCACGGTGTGCTGATTCCCACCGGACGCTCCTGCGAGGACTCGTGGGTGATCGCCTCGGCGCTGGTGCCGTTGACAGAACGCCTGCGTTATCTGGTGGCGATTCGCCCGGGGATCATTTCGCCGACGGTGTCGGCGCGCATGGCGGCGACGCTGGATCGACTGTCCAACGGCCGCTTGTTGATCAACGTGGTGACCGGCGGCGATCCGGACGAGAACCGAGGCGATGGCAGTTTCCTCAGCCACAGCGAACGCTACGAAGTCACCGACGAATTCCTCAGGATCTGGCGCCGGGTGTTGCAAGGCGAATCAGTGGATTTTGAAGGCAAGCATCTCAAAGTGCAGAACGCCAAGGCGTTGTACCCGCCGGTGCAGAAGCCTTATCCGCCGCTGTACTTCGGTGGTTCGTCCGACGCGGCACATGATCTCGCCGCTGAACAAGTCGACGTCTATCTGACATGGGGTGAACCGCCGGCTGCCGTCGCCGAGAAACTTGCCGATGTGCGTGAACGTGCGGCGCGTCATGGTCGCAAGGTCAAATTCGGCATTCGTCTGCATGTGATCGTCCGCGAGACCGCCGAAGAAGCGTGGAAGGCGGCGGACAAACTGATCGAACACATCAGTGATGAAACCATTGCGGCGGCGCAGAAATCCTTCTCCCGTTTCGACTCCGAAGGCCAGCGGCGCATGGCGGCATTGCACGATGGCCGTCGCGACAACCTGGAAATCGCACCCAACCTGTGGGCTGGCGTCGGCCTGGTGCGTGGCGGCGCCGGCACTGCACTGGTCGGCGATCCGCAGCAAGTCGCGGCGCGGATCAAGGAGTACGCGGACCTGGGCATCGAGAGCTTCATTTTCTCCGGCTATCCGCATCTGGAAGAGGCTTACCGGTTTGCCGAACTGGTGTTTCCGCTGTTGCCGGAGCCATACGCGAGCCTGGCCGGACGCGGCGTGACCAACCTCACCGGGCCGTTTGGCGAAATGATTGCCAACGATGTGTTGCCCGCCCAAGCCAAGGCCTGAAAACGCCCACTGTAGGAGTGAGCCTGCTCGCGAAAGCGGTGTGTCTGCGCCGGTGATGTCGACTGTGCTGACCTCATCGCGAGCAGGCTCACTCCTACAGATAATCGCGTCGATTTGATGAGGAACACCGCGTGACCGCCAAACCGCAAAGTACCTTGCTGTCCCCCTTGCAGACTGCCCGTCAACTGGCCGCTGAATTTGCCCTGACCGCCGTCGAACGCGACGAGCGCGGTGGCACCCCGAAAGCCCAGCGGGATGCCCTGCGTGACAGCGGCCTGCTGGCCCTGAGCATTCCGACCCGCTACGGCGGTCTCGGCGCGAGCTGGAGTGAAACCCTGCAGATCGTCCGCGAGTTCGCCAAAGTCGACAGTTCCATCGCCCACGTCTTCGGTTTTCATCACCTGATGCTCGCCACCGTGCGCCTGTTTTCTCGCACCGAGCAATGGCAACCATGGTTCGAACAGACCGCCCGCCAGAACTGGTTCTGGGGCAACGCCCTCAATCCGCTCGACACCCGCACGGTGGTCAAGGACTTCGGTGGCTGGCGTGAGTTTTCCGGCAAGAAAAGCTTCTGCTCCGGCGCCACCGACTCGCAGATGCTCATCGCCTCGGCAGTGGATGAAAGTGCTGGCGGCAAATTGCTCATCGCCGCGATCCCTACGGGCCGCAGTGGCATCACCTTACATGATGACTGGAACAACATCGGCCAGCGCCAGACCGACAGCGGCAGCGCCACCTTCGAACGGGTGCGGGTCGAGGAATCGGAACTGCTGCTCGATCCCGGCCCGCTGAGCACACCGTTCGCCTGCTTGCGCCCGTTGATCGCGCAACTGACCTTCACGCATATGTTTCTCGGGATTGCCGAAGGGGCTTTTGAAGAAGCGCGGAATTACACCCTGAACGAAACCCGCCTCTGGCACAAATCCGCCGCGCGCGATGTGCGTGAAGATCCTTACGTGCTCGCGCATTACGGCGAGTTCTGGGTTGCACTGGAAGGCATTCGCCTGCTGGTCGAGCGCGCAGCAGCGCTGCTTGATCAGGCGTGGGCCAAAGGTCCGAACCTCAGCGCCGAAGAACGCGGACATCTGGCCACGGCGATTGCCACCGCCAAAGTCGCCGCCAGCCGTCAGGGCCTCGACATTTGCAGCCGCTTGTTTGAAGTCACCGGCGCACGGGCGACTCACGCCTCGCTGCGCCTGGATCGACACTGGCGCAACCTGCGCACGCAAACCCTGCACGACCCGCTGGATTACAAACTCCATGAGCTGGGCGACTGGGCGCTGAATCAGGCGCTGCCGGTACCGACCTTCTATTCCTGACCTGCCTGCATTTGAACTAAAAAGAAGGACGAGCCCATGCAACTGCTGACTCTACCGCCCTCACCCGCCCTGGCCACGTCGATCCGCGCCACCGCGCAGGTGTTCGAAGACCCGAAGTCCCAGGCCCTGCTCGCGCATTTGCAACAGGTCGCGCCGAGCGAAGCCAGCGTGCTGATCATCGGTGAGACCGGCACCGGCAAAGAGCTGGTAGCGCGGCACATTCATAACCTGAGCAACCGCCGTCATCGGCCATTCATCGCGGTCAATTGCGGCGCGTTTTCCGAGTCACTGGTGGAGGCTGAACTGTTCGGCCACGAAAAAGGCGCCTTCACCGGCGCGCTGAGTGCCAAAGCCGGGTGGTTCGAGGAAGCGGATGGCGGCACGCTGTTCCTCGATGAAATCGGCGATTTGCCGATGGCGATTCAGGTGAAGTTGTTGCGGGTACTGCAGGAGCGCGAAGTGGTGCGGCTAGGGTCGCGCAAAAGCATCCCCATTGATGTGCGAGTGCTGGCGGCGACCAACGTGCAGCTGGAGAAAGCGATCAACGCCGGGAATTTTCGCGAGGATCTCTATTACCGACTCAACGTGGTCAATCTGGAATTGAACCCATTGCGCGATCGGCCCGGCGATATCCTGCCGCTGACCCGGCATTTCATCGAGGCCTACAGTCAGCGTCTGGGTTACGGCCGGGTCAGCATCAGCCCCGGCGCGGAAAACAAGCTGCGCAGCTACAGCTGGCCGGGCAATATTCGCGAACTGGAAAACGTCATCCATCACACGCTGCTGATCTGCCGCAACGGCGTGATAGAACGCGATGATTTGCGCCTGTCGAACCTGCGCATCGAACGCCCGGACGATCACCACGCCAGCGCCGACGACTCACCGGAAGCGTTGCTGGAACAAGCCTTCCAGAAACTCTTCGCCCAACAGGCCGGTGCGCTGCACGAAAAAGTCGAGGACGCGCTGCTACGCGCCGCCTATCGCTTCTGCCATTACAACCAAGTGCACACCGCAGCGTTGCTCGGTCTGAGCCGCAATGTCACCCGCACGCGGTTGATCAGGATCGGCGAACTGGCGGTGAACAAGCGGCGTATGACGGAAAACCTGCAAGGTGAGCGGCTGATCCAGTTGTCGATCTAACCGACCAGGGTGCAGTGCAATGCATCGTCGTGACTACGGGCGATGCTGCTCAGCACCTGGAACGAGTTGAAGGTGACGGTTTTCGCCTGATGGGCGCGGATCAACTGCCAGAAATCCTGCTCGCCGCTTTCGAAACTGCGAAACGCGGCCTCCCCGGCCTCGCGCGTCTGCCACTGCAAAAAACTCAAGACCCGCCGGCCATCGTCGCTGGCTTGCACGCTTGCACTGACAAAACCGTCGTAGCGCTGGGCCAGGCGTTCAGTCTGTACCGACAACGCCGAGACCAGCGCCCATTGCTGGCGTGGCTCGATTTCGAATTCGATCAATTGGGTAAAGCTGCGGTTCTTCGCTGATGCTTGCATGAAAAGTCCCCACTCATCGTAAGACGAGTCTTGCGACTCGAAGGCCTGCAGGGTAAAACCTCTAGTTAAGTCAAGGTCAAGAGCTTTTTCAGCATGATCAGCAAGGAAAACGTGCACAAGCCACTCACCGTTGGCGAGGTCGCGGCGCGCAGCGGTGTCGCGGTCACGGCCCTGCACTTTTATGAGTCCAAGGGTTTGATCAAGAGCCAGCGCAATGCCGGCAATCAGCGCCGTTATGCGCGAGCCGTGCTGCGCCGGGTGGCGCTGATCAAGGTCGCACAACGTTTAGGGATTCCGCTGGCGGAGATTGGCGAGGCACTGAAAATCCTCCCGGACGACCGCGCACCGACGGCGGCGGACTGGAAGAAGCTCTCGGAGCAATGGCGGCGAGAACTGGATGCACGGATCAATCAACTGACGTTGCTGCGTGACCGGCTCAATGGCTGCATCGGTTGTGGTTGTCTGTCGATGGAGGCATGCCCGCTGCGCAATCAGGGCGATGTGCTGGGCGAACAAGGGCCGGGAGCGCACTTTCCAACCTGAGTGAAATCTTCTGGGTAAATGTAAAACTTGTGGTGAGGGGATTTATCCCCGATGGGTTGCGAAGCAGCCCCTAAGCCTCCCAGCGCGGTAATCCTGAAAGAATGAATCGGCAGGTTCTAGGGCTGCTTCGCAACCCATCGGGGATAAATCCCCTCGCCACAGTTATATAACTGTTCAAAGTGAAGTGACTGCTCGTCGGGCGAAATTCCTGGCCGTGAAGACAGTTCTATAGTGATTCTTCCGCCGATGCGGTGAAGCCGCATTTCGTAAAACAACAATCAGGGAGAACGTCATGAGCGTAAAACCCATCCCCGAGGGGTATCACAGCATTACCCCGTATCTCGGCATCGAAAAAGCCGCCGAGGCCATCGACTTTTATAGGAAAGCCTTTGGCGCTAACGAAGTCATGCGCCTGGACATGCCTGATGGCCGCGTCGGCCACGCGGAACTGCGCATCGGTGACAGCGCGATCATGCTCGGTACGCCGTGCGATCAAGGCCCCTTGAGCGGGCCGGACACAGCGATTTCGGTCGGTTTGCATCTGTATGTGACGGATGTCGACAAATCATTTCAACGGGCACTGGATGCCGGGGCGACGACGGTGTCCGAGGTCAAGGATCAGTTTTACGGTGATCGCAGCGGGACATTGAAAGATCCGTACGGGCATCTGTGGTTTCTCGCCTCGCGCAAGGAAGATTTGACCGAGGAGCAAATCAAGCAGCGGGCGATGGAGATGTTCCAGCAGAGTTGAGATTTGCTGTGTGATCAATGGCCTCTTCGCGGGCAAGCCCGCTCCCACAGGATTTTGCGGGGTGACATAGATAGTGGTCACACTAAAGCTCCCTGTGGGAGCGGGCTTGCCCGCGAATGGGCCATCACTGACAACACACTTCATGAACCGCCACACCACATTTAGCCCCTTGCCCCGAACCCCGGACAATTTCAGGATGCATCCCACAAGCACCCTGAAAAAGGATCAGCCCGATGTTTGCCGGATTTCTCAAAGACCAGCGCCACGTCAACGGCGTCGACATTGCCTACCGACTCGGCGGTAGCGGGCCGGGGCTGTTGCTGCTGCACGGCCATCCGCAGACCCATGTGATCTGGCACAAAATCGCCGAACAACTGGCCGAACACTTCACCGTGGTCGCTGCGGATCTGCGCGGTTACGGCGACAGCAGTCGGCCCGCCGCCGATGCGCTGCACCGCAATTATTCAAAACGCGAAATGGCCCGGGACAACGTCGAACTGATGAAGGCGCTGGGTTTCGAGCAGTTTTCGATCCTCGCCCACGACCGTGGCGCTCGGGTCGCCCACCGTCTGGCCCTCGACCACCCCGCCGCCGTGCAACGCATGATGCTGCTGGACATCGCCCCGACCCTGGCGATGTACGCACAAACCAACGAAGCCTTCGCCCGGGCCTACTGGCACTGGTTTTTCCTGATCCGCCCGGCGCCGCTTCCGGAAACCTTGATCGAGGCCGATCCCGAATCGTACCTGCGCAGCGTGATGGGCAGTCGCAGCGCCGGGCTCAAGCCGTTCACTGAACAGGCGTTCGGTGAATACCTGCGTTGCTTGCAGCTACCCGGCAGCGCTCGGGGGATCTGCGAAGATTACCGCGCCAGCGCCGGCATCGATCTGGAGCATGATCGCGCCAACATTGCCGCAAGCCAGCATTTGAATCTGCCGCTGCGGGTGCTATGGGGCGCTGACGGTGTCGTCGGACGCTGCTTCGATCCGCTCGGGGAATGGCAGCAAGTGGCGACGAACGTGACAGGCCAGGCGCTGCCCGCCGGCCACTACCTCGCCGAAGAAGCCCCGCAGTTACTGCTCGCGCAAGCGCTGGATTTTCTGCGCTGAACGGCGCCCGCCAATGCCGGTGCTATGCTGGCGGCTTCTGCCGCCAGTGCTCGTTTTGACATGACCCAGAAGAAAGACGCCGTGCCCCTGCCCGAAGACCTGCGCGTGCTGCTCACCGTGATCCGCAAGAACGGCTTCGCCGCCGCGGCCGATGAGTTGGGGCTGTCTCCGGCCTACGTCAGCAAGCGCATCCAGATTCTCGAAAGCACCCTCGGCACGCGCCTGCTGCATCGCACCAGTCGCCGCGTCTCGCTGTCCGAAGACGGCGAACGCGTGCAGCGCTGGGCGTTGCGCATTCTCGATGATTTCCAGCAACTGCACGACGAACTTGCCGACGCCCACGACAGCCCGCGTGGGCGTCTGCACATCTGTAGCAGTTTCGGTTTTGGCCGCAATCACGTGGCGCCTGCCGTTTCATTGCTTGCCGAACGTTATCCGGCGCTGGAGATTCGCCTGGACCTGTTTGATCGGGTGGTGGACATCATCCATGAAGGGTTCGATCTGGAAATCCGTGTGGGCGACGATATTCCTGGCCAGCACATCGGCCGGCGTCTGGTCAGCAACCGGCGAGTGCTGTGTGCGGCACCGAGCTATCTGCAGCGACGCGGCACACCGCAGACGCTCGATGAGTTGCAGCAACACGATTGCCTGGTGATCAAGGAACGCGACAACGCGTTCGGCATCTGGAATCTGGATCGCGACGGCACGCAGGAAAGCGTGCGGGTCAGCGGGCCTTTATCGTCGAACAACGGCGAGATTGTCATGCAATGGGCGCTCGATGGGCGTGGGATCTTGCTGCGCTCGTTGTGGGATGTGAAGCCGCTGCTGGATGACGGACGTCTGGTTCAAGTGCTCGAGGATTACCGTCAAAGTGCCAACGTCTGGGCGGTGTACCCGACGCGACTGGCGCATTCGGGGAAATTGCGTGCGTGTGTGGAGTTTTTGCAGGCGCATTTCCGGGATCTGTCCCTGTAGCCCAACCACCATAAAACCCTGTGGGAGCTGGCTTGCCAGCGATGGCGTCGGTTCAGCCAATACAAATGCAAGATGTGCCGGCCTCATCGCTGGCAAGCCAGCTCCCACAAGTTACGCTTTCAATTCAGCCAGGGATTGGCGGCCAGATGCTCGCGTTCAAAAGCCTTGATTTGCTCGCGGCGCTGCAAGGTGCTGCCGATGGCATCCAGCCCCAGCAACAACGCCGTCTTGCGCAGCGTATCAATCTGAAAGTCGATCACCGAGCCACCGGCCAGACCGATCTGCTGTGCCTCCAGGTCGATACTGATACGCGCTCGGTCAGGCTGACTGACCAGTTGTGCGATCTGCTGGACCTGCGCCTCTTCCAGGGTAATCAACAACACCCCGTTACGTTGGCAGTTGTCATAAAAAATCCCGGCAAAACTGCTGCCGATCAACGCGCGAATGCCCATCTGCTGCAAGCCCCACACCGCATGTTCACGGCTGGAGCCGCAACCGAAATTCGCCCCGACCAGCAGAAAACTCGCGCCCTGCCACGCCGGCTGGTTCAACACGAACGCAGGATTGGGCGTGCCATCGGCGAGAAAACGCAAATCGAAAAACACGCCACGATCCAGCCCCTGACGATCGATGCCCTTGAGAAACTGCTTGGGCATGATCACGTCAGTGTCGACGTTGGCCGCCAGCAGCGCTGCGGCCTGGCCGCTGACCTGAGTGAAGGGTTGCAGGCTCATGGGCGTTCTCCAAAGTGGCGGATGTCGGTGAGTCGGCCGCTGATCGCAGCGGCGGCGACCATCGCCGGGCTCATCAGATGGGTGCGCGCGCCGGCGCCCTGACGGCCCTCGAAATTGCGATTGGTGCTTGAAGCACAGCGGTCGCCGGGGGCCAGGACGTCGTCGTTCATCGCCAGGCACATCGAGCAACCGGACTGACGCCATTCGAAACCGGCGTCGATAAAGATCTGCGCCAACCCTTCGGCCTCAGCCTGAGCGCGGACTTCGCTGGAGCCCGGCACGATCATCGCCCGCACATGCGCGGCCACCTGTTGCCCGCGCACGACGCTGGCGGCGTCACGCAAATCTTCGATCCGGGCATTGGTGCATGAGCCGATAAAGGCATGGCTGATGACGATATCGCCTAGCGCCATACCCGCTTCAAGACCCATGTAATTGAGCGCGCGACGCATGTCCTGGCGCAGGATCGGGTCGTCGATGTCTTGTGGGTCCGGTACTCGCGCACCGATGGCGGCGGCCTGATCCGGGCTGGTGCCCCAGGTGACCATCGGTTCCAGCAGACCCGCATCAAGATGAATTTCCCGGTCAAACCGCGCACCCGGATCACTGCGCAATTCACGCCACGTTGCCACTCCGCGTTCCCACAGTTCACCTTCAGGCGCACGCGGTTTGCCTTTGAGATAGGCGAATACTTTTTCGTCCGGCGCCATGAACGCACCGCGTGCACCGGCCTCGACCGCCATGTTGCAGATGGTCATGCGCGCTTCGACACTCAGGGCAGCAATGGTCGAACCGCAGAACTCGATGGCGTAGCCGGTAGCCCCGGACGCGCCGATCCGGGCGATCAGCGCCATGATCACATCCTTGGAGGTCAGACCCGGCGCCAGTTGGCCATCGACTGTCACGCGCAGGCTTTTCAGGCGTTTGTAAACCAGCGTCTGCGAGGCCAGCAGATGCTCGATTTCCGAGGTACCAATGCCGAAACCGAAAGCGCCGAGGGCGCCATAGGTGGTGGTGTGGCTGTCGCCGGCGGCGATCACCATGCCCGGCAGAATAAAACCCTGCTCGGGGGCGATCACATGTTCGATGCCCTGGCGCTTGTCGAGAATGTCGAGCAATTCGATACCGAAGTCCCGACAGTTTTCCGCCAGATATGACACTTGCCGGGCGCCACCCGCGTCGGGCATCGCCGCGACCCGCTGCGGTGCGGTCGGGTTGACGTGGTCGACCACCGCCAGCGCCGTCCCCGGGCGCCATACCTCGCGCCCGGCATCACGCAAACCGCTGAAGGCCTGCGGACTGGTGTATTCGTTGATCACCTGACGATCTATGTACAACAGGACGTGGCCCTGATCGTCGAGGCGACACACCGTGTGCGAATCGATGTGTTTGTCGTAAAGGGTTCTGGGGGTCATGAACAGCACTCACGCAGGGAATCCGGGTGAGCTCCATCATAGGCAGCGGCGAGTTGCCATCAATCGGCAGACAGTGATCGCGTCGTACATGAATCGTGTTTGATCTGCCGGGCCCCGAGGTCCCGTCCCCTGCGGTAATTGTGCTGACCAAGCGAATTGCGAAACATTTGCTTTCATATCGCTTTTCGGGATTTACCACGCTCATTCGTCCTATAGAGATGCAGGCCGTTCGCGTAGGCAAAAGCCACGAGCGCCTTTCGGGGATTCCCGTGCTGCGAAGCCCGTAGCCCGCTCCCTTCCACCGAAAACAAGACGCGCAATCATGTCGAAGAAATCCCGTTCAAAACTATGGTTCCTGGTGCATAGCTGGCTGGCGTTGCCGATCTGGTTTTTTGTCCTGATCGTCTGCGTGACCGGGACACTGGCGGTGGTCAGCCAGGAAATCGTCTGGCTGGCGAACCCGCAAATGCGCGCCAGCCAGCCGTCGGATGACGCCCCGCTGCTCAGTTACGATCAGGTGCTGGCGGCGATCAAAAAAGCCGAGCCACAGACAATCGTCGAAAGCATCAGTCGTCCGGACGAGTCGCACTTTGCCCTCGATGTCGAAGTCAGCTACCCCGACGGGCGCTCGCTGACGGTCTACGTCAACCCGTACACCGGCGTCATCCAGGGCACCGCGCCCACCTTCGACTTCAAGGCGTTCACCCGCGCCCTGCACGGCTGGTGGCTGGTGCCGTTCACCAACGGCTACAGCTGGGGCTGGTACCTGGTGTCGTTTCTCGGCGTGCCGATGCTGGTGTCATTGATTACCGGCCTGGTGGTCTACAAACGCTTCTGGAAAGGCTTTCTGCGCCCGACCCTGCGAGTGCGCCACGGCGCACGGATTTTCTGGGGTGACTTCCATCGACTGTCCGGTATCTGGTCAATCTGGTTCATTGCGGTGATCTCCATCACCGGCATCTGGTTCCTGATTCGGGCGTTCCTGTTCGACAACCAGATTTCAATCTCGAGTGAACCGATCATTCCGGCCATGTCCCGTGAAAGCGTGCCGATTTCCGCAGCCGGCACGCCGCCCCCGCGCATCAGCCTGGATCGCGCCGTCGAAATCGCTCAGCAGGAGATTCCGGGACTGGAAGCCAGTTTCGTCAGCCTGCCGGGTAACGCTTACAGCCACATGAGTGTCGGTGGTCGCGGCTGGTATCCGTTGATGTTCCAGACCGCGACACTCAATCCGTACAACGGTGATATGGCCGCTTCACGTTTGCTCTCCGATCGCTCCTCGCTGGAGTTCGTCACGGAATCCATGCGCCCGCTGCACACCGGTGACTTCGGCGGTATCTGGATCAAGCTGATCTGGTTTTTCTTCGGCCTGCTGCTGAGCATGATGGTGCTCAGCGGCTTGCTGATCTGGACCAAACGCACTGCCCTCGCTACCGCGAACGCGCTCAAACGCGAAGACAAGAAAAACCGCACCAAGGCACAAGCGGTCATGAACCGTGAACCTTCGGAGGCCACCCAATGAGCAAATCCAAAACGACTGCGGCGCCCTCGCCACTGGCGCGTTTCTGGCGCAAATGGCGGTTTCATATCAACATCCTGTTGCTGTTGATCCCGCTGGGCTTCATGCCCAAATACTTCGCCGACGCTTCGTTGTTTCGCGGCGATAGCGGCCTGGGACAACATGAAATCGGCAATATCCAGGTCGGGCCATGGAGTCTGCGCCTGGCCGAACTGCGTGACCAGGCCCCCATCCTCACGGGCCCGGCCGGCTACATGAAAGACTTCAGCGCAGCCCTGTGCGATACCTGTGTCGAACAGGTCAAAGCCACCTACCTGCGCATCGGCAAGCCGCGCAGCCTGCGCGCAGCCGGAACCATCTTCTTTGGCACGCCCTACCGCATGGGCACACAAATGCCGATCCCGGAAAAGACCAAAACCGACGCCGAACTGTGGATCACCATGGAAGGCTGGGACGGCAGCATGCATCAGGCCTCGATTCCCCTGAGCCAGGCCTCCCCCGCCACTGTCGCCTGGCTGAATAAACAAGGAGCCAAACCATGAGCCCTGCCAAACATCCTTCCCGCCTGCGGCTGGGCGCCGCGCTGCTGGTCCTGTGCGCCGGTTTCAGTACCAGCGCCCTGGCGCATAACCCGATGTGCGAATGCAAAGCCATCGACGCCGAGCAGATCAAATGCACCGGTGGTTTTTCCGACGGCAGCGGCGCGCCGGGGGTGACCCTTGACGTGATCGGCTACGACGAAACCATTCTGGTGCCGGGCAAGCTCGGTAGTGATTCGACGCTGACCTTCAAGAAACCCGGCGCCGAGTTCTACGTGCTGTTCGACGCCGGCCCCGGCCACGTCGTCGAAATCGACCAAGCGGATATCGAAGCCCCATGACCACGCCCACCACACAAATCGTGCGCCCGGCCGGTGCCGGTCATGAAACCCTCAACGTT
This sequence comes from Pseudomonas sp. Seg1, assembly GCF_018326005.1. Classification (NCBI taxonomy): domain Bacteria; kingdom Pseudomonadati; phylum Pseudomonadota; class Gammaproteobacteria; order Pseudomonadales; family Pseudomonadaceae; genus Pseudomonas; species Pseudomonas sp. Seg1. The sequence continues at coordinate 4,535,979 of NZ_AP021903.1, forward strand.
CTGCTGCTGTGCCTGCTGATCCTCGCGCTGGCCGGTTCCGTGGTGGCGTGGCGCGGGGTGTCCCATGACCCGGAACCGGTCGCGAGCGATCAACTCGATGCTCGCCGCGACCTGAGTGCCGCCGAGCAAGGCATTTATGCCGACCTGCGCGTGACCCTGGACGAAATTCGCTTGCTGCGTGAAGAGCAGAAAACCCTGCCGACGCCACAAAACCTCGCGGATGAAGGCTTTGCGCCGTTTGCGCAGGACGCGAGTTCCGTCAGCCGTGGCGGTCATGCCTGGCAAATGCAGGCAGACACCGCCTACTTCGGCCACAGCCAGACGCCTGCCGTTGCCGGTTCGTTTCTGATGCGCATCGACAGCGACGACAAGGCTGCGCCGGATATCTGGCTCAACCGTGACGCCGCTCTCACGACGCCGCAGGATCTGACCGACGCTGCGCTGTCTGCCGCTGGCTGGAAACAGATCGTCACGCAATACGATGCCGGGGTTACCCGCGAACATCGCCATTGATTCCTCGCCCTCAACCGAGAGAAGACCGTTTGCCCATGTCCAGTTCATCGCCTCGTCGTCCTTTATTGCGTCTGTTTCTGTTTGGCCTTTGCGCCTGTCTGCTGAGCCCGTTGGCCAGCGCCGATGAGGCCAAGCGCCTGCGCATCGGCATTACCCTGCATCCTTATTACAGCTATGTGGCGAACATCGTCGGCGACAAGGCCGAAGTCGTCCCGTTGATCCCGGCCGGTTTCAACCCGCACGCCTACGAGCCGCGCGCCGAAGACATCAAGCGCATCAGCGGCCTCGACGTGATCGTGCTTAATGGCGTGGGCCATGATGACTTCGCCGACCGCATGATCGCCGCCAGCGAAACACCGAGGATCAAAACCATCGAGGCCAACGAAAACGTGCCGCTGCTGGCCGCCACAGGAGTCGCCGCACGGGGTGCCGGCAAAGTGGTCAACCCGCACACCTTCCTGTCGATCAGCGCCTCCATCGCGCAGGTCAACAACATCGCCCGGGAGTTGGGCAAACTTGATCCGGACAATGCCAAGACCTACACCCAGAACGCTCGCGCCTACGGCAAACGCCTGCGGCAGATGCGTGCCGATGCGTTGGCCAAACTGACCCAGGCGCCGAACGCCGAACTGCGTGTCGCCACCGTCCACGCGGCTTACGACTATCTGCTGCGCGAATTCGGCCTGGAAGTGACAGCCGTGGTCGAACCTGCACACGGGATCGAACCGAGCCCCAGCCAGTTGAAGAAAACCATCGACCAACTGCGCGAACTGGACGTTAAGGTGATTTTCTCGGAAATGGATTTCCCGTCCACGTACGTCGAAACCATTCAGCGTGAGTCGGGTGTGAAGCTGTACCCGCTGTCGCACATTTCCTACGGCGAATACACCGCCGACAAGTACGAAAAGGAAATGACCGGCAACCTCGACACCGTGGTGCGGGCGATTCAGGAGTCGGGGGCATGACTGTAAAAGAAACCCTTTCTGACACCTCCAAATCCCCTGTGGGAGCGAGCCTGCTCGCGAAGGCGCCCGATCAGCCAACATCTTTATCGAATGACGCACCGCTATCGCGAGCAGGCTCACTCCTACAGGGTTTCGGGCCGACGCTGGATTTTGCGGGGGTTTGCCTGACGCTGGGCCGCACCACGATTCTCGACAACGTCACCTTTCAGGTTCAGCCCGGCAGCGTCCATGCACTGGTCGGGCCCAACGGTGGCGGCAAGAGTTCGCTGATCAAGACCCTGCTCGGACAGATGCCGCACCAAGGCCAGCTCAGCCTGCAATGGCCCGGCGAGCCCGGCACCATCGGCTACGTGCCGCAGGCGCTGGAGTTTGATCGCGGCTTGCCGATGACCGTCGACGATTTCATGGCTGCGATGTGCCAGCGCCGCCCGGCGTTTCTCGGCTTGAGCAAGCACTACGCCGGCGCCATCGGCGAGGCGCTGGAACGGGTTGGCATGCAGGACAAACGCAAACGGCGCATGGGCGCGTTGTCCGGTGGTGAACGTCAGCGGGTATTGCTCGCGCAAGGCCTGATCCCGGCGCCGCAACTGCTGGTGCTGGATGAGCCGATGTCGGCCCTCGATGAGGCCGGGATCCAGGTGTTCGAACGCCTGCTCGGCGACTGGCGCGCGGCGGGCATTACCGTGCTGTGGATCGAGCATGATCTGGAAGCAGTCGGGCGTCTGGCCAATCGCGTCACCGGCCTCAACCGTCGCGTGCTGTTCGATGCCACGCCACAACAGGCGCTGACCCCGGAACGTCTGCTGAGCCTGTTTTCAACCCATCCACGGAGCGCTGTCTGATGAGTTACGAAGCCTTTCGCTTGATGGTTCAGGGCTGGGCGTCCTCCGGTTACCTGCCGGAAGCGCTGGCCTATGGTTTTGTGGTCAACGCGCTGCTTGCCGGTCTGTTGATCGGCCCGGTACTGGGCGGGCTCGGTACGCTGGTGGTGGTGAAACGCTTTGCGTTTTTCTCCGAAGCGGTCGGCCACGCCGCCTTGACCGGGGTGGCCATCGGCATTCTGCTCGGCGAACCCTACACCGGGCCGTATGGCAGCCTGTTCGGCTACTGCCTGCTGTTCGGCATTCTGCTCAATTACCTGCGCAACCGCACCGGCCTGGCGCCGGACACTCTGATCGGCGTGTTCCTGTCGGTATCGCTGGCGCTGGGCGCGAGTCTGCTACTGATTCTGGCGGGCAAGATCAACGTGCACATTCTGGAAAACGTGCTGTTCGGTTCAGTCCTGACCGTCAATGGCAATGATCTGGCGGTGTTGGCCATCGTCGGTTCACTGGTCATGGCTCTGGCGCTGCCGCTGTACAACCGCATCATGCTGGCCAGCTTCAACCCTCAGTTGGCCGCCGTGCGCGGCGTGGCGGTGAAGACCCTGGATTACCTGTTCGTGATTCTGGTCACGCTGATCACTGTGGCGGCGGTAAAAGTCATCGGCGCGATTCTGGTCGGCGCGTTGCTGGTGATTCCGGCAGCGGCGGCGCGCTTGCTCAGTCAGTCGCTCAAGGGCTTTTTCTGGTGTTCGGTGCTGATCGCCACCGTCAGCACGCTGTGCGGAATTCTCGCCCCCATCGTATTCGATCTGCCGATCCCGTCCGGCGCCGCGATCATTCTGGTCGCCGGCATTGCTTTCGCCCTCGCCGCCATCGCGCGCGGGGTTGTCCCGAGTCTGAAAGGGAATCTTGGATAAATGACTTTTTCATTGCGCAACCTGACCCTGGCCATGGCCCTGTGTGGCGTGGTCTGCACACCGCTGATGGCCGCTCAAAGCAGCAAGCCCTTGCGGGTGCTGGCCTCGCTACCGATCACCTACGGCTTGGGCGAAGTGCTGCTCAAGGGTACTGACATCAGCCTCGAACGCGCCGCACCGGCAAATTTGCCGGGCAGCCGTCAGACCGCCTATTTCACCGGTCGCGGCGCCCCGGCGCTGAGCCAACTGGCGACTGGTGCTGACGCGGTGATCGGCGTGCGTTCGCTGTGGGCCGATGATCCGCTGTATCCGATCGCCCGGCGCAGCAACATCCGTATCGTCGAGGTCGATGCCGCACGCCCGGTTGATGGCGCCCTGCCCGGCATCGCCGTGCAACCGGGCTCGAAGGTCGATGGCTTGAACAGTCAGCCGTGGCTGGCGAGCAACAATATGGGACGCATGGCCGACGTGATGGCGGCGGATCTGGTGCGTCTGGCACCGGCTGCCAAACCGAAGATCGAAGCGAATCTGGCGGCGTTGAAACAGCGCCTGCTCAAACTCAGTGCCGACAGTGAGGCGCGTCTGGCCAGTGCCGATAATCTGAGTGTGATGAGTCTGAGCGATCACTTCGGTTATCTGATCGGCAGCCTGAACCTGGAGCTGATCGGACAGGATCCACGTCCTGATAGCGAGTGGACGCCGGAGGATCTGAAGCAATTGACGGCGACGCTCAAGGACAATGATGTGGCGGTGGTGTTGCATCACCGGCAGCCTTCGGACGCGGTGAAAGCGGCGATTGCCGAGTCGGGTAGTCGTCTGCTGGTGCTGAGTACCGATGCGGCGGATCCGGTGACTGAGCTTGAGGGGAATGTGGATCTGCTGCTCAAGGGTTTGAGCGGCGCATAACTTCAGTTGTACCGAGTCATCGTTCATTGCTGGCAAGCCAGCTCCCACAAGGGTGTTGTGTTCCACAAATGGTGTACACACCGCAAATCACTGTGGGAGCAGGCTTGCCAGCGATGGGGGGCTAAAAGGCACCACAAGTTCCAGCCATGAAAAAACCCGCTGACTGTCACCAGTCCAGCGGGTTTCTTTTTGGCCGGCAGCTTATTGAGCGGCAGCCTGTGCTTCCATTTTCTGGCGCAGGCTCAGTGGGCGCATGTCGGTCCAGACTTCTTCGATATAGGCCAGGCACTCCTTCTTCAGGCCGCTTTTGCCCACGGTGCGCCAACCTTCAGGCACGGCTTTGTAGTCCGGCCAGATCGAGTACTGCTCTTCGTGGTTGACCACGACCTGAAAGAGGATGTCCTCGCGGTCGAAAACTGACGTCATGCTGGTTCTCCATCGTTGTAAGGGTGGGCTGCACATCGGATGCAGCCGGGTATGTAGAAAGAACGTTCGGCGCGGCGAAAAATTTACACAGCGGCGGTGGCGGCAGCCAACGCACGGCCGAAAATCTCGGCGACGCGGTCGATTTCCGCTGCGGTGATCACCAGCGGTGGCAGGAATCGCACCACAGCACCATGACGACCGCCCAGCTCCAGAATCAGACCGCGCTTGAGACATTCGCGCTGCACCAGTGGCGCCAGACGCGCAAACGCGGGGGGATGGCCGAGCGTATCCGGCGTGCCCGTTGGATCGACCAGCTCAACGCCGAGCATCAAACCACGGCCTCGAATATCACCGAGTTGCGGGAAATCGCGCTGCAGGATGTACAGGTGTTCGCTCAGGCGCTCGCCCATGGCAGCGGCGTGCTCGCAAACCTTGTGCTCCACCAGATAACGCATCACGGCGGAACCGGCGGCCATCGCCATCTGGTTGCCACGGAACGTGCCGGCGTGGGCACCCGGTTGCCAGGTGTCGAGCCAGTCGCGATAAACCACCACCGCCAGCGGCAGACTGCCGCCAATGGCTTTGGACAGCACCACCACGTCCGGCGTAATACCGGCGTGCTCAAAGGCGAACATTTTGCCGGTGCGGGCAAACCCACTCTGGATCTCATCGACGATCAAGGCTACGCCAGCTTTCTCGGTGATGCGGCGCAAGCCGCGCAGCCATTCGATGTCGGCTGGAATCACACCGCCCTCGCCCTGCACCGCCTCGACGATCACCGCCGCCGGCAATTGCACGCCGGCTTCGGGATCGTTGAGCAGGTTGTCCAGATAGCTCAGGTTAGCTTTCACACCCGCCTCGCCACCGAGTCCGAACGGGCAACGGTAGTCATACGGGAACGGCATGAACTGCACGCCGCTGCTGAGCAAGGCGCCCAGCGGTTTTTTCGGTCCCAGGCTGCCCATCAGGCTCAACGCCCCCTGGCTCATGCCGTGATAACCGCCGGAGAACGACAGCACGGTACTGCGCCCGGTGGCGGTGCGCACCAGTTTCAGCGCGGCTTCGACGGCATCGGTGCCGGTCGGACCACAGAACTGGATTTTCGCCTGCGCCGCCAGTGCCGGCGGCAGCAGGCCGAACAGATCCTGGACAAACTGATCCTTGACCGGCGTGGTCAGGTCCAGCGTGTGCAGCGGCAGTTCATCGGCCAGCACCTGCTGGATCGCCTCGATCACCACCGGGTGGTTATGCCCCAATGCCAGCGTGCCAGCCCCGGCCAGGCAGTCGATGAAGGTCCGGCCCTCAACGTCTTCGACATATAGACCCTTGGCGCGTTTGAGTGCCAGCGGGATGCGGCGCGGATAGCTGCGGGCATTGGATTCCTGCCGGGCCTGACGGGCCAGCAATGGCGATTCGTTGAACTGGTACAACGTTTCTGCTGGCGCCGAGCTGACCCGGGCCGATGACTCTTCGATAAGGCTGGTGGCGACTGACATCTCTCGACCCCTCAATTCGCTATGGATTGTGACCAAAACAGCACACCGGACAGGTGCGCATTCCGGTTGCGGGGCGCACTTGCAGGTTTTCCTGTTCTGGAAACGCTTAAGCGAGGCGAGGATTTAGCCCCTTGAGCGACTGATCATCCGGACATTGCCAGTGGCGTGGACATGGGCAGGATCTGCAAGCCTTTATGGACGAGGCGTGGGGCAGATTCGCGGTAGCCGAGATGGCGATAAAACGCTTCCCCGGTGCGCGTGCTGTTCAGGTGCGCATGGAACACACCGCGCCCTCGCAGCCAGCCTTGCAGATCGCTCATCAGCGCTCGCCCTGCGCCCCGGCGAAAGAATTCCGGTTGAACGTGGCAGAGCACAATGTCACCACTGGCCTGAGCCATGCCGACACCGACCGGTTTGTCCGCCAGCAAGGCGATACTCAGGTAGAAGCGCGAATCGGCCAGCCGGGCACTGATGAAATCGGCGGACTGCTGACCGATCCAGTCGCTGACAAGTTGGGGTCATTGCGATGATCGAGCGCGCAACCGAAGCGGATCGAGCGTTCGATGATACGGCTGATGATTCCGACGTCGGCCAGAACGGCCGGACGAATACAGATGGGTGCTTCCATGGCGCTGTCCCCTCAATCCATTGAGTCAAAGCTGCGCTGACCTTAGCGTCACCGCCAGCGAATAACCAATGGAGAGAAGTTACATTTGATGTGCGCCAATCCTCTAGGAGTGAGCCTGCTCGCGATAGCGTCGGTTCATTCCACACTCATGGGACTGAACGATTGCTATCGCGAGCAGGCTCACTCCTACAAGGGAAAGTGGTGAATTCAGACGGCTTGCAACGGCATGGTCAGCTCGACGCGCAAGCCATCCGGGCGGCTGTCGAAATGCAGGGCACAGTCGCAACGCTGGACGATCGCCTGGACAATCGCTAGGCCGAGGCCGCAGCCGGTGCTCTGGCCGTTGCGCCAGAAGCGCTGAGTCAGATGCTGCAGATCATCCTGCGCAATGCCCGGGCCATGGTCACGCACGACGAAACGTACGCGGTTGCCAATGGTTTCCAGACGTAACTCCACCGCACAGTCCTCAGGGGTATGGCGCAAAGCGTTATCAAGCAGATTGCGCAACGCAGCAATCGACAGCACCGCAGGCATGTGCAAAGGCGCTGTGGAAAGCTCGGGCGGCAGGTGCAACTTGATCCGCAGACGCTCACCGCCCGTGGCATCGGCAATCGCCAGCCTGGCCACTTGCTCGGCGCTGCATTGCGAGCCATCGTCGAACGACAGGCTGCCCTCCACCCGCGCCAGCAACAGCAATTGTTCAAGCGTGCGATGCAGCCGGTCGGCGCCTTCCTCGGCCCGCGCCAGCGACTGATCGCGGGCACTGCCGTCGGTCATCCGCGCCACTTGCAGGTGCGTCTTGATCGCTGTCAGCGGGCTGCGCAATTCGTGGGCGGCATCACCGGTCAATCGACGTTCACGTTCAAGGGTCTTGCCGATGCGCTGGAACAGTTGATTCTGGGTGTCGAGCAACGGCTTCAATTCGCTGGGAAACGACTGCAATTGCAACGGCTCAAGCGAGTCGGCATTGCGCCGCATCAAGGCTTCGCGCAGGCGGTTGAGCGGTGCCAGCCCCTGGCCGATGCCCAGCCACAGCAGGCACAGACAGCCGAGCAGCGCCACACCGACAGGCACCGAAGCCGCCAGCAGGATCGACATGTTCAGGGCTTCGCGCTCGATTTGCCGATCCGCCGTGGTGATCCGCACATCGCCGCGAGCCAGGGTGAAGCTGCGCCATGGCGCACCATCGATCATCTGGTCGTGGAAGCCCATTTTTTCGGCCTCCAGCGCTTGTTCGGGATGGTTGTGACTGCGAGCAAGAATTTCCCCGCGCAGCGAACTGACCTGACACGCCATGCCGCCGGGAATGTTCAGTTGCTCGGCACTGAAATGGGTGCCCTCGCCCTTGCTCGGCAGCGCCGGCAGTTGCTCCAGCAGCCCGGCGACCATGCGCGCCGACGCCACCAGACGCTGGTCGAGGGAGAACATCATCTGGTTGCGCAGATCGCTGAGCATCCATGCTGCCGCCAGCGCCCAGATCAGCGCGAACGCAGCGCCGAGGGTCAGGCTCAGGCGCAGTCGCAGGCTCATCACTTGCCTTGATCTCCACCATCGGCCGGGCCCAAGCGATAGCCCAGACCGCGTACGGTTTCGACGATGCCTTTGCCGAGTTTGCTGCGCAGGTGATGGATATGCACATTCAACGCGTTGCTTTCCAGCTCATCGTTGAAACCGTAGACGCTGTCCTTCAACTGCTCGGTCGACAGCACCCGGCCGCGATTGTGCAACAAGGCCTGCAACAGTGATTGCTCACGTCGCGACAAATCCACCGGTTGTCCGGCCAAGGTGGTTTCGCGGCTGCTCGGATCGTAGGTCAGCGCGCCGTGTTCGATCAGGTTGACACTGCGCCCGGCCACTCGCCGCAACAAGGTTTGCAGACGCGCGAACAGCTCGCGCAGATCGAACGGTTTAAGCAGGTAATCATCCGCGCCGGCCTGCAAGCCATCGACCCGGTCGGTGACCGAATCGCGCGCGGTCAGAATCAGCACCGGAATTTCCAGACCGTGCTGGCGCAGCTGCTGCAACAGTTTGAGACCATCTTCGTCGGGCAGGCCGAGATCAAGCACCATGACATCAAACTCGGCAACCTTGAGCATCGCCCGCGCCTTGGACGCGGTGTTGACGTGTTCGACGGTCAGCCCCTGAGCCGTGAGACCGGCAACGATGCCGCTGGCGATCAGCTCGTCGTCTTCGCAAACCAGTACGTGCATGGGTGCTCCGTGAATAAAAAGGCGAGTGAAGCAGGCGAGGATTAAGCGGCAATTATGGCCGTCACCGAGGTTCCCGGGAAGGCGGGATAAAAACCGCTGCATAAAACCTGGCGCGAAAAGCCACAGTCACCGGGCGTTCAATCCTCTCTCACTAATAAAGAAACACTTTTCGCCTATATATAAACAGCCCAATCAATTAATTTAAAACAGACAACTTAAACAGCCACAAAATTGATTTGTATAACATATCCAAACTATAACGAATCATCTCTATTAACTGGCTCCCCGGCACGCAAATAAATCGATAACAACCATTGACTCGAAATTATGCGCAACTTAATCACTTCATGAAAGAGCTAGCGCAGAGCAACTCAAAGCAACACATTCACCCTATTTAAATTAAAGGATCAAGATATGCCCGCATTAAAAAATTTTGTCGCCGTGGATTGGCGTTCCGGAAAAGACCGGATCTATTTTTTTTTCAGAGACACCAACACTTACTCTCGATTCAATATCGGCGACAATGAAGTTCCCTCAGGTTATCCGAGACCGGTTGCCGGAGGCTGGGATACCCTCACTGATATGACGACCTTGCGTTTCGGCTTTACTACGACCGGAATCCCCAGGCAAGACCTGTTCTTCGACGATCGTGACATCCTCTGGTTGTTTTCTTATCAGGATGGAATTCCGACAGTGAACTGGTACAACCAGGACACCGACAAGAACATGGGTTTCCAACGCGTTGAAGAATCAATGTGGTATCGCCTGCTACCTTATTTCGATCGCATCATCGGAGGTTTCTGGTGGGGGTCCAACCCTTAAAGCGAACTTTTCCGATTCATCCTGAATGATGGCCATTGTCTCGTACTGAACGTGACGAACGGCAGAGTCAGACGCGACACTATCAACCACCGTAACTGGCCCGGATTATCGCGCTATAAAGATCGAATTATCGCAGTGGTACAAAATGATGTGCCAGACCCCACAAGGATCTATTTCTTCCTTACCAACAATGAATACGTGACCTATTCAGGTACAAGTGTACATGGCCCCTACGAGGTTGATGAAGGACGCTGGCCAGGCTTGTTGCGCGACTGATTGGCCAATCATGGAGGGGCTTGTAGGATAGGGTTAATTATCGGTTAATCGCCGCCACCCATTCTGCATCTCACTTGCACAGGGACAAGGCTCCTCCATGCGTCATTTTTTTCTTTTGTTTGCTCTGCTGATCTCGGGCCTGGCCCAGGCGGGAAGTAATCCTTTCGAAACGAAACCGGAATTCTTCCCGGTCGATAAGGCGTTCGTCCTCACCTCTGAACGTCTGGAGTCCGGTGAGAATCAGCTGTTCTGGCAGATTGCCGACGGTTATTACCTGTATCAGAAACGCCTGAAATTCGATGGACTGGCCGCTGAGCAGCAGCCAGCCTTGCCCGAAGGCGAATCCCACAGCGACGAGTTTTTCGGCGAACAACCGGTCTATCGCCAAGGCCTGGAAGTGAAAATCCCGGCGGCGGCCACCGGTCAGATCAAAGTCAGTTATCAAGGCTGCGCCGATGCTGGCCTGTGTTACCCGCCGCAAACCCGGGTGATTGACCTGGGCGGTAAAGCGACCCCGGCTGCCGGCGCCGAAGCACCGGATCAAGCGCTGGCCAGCAGCCTGCAGCAACGGGCGCTGGGCTGGAGCCTGCTGGTGTTTTTCGGCCTCGGCCTGCTGTTGGCCTTCACCCCCTGCACGTTGCCGATGCTGCCGATTCTGGCCGGAATGATTGTGGGGAGTGGCGCGACGCCTCGTCGTGGTTTCGCCTTGGCTGGCAGTTATGTGATCTGTATGGCGCTGGTCTATGCGGCGATGGGCGTGATTGCCGCGCTGCTTGGAGCCAATCTTCAGGCGTGGTTGCAAAATCCGTGGCTGCTGGGTGCCTTCGCGGCCGTGTTCGTGGTGCTGGCGTTGCCGATGTTCGGCTTCTTTGAATTGCAATTGCCGGTGGCGCTGCGAGATCGGCTGGAACATGCCTCGCGCAGTCGCAGCGGCGGCAGCCTGATTGGCGCCGGCGTACTCGGCGCGCTGTCGGGCCTGTTGGTCGGCCCGTGCATGACCGCGCCACTGGCAGGCGCGTTGCTGTACATCGCACAGAGTGGCAACGCCCTGCACGGCGGGTTGATTCTGTTCTCGCTGGGGATCGGCATCGGTGTGCCGCTGTTGTTGCTGGTGACCGTCGGTAATCGCTTCCTGCCAAAACCCGGCGAGTGGATGAACCTGCTCAAAGGCGTGTTCGGTTTCCTCTTCCTCGCCACGGCCTTGCTGATGCTGCGCCCGGTGCTCGATCCATCGTTGTGGCTCGGTCTGTGCGGCGCCCTGCTGTTGATCGCGGCTTATTGCGCCTGGAAACAGTCGGAAGGCTTTGGCCGTGTCGCACAGTTGTTCGGTGCTACGGGATTGCTGCTCGGGTTATGGGGCAGTTTGTTGGTGATCGGTGCGGCGGGCGGCAGCGACGATCCGTATCAGCCGTTGCAGGTTTACAGCGGCGGCCGTGTCGCCAGCACCGCACCCAATGGTCATGACGCGTTCATCACGATCAACGACCCCGCAGCGCTGCAACGCGAACTCGATACCGCCAAGGCACAGGGCCAATGGGTCCTGCTCGATTACTACGCCGACTGGTGCGTGTCGTGCAAAGTCATGGAGAAGCAGGTGTTCGGCAAGGACCAGGTGATGCAGGCGTTGAGCGACGTACGCCTGCTACGCCTGGATGTCACCGCCGACAATGCCGCCAGCCGTGAACTGCTCGGCCGTTACAAAGTGCCGGGGCCGCCAAGCTTTGTCTGGATCGGCGCCAACGGCGAGGAACGACGCAGCCAGCGCATTACCGGTGAAGTCGATGCCGAGACGTTTCTGCAACGCTGGACCACCACCCGAGACGCCAACTGATGCTGACATTCACCCTCGGCACCTTTGCCATCGCGCTTAACCACCTGCTGCTGATCAGTGCATTGGCACTGGCGACCTTCGTCGGCTGGCGGGTGGCCAAACGCGGCGGCGATAATCCCGAGTCGGCGCTGTTCAGCCTGTTTCTGCTGGGCATGCTCGCCGCCCGCGTTGCGTTTGTCGCTCTGTACTGGAGCCACTATCGCAATGATCCATGGCAAATCGTTGACCTGCGCGATGGCGGTTTTCTCGCCTGGCCGGGGGTGATTGTCTTGCTGCTCGCCGCCCTGTATCGCGGCTGGCGTCGTCCGGGTTTGCGTCGGCCGTTGGGGTTTGGCGTGGCCAGTGGTGTGGTGTTCTGGTTGCTGGCGACGCTGTCGCTGAACATCTACGAACAAGGCACTCGGCTGCCGAACATCGACCTGCGCAACGCTGCCGGGGAGACGATCAAGCTCAGCGACTATCAGGGCGGCCCGCTGGTGATCAACCTTTGGGCGACCTGGTGCCCACCGTGCCGGCGTGAAATGCCGGTACTGGAAAATGCCCAGCAGCAACGCCCGGACCTGACCTTCCTGTTCGTCAACCAGGCCGAAAGCATGCAGAGCGTGGCGACTTTTCTCGAAACCCAAGGCCTGAGCCTGAACAACGTGTTGTTTGATCGCGGCGGTCGACTGGGCCAGGCCGTGGGTTCCATGGCATTGCCGACTACCCTGTTCTATAACCCTGATGGTCGCCTGTTGGCCAGCCACCTGGGCGAGTTGTCCAACGCGAGCCTGGCCCGCGCCCTGGAAAACTTCGACGTCCCGAATCCTGATTCGACTGCCGTACCGGCCACCTCTGCAAGGAAACTGCCATGCCCCGCCTCCGCCACCTGCTGACGCTGACCCTGGGCACTGCCCTGCTGCAACTGCCGTCGGTTCAGGCCGCCGAAGAACTGCCCGCTGCGATCAAGCAGATCGAAGCCAAGGGCGCAAAAATCGTCGGCCAGTTCGACGCACCGGATGGTTTGCGCGGTTATGCCGCGCAATACCAGAACCGCGGCATGGCGCTGTACCTGACCCCGGACGGTAAACACGTGCTGCTGGGCAATTTGTACGACGCCGACGGCAAAGACTTGAGCAACGAGCCGTTGCAAAAACTGGTCTACGCACCGCTGGCCAAGGAAGTCTGGGCCAAGTTCGAGGCGAGCAACTGGATTCAGGACGGCAATAAGGATGCGCCACGCACCGTGTATCTGTTCAGCGATCCTAACTGCCCGTATTGCAACATGTTCTGGGAACAGGCCCGCCCTTGGGTCAAATCCGGCAAGGTGCAGTTGCGGCACATCATGGTTGGCATCATCCGCGAGGACAGCCCGGGCAAATCCGCCGCACTGCTGGCGGCCAAGGATCCGAGCAAAGCCCTGGAAGATCACGAAAAGGCCGGCAAGGGCAGTTCGCTCAAAGCCTTGAAGGACATTCCAGCAGCGGTGCAGAGCAAACTGGCGGTAAACATGCAGTTGATGGAAGACCTGGAATTGCAGGCGACGCCGGCGATTTTCTACATGGATGACAAGGGTGAACTGCAACAACAGCAAGGCGCGCCTTCGCCGGACAAGTTGGCGAAGATTCTCGGGCCTAAGTAAAGATCACGGGCTCCTGCACCGGGTGCGGGAGCCATTACCACTCGCATCGGCCGACGATGTCATCCAGATTGTCTGCCGCCCCCTGTTCCTTCAAGAATGACGTGACCTCGGCGACCCACTGCTGATCTGACGCAATACCAGCCCAAGCGTGGGTGCCCGCGCGATGGTAGGGGCGATCGTCAAACGTGTTGATCAGTGCCTGATTCAATGTTCGTACATCAAAGTCCGGATTTTTCGCGTTCTGCATCATCAGTGAGCTGAACACCCGCTGTTGCGTCTCTTCGCACAATTTGACCTGCCGAGCGTCAGTGGAGCTCACGACAATAAAAGTGGGTTGGACACCCTCATCGAGCGCTGCCTGCAACCGATAGTGCCCATCGATAATCACGTATGAGCACAACCCTCCCACGTACCACAGCAATACCGGCGGCAAACTGCCCTCTCTCGCTTTCTTACGCCACCACTTGAGACGACCTGCCAGCGGGTCCACCGCATGCACGCCGATAATATGGCCCAGATCCCAATCGAGCCAATGCACGGTTTGCGCTTGCACGTTATCGAGAATGCCCTCACCACGTGCGTACCAGTTCGGCAAATGACTGGATGCATCAGGTAGTGTGGAGAAATACCAGCCACTTGAGCCATCGCCGGATTTACTGCGCCCGGCATGGGGCAACATTGGTCGCGCCACCCAATGGCCGGGGTAGAGAAAATCGGCCTGATTCTCCATCAGCTTGTTAATGAAGTAGCGACACCAGCCGCGTATGCGCTGGTCGGGAGGTAACACAAAGTGTTCCTGAACGTCAGCCGAGCCAATAGCGGGGACGGATGGCGAATCCACTTGAATGGGCTGAGGGTTGCGCACCAACCACGCGCCGTAATACGAAGTGGCGATAGTGCCCCAGAACAACGGGACGTCATTGAGCATCAACTTCATTCGAGCATTGTTGCCACTGAGCAAATGCAGTGGCGGTTTGCTCGACTTCGAGCGTTTGACCTCAACGCTCAGGCCGACCCAGTTTTCCTCAAGATCCTTGAGATCCCGCCAGTAAAATTGCTTCACAGCAGATCCTTTACGAACATCATTGCGGGCAAAGCCCCACAAGTTTTCATCGTCGTTCACAAGTCCGCTGCAGGAGCTGTCGAGTGAAACGAGGCTGCGATTTTTTGATTTTTAATCGTAAAAAGCAAGATCAAGAGATCGCAGCGTGCCGCAGTGCCTGAAGAGTTTATTGGTTGCGGTCCGCCAAAAACTTCAGCAATACCTCATTCACAAACTGCGGATTCTCCAGATTGGAGATATGCCCCGCCTCCGGCACCAATGCCCACGGACAGCCAATCAACTCCGCCATTTCCTGTGTCTCCGACGGTGGTCGTGGTTTGTCCTGATCCCCGCACAGCACCAGCGTGGTGGCCGCATTCAGCTCGCCCAGACGCGACAACAGATCATCACGGCCAAACGTGATGCGCCCCATCGGCACGATGCTTTGACGCAGTCGATCGGCGGAATAACCCGCCAGTTTTGCGCGGAAGTCCTGATACAGCGCCGACTGTGGATCAATGCCCGGGCGGAAGAAAATCGGCACAACAATGTCGAGCAACTGCTCGCTGATCTCACCGCTTTCTTCGATTTGCTTGAACAGCGAGAAGTAATACTGACGCGTGGGTTCGGGCTCTACGCCGACATAGGTGTCCATCAACAGCAGACCGTTGACCCGCTGTGGAGCCGAGAGTGCCAGACGCACGCCCCACATGCCGCCGACCGACAGGCCGACCAGAGTGACCTGGTCGATCTCCAGATGATCGAGCAACGCCTCGGCCTGCCGGGCGATGTCATTCAGCGATGTCGTGCCATCCGGCAAGCGTGCGGACTCGCCATGGCCCCAGAGATCCAGCGCAATCACCCGGTAGTGCGGTGACAACTCGGCGATTTGCGGCGCCCACATGGCCTGATCCCACAGATAACTACCGGCCAGCAGCACGGCCGGGCCGGTGCCTTGATCAATGTAATGAAGCGCTTGTCCGTCCACCGTGAAGAAAGGCATCGACCACCCCCGCGACAAAAAAGAGAACCGGCAGACTGAGCTGCCGGTTCTGGATCGTCAACCTTGGAAATGTACGTGAATGTACCGGTTGAATTGTGTTGAACGCACTGACGCCATCGCTGGCAAGCCAGCTCCCACAGGTTCAGCGGTAAACAAAAAATTTGTGCACACACTCAATCCCTGTGAGAGCTGGCTTGCCAGCGATGAGGCCGGAAAAGACGCTAGAGATTACAAGCCCTCCAGCTCCGCCATCAGGTCATTCAAGCGATCTACCTCCCACAGGTTCAGCGGTAAACAAAAAATTCGTGCACACACTCAATCCCTGTGGGAGCTGGCTTGCCAGCGATGAGGCCGGAAAAGACGCTGGAGATTACAAGCCCTCCAGCTCCGCCATCAGGTCATTCAAGCGATCCACCTTCTCCTCGGTGATATCACTGGCCGCCAGGCCATTGATGTACTCGGCCAGTTCTTCCACCGTGCTGCACTCGAACATCGCTCGCAGCGGCACGTCGCGTTGCAGGGTTTTCTGCACCCGCGAGGCAATCTGCGTGGCCAGTAGCGAATGCCCGCCCAGTTCGAAGAAGTTGTCGCGCACACCGACTTTCTCGACTTTCAGCACCTCGGCCCAGATACCCGCCAGGGTCTGCTCCAGATCGTTGCGCGGAGCCAGGTAATCCTGGCTCTGCAACTGACCGATCTCCAGCACCGGCAAGGCCTTGCGGTCCAGTTTGCCGTTGGCGTTATGCGGCAACTGATCCAGCCACAGCCAGTGCAGCGGCACCATGTATTCCGGCAATTCGCTGCGCAGGCGCTGCTTGATCCGTTCCAGCCGTTCACCTGGATTCAATGCCGAATCAGCGGCGACCAGATACCCCACCAGGTGCTTGCCGTTGGCGCCCTCCTGAACACCGACCGCGGCATCACGGACTTCCGCTTGCTCGTGCAGGCGCGCCTCGATTTCACCCAGTTCAATCCGGTAACCGCGAATCTTCACCTGATGGTCGACCCGACCGACGTATTCCAGCACGCCATCGCTACGGCGACGTGCGAGGTCACCGGTGCGATAGAGACGCTCGCCCGGCGCACCGAACGGGTTCGGCACAAACACCGGCGCCGTGCGCAGCGGATCGCTGACATAACCGCGACCGACACCGGTACCGGCCACACACAACTCACCCACGGCCCCCAACGGCACCAGTTCCAGCGCGCCATCGAGCAAGTACAACAAGTTGTTGTCGGTCGGCGTACCGATCGGCAGATAGCTGCCGCGCGTCGAGGCCATGTCGACGCGGTAGAACGCTACATCATCCGAACATTCCGCCGGGCCGTACGCGTTGACCAGACCGATGTCCGGGTAACGCAGCAACCATTGGTGCGCCAGTTCCGGCGGCATCGCTTCACCGGTCGGCAGCATCCAGCGCAAACCGTCGAGGCTCAGGCGATCCGAGGCCAGCATGCCTTGAATCAGCGACGGCACGCTTTCCAGCACGGTGATGCCCTGGGCCTGCACATGCACCAGCAGACCTTGCGGATCGTGGGCGATGGCGTTCGGCACGATGTCGACCCGCGCACCAAACAGCGGCGCGGCGAGGAACTGCCAGACCGAAATGTCGAAGCTTTGCGACGCGGTCTGCGCGATCACATCGGCGTCCGTCAGATTCAGGTACGGCACTTTGCTCAACTGGTTATTGAGCATGCCGCGCTGCTCGACCATCACGCCTTTCGGCAGGCCGGTCGAGCCCGAGGTGTAGATCACATACGCCAGGTTGTCCGGGCCGCTGTGAATACCCGGATTTTCCATCGAGATGGCCTGCGCTTGAACCTCTTCCCACACCAGCAAGCGTGGGCGATTGGCACAGCTGAACTCATCGAGCAACGCCTGCGCCTGGTCACGGCACGCCTCGCTGCACACCAGCACCGGCGTGCGACTCAGCTCGATGATGCGTTGCAGACGCTGACTCGGCAGGCCCGGATCGAGCGGCAAGTAACCGGCGCCAGCCTTGAAGCTGCCGATGATCATGCCCAGCAGGTCGAGGTTACGCTCGGCCAGCAACGCCACCGGTTGATCCATCTCCACCCCGGCCGCAACCAGCGCATGGCCGAGACGGTTGGCTTTTTGATTCAGCTCGGCATAGCTCAGTTGCTGATCGAGGCAACTGGCCGCGATGCGTTGCGGATGCGCTGCAACCTGTGCTTCGAACAGCGCAACGTAGCTCTTCTCCAGCGGATAATCATGGGCGCTCTGGTTGCAACCGTGCAGCAGGAAGTCCTGTTCCTCGCTGCCCAGCAAAGGCAGGTCAGCCATGTCGCCATGGAAACCATCGACCAGCGCCAGCAACAGGCGCTTGAACTCGCCGAGCATGCGCTCGATGGTCGATTCGTCGAAATAACGCTGGTCATACGACAGATGCAGACCGAGGTCATCGCCGGGGTAGCACACCGCCGTCAGTGGGAAGTTGGTATGCGTACGGCCCGAATCCGAGGTGGCGTTAAGGCTTTGCGCACGGTCCAGTACCGAGACTTCCACCGGGGCGTTTTCGAACACGAACAGGCTGTCGAACAGCGGCTGGCCTTTCGGCAATTCGCTTTGTTCCTGGATGTTCACCAGCGGCAGGTATTCGTACTCGCGCAGTTGCATGTTGCTGTCGAGCAATCCACTGAGCCACTGCCGCACACTGGCGCGCTGATCGTCTGCCGGGATCTGCACCCGCAGCGCAATGCTGTTGATGAACAGGCCGACGGTGCGTTGCATCTCCGGCATTTCCACCGGACGCCCGGCCACGGTCACGCCGAAGAGCACGTCGCGATCACCGCTCAGGCGTCGCAGCACCAAGGCCCACGCCGCTTGGGCGAAGGTGTTGATGGTCAGTTGATGAGCCTGGGCCAGTTCGCGCAGACGGGCGCCGTCCTCGACATTGAGTCGGGTGTAACGGTCGCCGACGACCATGCCGCCGCTTTCACCGGCGTGTTCACGCAGGAACGGTCGATCACTCGGAATCGGCGTGGTGCGCTCAAAGCCTTGCAGGTTCTGCTGCCACCACTGACGCGCCTCGGCCAGGCTCTGGCGTTGCAGCCAGCCGATGTAATCGCGGTAACGCGGCGGTACGGCCAATTGAGCTTCGCGACCTTCGCCGAGCGCGGTGTAGATCTCGAAGAAATCGTTCATCAGCAGCGAACGGCACCAGGCATCGATAAGGATGTGGTGGTTGCTCATCATGAACCAGTAGCGCGCCGCGCCGACCTTGATCAGACGCAGGTGGAACGGTGCCTGATTAAGCAGATCGAAACCGGCCTCACGTTCGCTTTTCAGCAATGCTTGCAGTTTCGGTTCCTGCTCGGCTTCGCTGACGTTGCTCCAGTCGAGATACTCGATCGGCGTGCGACCCGGCGTGTGAATCACTTGCAGCATGTCTTCGCCAACGTTCCAGCAGAACGAGGCACGCAGTGCTTCATGACGGGCGACCACCGCTTGCCACGCTTGAGCGAAACGCTCGGGGTCGAGTTCGCTGTTGATGCGGTAGCGATCCTGCATGTAGTACAAGCCTGTGCCCGGTTCGAGCAAGGTGTGCAGCAACATGCCTTCCTGCATCGGCGTCAGCGGATAGACGTCCTCGATGTGCGCGGCGGGCACCGGCAAGGCATCGAGTTGCGCCTGAGTCAGTTTCGCCAGCGGGAAGTCCGACGGCGTCAGACCGCCGGCTGTGTCTTGCAGGCAATGCTCGATCAAGCTCTGCAATTCACCGAGGTAGGCGTCGGCCAGATCATTGATGGTCTGCGTGTCATAACGCTCGGCGCTGAAGGTCCAGCGCAGCAGCAATTCACCGCTGTAAACCTGACTGTCGACACTCAATTCGTTTGGCAGTGGCGCTTGCGGATCGTGTGCCGCGCCGACCGGTTCGTCGAGCGGACGGAACAGCGCATCACTGCCGAAGCTCTGGTCGAACTGGCCAAGGTAGTTGAAGGTGATCGGCGCATGCGGCAGCGCAGCCATGCTGTGTCGGCTGAGGTCATCAGCCAGATAACGCAGCACGCCGTAGCCCAGACCTTTGTGCGGCACCGCGCGCAGTTGCTCCTTGATCGCCTTGATCGAAGCGCCCTGCCCGGCGGCTTCTTCGATGTTGTGCGGGGTCAGGCGCAGTGGATAAGCGCTGGTGAACCAGCCGACGGTGCGGGTCAGGTCGATCTCGTCGAACAGGGTTTCGCGGCCGTGACCTTCCAGTTGAATCAGCGCCGATGGCTGGCCGCTCCAGCGGCACAACACGCGGGCCAGCGCCGTCAGCAGCAGATCGTTGACCTGGGTGCGATAAGCGCTCGGCGCCTGTTGCAGCAGTTGTCGGGTGCGCTCGGCATCGAGGCGCACGCTGACGGTTTGCGCGTGACGGTTCTGCTGGCCGCCCTGCGAATTTGCGCAAGGCAGATCAGCGTTCGGACCGGCCAGTTGCGTCTGCCACCAGCTCAGCTCTTCACGCAAGGATTCGCTGCCGGCGTATGCCTGCAAACGCGCCGCCCAGTCCTTGAAGGCACTGGTTTTCGCCGGCAGTTTCACCGATTGTTCGGCGTCGAGCTGGCGATACACCGTTTGCAAATCATCGAGCAAGACCCGCCACGACACACCGTCGACCACCAAGTGGTGGATGGCGATGAACAGACGTTTTTGAGCTTCAGGACCATCGACCAGCAAGGCACGCAGCAGCGGGCCGTTTTCCAGATCGAGACTGCGTTGGGCATCGGCAAACAGCGCCTCGCACTTGTCCATCGAGGTCACGCGCACTTGCCACAACACGGGCGCATCGGACAGCGGTTGATGCGTCGCTTGCCATGCTCCGCCGACCTCGCTGAAGCGCAGACGCAAGGCGTCGTGCTGTTCAATCACGGCCAGCAGCGCTTGCTCCAGACGATGCGGCTCCAGCGCCACGGTCGGCTCCAGCAACAACGCCTGATTCCAGTGCTGGCGCTCAGGGATTTCAGTGTCGAAGAACCAGTGCTGGATCGGCGTCAGACGCGACTCACCCGCAACCCGTCCTTGCTCGGCCGTTACTTGTTCGCTGCGGCTCGCCACCGCCGCCAGGGTCTGCACCGTCTGATGCTGGAACAGGTCACGCGGGCTGAAATGAATACCCTGCTGCCGCGCCCGGCTGACCACTTGAATCGACAGAATCGAATCGCCACCGAGTTCGAAGAAATTGTCGTTGAGGCCGACCTGCTCGATGTTGAGCACTTCGCACCAGATCTGTGCCAGGGTCTGCTCCAGCTCGTTGCTCGGTGCCACGTAATCCTGACGATTGAGCTCCGGATCCGGCGCCGGCAAGGCGCGGCGGTCGAGTTTGCCGTTGGCGGTCAGCGGCATGCTCGCCAGCAGGATCAGGTGCGTCGGCACCATGTAATCCGGCAATTGGCTCTTGAGGTGCGACTTCAGCGCTTCGCGCAATTCAGCCTGTTTGGCTTCATTCTGCTCGGCAACCTCAGTCACCAAATAGCCGACCAGTTGTTTGCCGCTCGGCGCATCCAGCGCCAGCACCGCGGCTTCGCGGATTGAAGCGTGATCGAGCAAACGAGTTTCGATTTCGCCCAACTCGATACGGAAGCCACGGATTTTCACCTGATGGTCGATCCGCCCCAGGTATTCCACCAGGCCATCGGCACGCTGGCGCACCAGGTCGCCGGTGCGGTACATGCGCCCGCCATCGGTGGCGAACGGGTCAGCGACAAAACGCTCGGCGGTAATGCCCGGACGGTCGTGGTAGGCCTGCGCCAGACCGGCGCCGCCAACGAACAATTCACCGGTCGCACCTTGCGGGACCAGCGCCAGGTCGGCGTCGAGAATGTACGCCACGCGGTCGCCGATCACGCTGCCGATCGGCACGCTGCCGGCGCCCTCTTCCAACACTTCCGGGGCCAGACTGGCCAGCGGCATGACCACGGTTTCGGTCGGACCGTAGGCGTTGAAGAACAGGCTTGGCTTGAAGGCTGCACGAATCCGATGCAGATGTTCGCCGGTCAGCGCTTCGCCGCCGGTGATGATCATCCGCACTGGCAGGATTTCGTTTTGCGTCGCGAGGAACTGCGCCAACTGGCTGCCGTAGCTCGGGGTGAAGCCGAGCACATTGATTCGATGGTTGCGGATCAAACCGCAGATTTCTTCCGCGTCCCACTGCCCTTGCGCACGCAACACAACCTGCGCACCGCTGAGCAAAGGCACCAACAGACGTTCTGTCGCGGCATCGAAGTTGATCGAATAGAAGTGCAGTTCGCAGTCGTCCGGGCGCATGCCGAAACGCTCGATCACGGCCTGGCAGTGCATGGCGATTTCGCCGTGGGAGACCACCACGCCTTTCGGTTTGCCGGTCGAACCCGAGGTGTAAATCAGGTAGGCCTGATGCTGCGGCAGGCTGATAAACGGCAGCTCAGTGGCTGGGTGATCGGCCAGTGTCGCGCTGTCATCCTCCAGGCACCAGCGCGCCACGCTTGCCGGCAAGTCTCCAAGCGCTTTGAACATTGCGCGATCACTGAGCAGCAGACCGATGCGGCTGTCTTCGATCATGTAATGCAGACGGTCGAGCGGGTATTCCGGGTCCAGCGGCACATAGGCGCCACCGGCCTTGAGAATCGCCAACAGGCCGATAACCATTTCCAGCGAACGCTCCAGCGCCAGTCCGACCCGCACTTGCGGGCCGACGCCACGCTGACGCAGAGCCCAGGCCAGACGATTGGCGCGGGCGTCGAGTTCGGCGTAGCTCAGGGTCTGGCCGGAGAACGTCAGGGCCGGTGCATCTTTGCGCATCAGTGCTTGCTCGGCAAACAGGTGATGAATGCACTGATCGAGACGATGCTCGCCCGGTTCGACGCCGAGGCTGTCGAGCAGTTGTTGTTGCTCTGGCGCATCGAGCAGCGGCAGTTCGCTGAGGCGCTGCTGCGGATCGGCGATCAGGGCTTCGAGCAGATTGCGCCAATGTCTGGCCATGCGGGCGATGGTCGGTTCGTCGAACAGATCGGTGCTGTAAGTCAGGCAGCAACCGAGGCGATGGTCGAGGTCGGTGACTTCCAGGTTGAGGTCGAACTTGGTCGCCCGCGCATCGTTGGCCAGGTATTCGACGGTCATGCCAGCGAGCATGCGGCTCTGCTGGAACTCCCAGCGCTGCACGTTGCACATCACTTGGAACAACGGGTTGTACGCGGCACTGCGCGGTGGCTGCAAGGCTTCAACCAGATGATCGAACGGCAGATCCTGGTGAGACTGGCCTTCGATAACCGTGTGACGTACCTGCTTGAACAATTCACCAACCGACATCATCCCGTCGAGTTGGCAACGCAGCACCTGGGTATTGAGGAACGCACCGATCAGCCCTTCACTTTCCGGACGGATCCGGTTGGCTACTGGCGCGCCGATGCGCAGATCGGTCTGGCCACTGTAGCGGTAAAGCAAGGTCGCGAGTGCGGCGGTCATGGTCATGAACAAGGTCAGACCATTTTGCGCGTTGAACGCACGAACGCGGGCGGCGAGATCGTCGCTGAGGTCGAAACGGAACAGTTCGCCCTGATGGCTTTGCACCGGCGGACGCGGACGGTCGCCCGGCAATTCCAGCAGCGGATGTTCGCGACCGAGTTGCGCGGCCCAGTAGTCGAGTTGACGTTGACGCTCGCCGGATTCCAGCCAGTTGCGCTGCCAGACGCTGTAGTCGAGGTACTGCACCGGCAACGGTTCCAGCGGCGAATCGCGGTCGTCGACAAAGGCTTCATAGAGCGCGCTGAGTTCACGGGCGAAGATGTCCATCGCCCAGCCTTCGGTGACGATGTGATGCAGGGTCAGGACAAAGTAATGCTCATGCTCGGCAGTCTTGACCAGACAGGCGCGCAGCAGCGGACCGGTTTCCAGATCGAATGGCAGGTGCGCTTCTGCATCGGCCAGTTGCTGGACGTTTTGCTCACGCTGATCGGCCGGCAGTTTCGAGAAATCCTTCCAGTCCATGCGCACACCAGTCTCGGCATGCACCTGCTGACGGGCAACGCCGTCGACGCTCGGGAACGTGGTGCGCAGGGTTTCGTGACGCAGGATCAGCGCTTGCAGCGCCGCCTCGAAACGCTCGACATGCAACACGCCACGCAAGCGCGCCATGCCGCCGACGTTGTACGCCGGGCTGTCCGGCTCCATCTGCCAGAGGAACCACATGCGCTGTTGCGAATAAGACAGCGGCACCGGTTTGCTGCGGTCGACTTTTTCAATCGGCGGCTGTTTATTGGTGCGGCCGCTGGCCTGGATCAGACGGATCTGCTCGGCGAAATCACCCAGTTCGCTGTGTTCGAACAAGGCGCGCAGCGGCAGTTCGACGTCGCAGGCCTGACGGCTGCGGGAGATGATTTGCGTGGCCAGCAGCGAGTGCCCGCCGAGGGCAAAGAAATCGTCGCGCAGGCCGACTTGCGTCAGGCCCAGCACTTCGCGCCAGATCGCGGCGATCTGCTGCTCAAGTTCAGTCACTGGTTCGACGTGTTCACGCACTTGCCATTGCGGTTCGGGCAAGGCGCGACGATCGAGTTTACCGCTGGGGCTCAGGGGCATTTCGTGCAAACGCATCAGTTGCGCCGGGACCATGTATTCCGGTAGCTCGGCGGCCAGTGCGGTTTTCAGGCGAGTGATCTGCGCGTCCTGATCTTCGCTGGCATCGGTCGCGGTGAAGTAGCCGATCAACTGGGCGCCGGCAGCGGTTTCGCGCACCAGCACCACGGCTTGGGCGACGCCGTTTTGAGCGAGCAGACGCGCTTCGATTTCCTCCGGTTCGACGCGGAAGCCACGCAGCTTGACCTGCTGATCGAGACGACCGAGATATTCGATTACGCCGTCGGCTGTCCAGCGTGCGCGGTCGCCGGTACGGTACAAGCGCTCGCCCTGCTCGCCCAATGGATCGACGACGAAACGTTCGGCGGTCAGCGCCGGGCGACCGAGGTAACCCCGGGCCAGACCGATGCCGCTGATGCACAACTCACCCGGTACGCCGGCCGGCACGGGGTTGAGATCAGCGTCGAGAATGCGGCAAACCACGTTGCCCAGCGGTCGGCCAATCGGCGAACGCTCGCCATCGGCCGTTGTGCAATGCCAGTGGGTAACGTTGATCGCGGTTTCGGTCGGGCCGTAACGGTTGTGCAGTTGCACCCGCGGCAGTTGTGCCAGTACCCGGTTACGCAACTCTGCGGGCAAGGCTTCGCCGCCGGAGAAAACCCGGCGCAGGCTGGTGCATTCGGCACTCAGCGGCTCGTCGACGAACAACGAAAGCAGTGGCGGCACGAAGTGCAGCGTGGTCACGCCGTATTGCTGAACCAGTTGTGCGATGCGATGCGGATCACGGTGCTCACCGGGACCGGCAATCAACAGACGCGCGCCAGTGATCAGCGGCCAGAAGCATTCCCACACCGACACGTCGAAACTGATCGGCGCCTTTTGCATCAGCACATCGGTTTCATCGAGGCGGTAAGCGTTCTGCATCCATTGCAAACGCTCGGCCAGTGCCGCGTGGGTGTTGCCGACGCCTTTCGGCTGGCCGGTGGAGCCGGAGGTGTAAATCACGTAGGCGAGGTTGTCGCCGTGCAGGTGCAAACCCGGCGCCTGGCTTGGCCAGTTTTCCAGGTGCAGCGCGTCCAGGGCGATAACGCTGACGCCTTCACTGGCCGGCAAGCGCTCGAGCAATTCGGTCTGGGTCAGCAGCAGTTCGACGCCGCTATCGCTGAGCATGAAGGCCAGGCGATCGGCCGGGTAATCCGGATCGAGCGGCACGTAAGCGCCACCGGCCTTGATGATCGCCAGCAAACCGATCAACAGTTGCGGCGAACGCTCGGCGGCGATGGCCACACAGACATCCGGGCCGACGCCTTTGTCGCGCAGGTAATGCGCGAGACGGTTGGCTTGAGCATGCAATTCCGCGAAATCGAGACTGCCACCCGCCCACACCAGCGCGGTGCGCTCCGGGGTCTGGCGGACTTGTTCGTTGAGCAGCTCCGGCAGCCATTGCTCAGCTTTCGCGCACGGGGCGACGCTCCAGTCTTTCTGCTGATCGTGCTCGATGGCGGTGAGTATTTGCAGATCGCCGATGGCACGTTGCGGTTGCTCGCAAATATCGCGCAGCAGGTTGCTGAAATGTTCGGCCAGACGCTCGATGGTCGCTCCATCAAAAAGCTCATCGGCGTAGTCGAAGGACAGGGTCAAGCGACCGTTGCGATCCTCCTCGCTGTGCAATTGCAAGTCGAACTTGGCCTCGCGGCTGTGCCACGGCAGTTCTTCGGCGAGCAGACCCGGCAGGCGCTTGAGCGCACTCAGGTCACGTTGCTGGTGGTTGAACATGACCTGGAACAGACCCTGTTCGCGAGCCTGCGGGAACGCTTCGAGCAATTGTTCGAACGGCAGGTCCTGATTGGCCTGGGCGCCGAGTGCGGATTGACGCGTCTGGGCAAGCAGCTCGACAAAGGGCAGGCGAGCATCGACGTCGGCACGCAGCACCTGGGTGTTGATGAAGAAGCCGATCAGGCCCTGGGTTTCCAGGCGCGGACGGTTGGCATTCGGCACGCCGATGCGGATATCGCGCTGACCGCTATAGCGGTGCAACAGGCTCTGCAACGCCGAGAGCAACAGCATGAACGGCGTGGCTTGATGCGCCTGCGCGGTGTTGCGGATCGCTTCGCTGAGGCTGACGCTCAGACGTACGCTGTGGCGTGCGGCGCTATGATTTTGCTGGGCAGCACGCGGATGATCGGTGGCCAGCTCCAGCGTCGGATGCTCCTCGCCCAACTGCGCTTTCCAGTACGCCAGTTGTCGCTCGCCCTCGCCTTGCGCCAGCCATTGGCGCTGCCAACTGCCGTAGTCGGCGTACTGGGTTGGCAACGCTGCGAGTTCGGCGCGCTGCCCCTGGGAGGCTGCGGCGTACAGGCGCGAGAACTCGTCGATCAATACGTTCAGCGACCAGCCGTCAGCGATGATGTGGTGCATCGTCACCAGCAACTGGTGATCTTCGTCGTCGAGGCGAATCAGCGTCACCCACAGCAACGGGCCTTTTTCCAGGTCGAACTGGGTGCGTGCTTCGTCCTCGCGAATCTGCTGGGCGCGGGCTTCACGTTCATGGGCCGGCAGGTCGCTGATGTCGATCAGTTGCAGGTTGAATTCAGCCGCCGCGTCGATCTGTTGCAGGGCCACGCCGTCGCGTTCGACGAAGCGCGTACGCAGGGATTCGTGGCGCTCGATCAGTTGCTGGAAGCTGCCGCGCACGGCGTCTTCGTCCAGTTCGCCACGCAGACGCAGGCCGCCGGGAATGTTGTACGCGCTGCTCTGCGGGTCGAGTTGCCAAGTGATCCACAAGCGGTTTTGCGCCAGCGATTGCGGCAGCGCTTGCGCGCGCGACAACGCTTTGATGTCACCTTGGGCAGTGCCGCCATCCTGTTGCTGTTGCGCCACCGCAGCGGCGAATGCAGACAGGGTCGGAGCCTCGAACAGCAGGCGCAGGCTCAACTCCAGAGCGAGTTCTTCACGCACCCGGGCGATCACTTGCGTGGCGGCGATCGAGTTGCCGCCGAGCAGGAAGAAGTGATCGTCGGCGTTGACTTGTTTGACGTTGAGTTGCTCGGCCCAGATCCTCGCAATCAGTGCTTCGAGCTCGGAGGCTTCAAGGGTCGACTCGGTGCTTGTGGCTTCTGCACTCGGGAACACCGCGTAGCTGTCGAGGCTGCCGTCGGCCAGGCGATTGCGGCAGGCCGAACGCTGCAGTTTGCCGCTGGACGTCTTCGGCAACGCGCCCGGGTTGAGCAGCACCACGACGCTCGGTGCTTCCTGATATGCCTCGGCGACTGCCTGACGGATGGCTTTGATCAACGCTTCGGGCGCAAGGATTTTCTGCACGCTGCGGCTGATTTCCGCAGCGATGCCGATGCCCTCTTCGCCGTTTTGAGTGACGGCGAACGCGGCGACGCGACCCTTGCGCACCACCTCCACTTCGTTCTCGACTGTCTTCTCGATGTCCTGCGGATACAGGTTGTGGCCGCGCACGATGAGCATGTCTTTCAGGCGGCCAGTGATGAACAGTTCACCCTCGCGCATGAACCCCAGGTCGCCAGTGCGCAGCCAGGTACGGCCGGCGTGCTGGACGAAGGTCTTGGCGCTGGCTTCGGGGTTGCGCCAGTAACCGAGGGCGATGCTCGGCCCGCTGGCCCAGACTTCGCCGACAGCGTTGTCGGCGAGTTCGGCAAGACTGCCGGGCTCGACGATCAGCACCGCGTGATCTGGCTGGCTGATGCCGCAACTCATGATCGGGCTGCCGTCGCCGGGTTCGGCGCGGTTCTGCGCCAGCGCCTGATCGTCCACGCGCAGGGCTGGAATGCCCTTGCCGCGTGGCGTGCCGGCGACGAACAACGTGGCCTCGGCCAAACCGTAGGACGCCATGAAACTGTCTGCGCTGAAGCCACACGCGGCGAATTTTTCGGCGAAACGCTCATTGGTATCCAGACGAATCGGCTCCGAGCCGGAATACGCCACGCGCCAGCGGCTCAGGTCGAGACGCTCCATGGCCGACTCGCTGACCCGTTCGCTGCACAAGCGATAAGCGAAATCCGGCCCGCCACTGATGGTGCCGCCGTATTGGCTGATCGCTTCGAGCCAGCGCAACGGCCGGCCAAGGAAGTACGCCGGCGACATGAGAATGCACGGCACGCCGCTGAAAATCGGTTGCAGCAGGCCGCCGATCAAACCCATGTCGTGGTACAGCGGCAGCCAGCTGACGATCACGTCATCCGGGTTTACGTCGATGCCGAAGCCGTGGCGGATCAGCAGTTCGTTGGCGACCAGATTGCCGTGGCTGACCTGCACGCCTTTGGGCAACGCGGTGGAGCCGGAGGTGTATTGCAGGAAGGCAATGTGCTCTGCCGGCAGGCTCGGTTCAATCCAACGCTCGGCCAGTGCGTTGTCGAGGGTGTCGACGCACAACAGCGGCGGCGCGCCTTCGATCTGCTGCAACGCATCGCGCAGGTCGGCACTGGTCAGCAGCAGGCGCGGTTCGGCGTCGGCGATGATCGACAGCAGACGCTCCTGGTGATGACGGCGCGCCGATTCCGGCGGATAAGCCGGCACCGCAATCACGCCCGCATACAGGCAACCGAAGAATGCCGCGACGTAGTCCGGACCGCTGGGGAACAGTAAAACCGCGCGATCTCCGAATTCGGCTTCGGCCTGCAACGCGGCGGCGATAGTGCGCGCTCGCTGATCCAGTTCGCGATAGCTGAGTACCACAGCCTGCTCTGCGTTCTCGGCAAGAAAACGCAAGGCCAGCCGGTCCGGGGTCAGGGCCGCGCGGCGCTGGAGGGCTTGGACCAGGGTGCTGGGGAGTTCGAACGCGTCGGTCATTTGGTTTCCTGCCTGAATTCGGCTTGCTAGTGGAATCGGGGTGCTGCGTCACGCCCATCCAGGGGCGTGGAGCGCATGCAGGACGCGGTCTACGCCGACCGCGCAAGGCATGGGAATGCTGTCTGGCCGGGGCTCTGCAGCCGGAACCATTCACCAATGAGAACGGATGACGTCTTGAAATAATTAGTCCGCAGGCTGGATCGCCAATGGGGCCGGGGTGCGGCGGCGTGTCGCAGTTCTCACATCGCACCGATTTGACGCATTAGTTCTCTTTCTCAATTGACAATCATTATCATTCAACATAATTTGTCGCTCGATGTGTAGGACGGCCCCGTCCCCCAGGCGTCCCACTAACCTATTGGCAGCAAGGTGATTTCCATGACGGAACAAGTATCCACAAGCAGGTGCGATTCACCGCTACTTCAGGCATTCGTCGACAATCGACTGATTCTGGTCAAGATTGCAGCCCGCATTACCGGCTGCCGGTCACGCGCCGAAGATGTGGTGCAGGATGCGTTTTTCCGACTGCAATCGGCGCCACCGATCACGTCGTCGATCAAGGCTCAATTGAGTTATCTGTTCCAGATCGTGCGCAACCTCGCCATCGATCACTACCGCAAACAGGCGCTGGAGCAGAAGTATTCCGGCCCTGAAGAGGAAGGGCTGAACGTGGTCATTCAAGGCGCGTCACCAGAAACCTCGCACATCAACTTCTCGACCCTCGAAAACATCGCTGACGCCCTGACCGAGCTGCCCAGCCGCACTCGCTATGCGTTCGAGATGTACCGCCTGCATGGCGTGCCGCAAAAGGACATCGCCAAGGAACTGGGGGTTTCGCCGACGCTGGTCAACTTCATGATTCGCGATGCACTGGTGCACTGCCGCAAGGTGTCGGGCAGTCGTCGGGATGCAGTGGCGGTGGGTCGTCGTTAATCAGAAAAGTTCTGGCGCCCTCATTCGCGAGCAGGCTCGCTCCCACATACGACTGCATTTCTCCTGAAAGAACGCGGTTAAATGTGGGAGCGAGCCTGCTCGCGAAGGCGGCCTCAGGATCACAGAGAT
The DNA here is from genome assembly GCF_018326005.1 of Pseudomonas sp. Seg1. Classification (NCBI taxonomy): domain Bacteria; kingdom Pseudomonadati; phylum Pseudomonadota; class Gammaproteobacteria; order Pseudomonadales; family Pseudomonadaceae; genus Pseudomonas; species Pseudomonas sp. Seg1. The sequence goes on from NZ_AP021903.1 coordinate 4,565,890, forward strand.
CCTGAGGCCTGGTCATCAAGCCAGTTTGCAGCGATCAAAAAACCGCTCGCGCCCCAGAATCATCAGCGCCGCACGCTTGTGCGGGAAATCGAACTCTTTCTCGCAATGGAAGCACTGATTTTGCATGTGGCCGATCATCTTCGCGTTGTCGGCACGCGGTTCGGCGACCACCCGCTGAGTACGCGGGTCATCCAGAAACAGGTAATGCACCAGCGCCGACAGCCAGCTCGCCACCTTGTGCGGACCGCGGTGATCCTCTTCCCCCACCAACATGTGAATGCCGCGGTCGTAATTGTCCGCGTCGTAAAACGGCGCGATGCGATCTTCCTTGGCCCAATAGGCTTCGAAATAGGCAAATGGCTGATCATCGAAACAGCCGATCAAGGTCAGCGTGTGCGGATCGGCGTCGAGTTTGCTCAGGTATTCGCGATGCTTTTCGAGGCTGCCCTCTTCTTGCCAGAAACTGGCCACTCGCGGGCTGTTCTGCCAGCGATTGAAGCGCGGCAGGTCTGCTTCGATTTCGACCGTGCGCAGGGAAATCCACGCCCCCAGCCGCGCATCAAAACGCCGATAGACTTCACCGCGCGGTTTGACCGGGCGCAGCGGATGGCGTTTGCCACTGCTGATGACCATTTGCTGCGGATAGCTGCCGGTCAGCGACGTGCCGAGCCACGGTTGTGGCAATTGCCAGAACAAGCCGCGCTCACAGCGGTATTCACCGGCCACTTCAGTGCTCACCAACAAACCGCTGAGCAAGGCTTCGCTCGGCGGCTCGTCGAGTTGCCAGGTCAATTGCCGGCACTCGGGATCGCGCGCGAACAGCCAATAACAGGCCGCCCACAGCGCCTGGGCAGGCGGCAGGGCAAAACGCTCATCGATCTGGATCGGCCCTTGGGCCTCGCGATCAAGACGTAGGCGGATCAGCGGTTGCCCGTCCAGGCTCAGGCTCAGACGGCTTTCGGTTGCATCGGCTACCAAGTGACTGCCCGAAGGCAAGGCCAGGGCAGTCAGGTCATTCAGATTGGACATGGGTCGGGCTCACGATAATCGTCGACAGTTCAACGATGGGACGTGAGCCGAGCGGGGAAATTTAGCCTCAGCGGCAAATCAGTGCCTCAATGGTGAGGCACCGGCACCACGGCAATCCGATACGGCTCGAAAATCTTCAGCATCTCACCGTTGTCGCGCAGACCTTGCAGCAACTTGCCGAATGCGTCACCGCTGATCGGCGCGGTCGGACGCAAGATAGCGTAGTGGTGATAGATCTGATCAATGCGCTGCGATACCAGCAACTCATCGCGCACTTTTTCGTTTCGCAGCAGGTAATCACTCAGATAGGAACGGGTCACCAGCGCAATGTCCGCGCGCCCGCGCAGCACCATCAACAGGTTGCTGTCATGGGAATAGGTCAGCGTGGCATTGAAGTTCTGCGCGAGAAATTTTGGATCGGCATTGAAGCTGGCGAATTCGTAGTGATAACCGCTGAACAGTGCCAGACGCTTGCCGGTGAGGTCGGCAAAGTAACTCTGCTGGCGGCCGTCCTCGCGTTGCGCGACGAATATTTCAGCGTCCTCCAGACCCATATCGACATCGCTGTGGGGAATTTCCTTCCAGCCCCACTCAGGGTTTTCGAAGATCGCCATGTCGATCCGGCCCTGCTTGAAATCACCGAACCGGCGAGGAATCGAGGTCGGAACCAAGACAAATTGATAGTCGCTTTGCAGGCGGTTCAACGCCTCGACCAACTGCGGCAACAGACCCGTGTCGGCACCGTTTTCCGGGCGAACGGTGTAAGGCGGAAAATGCGCCGCACCGACCCGAACCAGTTGCGCTGCCTGAGCGGGCAATACCCATATTGCAGCCAGCGCTGCGAGCAATAACCCCGCGGCCGTCCGAATTGGCGAAGACTTCAAAACACCCCACTCCCCGAAAAAATACCGATCAATGCATTCAAGCTAGGCGGTTTCGCCCAGTTAGCCAGTTTCCCGACTCGATAGAAAGCGCTTCAACGCTCTTCCAGGACCAGAATCAACGCCTCGTCAGCCAACTGATCAAGGCTCAAACTGCCGCCCGCACGGAACCAGGTGGTGGTCCAGGACAATGCGCCAGTGAGGAAACGTCGGGTAATAAATACATCTCCGCGGATAAATCCGGCGTCCTTGGCCTCACCGAGCACCTGTAGCCAGATGTCTTCATAAACGTCGCGCAGGGCGAGAACCCTGGCCTGGCCCTCTTCGGACAACGAGCGCCATTCGTAGACCAGCACCGCCATCGCCTCGCCGCTGCCGCCCATGATCGACTGCAATTCGCAGCGAATCAGCGCCAGCACCCGCTCACGCACATTGCCGGCATCGGCCAGCGCTGCGCGCATCAATGCGGTGTTGTAACGGATGGTTTCTTCCATCACGGCACGGAGGATTTCATCCTTGCTCTTGAAGTGATGAAAAATGCTCCCCGACTGAATGCCCACCGCACCGGCCAGATCACGCACCGTGGTGCGCTCATAGCCTTTGTTGCGAAACAGGTGAGCCGCCACTTGCAGCAGTTTGCCGCGGGCGCTGTCCGGGTCGGTCAACTGGCCGTCGTCGACCAATTCGCGCATGACCCTCAGGGCTTTTTGCTCGTCCACCCGTTCTCTCCTACAGTCGATCAGTCTGTTGCCCCCTGAAACCGCAGGGTTGCGCGCAATTTAAGCCGCCAATGGCGACCAAGCAAGCGCTTGGGCAGAAGATATTTCAGCTGTTTACAAACCAAGCGCTTGCTTGGTAGCCTCCAGACACTTCTGTCGCAGGTTCCTGAGTCGGAGATAAAAATGCCAACCACCGTCCGCATCGGATGCGCCAGTGCTTTCTGGGGTGACACGTCGACCGCCGCCGCGCAACTGGTGGACGGCGGACGCCTGGATTATCTGGTGTTCGATTACCTCGCCGAGATCACGATGTCGATCATGGCCGGCGCACGCATGAAGGACCCGCAGGCCGGATTCGCCAGTGACTTCATCGAAGTGCTCACGCCGCTGCTGCCGCAACTGGCCGAGCAGAATATCCGCGTCATCAGCAACGCCGGCGGGGTCAATCCACAGGCCTGTGCCGCCGCGCTGGCAGCGGCGTGCAACAAGGTTGGCGTCGCGCTGAAAATCGCCGTGTTGCTGGGCGATGACCTGCAACCGCAAGTCAAACAACTCAGCGGCATCCGCGAGATGTTCAGCGGCGCCCCACTACCACCGATGTGCGTTTCGACCAATGCCTACCTCGGTGCGCCGGGTATTGTCGAAGCGCTGCGCCTGGGCGCCGACATCGTCATCACCGGTCGCGTGGTCGACAGTGCGGTGGTCAGCGCGGCACTGGTGCACGAATTCGGCTGGTCGTGGCACGACTACGACAAACTCGCTCAGGCCGCGCTGGCCGGGCACATCATCGAGTGCGGCGCGCAATGCACCGGCGGTAACTTCACCGACTGGCGCGACGTGCCGGATTACGAGCACATCGGCTTTCCGATCGTTGAAGTCAGCGCCGACAGCCACTTCATCGTCAGCAAGCCCGAAGGCTCCGGCGGACTGGTCACGCCGCTGACCGTCGGCGAACAGTTGCTCTATGAAATCGGCGATCCGCAGGCGTATCTGCTGCCCGATGTGATCTGCGATTTCAGCCAGGTCACACTCCGCCAACAAGGCAAGAACGCTGTGCAGGTGCACGGCGCCAAAGGCCTGCCGCCCAGCGACAAATACAAGGTCAGCGCCACCTGCCCGGACGGCTTTCGCTGCACCGCCAGTTGCCTCATCGCCGGCATCGATGCAGTAGAAAAGGCCCAGCGCGTCAGCCAGGCGATCCTCGACAAGACCTCGGAGATGTTCAGCCAGCGCGGCTGGGCGCCCTACAGCGAAACCCACATCGAGCTGCTCGGCAGCGAAGCCACTTACGGCCCCCACGGCCAGCGTCGCGACAGCCGCGAAGTGGTGATCAAAATTGCCGTGCGCCATCCGCAGAAACAGGCACTGGTGTTGTTCTCCCGGGAAATCGCCCAGGCCGCGACTGGCATGGCTCCGGGGCTGACCGGCATCGTTGGCGGGCGGCCGACGGTTTACCCAGTGATCCAGCTGTTCTCCTTCCTCATCGACAAAAGCGCCTGCACGCTGCACATCGATCTGGCCGGTGAGCGTCATCCCTGCACCCTGCCCTCATTGGCAGCGCTCGACAGCGAAGATTTGCCGATTGCCCAGCAACCGCCGAAACCTCAGGGCCGTGCCGATGCCAGCGTGGCGTTGGTAAAACTGGCCGTGGCGCGCTCCGGCGACAAGGGCAATCACAGCAACATCGGTGTGCTGGCGCGCAAGCCCGAATACCTGCCGTGGATCGCCGAAGCGCTGACCCCGGCGGTGATCGTCGACTGGATGAGCCACGTCCTCGACCCGATTCACGGCCGGGTCGAACGCTGGTATCTGCCCGGCACCCACAGCTTGAATTTCCTTTTGGAAAACGCCCTCGGCGGCGGTGGCGTGGCCAGTCTGCGCATTGATCCGCAAGGCAAGGCCTTCGCCCAGCAACTGTTGGAAATCCAGATCCCGGTGCCGCAGAGCATCGCCGAGCAGCTCGATTAGAGGATGGTGTGCATGGCTTACGCATCGATATTCAAAGCCGATCTGTTCAGCGGCCAGACCATCATTGTCACCGGCGGCGGCAGCGGCATCGGCCGCTGCACCGCGCATGAACTCGCCGCGCTCGGCGCCAATGTGCTGCTGGTCGGGCGCAAGCCGGAAAAGCTGCAAAAGGTCGCGGCAGAAATTGCCGAAGACGGTGGTCGTGCGCACTGGAAAGCCTGCGATATCCGCGATGAAGAAGCGGTGAAGCAACTGGTCAGCGAATTGATCGACGAACACGGGCCGATCCACGGGCTGGTCAACAATGCTGGGGGGCAGTACCCATCGCCATTGGCCTCGATCAATCAGAAAGGTTTCGAAACCGTGCTGCGCACCAATCTGGTGGGCGGTTTCCTGATGGCCCGGGAAGTGTTCAACCAGTCGATGAGCAAGCACGGCGGCAACATCGTCAACATGCTCGCCGACATGTGGGGCGGCATGCCCGGCATGGGCCACTCCGGCGCGGCGCGCTCGGGCATGGACAACTTCACTAAAACGGCGGCGTTCGAGTGGGGTTATGCCGGAGTGCGGGTCAACGCAGTGGCGCCTGGCTGGATCGCTTCCAGCGGCATGGACACCTACGAAGGCGCGTTCAAAGCGGTGATCCCGACCCTGCGTGAACACGTGCCGCTAAAGCGCATTGGCACCGAATCGGAAGTCAGTGCCGCGATCGTGTTTCTGCTCAGTCCGGCGGCGGCATTTATCAGCGGCAGCACGTTGAAAATCGATGGCGCGGCCAGCCTCGGCAGTCGTGCGTGGCCGTTGCACAAGGCGACGCACAGCGAGTCGTTCAATGGTTTTCATCGGGCCTACTTGCCAGATGTCCTCAAGGACAAGGAGTAAGTCATGGCGCAGATCCAGTCCCAACTCGATCCGCACAGCGAAGCCTTCGCCCGAAATCGTGCGGCGATGCTCGCAGCCATCGAGCATGTGCAGCAACTGGAACAAAACCTGCTGAACAAGGCTGCCGAGGCCAAGGCGAAATTCGACCAGCGCGGGCAGTTGCTGCCCCGCGAACGTCTGAATCTGTTGCTTGATCCGGGCGCGCCCTTTCTCGAACTGGCCAGCCTCGCTGGCTACAAGTTGCATGACGACAAGGACGGCAGCGCGGCCGGTGGCGGGCTGATCGCGGGTATTGGCTACGTCTCGGGCATTCGCGCGATGGTGGTGGCGAACAACAGTGCGATCAAGGGCGGCACGATTTCGCCCAGCGGTCTGAAAAAATCCCTGCGCCTGCAACAGATCGCCCAAGAGAACAAATTGCCGGTGATCACCCTCGCCGAAAGCGGCGGCGCCAACCTCAACTATGCCGCAGAGATTTTCGTCGAAGGTGCGCGCAGCTTTGCCAATCAGGCGCGGATGTCGGCGATGGGCTTGCCGCAGATCACCGTGGTGCATGGCTCGGCCACAGCGGGCGGTGCCTATCAACCGGGGCTTTCCGATTACGTGGTGGTGGTGCGCGGCAAGGCCAAGCTGTTTCTCGCCGGTCCGCCGCTGCTCAAAGCGGCGACGGGCGAAGTGGCCACCGATGAAGAACTGGGCGGCGCCGAGATGCACGCACAGGTTGCCGGGACCGCCGAATACCTCGCCGAGAATGATGCCGACGGCGTGCGCACGGTGCGCGAGATCCTGCGCATGTTGCCGTGGAATGAACAACTGCCGTGGCTACCGGAACCGCAGTACAAAGAGCCGCTCTACCCCATCGACGAACTGCTGGGGCTGATCCCGGACGATCCGAAAAAGCCCTACGACGTGCGCGAAATCATTGCGCGGATTGCCGATGAATCGGAGTTTCTCGAATTCAAGGGCGAGTTTGATCAGCAGACCGTTTGCGGTCAGTTGAAGATTCAGGGGCGCGCCTGCGGCTTCATCGGCAATAACGGCCCGATCACGCCCAACGGCGCGAGCAAGGCTGCGCAGTTCATTCAACTGTGTGACCAGAGCCAGACGCCGCTGCTGTTCTTCCACAACACCACGGGCTTCATGGTCGGCACCGAATCGGAGCAGCAAGGCGTGATCAAACACGGCTCGAAACTGATTCAAGCGGTGGCCAATGCGCGGGTGCCCAAGCTGACCATTGTCGTCGGTGGTTCCTACGGTGCCGGCAACTACGCCATGTGCGGGCGCGGTCTCGACCCCCGCTTCATCTTCGCCTGGCCCAACAGCCGCACCGCGGTGATGGGCGGGGCGCAGGCCGGCAAAGTGCTGCGCATCGTTACCGAAGCCAAGCAACTCAAGGACGGCCTCGTACCAGACCCGAAAATGCTCGACATGCTCGAACAGGTCACCGCGCAGAAACTCGACAGCCAGTCCACCGCACTCTACGGCAGCGCCAATCTTTGGGACGACGGGCTGATCGATCCGCGTGACACCCGCACCCTGCTCGGTTATCTGCTGGATATCTGCCACGAAGCCGACATTCGCGCATTGCAACCCAACAGCTTCGGCGTCAGCCGGTTCTGACTGCCACGGATTGAAAGGAGAACAATAAAAATGATCTTCACCCCGGAACACGAAGCACTGCGTCGCACCGTCCGCCAATTCGTCGAACATGAGATCAACCCGCACGTCGAGGCATGGGAAAAGGCCGGCCGCTTTCCGATCCACGAGATTTTCCGCAAGGCCGGCGACCTTGGTCTGCTGGGGATTTCAAAACCGGAAAAATTCGGTGGCATGGGCCTCGACTACAGCTACTCGATCGTCGCCGCCGAAGAGTTCGGCACCATCCACTGCGGCGGGATTCCGATGTCGATTGGCGTGCAGACCGACATGTGCACCCCGGCACTGGCCCGTTTCGGCTCCGATGAGCTGCGCGAAGAATTCCTCCGTCCGGCGATTACCGGCGAGCAGGTCGGCTGTATCGGCGTCTCCGAAGTCGGCGCCGGCTCGGACGTCGCCGGGCTGAAAACCACCGCACGCAAGGACGGCGACGACTACGTGATCAACGGCAGCAAGATGTGGATCACCAATTCGCCGAGCGCCGATTTCATTTGCCTGCTGGCCAACACCTCCGACGACAAGCCACACATCAACAAGTCGCTGATCATGGTGCCGATGAACACACCCGGCATCAGCCTCAGCTCGAATCTGGACAAGCTCGGCATGCGCAGTTCGGAAACCGCCCAGGTGTTTTTCGACAACGTGCGCGTGCCACAACGCAATCGCATCGGCCACGAAGGCGCGGGTTTCATGATGCAGATGCTGCAGTTTCAGGAGGAACGCCTGTTCGGCGCGGCGAACATGATCAAGGGCCTGGAATACTGCGTCGACAGCACCATCGAGTACTGCAAGGAGCGCAAGACCTTCGGCAATGCGCTGATCGACAATCAGGTGATCCACTTCCGCCTCGCCGAATTACAGACCGAAATCGAATGCCTGCGGGCGCTGGTCTATCAGGCCACCGAGCAGTACGTGAAAGGTCAGGACGTCACCCGCCTGGCGTCGATGGCCAAACTCAAGGCCGGGCGCCTTGGCCGTGAGGTCAGCGACAGTTGCCTGCAATATTGGGGCGGCATGGGCTTCATGTGGGACAACCCGGTGGCCCGCGCCTATCGCGATGTGCGGCTGGTGTCGATTGGCGGCGGCGCCGACGAAATCATGCTGGGGATCATCTGCAAACTGATGGGCATCCTGCCGGGGAAACGGAAATGAGCAGCCTGCCCGATTGCCAGACGCTGTTGCTGGAACTGCATGGCGGCGTGCTGCACATCACCCTCAATCGCCCGCAAAGCCGTAATGCGATGAGCCTGCAGATGGTCGGCGAGTTGCGCGCCGTATTGGCCGCCGTTCGCGATGACCGCGCCGTGCGAGCCTTGGTGCTCAGCGGCAGTGGCGGCCATTTCTGCGCCGGTGGCGACATCAAGGACATGGCCAACGCCCGCGCCCAAGGGGCCGAGGCCTACCGCGATTTGAACCGGACGTTCGGCGCGCTTCTGCAAGAAGCCCAGCACACGCCGCAAGTGCTGATCTGTCTGCTGCAAGGTGCGGTGATGGGCGGCGGATTTGGTTTGGCCTGCGTCAGCGACATTGCGATTGCCGATCACCAGGCGCAATTCGGTCTGCCGGAAACCAGTCTCGGCCTGTTGCCGGCGCAGATCGCGCCATTTGTCGTGCAGCGTATCGGCCTCACCGAAACCCGCCGACTAGCCCTGACCGCCGCACGTTTCGACGGCCATCAGGCGCGGCGTCTAGGCCTGGTGCATTTTGTCGAGCAGGACGCGCAGGCGCTGGCCGAGCGGCTGGATGAAGTGCTGCAACATGTCCTGTGTTGCGCGCCACAGGCGAATGCGCTGACCAAGCAGTTGCTGCTGGCGAGTGCCGGACAGCCGTCGAGTGAGTTGCTCGATGAGGCGGCGCAATGGTTCAGCGAAGCGGTGACCGGTGCGGAGGGCATCGAGGGGACCCTGGCGTTCATGCAAAAACGCAAACCCGGGTGGGCCACCTGACCCTGTGGGAGCGGGCTTGCCCGCGATGAGGCCAGCACATTCACCGTTAAAACTTCAGGAAGATCACCATGCCCGCCATCCACAAAATCCTGATCGCCAACCGCGGTGAAATCGCCTGCCGCATCCAGCGCACCGCCCAGGCTTTGGGCTACCGCACCGTCGCCGTTTTCAGCGACGCCGATGCCGATGCGCTGCACGTACAAATGGCCGATCAAGCCGTGCACATCGGCGCCGCGCCGGTGCAGCAGTCCTACCTGAGTATCCCGAATATCCTCGACGCCGCCCGCCGCAGCGGCGCCGATGCAATCCATCCCGGCTACGGCTTTCTTTCGGAAAACGCCGAGTTTGCCCGCGCCTGCGAACAGGCCGGCCTGACCTTCATTGGCCCGAGCCCCGACGCGATCGAACTGATGGGCAGCAAACGCCTGTCGAAAATCGCCATGCTTCACGCTGGCGTGCCCTGCATCGCCGGCTATCAGGGTGCAGCGCAGGACGACGCGACATTGCTGCGCGAGGCCGAACGCATCGGTTATCCGTTGATGATCAAGGCCAGCGCCGGAGGCGGCGGTCGCGGCATGCGTCTGGTGCACAACGCGACTGAACTGCCAGCGCAGTTGCGCACCGCACGTTCTGAAGCACTGAACGGCTTTGGCAGTGACGAATTGATCCTCGAACAGGCACTGGTCGAGCCGCGCCATGTCGAAGTGCAGCTGTTTGGCGACCACCACGGCCACCTGATCTACCTCGGCGAACGCGACTGCTCGATCCAGCGCCGCCATCAGAAAGTCATCGAAGAGGCGCCCTGCCCGGTGATGACGGCCGAGTTGCGCCAAGCCATGGGTGAAGCCGCGCTCAAGGCCGGGCGCGCGGTGAATTACGTCGGCGCCGGCACCGTGGAGTTTCTGCTCGATGCGCGTGGGCAGTTCTACTTTCTGGAGATGAATACCCGCCTGCAAGTGGAGCATCCGGTGACCGAGCTGATTACCGGGCTCGATCTGGTCGCGTGGCAAATATCGGTTGCCGAGGGCTTGCCTCTGCCCCTGACCCAGAAGCAAGTCGAACTCAATGGCCATGCCATGGAAGTGCGGCTGTATGCCGAAGATCCGGCGCAGGATTTTCTGCCGCAGACCGGCCGCATCGAGGCCTGGGAACCGGCGTTCGCGCACGGTGCGCGTATCGATCATGGCCTGTGCGAAGGTCAATCGGTCAGCCCGTTTTACGACCCGATGCTCGGCAAACTGATCGCCCACGGTGCCACCCGCGAAGAGGCGCGGCGCAAACTGCTGCGCGCGGTGCAAGACACCGTGTTGCTTGGTGTGCAAAGCAATCAGCGACTACTCGAAAGCCTGCTGCAACATCCGCAATTCATCAGCGGCGAGTTCAGCACCGGGTTCATCGCGCAGCATTTCAGCGCTCACCCGTGCCTGCATACCTACACGCCGAGCGCCGAAGAGCTCGCCATCGCCGCAGCGCTGTTTTATCTGGCCTCCGCGCAACAGCATCGCGCGCCGTTGAGCCACTGGCGCAACAACGCCAGCGTGCCGCTGCACTATCGGCTCGGTTTAGATGAACAAAACTGGAGTGTGCGACTGCTCAAGTGCCCGGGCGATCTGATTCAGGTGCAAATCGCTGACCGCAGCTTCGAATTGAAGCTCATCGAACACAGCGCCACCTCGGTAACGCTGGAAATTGACAGCCTGCGCCAACGTCATGCCTATCGCCACGACGGCGGGCACCTGTGGCTGTTTACCCATCCGGGCAGCCTGCGCCTGGAGGATCGAACTCATGCCGTGATCGGCAGTCAGACCAGCGTCAGCTCCGGCACCTTGAAGGCGCCGATGGACGGTGCCATCGTTGATGTACTGGTCAGCGAAGGCAGTCCGGTCAGCAAAGGTCAGTTGCTGGTGGTGCTGGAGGCAATGAAAATGGAGCACCCGCTCAAGGCCGGCATCGACGGCGTACTCAAGCGGGTGCAGGTCAAGGTCGGCGATCAGGTAAAAAATCGTCAGGTTCTGTTGCAGGTCGAGTAGTCATCCAGGCGCAAACGCAGGGTTTGACTACGCTCTGAATAATCAGAACGCGGAAATCAGGAACCCTGCGATGCCCCACTGGCTGGTCATTGATCTGGAAGCCACCACCGACGAGGGTGGCTGGCCGGTCACGGAAATGGAAATTATCGAGATCGGTGCCACGCTGGTCGATCGCGCCGGACGCGAGCAGGACCACTTTCAACGTTTCGTCAAACCGACACGACGGCCGTTGCTGACGCCCTTCTGTCGCGAGCTGACGCACATTACCCAGGCCAATATCGATACGGCGCAGCCCTTGAGCGAAGTCTGGCCGGCATTCGAGCGCTGGCTCGCTCAGCATCAGACGCGCCTCGAGGGCTGGGCCAGTTGGGGCGATTACGACCGCAGGCAGTTACTTCAGGAATGGCAGCGGCTGCAACTCGACAGCGCACTGAGTCGAGTGCCCCACATGAACCTCAAGCAACGTTTCGCCAAGGCCCGGCGCCTGGAGCGGCCGCTGGGGCTCAACGGCGCACTGCAACTGGCGGGGATGCAGTTCAGCGGTCAGCAACATCGAGCGCTGGAGGATGCCCGCAATACCGCGCGGTTGCTGCCGCTGGTTCTGCCGCTATAGGGGCGTGACGGCGCCAAAAGCCTTGTGCATACTGGCCGCCCCACTTTTTAGCCCTTTTCGAGGAATCGCCCATGTTTAAAGTCAACGAGTACTTCGACGGCACCGTCAAGTCGATCGCCTTTGGCACGCCTGAAGGTCCGGCGACCATCGGCGTCATGGCCCCGGGCGAATACGAATTCGGCACCAGCCAGCGTGAAATCATGCATGTGGTGTCCGGCGCCCTGACCGTCAAACTGCCGGACAGCAGCGACTGGGAAACCTTCGCCGCCGGCAGCCAGTTCAACGTCCCGGCCAACAGCAAGTTTCAGCTGAAAGTCGCCGTCGACACCGCTTACCTGTGCGAGTACCGCGGCTAAACCCACGGCTTTCATCGCACCAAAAAAAATGCCCGTGTCCAACGACACGGGCATTTTTTGTTTAAGAGACGGCTTACTCGAGAATTTCCACCGGCATCCCGACCTCAAGACGACCGTTGCGGTCGTTCACCAGGTTCTGCCCGAACATCGCCCCGTCCGCTTGGGCGCGCGTCTTCTGCAACGTCGCCAGCGGTTCACGATCCGCACTGCGCTCACCGGTTTGCGGGTCAATGGTGGTGAGAATGCACCGTGAGCACGACTTGACCACGCGGAACTCGACATCGCCAATGCGAATACGCTTCCAGCCATCCTCGGCGTAGGCCTCGCTGCCCTCGATGACCAGATTCGGCCGGAAACGCAGCATTTCCAAAGGACGTCCGACCTTTTGCGAAAGATCCTGTAGCGACGCCTCACCAATCAACAGCAATGGGAAACCATCGGCGAACGCGACCTGATCGTCATCGTTTCCGTAACCCGCTTGAGTCATACGCGCACGATCCAGCGGCACTTGCACCAGGCGGGTCGGTTTACCGATGAAGTCGCTGACCCAACGGGCCGCTTCATCGCCAGCGTCAGGGACACGCAAGGTGTCACGCCAAATGGTCACGCCACGCAGTTCGGCATCGTCGCCGGGCAAGGCGATTTCGATTGAAGCCTGTTCCGGCGCGCTCATAGTCAAACCGCCATGAGCATTCCACAGCGCCGATAACCGACTCATTTTCGCTTCGGCGCGCTGGGTCAGAAAACGGCCACTGGCTTCATCCACCAGCATCCAGCGTCGATCGCCCTCAAGCCCCAGCTTGTCCAGGTCGATCCCTTGCAGAACCTCGCCTTTGCCGGATTTCAACGGGTAACGATAAAGCGCGCTCAGACGCAGCATGGCCAGCTCCCTGACGGACAAAAACGCCACCCTATACGAGCTTTATCGGCGAATCAAAGGCTGAGTGAATCCACTAGAAGATGAACACCCGTGGCGAGGGGATTTATCCCCGATGGGTTGCGGAGCAGCCCCTCTTTCGATTTCAAGAAAGGGACCACTCCGTAGCGCATCGGGAATAAATTCCCTCACCACAAAGTAATCGCAGCAGGTATCAGGCCGGCACTTCGTCGAGCATCAGACGCTGACGCACCACGTCGACCAGTTTGTCCGGCTGGAATTTGGAGAGGAAGTTGTCACAACCGACCTTCTTCACCATCGAGTCGTTGAAGCTGCCGGACAACGACGTGTGCAATACCACGTACAAACCACGCAGGCGTGGGTCATTACGGATTTCGGTGGTCAGGCGGTAGCCATCCATTTCCGGCATTTCCGCGTCGGTGAACACCATCAGCAGTTTGTCGGTCATGTTCACGCCGGTGTCGGCCCAGGCCTTGAGCATGTTCAGCGCCTTCAGACCATCGCTGGCAATGTGCATTTTCACGCCGAGCTGGCCGAGGGTATCGCGCAATTGCGACAGCGCCACATTGGAGTCATCCACCAGCAACACCTCGCGACCACGGGCGCGCTCCAGCACCGGATCATCCAGCTTGTCGCGCGAGACCTTGGCGTTGTACGGGACGATTTCGGCGAGGACTTTCTCGACGTCGATGATTTCCACCAATTGATCGTCGACTTTGCTGATGGCCGTCAGGTAGTGCTGGCGGCCAGCGCTGGTCGGCGGCGGCAGAATGGCTTCCCAGTTCATGTTGACGATGCGGTCGACGCCGCCAACGAGGAATGCCTGCACCGAACGGTTGTATTCAGTGACGATGATGGTGCTGTTCGGGCCCGGCACCAGCGGACGCATGCCGATTGCCTGGGACAGATCGATCACCGGCAAGGTCTGCCCGCGCAAATTGACCACACCGCAGACAAACGGGTGACGCTGAGGCATCAGGGTCAACTTCGGCAGTTGCAGCACTTCCTGAACCTTGAACACGTTGATCGCGAACAATTGGCGCCCGGCCAGTCGGAACATGAGAATTTCCAGGCGATTCTCACCCACCAGTTGCGTGCGTTGGTCTACCGTGTCGAGAATGCCGGCCATCAATGACTCCTGGGCTTGTTCTGATGAATTCACTAGAAAGGGTTATCGGCTGCGCGTAGCGAATCTTGATCCCCGCAAAGTTCGCGATCAAAATGCCATATGCGGGCATTGATGTCACATTAACATCATGCTTTACTGGCCCCGTGATTTTCATCTGCTACAGTCTTTGCGGCGCGACCTCGGTTTGCACGGTAGGTTCCCGCGTCTAAGGGATTCCCCTAGTAACAATCAGGCCCAACCTGATATTCGCAATATCCAATAGCCATTAATGTGACGCCATTCTCATTGCATGAACGGAGTCAGGCTATTGTGTGCGATCGCAGTTCAGCGGAACCAAACCCTCTGCAACCCCTCAGCCTGTGCACCTGCACGCCTGGGCGCGATCTCCCGTCGATCCATGATCGTCGCCACACACGGCATTCCCTCATCAGACATGACGGTGTGGAGATAAGCATGCCAATCGACCGTAAAGAGTGGGCGCAACGCTTCCCCGAATTTCTTGTCGAGGCTGAAACGCTCCTGGCGAAGTCCGAAGAATGCCTCAGCCATCTGCAGTTGATCAGCAACGACAAGGACGCCATCGACTGCATGCTCAGCACCCTCCTCAAGCTTGCAAGCCGGGCTGAAGCCCTGGCGCTGGAGGCGATTTCCGAGTTCTCCCTGCACATTTACGGCTTGCTCAATCTGGCACAGGATCACGTCGACCTGCATGAACAGGCCCTGACTGCCTTGAAGGACTGCTTCACACTGATGGCCTGGCAACTTGAGCTGGTGGATCAGAGCACCGGACAATTAAGCCTGGATGACAGTGAACAGACCTCGCTGATCGAAGCCTTCGCCTTTCAGGTTGGCCAGCCTCAGTTTCAGCCTGCCCTCACACCCAAACGTTTGCCACTGCTGTCCTACCCTTCGGAACGGCAGGCCTGAATCGGCACGTATCGAGGGGCGCGAAACACCACCACTGCATGTCGTATTTGAATAGTTCATACCTGCCAGCGACAAATCGAATTAAATAATCTCACCTGACAGCAACGGATATTTCCAGCCGGGCTCAGGGTTTGCCTGTGTCCAAAGAGTACAACTTCAGGCAATGTCGATATCTGTCCAACACAATAAATCGACTTTTTTCCATTATGGAACTCACGTCCAATATGGCTTGATTCCTGACCCACTGGACATATATAGCAAACGCGACCAACGGTATCTTAAGTGGTATTATGCCGCCCACTAATTGCTCTCATATTAATGGCACAGTGATTTCAGACATAGGCATCGGTTGAAGTTGGCGGTGGAATACATTCACTGAACCACGTTGAAACCAATAACATAATTGACAGCATTTTCAGACAGAGACTCGCCTGCCACCGGCCGGTCTGCCCGCAGCGAACATCCATTGGCTCCATCCGTTATGTACGCCAGCCTCAAGTCAATCACTACATGGCCACCCTCCCGGGAAAACGCACGCCGGTTCACACTCATAATGTGTGTCGCGGCAACGCTTGGCAGCTTGCTGACCTATGGTTTTTCCGCGCAGCTTTGCCTCGGGTTGCTGCTGTTGAACATCGCCGCCACTGCCTGCGTCTGGGTGCAATATCGGTTGTCGCGCAAATCGATCAAGTTCCAGCCACAGGAACTCGCTGACCGTTTGCTGGAAGTTCAGGAAAACGAGCGCCATCGACTCAGCCGCGAGTTGCACGACGATATCGGTCAATTGCTGACGGCGGCCAAGCTGCAGAGCGACTGGCTCAAGCGACGCATGCCGGAAGATCTGCAGGAACACTGCACGGCGCTGTGCGAAACACTTGAAGAAACGCTGAACAAGGTGCGCGACGTTTCAGCCATCCTCAATCCACGCCAGTTGACCAGCCTGGGTCTTGAAGCCAGCCTGCGTGCGCATCTGCTCAAGACATTGACCAACACCAGCGTGCACTGGAGCCTCGATTGCCAGCAGCGCCTCAACGGCCTCCCGGAAGAAATGGCGGTCGCCGCCTTTCGTATTACTCAGGAGGCCGTTACCAATATCCTGCGTCACGCGCAGGCGAAGAATCTGCTGATACGCGTGCAACGCCTGCCAAAGGGCCTGACATTGCTCATCAGCGACGACGGGCAGGGATTTGCCCCGGCGGCCAATCCGGGTCGCGAAGGACAACGTGGCATGGCCGGGATGGCTGAACGAATCGAACAATTGGGCGGCACCCTGAGCGTTATCAGCGAGCCGGGCAAAGGCACACAAATCGAAGCACTTTTCCCCTGGGCGCCCCGTGCACTCGAGCGGGCCAGTACGAATAAGGTTATGCGTTGACTTGTAACTTACTCCTGGTGGATGACCACTCGCTGATCAGGGCCGGCGTGCGTGCTCTGGTACTGGATATTCCCGGTTACGCGGTGATTGGCGAGGCCAATGACGGCTCGCAGCTGCTCGAAATGGTCGAGCAACTGAACCCCGACATCGTGCTGCTGGATATTTCCATGAAAGAAACCGGCGGCCTCGAAGCCCTGCAACGTCTCAAGCGCGTACGTCCGCAGAGCAAAGTACTGATCCTGTCGATGCACACCGACCCGGCGCTGATCATGCAAGCGCTGGAGTCCGGCGCGCACGGTTATCTGCTCAAGGACACCACAGCCACCGAACTCGAACACGCACTCGAAGCCCTGCGCAACAACGAGCGCTACTTGAGTCCGGCCATCGCCCACACAGTGATCAACCAGGCACTGACGCGTAACCAGAAGCAGCAGCCGGAAATCGCCGACTCGCACAACCTGACCGCACGCCAGCTGGAAATCCTGCGCTTGATCGTGCGCGGGAAATCCACCCGGGAAATCGCCAATGGCCTGGGCTTGAGCATCAAGACCGTCGAGACCCACCGCTCGCAGATCATGAAACGTCTACAGATCTACGATGTGGCGGGCCTGGTGCTGTTCGCCGTGCGCGAACAGATCATCAGTCTGGACGATTGACAGCCGATTTAACGCTCAACAGTGGCGAGTCTTTCGGCAGATGGATCTGCAGCGCCGCCGGCCTCGCCTCAAACCGCATGCTGTCGCCTTCCAGCGGTTCACCATCAAGATTGATATAAAGCCCCTCGGCGACTTTGATTTCGACCCAAGGCAAACGGGTCCGGACAAACATGTTGTCGATGCCAAAACCATCGCTCAGCAGACTCTTCAAGGTGCCGACCAGCTCCTGGGGCGCCGGCAGGATACTGATATCCAGCAAGCCGTCGTCAGCCAGTGCCTGCGGACACAAAACATGCCCGCCGCCAGCCTGACGGCCATTGCCAATGCCCAATGCCAGCAGCTCGCCGCGCCAGTGGAAATCCGGCCCTTGCAACTCGCCATAAGCGGCATGCAGTTCGCTGAATCGGGACAGGCCAGTGAACAGATAGGCCGCACCGCCCAAAACCTTTTTCAGATCCTCCGACGTATTGGCCGTGACCTGACTGCCGAAGCCGCCGGTGGCCATGTTGAGGAAAATCTGCCCGCCTACCTCACCCAAATCAATGTCACACGCAGGTACGTCCAGCAGCTCGAGCGCTGCTGCCGGTTCCAGCGGCACTCCCGCCGCGCGGGAAAAATCGTTAGCGGTTCCCAATGGCAAAAGGATCAGACTGGCTTTCCTCGGATGTGCCGCGAGGGCTTCGGCGATATCGCGCAAAGTACCGTCGCCGCCGCCGGCAATAATCTTCGTATAGCCATCCGCCAACGCTTGCTCCACCCAACGCTGAGCATCTCCCGCCTCCCAGGTCAGGCGCACCGCCAGCTCCCAGCCTTGCTTGCGTTTGTCCTCGACCGCAGTGCGAACCTCCTCGTTCGCGGCTTGCTTGCCATGCAGAATCAACAGCGCTCGGCGCTCACTCATAGCGTCACTCCCTGAATTGAATCGGTTGATTCATCTTGACCACTGCGGCACGCAAAAAAGCCGCAAAAAATGACAATTAATTCAAGCGCCTGATCGACGCGTCCTACACACCGGTATTTTTTCTTACAAAACATGCGGAATCGGCTTAATTGACCCTACACGATCATTGGGTCACCGTGCGCTGGCGGTATCAATCATCAATCCAACACCACAAGGACGTGCATGTAATGAGTGGATACACCCCCAAGGCTTTTAAAAGCCCAAAAGATGCAACAGGTCACCAACGTACTTTGGAAAATACCGGTGGGTACTTCCATGCAAAGCCATGAAGCCAGAATGCCAGTGAGTCCGGTTGCCCCTCTCGCCGAGAATCGTGCGAATCACAAGTCCGAATTCAGGAACAGCGCCAAGACCACTGGAGAAGTCGATATGGAACCTCGTGTTATCGAATTGGAGGCTCACCTCAAATACATTCGAAGAGACATGGATGAAGTCCGAAGTGACGTCAAGACGATCAAACACCGCCTCGCCTATTCGGCGGGTGCAACAGCGGTAGTGCTGGTTCTGCTGGGTTGGGTAGCCAACAGCCGATTCGACCAGTTGGTAGCACTGATCAGCAACTGATCGAATGAAACCGCGCAGGCATCGACCGGATCAGCCGACGCCTGCGTTTGCAAGACAGGACTCAGCCCAGAAGATCACTCAGAGGAATGAAAACCACCTCCTCACCTTCAAGCAGCGTCCTGCCCTCCAGCACTTCCACCAGACCGTCAGCCCACGCAGCACTGCGCAGCACACCCGAGCTTTGGTTGCGGTAGATCGTCGCCCGCCCTTGCTCAAGACGTCCGCGCAGGTATTCACGCCGATTTCCGGCAACAGGCCAGGTGAATCCTGCCGGCACCCTGAACCTCAGAGGTTCGACGTCCTTTACGCCCTGACGGCGCAACAGGTAAGGCCGAGTCAGCAAGGCAAAGGTCACCAATGTTGAAGCCGGATTACCCGGCAAGCCGATGACCGGTACATTGCGAAAATGGCCGAATGTCAGCGGCTTTCCGGGTTTGATAGCCAGTTTCCACAGCGCCAGTTCGCCCTCTTCGCGCAGAGCGATACCGAGGAAATCCGCTTCACCCACCGATACGCCACCGGTCGAAAGAATCAGGTCAACATCCTGCAAGTCACCCAAACGGGCGCGAGTGGTGGCCAGGTCGTCCGGAAGAATACCGGCATCGATCACTTCACAGCCCAGACGCTGCAACCAACTGCACAACACCACCCGATTGCTGTTGTAAATCTGCCCCGGGCCCAGAGCCTGACCTGGCTCGACCAATTCGTCGCCGGTGGAAATCACTGCCACTCGTACCCTGCGAACAACATTCAGCCCGGCGCAGCCCAGCGATGCGGACAAGCCTTGCTCAATCGGACCAAGTCGGGTGCCGGCCGGCAGAATCAGCTCGCCGACCTTTGTTTCCTGGCCTTGCGGGCGAATGTTCTGACCGATCTTCATCGGTTCGATGAAGCGCACACGCCCATCGGCCTGAACATCGGCGTTTTCCTGCATTTCCACGCAATTGGCGCCCGCTGGCACCGGCGCTCCCGTGAAAATCCGCGCACAGGTACCCGGTTGCAAAGGCTCGGGCGATTGCCCGGCGAACACCTTTTGACTGACTGGCAGCGGTTCGCCCTTCCAGTCAGACAAGTTCAGGGCATATCCATCCATGGCGCTATTGGGCCATGGCGGCAGATCCAGAGTCGAAATCAGATCTTCTGCCAGCACTCGGCCCTCGACTTGAGCCAGCGGCAAATACTCGCGCTCGACAATGGGCGTGGCTTCGGCCATTTCCAGCAGACGCGCGAGCGCAACTTCTACCGGCATCAGCGAGCCGGTCTTGCCCGGCTTACCCACGTGATTCACAAGGCGTCGCCTGTTTCAAATGCGGCACGAAATTGCACGGGCGGTGGCGTGCGTCCAGTTGCTCTCCAAGAATCCCATCCCAACCGGTGCGCACGGCGTTGGTCGAGCCGGGCAAACAGCAAACCAGCGTGCCATTGGCCAAACCGGCCAGCGCACGGGATTGCACAGTCGAAGTACCGATATCGGCCACCGAAATCTGCCGGAACAACTCGCCAAACCCATCCACTTGCTTGTCGAGCAGACAGGCCACCGCTTCCGGCGTGCTGTCGCGACCGGTGAACCCGGTGCCACCGGTGATCAGCACAACCTGCACGACATCGTCGGCTATCCAGTTGGCGACTTGCGCACGAATTTTGTAGAGATCATCTTTGAGCAGTACCCGCGCCGCCAGATGGTGGCCGGCGGCCGCCAAGCGGTCGACGAAGACCTGGCCTGAGGTATCGGTTTCCAGGGTTCGGGTATCACTGACAGTCAGCACCGCAATATTCAGCGGCACGAAAGGTACATCAGCCTTGGCTTTCATAGGCTCGTCCAGTTGTAGGAGAAACAGCCCGGTGTTATATCACAGCGCCCCATTTTTTCGCCGCCCCTCAGGAGAGTGCCATGACCTTGAATACGCAATTGCCGCCCTGCTCCATTCTGCTTTTGGCAGGCGGACGCGGCCAACGCATGGGCGGTCAGGACAAAGGTCTGGTGGAATGGCAGGGCGAACCGCTGATTGCACATTTACAGCGCAAGGCGCGCCCTCTGACCGATGATTTGATCATCTCGTGCAATCGCAATCGAGAGCGTTACGCGCCGTACGCCGATCAGTTGGTAGTGGATGACCAGGACGATTTTCCAGGGCCGTTGGCCGGCATTCGTGCAGGCCTGAAAGCCGCTCGCCATGGGCATCTGCTGGTATTGCCCTGCGACGTCCCGCGAATCGACGGCGCACTGCTGCAGGACATGCGTGAAGCCGCCCGACAGAATCCTGAAAAACCTTTAATGTTGCGTCATGACGGGCATTGGGAACCTCTGTTGTGCGTGATTCCGGTCGCCCTGCTTGCGGCATTCGAAGACGCCTGGAACGCCGGTGAGCGCAGCCCCGGACGGATCATGCGCAACCTCGGCGCCACGGCACTGCAATGTCCCGACAATGACCCGCGACTGGCCAACCTCAACACCCCCGAACTGTTAAATTCGCATAACACTGTGTCAGACTGACACCATTCAAGGAACTCTCACGCCTTGTATACGTCTCAAGCTCAGTAACCAAAAGAATTCCCATTCGGAGACACACTCATGACTCAACGGACCCTCGCCACTTTCATGCTCGCACTGGGCCTGGCTACCCTCGCTGGTTGCTCCTCGCCAACAGTGATCACCTTGAATGATGGTCGCGAAATCCAGGCCGTCGACACCCCGAAATACGATGACGATTCGGGCTTCTACGAGTTCAAACAGCTGGACGGCAAAGAAACTCGCATCAACAAGGATCAGGTTCGTACCGTTAAAGAGCTGTAAGCTCTGGGTCGACGCCAGATACAGAAAAGCCCGCATTCATGCGGGCTTTTTCATGGGCATTCGAAAAGGCTGCAATGTCACCACTGCAAGGTGATGCGGCTTTCGAATTCGCGCGCCTCGCCGGTGACCGGGTCGATAAAACGCAGTCCCTGTGCGAGCAGTTTCAGCGGATTGGCGTAATCATCCTCGACGTCTTTCAGCGCATCCGGATAAAACGGATCGTTGCAGATACTCGCCCCCAACGCAGTCATATGGACACGCAGTTGATGCTTCTTGCCGGTCACCGGATAGAGGCCATAGCGCCAGAGATCGCCGTTCTTCTCTCGAACCTCCACGGCCGTTTCGGTGTTGCTGACACCCGGGCCTTCCTGCATGCGGAAAAACGGCTCGCCATCGACCAGACGACTTTTGTGCACCAGGGGGAATTCCAGCCCAGGCAATGCCGGGGCAATCGCTTCATAGCGCTTGTCGATCTGCCGCGTCGGAAACAGCGACTGATAGGCGGAACGGGTTTGCGGATTGGCCGAGAAAATCACCAGCCCCGCCGTATGCCGGTCAATTCGATGCAGGGGCACCAGATGGGGATTGTCGAGGCGTCGGATCAGTCTGCGCAGCAAGGTCTGCTCGACATATTCGCCGGCCGGCGTCACCGGCAGGAAATGCGGTTTGTCCGCCACCACCAGATGCTCATCGGCATAGAGGATCGACTCGACCACCGGAATCGGTTTTTCATCCGGCACTTCACGAAAATAGTGAATCCGCAGACCTTCCTTGTAGGCCAGGTCCAGCGCAATCGGCTGCCCCTGACCATCCAGCACACGGCCCCGAGCGATTCGGTCCAGCCATTGTTCGCGGCCAATGGCACTGAAATGCTCGCACAGGCAGTCGAGTACGGTCAGCCAAGGCCCCGGCGGCAGATAAAGCGTACTGGCCTGACTCTGTGCAGCAGAAAATGTTGATATGGACATACGGAAATTCGAACCCTCAAGGCAGGCCGGCATTATCCAACACTGCCGGGAACGAACCTAGTCTTCAGGCAGGAATCGATTTGAGCGCCGCCGCTTCAGTGAATTCCTTGAGCCAGCGCAAGACGTCGACAGCCTCCCAGCGGCCCGGGTCATACAAGGCGTAAAGCAGCCCCTGATAACCGACCACATCCAGTTGCCGGTGATAGCCGGCGCGCTGAAACAAGGCTTCGATCTCGGCAAAGCAGGTGTTGAAATGCAGTTTGTTGAATGGCGTCTTGCCTTCCGTGACCAGCCCGTCCAGGCGCAGTTCGAGAACGGCCTCGCGCACCACGTCAACCGACATCCGGTTCACGCTGTTCTTCAACTGTTCGACATTGACCACGGTTCATCCCTCTGACCCAATTACTGTATGAACATACAGTAACCGAATAAACCGCAAAGTGCCAAGGGATGGATTGGCAGTGGCGACCAGCGGAATGAGGCAGAAATCGCATCAACCAAGAAATGCTACAACCTGATCGGCACTGAACGGCCAACCCAGTTCCGCCCCGGTATCGACTCGACGCAGGACTGGAATCCGCAGGCTGTAAGCCTCGTACCAGGACTCGTCATCAGCGATATCCACCAGCTCGACGAGCAAGCCGCGCTCGACGAACTCCATCAGCATGGCTTCCGCGACTTCACACAGATGACACCCCAAAGTACCGAACAACTGACATTCAGGCAGCATGATTGCTCGACCAAAAAAATAGTGCGCCTATTCTAGGCCGCTGCAGAAAACCCGTCGAGCCAGCGCCGCCAAAAGGCTGCAGCGCATTTGTGGCGTCTCACTTGCAAAACCCTGACGCAAATCAGTCCGGTCAAATACCAATTACGCGATGCTCCCCGACTTTTTGCCTCTACGCTTGAGAAGCCAGAGCCTGACATCGGAGTGTCTAGTGTTTGCCAACCTGTTGATCATCCTCGCCTCGTCCCTCGTGGTGATTGCCCTGTTCCGTCGCCTGCGACTGCCACCGGTATTGGGTTACCTGTGCGTGGGATTGCTGGTCGGGCCAAGTGCATTCGATTGGGTCAACGAGAGTGAACATCTGCCCGATGTGGCTGAACTGGGCGTGGTGTTCCTGCTGTTTTCGCTGGGTCTGGAGTTTTCCCTGTCGAAAATGATTGCGCTGCGCCAGGTGGTGTTTCGCCTGGGCAGTCAGCAGGTGATGATCACAGCGGTGCTGTTGGGTCTGCTGTTGATGCTGCTGGGGATGCCGATGACGCCCGCTCTTTTGCTCGGTGCCGGACTGTCGTTGTCGTCCACGGCGATCGTCACCAAAGAGTTGGGCAGCCTCGGTGAGGTGTTCAGCAGCCACGGCCAGAATGCCGTCGGCGTTTTGCTGTTCCAGGACGTGGTTGCGGTACTGCTGCTGACCCTGGTGCCGGTGTTCGCCGGAAGCAGTGATCAGGCCTGGTACTGGGCACTGCCACTGACCCTGGCGAAAACCGTGGTGCTGTTTGTCGGGCTGCTGCTCGCCAGTCGCTGGCTGTTGCCTCGGCTGTTCCATGAAGTCGCCGCCTCGCGCTCGGCAGAACTGTTTGTGCTATTGGCGCTGGTGATTGTGCTGCTGACCGCATGGCTCACCCACCTGCTCGGCTTGTCCCCTGCACTGGGCGCATTTCTCGCCGGCATGCTGCTTGGCGAAAGCCATTACCGGCATCAGATCGAAGCTGATATCCGGCCCTTCCGCGACATTCTGCTCGGGGTGTTTTTTGTCAGCATCGGCATGCTGATCGACCTGCAATTGTTCGTCAGTCACAGCCTCTTGATCCTCGGCCTCACCCTCGGTCTGATGGTGATAAAGGGCATCGTGGTGGCGCTGCTGGTAAAGTGGCGCGGCAGTGACAGTGAAACGGCATGGCGCAGCGGTCTGGCCTTGGCTCAGGGTGGCGAATTCTGTTTTGCGCTGATGGCGCAGATGCAGCAAAACAATCTGATGCCTGCCGAGTTGGGCGCTCTGTTGCTCGCGGCGACATTCTGCTCGATGCTGCTGACGCCGCTATTACTGCGCGCGGCGCCACGCATTGCTTTGGCCCTGCACCGCAAGCCCAATCAGGAAGCACAGATCGAGGAGATCAGCGCGCTGAATGCCGACCTCGACAAGCATGTGGTGATTTGCGGATACGGGCGCGTCGGCCAATCCATCGGGCGCTTCATGCGTAACGCGAAGCAGCCTTATATCGCCCTGGACAACGACCCGGTGCGAGTACAGGAAGCAGCCGCCGGGGAAAGTGACGTGCATTACGGCGATTCTTCACGCGCCGATCTGCTCACCGCCGTCGGCCTGTTACGCGCACGTTTGCTGGTGATCGCCGTGGACCAGAGCGACATCGCCTTGCGCATCCTCAAGGAAGCCCGCCGCCTCAATGCGCATGTGCCGATCCTGGTGCGCACCCGCGACGACAGCCAATGGGCCGAACTGAAAGCCGCCGGCGCCACCGAAGTGGTGCCGGAGCTGTTGGAGTCGAGTCTGATGCTCGCCTCGCACGCGCTGATCATGCTCGGTCTGCCGGCGCATCAAGTGCAGGAGAAAGTCGATCAGGTGCGCATCGATCGCTATCGTCTGCTGCACGGTTTTTATCCGGGGGCCGACGATGAGGAAACCTAATCCTGACTCACGGCACCGATCTTGTGCAGCGACAGGTCAGCGCCGTAATACTCTTGTTCCTGACTCAGGCGCAGCCCATGCAGCGCCTTGATCACACCGTAAACCACAAAGCCACCGATCAGCGCTACCGCGACGCCGAGCGCGGTGCCAATCAACTGGCTGATCAGGCTGACGCCGCCGAGGCCGCCAAGTGCGGTCTTGCCGAAAATACCGCAGGCGATCCCGCCCCACACACCGCACAAGCCGTGCAACGGCCACACACCCAATACATCATCGATGCGCCATTTGACCTGCGCCGCGGTGAAGCACCAGACAAACATCGCACCGGCAATACCCCCGGTCACCAGAGCGCCAACAGGATGCATCAGATCGGAACCGGCGCAGATCGCCACCAGACCGGCCAAGGGGCCGTTATGCAGAAACCCCGGGTCGTTGCGCCCGACGATCAACGCCGCCACCGTGCCGCCAACCATCGCCATCAACGAATTGACCGCTACCAGGCCGCTGACACCTTGCAAGGTCTGCGCACTCATCACGTTGAAGCCAAACCAGCCGACAATCAGAATCCACGAGCCCAGCGCCAGAAAAGGAATACTCGACGGCGCAAAGGCCACCAGCCGGCCATCGCGATAACGCCCGTTACGCGGGCCGAGCAACAACACCGCCGCCAGCGCCAGCCAGCCGCCCATGGCGTGTACCACCACGGAGCCGGCGAAGTCATGGAACGCCGCACCGAACTGCGCCGTCAGCCAGGCTTGCAGGCCGAAGTTGCCGTTCCAGATCATCCCTTCGAAAAACGGATAGATGAATGCCACGATCAATGCCGTGGCGCACAATTGCGGAACGAAGCGCGCACGTTCGGCAATGCCGCCGGAAATGATCGCCGGGATGGCTGCGGCAAAAGTCAGCAGGAAGAAAAACTTCACCAGACTATAGCCATGATCGGCGCTCAGAACGGCCGCCGGCTGCATGAAGGTCACGCCGTAGGAGATCCAGTAGCCTATAAAGAAATAGGCCAGGGTCGAGACGGCAAAATCGCTGAGGATTTTCGACAACGCGTTGACCTGATTTTTCTGGCGAACCGTGCCGACTTCGAGGAAGGCGAAACCGGCGTGCATCGCCAGCACCATCACCGCGCCGATCAAGATGAACAACGTATTGGAGCTGTGAACCAGAGTCTCCACAGCGCTTTGCAGATTTTCCATAAAGAGGCAGACCTGAAAGGTAAAAAAGCACCAAAGCAGTTCATGCGGGCATTTCATGCACCAAGTTGCGACCAAGCAGTCACGGATCCGCAGGTCCGATGAACCGCTTTGGCGCACAAGGTCGATGTCCTGACACGAACCGGGATTATTTGAGTTAAGGTTTTGCGGCTTGCACGCCCGGCAACAGCGCACGACTACCGGGCAACGCACCACGACATAGCAAAAGCTGTACCAGTCATTTGTACTGAACCTTCGCGCAAGGCTCATACTCGAACGCTTCAGACGCCACTTACGGAGATCCAAACATGGCCAGCATCAAGGCAAAGACTGCTCAAGACATTCTGATGAACGATTTCCAGACACTGGTTGCCGACACCGAACGGTTGCTCGAACACACCGCCACTCTCGCCGGTGATCAGGCGGATGAGCTGCGTGAGCAGATCCACGAAAGCCTGTTGCGGGCACGGGAAACCCTGAAGCTGACCGAAGAAACCGTACGCGAACGCGGTCAGGCTGCGGTCACCGCCACCGAAGATTACGTATCGGCCAACCCTTGGCAGTCCGTCGGCATCGCGGCCGGTGTCGGCTTCCTGATTGGCCTGCTGGCTACTCGGCGCTGATCATGTCGATCGGTGAATCCGGCCCGACTGCGGGCACCGCATCCTCCACGCGGCGTCTGGGCGCCGCCGTTCTTGGCTTGCTGCACAGCCATGTCGAGTTGTTCGGCATCGAGTTGCAAGAGCAGAAAGCACGCACAGTCAGCCTGTTGCTGTTCGCAGGTCTGGCCCTGGTGTTTGCCCTGCTGTTGCTGGTCGGCTTGTCGACCTTGGTACTGATCGTGTTCTGGGACACCTATCGCCTGCCCGCGATCATTGGCCTGTGCGTGTTCTATACCCTGGCGGCGGCCTTCTGCGGCTTGCGTTTGAAGGCTGCGGTTTTCGATGAATCCTCGCCCTTCCATGGCACTCTGGAAGAATTGGCCAATGATCGGGAGCGCTTGCTGCCATGAGCCTGCCTGAACTTCCACACAACAGCTCGCGCCGGGAAATGAGCAAGGCGCTGATTCGTCTGCGCATGGAAATGCATCGGCAGGAAATTCGTCATGAAGCCGGGCAAGTGCTGCAACCCCTGCAGCGCATGCGCGGCATGACGCAAAACCTGCAAGGTGGTTTCGGCATCAAACACGCCCCGTTGTGGGGAGTGGCCGCTGTCACGCTGCTGGGTTTTATCACCGGTAAGGGCGCGAAAAGTGGCGGTGTCGGTGGCCTGACGCGGTTGGTTCGTCTCGGCACCAGCCTCGGGCCGCTGATCAGATTGGTCATGCTGAGTTCGGGCAAGCGCTGACCTGACGCATCTGGCTACATTCTTGCAATGACGGCGGGATGAACCTCTTTATCCAGAGGTTCAATCCCGTGCGCCTACCCGGTCGACGGGGTTCAGTCAGAACAAGAACGACTAAGGAGGCCCCGTGATCGACGGGCAACCGCTCGCCTGCTTTCAACCTTTCATAGATACCGCCACCGGACGCATTGCTGGCGTCGAAGCGTTGGGCCGCCTGCGCCAGGCCGATGGGCAACTGACGTCAGTCGGGCCGCTGTTTGCCGACCCGCGCACGCCGGCCATCGCTTTGCGTCGCCTCGACCGGCAGATTCGTGACAACGCCCTCAGCCGTTTGCACGAAGCCCCGGCGGACTGGTTTCTCAGTTTGAACATGTCGCCGCGCTGGATCAGCCGCCTGCGTTCCGACCAAGCCCTGCCCAGCCTCAAGCAGATGGCGCGGCACGGCGTCGATCCACAACGCATCGTGTTTGAAATCACTGAACTGGGCGGCAACAGCCAACGCCTGGCCGAAGTGGTGGCGCGGTATCGCGAGGCTGGTGCGCGAATCGCCATTGATGATTTTGGTGCCGGTTATTCGCAACTGGATCGCGTGCTGGCGCTGCAACCGGATATCCTCAAACTCGACATGCGCCTGTTTCAGGCCGCAGCTCTCGGCGGACCGAGCAGCGACGTGGTCAAGGCCCTGGCGCAGATGGCCGAGAAGACCGGCTGCTGGATCATTGCCGAAGGGGTCGAGACCGAGGCCCAACTGAATTTCGCGCTGGAGTGCGGGTCGCGTTATGTGCAGGGTTTTCTGTTCGCCCGGGCACAAGAGGCGTTTTACCCCACTGACGCGTTCGTGCACCGCTTCGCCGACCTGCGCCAACGCTATGTCCGGCAGAAACTGGCAGAACGCGGGCGTTTGATGCAAATGCGCCAGCAACTCGGCGAGTTGATGACGATCCTGCAAAGTTGGGCCCAGGCCCATGCGCCGCTCAGCGCATTGCCACAATTGGAGGCCTTCCCATGGCTGCTGCGGTTTTATCAGTGCGACCGCCACGGTACGCAACTGACGCCTAACCTGGAATGGCGCCATAACGGCTGGATCGCCGATGACCGCTATCTGGGGCACAACTGGTCATGGCGGCCGTACTTCTACCATTTGCTCGCCGAAGGCTGGGAAGAGCGTCGCCTGACCCTCTCAAACACCTACCGCGATGCCACCAGCAACCAGTATTGCCTGACGGCCGGGCAGTTCTTCGACAATGGCGAACGGCTGCTGCTGATCGACATTGATGCAGCGGGATTGTAGTTCCGCTTGCAGGTGCAAGGCCGAACCCGGAAGCTAGGGCAATTCAGCCATCAGACGGAGAGAATCAGCCTTGGATTGGCATACCCTGCTCAACCGCGAACGCCTCGGAAAGCCGCTGCACAGCCCGCAAGAACTCGGCCGCAGCCCTTTTCACAAAGATCATGACCGCATCATCTTCTCCGGCGCTTTCCGTCGCCTGGGACGCAAGACGCAAGTCCACCCGGTGACCAGCAACGATCACATCCACACGCGTCTGACCCATTCGCTGGAAGTCAGTTGTGTCGGCCGTTCACTGGGCATGCGCGTTGGTGAAACCCTGCGCGGCGCCCTGCCGGAATGGTGCGACCCCAGCGATCTGGGCATGGTCGTGCAATCGGCATGTCTGGCTCACGACATCGGCAATCCACCATTCGGCCATTCCGGTGAAGACGCCATTCGCCACTGGTTTCAACAGGCCGCCGGGCGCGGCTGGCTGGACGGCATGAGCGAAGCCGAGCGCGGTGACTTCCTCAATTTCGAAGGCAATGCCCAGGGTTTTCGGGTGCTCACTCAGCTTGAGTACCATCAGTTCGACGGCGGTACCCGCCTGACCTACGCCACCCTCGGCACTTATCTGAAATACCCGTGGACCGCCCGTCACGCCGACTCTCTCGGCTACAAGAAACACAAGTTCGGCTGCTATCAGAGCGAACTGCCATTGCTTGAGCAGATCGCTCACAAACTGGGTCTGCCACAACTGGAAGACCAGCGCTGGGCGCGTCACCCGTTGGTGTACCTGATGGAGGCTGCCGACGATATCTGCTATGCGCTGATCGACCTCGAAGATGGTCTCGAGATGGAGTTGCTGGAGTACGCCGAAGTCGAATCGCTGCTACTCGGGCTGGTCGGCGATGACTTGCCGGAAACCTATCGTCAACTGGGTCCGCAGGATTCGCGGCGGCGCAAACTGGCGATCCTGCGCGGCAAGGCCATTGAGCATCTGACCAATGCGGCGGCGCGAGCCTTCGTCGAGCAACAGGACGCACTGCTCGCTGGCACCTTGCAGGGGGATCTGGTCGAGCATATGCATGGCCCGGCCAAACGCTGCGTGCTGAACGCCAAAGACATCGCCCGCAAGAAAATCTTTCAGGACAAACGCAAAACCCTGCACGAAATCGGCGCTTACACGACGCTGGAGATTCTGCTCAATTCGTTCTGCGGTGCTGCGCTGGAACAACACAACGGGCGCACCCCATCGTTCAAGAGCCGTCGTATTCTCGATTTGCTTGGCAACAACGCACCGGATCCACAGGGTTCATTGCACACGTCCTTTTTGCGCATGATCGATTTCATTGCCGGCATGACCGACAGTTACGCCAGCGACATGGCGCTGGAAATGACCGGTCGCTCCAGTCACTGATCACACAATATTCAACTGGCCGGCAAGATCGGCCAGTTGACTACATTACAATCACTTGCAACGTCCGATATTAGAGTCGCCGCTCGCGTTTTCAGCGACTTGATGACGCAATGTAACTACATGATACAAACAACAAACTTTCCAGCAGCCACAAGCTTTAAACACCTACGAAAAAGTCTGTCATAGCCAGCATTTGCAAAACATTCAAAGCGAACTATAAACCGCTGCAAATCCCGCACTTCCTTACGTCGAACCTAGTTTGACCGTAGTCCCTTTCCTCATTAATTGTAGGATTAATCCGATAGCACGACTGAAGCGATGTCAGTTCATGCGAGTGCTCATTCATCTGAGCTAAGGTGCGCGCTTTATTCGTGCTTGTATGGGATTTTATTATGAACTCCGTTTTTATTGTCGACGATCACCCGGTCATCCGTCTCGCCGTTCGCATGCTGCTCGAACATGAAGGTTATAAGGTCGTCGGTGAAACCGATAATGGGGTCGATGCCATGCAGATGGTGCGCGAGTGCATGCCAGACCTGATCATTCTCGATATCAGCATCCCCAAACTCGACGGCCTGGAAGTGCTGGCTCGCTTCAACGCAATGAGTTCGCCATTGAAAACCCTGGTGCTGACGGCCCAATGCCCGACCTTGTTTGGTATTCGCTGCATGCAATCCGGCGCTTCCGGTTATGTCTGCAAGCAGGAAGACTTGAGCGAGTTGGTCAGTGCGATAAAAGCGGTACTTTCCGGTTACAACTATTTCCCAAGTCAGGCATTGAATCCGGTTCGCAGTGACGACATTCGTTATACGGAGCTGGAGCTCTTCAAGTCCGTCAATGATCGCGAGTTGATGGTTTTGCAATTGTTTGCCCAGGGTCGCACCAACAAGGAAATCGCCAAGGGCATGTTTCTCAGCAATAAAACCGTCAGCACCTATAAAAAACGCCTGATGCAAAAACTCAAAGCCAAATCCCTTGTAGAACTTATCGAGATGGCCAAACGCAACGCACTCGTGTGAGACCCCGCATGCCCAGTCGTTTAAAGGACTATTTAATGACATTGATCGCCGGCCTGTGCCTGAGCGCCAATGTGTTCGCCATGCCGGTTGCTTCACCGGGCTATGCCTTGCTCAGCCGATCGGCGAGCGAGTCAGTGCCCGTCGCGTTCGAACAGTCTCAACGACAGTGGCTGCAAACCCGTAGTGAGCTGATATTGGGCACTTCCGCGCCGGACTATCCCCCCTTCGACATGACCGTCAGCGGACACGATTATGAGGGCCTGACCGCCGACTATGTCGGCCTGCTCAGTCAAAGCACCGGTTTGCCGATCCGGGTCAAACGCTTTCCCTCGCGCGATGCCGCGATTCGCGCACTGGTCGACGGTCAGGTTGACCTTCTCGGTACGGCGAACGGCTATGAAGCGAATAACGCCAACCTCGCGCTTTCCGCACCCTACGCCAATGATCAGCCCGTGCTCGTCACCCGCGAAGACGATACCCGCTCCCTGACGAATGGGCTCGCGGGATTGCGCTTGAGCATGGTGTATCACTACCTGCCCTTGCACGAGGTCAAGGCGCTGTATCCCAAAGCGCTCATTACTTGCTACCCCTCCTACCAGAATGCAATCAACGCCGTCGCGTTCGATCAGGCCGATGTGTTTCTCGGCGACACCATTTCCACCCACTACATGATCAACAAGGGCTACCTGAACAACGTGCGCATGGCCAATTTCGGCAAGCAGGACGCTCACGGATTCAGTTTCGCCATACGTCGCAACAACCCGCAGTTGCTCGACATCGTCGACACCGTGCTCAAAGCCGTGCCACGCAGCGAACGCGAGAACATTGCCAAACGCTGGAGCGCTGGCAGCGATCTGCTGCTGACCGATCAAAAGCTGCAACTGACCGAACGTGAAGAAACCTGGCTCAAACAGCACCCCGTGGTGAAAGTGGTCGTGAACGAGGCTTATGCGCCGCTGACGTTCTTCGACAGTGGCGGCAATTTTCGCGGGATCAGCGCCGATCTGCTTGAACTGATCCGCCTGCGCACCGGCCTGCGTTTCGAGATCCATCGCAGTCGAAACGACGCCGAAATGATCAGACAGATTGACAGCCATCAGGCCGATCTCATCGCTGCTTTGCTACCCACTGCCGAGCGGGAGAAAACCCTCGATTTCAGTCGACCCTATCTGGAAAACTCTTATGTCCTGCTGACGCGCAAGAGCGCCGACAGCCCGACAAACCTGGGTCAGCTCAAAGGCAAACAACTGGCAATCGCCCAAGGCAACCCGATGGTCGAATACCTGCGACGCGAGTTTCCACGGATCCAGTTGATCGAAACAGCAGACACCTTCAGCGCTGTCTCGCTCCTTGCCGAAGGTCATGTCGACGGCGCGGTGAATTCACTGGTGATCGCCAACTACTTCATTTCTTCGCGGATCTTCGAGCGAGCACTCCAGATCACTACCACCATTGGCACCGGTCAGGCTGCGTTTTCTCTGGTCACCGCACGGGACAACACCGACCTGGGTTCGATTATCAACAAAGCGTTACTGAGCATTTCCCCGGAAGAACTGGGCGTGATCAATGGCCGCTGGCGCGGTTACTCCACCGCTTCGCAAAACATCTGGCGCAATTACCAGCGCCAGTTCTATCAAGTGATTATCGGCGCCTGCCTGCTCCTGCTGCTCTTGCTGGCCTGGAATGCCTACATGCGACACCAGATCAAGCAACGCAAGGCCGCCGAACGGGCCTTGAACGACCAGTTCGAATTCATGCGCTCGCTGGTCAACGGAACGCCGCATCCGATTTACGTCCGCGACCGCCAGGGTCTGCTGCAAAGCTGCAACGACAGCTACCTCGAAGCGTTCAATGCCAAGCGTGAGGACGTTATCGGCAAAAGCGTCATTCAAGGCACCTTGAGCAACGCCTTCGAAGCTCACGCCTTCCACGCCGATTATCAGCGAGTGGTTGCCGAAGGCACGCCGCTGCTGCTCGACCGACCGCTGCACATCGGCAACCGGCGCCTGACGATCTATCACTGGATACTTCCCTATCGCGATTCCAGCGGCGATGTGCAAGGCATCATCGGTGGCTGGATCGACATCAGCGAACGCCGTCAGCTGTTCGAAGAGTTACGCACCGCCAAGGAGCAGGCCGACGAGGCCAATCGCGCGAAAAGCACGTTCCTGGCCACCATGAGCCATGAAATCCGCACTCCGATGAATGCCGTGATCGGCATGCTCGAACTGACCCTGAGACGCATGGATCAACAGCATCCGGATCGCTCCTCGATCGACACCGCCTACCATTCGGCCAAGGATCTGCTCGGGCTGATCGGCGATATTCTCGACATCGCACGGATCGAGTCCGGTCGCCTGAGCCTGTGCCCGGAACGAGTCAATCTGGTCGACACGGTGACGTCCGTCGCGAGGATCTTCGACGGCCTCGCCCGGCAGAAGAATCTCGCCCTGCAAGTCATCTTCAATCCGCCGGATATGGCGGTCGATGTTCATCTTGATCCGTTGCGCTTCAAGCAAGTGCTGTCGAACCTGGTGAGCAATGCCATCAAATTCACCGAACAAGGCCACATCAGGATTACCGTGGATCTCATGACCACCGACATGACTGAGCGCGCGCTGATGCAACTGAGCGTTCAGGACAGCGGTATCGGGATCGCCGCAGAGGATCAGCAGCGCTTGTTCGAACCCTTCGCCCAAGCGGAAAACAGCCATCAGCAGGCCCGCAGCGGCGCAGGGCTGGGGCTGGTCATCAGTCGCAACCTGTGCGAAATGATGGGAGGTCAGTTGCAGCTGAGCAGCCAGCCCGGCATAGGCACGCAAGTCTGTGTTTCGCTGCCGCTGGAAACCTTGCCTGCACAAGTCAGCACAGCCAAGGACGAGCCCTCGATAAAGACATCCCAGACGCCCCTGCGCGTGCTGGTGGTGGACGACCATCCGGCCAACCGGTTGTTGATGTGCCAACAACTGGAGTTCCTCGGCCATCACTTCAGCATCGCCGAAAACGGCCGTAGCGGGCTGAAACTGTGGCAGGAAGGTGGCTTCGATCTGGTGATTGTCGACTGCAACATGCCGTTGATGAATGGCTATGAACTGACTCGCGCCATTCGCCAGCAGGAGCTGCAGAACCGCTGCCCACCCTGCATCGTGCTGGGCTTCACGGCCAACGCCCAACCCGAGGAAATCCAGCGTTGCAAACAGGCCGGCATGAACGATTGCCTGTTCAAACCCTTGAGCCTGAGTCTGCTTAGCCAGTGGGTCGATGGCATCACCCCGGCGTCTCGCCCCCCCGTTTTCAACCTGCAAAGCCTGAACATGTTGACCGGCGGCAGTCCTGCGCAGGCCAAACGACTGTTGGTTGAACTGCTCAAAAGCAGCCGTCTCGATCGCCAGGAACTGCTCGGACTGTCACCACAGCAGGATCGCGGCGCGTTGGCGGTGGTCGCCCACAAGATCAAGGGGGCGGCGCGCATCGCCCAGGCAGTGCGCGTGATCGAATGTTGCGAGGCCCTTGAACAAGCCTGTGCACAGGCAATGGACACCGATGAGATCAATCGCCGTTGCGAGGCGAGCAACCGGGCGATGGTCGAACTGGAGCAAGCCTTGCAGCAACAATTGGCATCGTCTGATCAAGGCGCAATGAGCTTGCCTTAACTATGCTTTGGCGCTGAGCAGTGAG
The DNA here is from genome assembly GCF_018326005.1 of Pseudomonas sp. Seg1. Classification (NCBI taxonomy): domain Bacteria; kingdom Pseudomonadati; phylum Pseudomonadota; class Gammaproteobacteria; order Pseudomonadales; family Pseudomonadaceae; genus Pseudomonas; species Pseudomonas sp. Seg1. Next base: position 4,600,826 of record NZ_AP021903.1, read on the forward strand.
TTAAACCATCATGGAGAACCGGAAATGCCCAGCCCACTGCGCCCGGAACAACGCCGGTTCCCGCTGCACGTGCACATCAGTGTCATGTTCACCTTTCTCCTGCTGCTCACGGGCGTAGTGCTGGGACTGTTCAATTACCGCCAGACAACGCAGATCATCCTGTCGAGCAGCGAGAAGCTGTTCGACAGGATCGAACAGGACGTGCGCCTGGACATGTCCGCGACCTATCAACCGATCCGGCACTTGCTCAGCCTGCTGGCAGACAACCCCGCGACCCAGGCTGCGCGCCTCGAACAACGCTTGCCGTTGCTCAGGCCGTTCAGCCAGTCGCTCACGGACAACCCGAACCTCGCCTCGTTGTACCTGGGGTATGCCAATGGCGATTTCTTCATGGTCCGCCCATTGCGCAGCACCGCCCTGAAGACGCTGCTCAAAGCTCCGGACGCAGCGGCGTATCAGGTCTGGAGCATCGAGCATGGCCCGCAAGGCGACCTGCACTCGCAATCGCTGTTCTTCGACCCGGCACTGACGCTGATCAACCGTCAGGACAATCCCGAGGAGCCCTACGATCCGCGCAGCCGCGCCTGGTTCGTCAATGCCCGTCAGCACAGCGAACAGATCACCACCGAACCCTACGTGTTTTTCTCCACCCACAATGTCGGTACGACCCTGGCCCGGCGCAGTGGCGAGAATGCGGTGATCGGCGCCGACCTGACACTGGCCACCCTGTCTGCCACCTTGAGCAAACATGTGGTGACGCCGTCCACCGAAATCGCCCTGTTCGATGCCGACGGCAATGCCGTGGCCTACCCCGACAGTCGCCGTCTGATCGTCGATGACAGCACCGCGCATCTGGCCAAAGCGGCCGACTTGAGCCCGAGTCTGCACGCGCTGCTGTCCGGTGCACGCACGGGCAATCGCCTTGAAGCGGCTGGCCGCCAGTGGATTGTGGCCCGCAGCAGCATTGCCGAAGGCGGTCCGAAAGGCCTGCAATTGGCGTTGCTGGTGCCGGAGGACGAACTGCTGGTCGACGCCTATCGCATGCGCTGGCAGGGCGCGCTGATCACCTTGGCCACCTTACTGCTGTGCCTGCCATTGGGCTGGGTGATTTCGCGGATTCTGGTCAAGCCGTTGCACGCATTGGTCAAGGAAGCCGACGCAATCCGCAGTTTCGACTTCAATTTCCCGCTGACCCGACGCTCGCCGGTGCTGGAAGTCGACCAATTGAGCGTGTCGATGGCGCGCATGAAAGACACGCTGGCGAGTTTCTTCCGCATCACTGACACCCTCGGCGCCGAAACCCGATTCGCCCCGCTGCTGCAACGGGTGCTGTTCGAAACGGTGCAGATTGCCCAGGCACAGGCCGGACTGATTTATCTGCGAGAAAACGACGGTACGCGCATGGAACCTTACGGTCTGGTGATCGATGGCATACCGCATGCACCGGAGGCGTTCGAGATCCAGGGTCACGATCTGCAAAACAGCAAAGGCCCGGTGTGGTTCGAGCAGTTGGTCGGCAGCAACATTGTAGTCAGCAACTTTGGCGTTGATCAGGCCGGTGACCTGCAGAAAGTCTTGTTCGCGATGGCCTCGCCCCGCGTACATCTGATCGGCATTCGCCTGCACAACCGCCATGACCAAACCATCGGCCTGCTGATCCTGCTGGTCAACGACAGCGGCACCGCGGCCGATCTGGAAAAACTGCGACCCGACCGCATCGCTTTCCTGCAAGCAGTGTCCGGCGCCGCCGCAGTCAGCATCGAGAGCCAGCGCCTGCAAGCCCGGCAGAAGCAACTGCTCGATGCTTTCATTCAGTTGCTCGCCGGCGCCATCGACGCCAAGAGCCCGTATACCGGCGGGCATTGCCAGCGCGTGCCGGAACTGACCCTGATGCTCGCCCAGGCAGCTGCGGCGAGTCAGGCGCCCGCCTTCAGTGCCTATCAGCCCACCGAAGACGAGTGGGAGGCCCTCCACATTGCCGCGTGGTTGCATGATTGCGGCAAGGTCACGACGCCGGAGTATGTGGTCGACAAGGCGACCAAACTGGAAACCATCAACGACCGCATCCACGAGATCCGCACGCGTTTCGAAGTGCTCAAGCGCGATGCCTGGATCAGTTACTGGCAGGCACTGGCTCTGGGTGGAGACGAACTGTCAATTGCCGCATTGCGCGATGCGACCCTGACGGCACTGGACGAGGACTTTGCCTTTGTTGCCCGTTGCAACCTGGGCAGTGAAGCGATGGCCGAGGCCGATCTGCAACGCCTGAATGATCTGTCCCAGCGCACCTGGATGCGCACCCTGGATGACCGCCTGGGCGTGTCGTGGGAAGAAAACCGGCGTCAGGCGCTAACACCCGCGCCGACCTTGCCAGTCAGCGAAAAGCTGCTCGCAGACAAGCCCGAACATCTGCTCGAACGTGACAAAAACGAGTTGATCCCGGAAGACAATCCGTGGGGGTTCAAGCTGGACGTGCCGCGTTACAAATATAATCGCGGTGAGTTGTACAACCTGAGCATCACCCGCGGCACGCTGACCCGCGAAGAGCGCTACATCATCAATCACCATATGGTGCAGACGATCATGATGCTCAGCCACCTGCCCTTCCCCGGCCACCTCGACAGCATTGCCGAGATCGCCGGTGGTCATCATGAAAAAATGGACGGCACCGGTTACCCGAAACGCCTCAAGCGCGAAGAAATGAGCCTGCCGGCGCGGATGATGGCGATTGCCGATATTTTCGAGGCACTGACCGCGGCCGATCGCCCGTACAAGAAAGCCAAGACATTGAGCGAAGCGTTGGGGATCATGGCGACCATGTGCCGCGAGGCGCACATCGACGCGCAGCTGTTCGGACTGTTCATCAGCGATGGCGTGTACATGCAGTACGCCGTGCGTTTTCTCGATCCCCGGCAGATCGATGCCGTGGACCCGGCCAGCCTGCTGCACAAGGCTGGCCTTGCCGCGTGATCAGCAATCGGTCAGACGCAGGAAAATCGCCGCCAGTTGCTCGATACCGGCCTGATCATCCGCGCCGAAACGGGCGAGCTTCGGGCTATCGAGATCGAGCACGCCGATCAGACGCCCCTCTTTGACCAACGGCACCACCAGTTCACTGTTCGAGGCACTGTCGCAGGCGATATGTCCAGGAAACGCATGCACGTCTTCAATCCGCTGCGTCTGCAGGCTGGCCGCGGCAGCGCCACAGACACCGCGACCGAACGGAATGCGCACACAAGCGATCTGGCCCTGGAACGGGCCGAGCACCAGTTCTTCGTTGCGATTGAGGTAAAAACCGGCCCAGTTCAGATCATCGAGCTGGTTGAACAGGAATGCCGAAAACTGCGCGGCGTTGGCGATGAAATCGCGCTCGTCCGCCAACAGCGATTCCAGTTGTGCGGCCAACATGCCATAGCCTTCGAGGCCCTGGCCGCTTTGTTGCAAATCAATCATGCCTTGTGCTCCAACAATTTCAGTCCCACCCAGTAACGGGCGAATTGGTACGCGCAACGTCCGTTGCGATTACCGCGGCCGGTGGCCCAACGTACGGCGAGGATATCCAGTGCTTCGTCACGCTGCCAGCTCAGGCCGGCCTTGGCGGCCAACTGGCCGATCCAGTGCTCGACGACATTCAGGAAGTGCTCTTGAGTAAACGGGTAAAACGACAACCACAGACCAAAGCGGTCCGACAGCGCGATCTTGTCTTCCACCGCTTCGCTGGGATGCAGTTCGCCATCGACGCGCTTCCAGTTCTCGTTGTCGCTTTCCTTCTCCGGCACCAGATGGCGACGGTTGGAAGTGGCGTACAGCAAAACGTTGTCCGGTGCCTGCTCCAGCGAGCCGTCGAGCACGCTTTTGAGCACACGGTAATCGCCTTCCCCGGATTCGAACGACAGGTCATCGCAGAACAACACAAAACGTTGCGGCAGTTTGGCGATCTGCTCGACCACTCGCGGCAAGTCGGCCAGGTGATCGCGCTCGATCTCGATCAGCCGCAGGCCTGCGCCGGCATGTTCCGCGAGCAATGCGCGTACCAGCGAGGATTTGCCGGTACCGCGCGAACCCCAGAGCAACGCGTGGTTGGCCGGCATGCCATCGAGAAACTGCTGGGTATTGCGGCCCAGTTGCTCCAGTTGCCGATCAACGCCGATCAGGTCGGACAGGCGCATGTCGAGGCTGACTTCCAGTGGCAGCAGGTACCCGCTGCGGCCGTCACGCTGCCAACGCGCGGCCAGACAAGTGCCCCAGTCGATCACCGGGCGCGGTGCCGGCAACAGCGGTTCGATCCGCGCCAGAACCGACTCGGCGCGTTCAAGAAAAGCATTCAATCGGGAATCCACGTCTTCTCCTCGGGCACGTTCACAGTAATGATGACGATCCAGCGACGACACGCAGATCAAAATTCTCGCCCCGCGCCTTGTTACAAGGCGATTCGGGAACCTCGGTATCGATACATGATCGACTATGCTTGAGCAGCGAAGGGAAACGGAAGTGGTTCAACACCCCATGGATATCAAATTCACCCACCGGCTGTCGTACAAGCAAGCCAGGCTTACTGTGCTGGTCGGGTTCATTCTGGGCACGCTGCTCAGCCTGCTGCAAATCGGCATCGATTATGCCAGTGAAGACGCCTCCATCAACCGTGAAATCCTGTCTTTGCTGGAAATCAGCCATAACCCGGCATCACGCATCGCCTACAACATCGATGCCGAACTGGCTCAAGAACTCACGTTGGGCCTGTTGCGTTCCCCGGCCATCATTTCTGCGCAACTGACCGACAACAACAATACCGTGCTGGCCAGCGTCAAACGTCCCGAGCTGCAAAGCGGCTATCGGCTGATCAGCGACTTCCTGTTCGGCGCCAAGCGCCAATTCGAAGATCGCCTGTATCTGGATCATCTGCCCAATGAATCGCTGGGAGTCCTGAGCCTTGAGGTTGACACCTATGCGTTCGGCAGCCGCTTTCTGCGTCGCGCCGAAGTCACCCTGCTCAACGGTTTCGCCCGCAGCCTGATCCTCACCGGCATCCTGTTGGCGCTGTTCTACGTGATGTTGACCAAACCGCTGGTGCGGGTGATCCGCGAACTCAGCGGGCGTGATCCGCGCAGCGCCGAACCGACCACGCTGGAATGCCCGAGCGGCCACGGCAATGATGAAATCGGCGTACTGGTCAAAGTCGCCAATCAGCAATTCGAGAACATCGCCACCGAGATCCAGCAGCGACGCAATGCCGAAAACCGTCTGACCGACTACCTCGGCCAACTGGAAAACATCGTTTCGGCGCGAACCGCCGAACTCAAGGCGATCAACGCCCGGCTCAGCCAGTCCAATCAGGAACTCGAAGTCGCCCGCAGCACCGCGCTGGAAATGGCTGAAGCACGCTCGGCATTTCTCGCCAACATGAGTCACGAGATCCGTACACCGCTCAACGGCCTGCTGGGGATGATCGCGCTGTCGCTCGACGGGCCACTGAATGCCGAACAGCAGCAACAACTGTCGATCGCCCACGACTCGGGCAAGGTGCTGGTGGAGTTGCTCAACGACATTCTCGACCTGTCGAAATTCGACGCAGGGCAACTGGAGCTTGAGCACATTCCCTTCGATCTCGGCTCATTGATCGAAGACACCGCCAACCTGCTGTCGCAGAACGCGGCACCCAGCGTCGAGTTGACCTGCCTGATCGATCCGCACTTTCCGGCGCTGGTGCTGGGCGATCCGACCCGGGTTCGGCAGATCGTCAGCAATCTGCTGTCCAACGCCCTGAAATTCACCCGTTTCGGCCGGGTGGATGTGCGCTTGTCGACCTACAAGGATGGCGTACGCATCGAGGTCTGCGACACCGGTATCGGCATCGCGCAGGAAGCCCAGGTGAAAATCTTCCAGCCGTTCACCCAGGCGGGTGCCGGCATCACCCGCCAGTACGGCGGCACCGGGCTGGGACTGGCGCTGACTTACAACCTTTGCGAAGCGATGCAGGGGCGCCTGACCATCAGCTCCGAGACCGGCTTCGGCAGCCAGTTCTGCGCCGAACTGCCACTGCCCTGCCATACCCGCGCTCTGCCGCCGACGCAGCTGCACGGCAAAGTTCTCGCCATTACCGCAGCCAGCAGCGGTCTGGCGGAGTTGCTCCGCAGTCTGCTGCCGGTCTGGGGACTTGAATACGAACAACGCACGATCGACGACTCGCTGTTGGGGCTGACGCCAGATGTGCTGATTACCGATTGTCCGGAGTGCCTGTTCGGGCTGCGTCCAACCCTCACCGCGCCCATCTTGCTGGTAACTGCCTATGGCAGTTTTCTGCCCAGCGAAGAAGCGGCGGCGCTCGCCCCTCTGCAGCAACAGGCGCGACCGTTGGCGCGTAATGCGCTCTACCAGAATCTGCGACGGACCCTGCATCCCGAGGTCGCCACCATCAACGATACGCAGCTGGAAACGACGCCATTGGTACGCCGCGGAAAAGTGCTGCTGGTCGAGGACAACCCGGTCAATCAATTGGTGGCCAAAGGCATGCTCGGTAAACTCGGCTGCGATGTCGTCGTCGCCGCCCATGGCGCCGAAGCGCTGGATCAACTGGAGTATCACGCCTTCGATCTGGTGCTGATGGACTGCAATATGCCGGTGATGGACGGCTACGAAGCGAGCCGGCAAATCCGCCAGAGCGGACGCTGGCCAAACCTGCCGATCGTTGCCCTGACCGCCAACGCCATGTCCGAAGAACGCGAGCGCTGCCGGGCGGCGGGCATGAGCGACTATCTGGCCAAGCCGTTCCGCCGTGAAGAATTGGCGGCCCTGCTGGATCAGTGGATTGCGCCTACGACAGCGCCTTGATCTGCCCGAGCAGTTGATCGAGACCGTCGCGCAAGGCATTGAGCTGGTCCAGGTCCACCCCGCTGTCGCAAAGCAATCGCGCCTTGAGCGGCCCGACCTGTTCGCGAAGTGCCAGCCCGGCAGGTGTCAGACTCAGATGCACTTCACGCTCATCACGCGCCGAACGCTGACGCTGAACCAGTTGCAACTGCTCCAGGCGCTTGAGCAACGGCGTCAGCGTGCCGGAGTCCAGCGCCAGACGCTCACCCAAGGCCTTGACCGTCGGCTGCTCCGGTGCACTGTCCTGCCACTCCCACAACACCAGCATGGCCAGGTATTGCGGGTACGTCAGGCCGAGCTGATCGAGCATCGGCTTGTAGCCACGAATCACCGCCCGCGAAGCGGCGTACAACTTGAAGCACAACTGACTGTCGAGCTTCAGCGAATCAACCGACAGTTTATTCATTTGAGCAGAGCTTCGATCTCGCGGCTCAGATCCTGCGGCTTGGTAGCAGGGGCAAAGCGCTTGACCAAGTGGCCATCCTTGCCGATCAGGAACTTGGTGAAGTTCCACTTGATGCCTTGCGAGCCGAGCACACCCGGAGCACGTTTTTTCAGTTGTACGAACAGCGGATGGGCGCCTGCACCGTTGACTTCGATCTTCTTGAACAGCGGGAAGCTGACGCCGTAGTTCAGCTCACAGAACTCGCTGATCGCGCCCTCGTTGCCCGGCTCCTGTTTGCCGAACTGGTTGCACGGGAACCCCAGCACCACCAGGCCCTGATCCTTGTAGGTCTGCCACAACTCTTCCAGACCTTTGTATTGCGGAGTGAACCCGCACTTGCTGGCGGTGTTGACCACCAGCACCGCTTTGCCAGCGTAATCGGCGAGGGTCTTTTGCTCGCCCTTGATATTGGTGACAGGGATATTCAGCAGGTTGTCGCTCATGGGTCGGCTCCGCGGGTTATCGGGAAAGGCAAAACATAGCGAGCAATTAAATTGTGCGCAATTTAATTATCCGAAAGGCGACCCGCAGGTCGCCCACTCAATTACTCGCGGGGTTCGAGATTCAGGCACACCGAATTGATGCAATAGCGCAAACCGGTCGGCGCCGGGCCGTCCGGGAACACGTGCCCCAAGTGTGCATCGCAGCGGGCGCATTTCACTTCGGTACGGATCATGCCGTGGCTGGTGTCGCGGATCTCGGTCATGGCGCTTTCGCCGATCGGCGCGTAGAAGCTCGGCCAGCCGCAGCCGGAATCGAATTTGGTCTTGGAATCGAACAGCGCTTCGTTGCAGCAGACACAGTGATAGACACCATCGGTCTTGGTGTCGTTGTATTTGCCGGAGAACGGTCGCTCGGTGGCGCTCAGACGGCACACGTTGTACTGCTCGGGGTCGAGCATGGCTTTCCATTCTTCCAGGGTTTTTTGCAACTTTTCCATCATCACACCTCAGCGGCTGAAAAAGCCCGATCTGTACCTTTTCCACGGATCGGGCGGCACGTATGATTGCGCCTCGTCACGCGCCAGTCTGGCAGCCAGACCGGGCGCATTCAAACGGATTCTCGGCGCCAAGGCGCAAGACTTCGCCTGTGTGAAGACGCAGGAATCCCAGTACGGTTGTCCATCCGCCGCCTGGATCGTTCATTTTCGGGATCACATCGCCATGCAGTTCAGCAAATCGAACAAGCTCGCCAACGTCTGCTACGACATTCGCGGCCCGGTGCTCAAGCACGCCAAACGTCTGGAGGAGGAAGGTCAGCGCATCCTCAAGCTGAACATCGGCAACCCCGCGCCGTTTGGTTTCGAAGCGCCGGACGAAATCCTTCAGGATGTGATCCGCAACCTGCCGACCGCGCAAGGCTACAGCGACTCCAAAGGCCTGTTCAGCGCGCGTAAGGCGGTGATGCAGTACTACCAGCAAAAAAATGTTGAAGGTGTCGGCATCGAAGACATCTACCTGGGTAACGGCGTGTCCGAGCTGATCGTGATGTCGTTGCAGGCCCTGCTCAACAACGGCGACGAAGTGCTGGTGCCGGCCCCGGATTATCCGCTATGGACCGCTGCCGTGAGTCTGGCCGGTGGTAACGCCGTGCATTACCTGTGCGACGAAGGCGCCGACTGGTTCCCGGACCTGGCCGACATCAAGGCCAAGATCACTCCGAACACCAAGGCGATGGTGATCATCAACCCGAACAACCCGACCGGCGCGGTGTATTCGAAGGAAGTGTTGCTGGGCATGCTGGAACTGGCCCGTCAGCACAACCTGGTGGTGTTCTCCGACGAGATCTACGACAAGATTCTGTATGACGACGCCGTACACATCTGCACCGCTTCGCTGGCCCCGGACCTGCTGTGCCTGACCTTCAACGGTCTGTCGAAGTCCTATCGCGTGGCCGGTTTCCGCTCCGGTTGGATCGCGATTTCCGGGCCGAAACACAATGCCCAGAGCTACATCGAAGGCATCGACATGCTCGCCAACATGCGCCTGTGTGCCAACGTGCCGAGCCAGCATGCGATCCAGACCGCGCTGGGCGGTTATCAGAGCATCAACGATCTGGTGTTGCCGCAGGGCCGCCTGCTGGAACAGCGCAATCGCACCTGGGAGCTGCTCAACGACATTCCGGGCGTGAGCTGCGTCAAACCGATGGGCGCGCTGTATGCATTCCCGAAGATCGACCCGAAGGTCTGCCCGATCCACAACGACGAGAAATTCGTCCTCGACCTGCTGCTCTCCGAGAAATTGCTGGTGGTGCAGGGCACCGCGTTCAACTGGCCGTGGCCAGACCACTTCCGCGTCGTCACCCTGCCTCGCGTCGATGATCTGGAAATGGCTATCGGTCGTATCGGCAACTTCCTCAAGTCCTACCGCCAGTAACTGCCCATCAGTGCGCAACGGCCCGAACGTTGCGCACTGTCTGATTCAGCAACACTTCTGCGTTCCCCGCCGCCACGCGCCTTCTACACTTGCGATTCGTACCCGTCACTTGCGTCTGACGCAATGGCGACGGGTCGCGGCTGTCCGTCGTCCGTGTCGGAGTCTGTCGTGGGAAATGGGTCGTGCGCCGAGGAAACCGCTGTAGGACACAGTTTGAAATAGTCACTCGGTTGAATAGCCCGGTGCAGCACCTTATATACCCCGCAGTACGCTACATCTTTAGCTTGAGGAGATTTCTACAACCATGATGCGCATCCTGCTGTTTTTGGCCACTAACCTGGCGGTCGTGCTGATAGCCAGCATCACCCTGAGCCTGTTCGGCTTCAACGGGTTCATGGCGGCCAACGGGGTTGATCTCGACCTCAGTCAGCTGCTGGTTTTCTGTGCGGTCTTTGGTTTCGCCGGCTCGCTGTTCTCGCTGTTCATCTCCAAGTGGATGGCGAAGATGAGCACCGGCACCCAGATCATCAGCCAGCCACGTACCCGGCATGAGCAATGGCTGCTGCAAACTGTCGAGCAACTGTCCCGCGAAGCCGGGATCAAGATGCCCGAAGTCGGTATATTCCCGGCCTACGAAGCAAATGCCTTCGCCACTGGCTGGAACAAGAACGACGCACTGGTCGCGGTCAGCCAGGGCCTGCTCGAACGCTTTTCGCCAGACGAAGTGAAAGCCGTGCTGGCCCACGAAATCGGTCACGTGGCCAACGGTGACATGGTCACTCTGGCGCTGATCCAGGGCGTGGTGAACACCTTCGTGATGTTCTTTGCGCGGATCATCGGCAACTTCGTCGACAAGGTGATCTTCAAGAACGAAGAAGGTCAGGGCATCGCCTATTACGTGGCAACCATTTTCGCTGAACTGGTCTTGGGCATCCTGGCCAGCGCGATCGTCATGTGGTTCTCGCGCAAACGCGAATTCCGCGCCGACGAAGCCGGTGCTCGCCTGGCCGGTACCAGCGCAATGATTGGCGCTCTGCAGCGTCTGCGCGCCGAACAGGGCCTGCCGGTACACATGCCGGACACCCTGAATGCGTTTGGCATCAACGGTGGCATCAAACAGGGCTTCGCCCGCATGTTCATGAGCCACCCACCGCTGGAAGAGCGTATTGACGCCTTGCGTCGTCGCGGTTGATTCAACCGATGTAACAATGAAAAAGGCCCGCAGTGATGCGGGCCTTTTTTGTGGGCTTGATTAACGGGATGTTCCTGATGGCCCAATCGCTGATTAGCCATCTCCCACAGGGTCCAGGAGGTTTTCAGTATTTCCGATACACCACAGATCACTGTGGGAGCTGGCTTGCCAGCGATGGGGCCGGCAATTCCAGTAAAATTCTACCGCCCGGAAACCCGATAAACCCGCTCCTCCAGCCGCGTCACGCCAGCCTGCAAGAACTTCCAGCTCTCACCCAGCACATCCTGCTCTTCCAGCTTCTGGACCTGCCAGTCATTCCCCAGCAAGCGCTGCACCTCAGCATCCGGCACGGCAAACGGTGGCCCGGGCATCTGCGTCTGATCGTAGTCCAGCGTAATCAGCAAACCCTGCAAGCCTTCCGGCAAGATACTCAGCAAATGCGCCGCGTATTGCTCACGCATCGCTGGCGGCAACGCGATCAACGCGGCGCGGTCGTACAGCGCCGTGCAATCAGCGACATCCTCGGCCTTTAACGCAAAGACATCACCGCACCACAACTCGATAGCTCCCGCGCGATAGACCTTGAACGCGCCGTCTTCGCTGACTTCAGGTTGCAAATGCTGCTCGCTGAAAAAATCCTCGACGGCCTTTTCCGACAGTTCGATGCCCAGCACCTGATGGCCGCGCCCGGCCAGCCACAGCAAATCCAGACTTTTCCCACACAACGGCACCAGCACGCGAGCCTGCGCTGCAACCGCCAGATCCGGCCAGTGCCGCTGCAAATACGGGTTGACCTCGGGCTGATGAAAGCCGATCTGGTTCGATTCCCACTTCTTGTGCCAAAACTCAGGCTGCATGTATCACTCCCAAAAAATCGATCAAAAAGCGTTAAAACTTATATTAGATTTAGATCAATGATCTGACTGAAGATGGGCCATCTTAACGCTCAGGAACCCATCATGTTTCCCAGCCTGTTTATTTCTCATGGTTCACCCATGCTTGCGCTGGAACCCGGCGCCAGCGGCCCGGCATTGGCGCGACTGGCTGCCGAACTGCCCAGGCCGAAAGCCATCGTGATTGTCTCCGCACACTGGGAGAGCCACGAACTATTGGTCAGCAGCCATCCGCAACCCGAGACCTGGCACGATTTCGGCGGCTTCCCCCGGGCACTGTTCGAAGTGCAGTACCCGGCGCCGGGTGATCCACAACTGGCTGCTGAAGTCGCCCATCTGCTGAGCGCCAGCAACCTGCCGGCACGTCTTGATCCGCAACGACCGTTCGATCACGGCGTGTGGGTGCCGTTGTCGCTGATGTACCCGCAGGCGGATATTCCGGTGGTACAGGTTTCGCTGCCGAGTCGCGGTGGCCCGGCGCTGCAAACCCGGGTTGGCCGTGCGTTGGCCGGCCTGCGCGAACGAGGGATTCTGCTGATCGGGTCCGGCAGCATCACCCATAATCTGCGCGAGCTGGACTGGCACGCCGGTCCGGAGAGCGTCGAGCCGTGGGCCCGGGACTTCCGTGACTGGGTGATCGACAAGCTTGCGGCCGACGACGAAGCAGCCCTGCATGATTACCGCCAGCAGGCACCAAATGCAGTGCGTAGCCATCCGAGTGATGAGCATTTGTTGCCGTTGTATTTTGCGCGGGGTGCGGGAGGCGAGTTCAGCGTGGCGCATACAGGCTTCACCATGGGTGCGCTGGGCATGGATATTTATCGTTTCGGCTGACGCGATCGCTGGCAAGCCAGCTCCCACAGGGTTTTGTATAAACCCAAACAGCAGGCAAAAAAAATCCCCGAACCAGTCGGGGATTTTTTATGTTCGATCAATCAGCCCAAGGGCGGATCAATCTTCGCGATAGCGACGCAGCTTCAGCTGCTTGCCAGCAACGCGAGTGTCCTTCAGCTTGGTCAGGAGTTTGTCCAGACCATCTTCCGGCAGCTCGACGAGGCTGAAGCTGTCACGCACCTGGATGCGACCGATCGCTTCACGGGCCAGACCGCCTTCGTTGAGGATGGCGCCCAGCAGGTTTTTCGCAGCGATACCGTCACGCGCACCCAGCGCGGTACGGCAACGAGCACGACCTTCGCCCAAAGGCATTGGCGCACGACGCTCGCGATCACCACGATCCGGACGATCACCGGAACGCTCAGGACGGTCGCCACGCGGTGCGTTGTTCGGCACCAGTGGACGCTCCTTCTCGATCGCTGCCAGGTTCAGCGCTTGACCGTTGGTAGCCTTGCGCAGCAGCGCAGCAGCCAGAGCACGCGGCGAGCAGCCGATGTCAGCGGTCAGACGATCGAGCAACTCACCGTGAGTCGATTCGGCATCAGCAACCAGCGGCGACAGGCTGTTGGTCAGCTTCTTGATGCGTGCATCGAGAACAGCCTGAGCGTCCGGCAGGCGAACTTCAGCAACCTTCTGACCGGTTACACGCTCGATCACTTGCAGCATGCGGCGCTCACGCGGAGTCACCAGCAGCAGTGCACGACCTTCGCGACCGGCACGGCCGGTACGGCCGATACGGTGCACGTAGGACTCAGGATCGTACGGCATGTCCACGTTGAACACGTGAGTGATACGCGGAACGTCCAGACCACGAGCAGCTACGTCGGTCGCCACAACGATGTCCAGACGGCCATCTTTCAGCGAGTCGATGACGCGCTCACGCTGGTTCTGGGCGATGTCACCGTTCAGCGCAGCGGCTTTGTAGCCTTTGGCGTCGAGGGCACTGGCCAGGTCCAGAGTCGCTTGCTTGGTGCGCACGAACATGATCAGCGCGTCGAAGTCTTCCACTTCCAGCAAGCTGAGAACGGCCGAAGTCTTCTGGTCAGCGTGAACCAACAGGTGAGCCTGTTCGATCGCGGTAACGGTTTGAGTCTTGGTCTGGATCTTGACGTGTTGCGGATCGCGCAGGTGGCGTTCGGCAATGGCGCGGATCGACTGCGGCAGGGTAGCCGAGAACAAAACGGTCTGACGGGTCGCTGGCAGAGCCTTGAAGATGACTTCCAGGTCATCCATGAAGCCGAGCTTCAACATTTCGTCAGCTTCGTCGAGAACCAGGTGGTTCACGGTCGACAGGACTTTCTCGTCGCGACGCAGGTGGTCACACAGACGACCCGGAGTGGCGACAACAATCTGTGCGCCGTTACGGATAGCCTTGAGCTGCGGGCCCATCGGCGCGCCGCCGTAAACGGCGACAACGGTAACGCCTGGCATTTGCTTGGCGTAGGTTTCAAAAGCGGTTGCTACTTGCAGCGCCAACTCTCGGGTTGGCGCCAGGATCAGGGCTTGCGGTTCGCGCTTGGCAGGATCGATGCGGTGCAGAATAGGCAGTGCGAACGCGGCGGTTTTACCGGTACCGGTTTGCGCCTGGCCAATCATGTCCTGGCCGGCCATGATGATCGGGATCGATTGCTGCTGAATCGCCGAAGGCTCTTCGTAGCCGGTCGCTGCGACGGCTGCAAGAATATTCGGGTTAAGATTAAAAGCGGCGAATCCGCCGGTTTCCTGGGTCATGGGTCTGCCTCTAAGTGCATCCGCAAAGACCCATGCTCCAAAGCTGCGCATGCCGTGTTGAGACTCAAGAGTCGCCCTGGCAGCTTTGTCGGCGGGGATTTGCGAAAACGTATGAATGAAAAAAAGAATCGTCCGGGAAGAGCCCGCAATGCGGACGTGCAGCCGAAGCTGACTTCGGGAAATTGCGCTACCTAAACGCGGCCCGGTTAAAGGCCGGCGCGCACTATACCGGATTTTGCCCAAAAAGGGAGCTTTTTTTATCGTCTGAATGCGTGTGTCACCGCTGTGTAACGGGGTTTTGCGGATAATCATGCGAAGGTCTATTTTTCAAAGGCCCGGCCCTGCGGGTGATGACGCTTAAACGATTCACCGATGTGCGGCATACCGTCGCTGCACCCGCCCTTCCCGCCCGAGGATTTATCCATGAATCAGCCCTGCCCCGGCCGCGTCAGCCGTGAACGTCGTGGTCATGTCCATCTGATCGGTCTGGACCGAGCGGCCAAACGCAATGCTTTCGACCTCGACCTGCTCAATGACCTGAGCCTGGCCTATGGCGAGTTCGAGGCCGACAGCGAGGCGCGGGTAGCGGTGGTGTTCGGCCATGGCGAGCACTTTACCGCCGGTCTGGATCTAGTGAATGCCAGCACCGCACTTGCTCAAGGCTGGCAGGTTCCGACCGGCGGTTGCGATCCGTGGGGTGTTTTCGTCGGGCCACGGGTGAGCAAACCGGTGATTGTTGCGGCGCAGGGTTACTGCCTGACCATCGGCATCGAGCTGATGCTCGCCGCCGACATCAACCTGTGTGCCAGCAATACCCGCTTCGCACAAATGGAAGTACAGCGTGGGATCTTTCCTTTTGGTGGCGCGACTTTACGCTTTCATCAAGTGGCGGGATGGGGCAATGCCATGCGCTGGTTGCTGACCGGCGATGAGTTCGACGCGCACGATGCGTTGCGACTGGGCCTGGTGCAGGAGGTGATGGCCAGCGAGGACTTGCTGCCACGGGCGGTTGAACTGGCCGAGCGCATTGCGCGCCAGGCACCGCTGGGCGTTCAGGCGACGCTGATGTCGGCGCGACAGGCGCGTTATGAGGGCGAGACGGCGGCGGCGCAGGCGTTACCGGCGCTGGTGAAGAGGTTGCTGGGCAGTGAGGATGCCAAGGAAGGAGTGCGCTCGCTGGTGGAGCGGCGCCCGGGCATCTTCAAAGGGATCTGAAAAATGTTGTGACTATCAGGACGCCTTCGCGGGCAAGCCCGCTCCCACAGTGACCGAGTTGTTCACACATTTTGTGTACGGCGCGAACTCTGTGGGGCTTGCCAGCGAAGGGGCCATCACTGACAACTCAAGTGGCCGGGCGAATCGCCTTGATCAACGACTGCAACGAATAACCCAACTGCGGCGCCAGCGCCTCGGCCCGGGCGGTCAACGCCTGCATGTCCAGCGCCTGATCCAGATCCGCCGGCACAATCAGAATCACATTGCCCTCCTTCACCGGCAGCTCCCAGTAATGCCGGTGATAGAGCCCGCGCAACAACGCCGCACCGAGCGGCTTGCCGTCATCCGTGGCCCATTGATTGATCACCAGCCAGCCACCCGGATTCAGGCGCTTCTGGCAATCGCCGAGAAAGCTCCAGGCCAGATGCCCGACTCCCGGGCCGACGTCGGTGTACAGGTCGACGAAGATCAGATCCGCTGGCTCCGCCGTCGGCAGCAGCTCAAGCGCATCGCCGACGCGGATGTACAGGCGCGGATCGTCATCCAGCCCAAGGTATTCGATGGCCAGACGCGGCACGTCGGGACGCAACTCGATGGCTTCGACATCTTCCAGCGGCAGAAACCTGAGGCAGGCCTGCGTCAGCGTACCGGCACCCAGCCCGAGGAACAGCGCACTCTCCGGTTGTTCATGACACAACGCACCAATCAGCATCGCCCGGGTGTAGTCGTACTCCAGCCAGCTCGGGTCGGCGGTGAACACGCAGCTCTGCTCGATGGCATCGCCGAACTCCAGAAAGCGGTAATCGGCCACTTCCAGCACGCGAATCACGCCGAACTCATCCTGTACTTCGGCGAGCAATAGCTCGACGCGCTCCTCAGTCATTTCGTCTCCTGGTGGTCACCGGGCGCGGTGACGCGATGACGCCGCTATGGCGCCGTGGCAAAGCGGCGATTGTCGACGAAGGTGCGGGAACAGGTCACGCACTAATTTGCTGATACCATGGCCTTCCGTGCGTAGAAAACTCGAGACCGTGATGAGCCAACCGTGGAGCCCTGACAGCTGGCGTGCCCTGCCGATCCAGCAACAACCCCAATACCCCGACGCCGCGCATCTGCGCCAAGTCGAGCAAACCCTGGCCAGCTACCCGCCATTGGTGTTTGCCGGCGAGGCGCGCGAACTGCGCCGTCAGTTTGCCGAAGTGACTCAGGGCCGGGCGTTTCTGCTGCAGGGCGGCGATTGCGCGGAAAGCTTCGCCGAATTCTCCGCAGCAAAGATTCGCGACACCTTTAAAGTGTTGCTGCAAATGGCGATTGTCATGACCTTCGCTGCCGGTTGCCCGGTGGTCAAGGTCGGGCGCATGGCCGGGCAGTTCGCCAAACCACGTTCGGCCAATGACGAGACCATCGATGGCGTGACCCTGCCCGCCTATCGTGGCGACATCGTCAACGGTATCGGCTTCGACGAAAAGAGCCGCGTACCGGATCCCGAGCGTCTGCTGCAGTCCTATCACCAGTCCACCGCGACGCTGAACCTCTTGCGCGCCTTCGCTCAGGGCGGCTTTGCCGATCTGCATCAAGTGCACAAGTGGAACCTCGATTTCATCGCCAACTCGGCGCTGGCCGAGAAGTACAGCCACCTCGCCGACCGCATCGATGAAACCCTGGCGTTCATGCGCGCCTGCGGCATGGACAGCTCGCCGCAACTGCGCGAAACCAGTTTCTTCACCGCCCACGAAGCGCTGCTGCTGAACTACGAAGAAGCCTTCGTGCGCCGCGACAGCCTGACCAACGATTACTACGATTGCTCGGCGCACATGCTGTGGATCGGCGACCGCACCCGTCAGCTCGACGGCGCTCATGTCGAATTCCTGCGTGGGGTCAACAACCCGATCGGCGTCAAAGTCGGCCCGAGCATGAACCCCGACGATCTGATCCGCCTGATCGATGTGCTCAACCCGAGCAACGATCCTGGGCGTCTGAACCTGATCGCACGGATGGGCGCGAACAAGGTGGGCGATCATCTGCCGGCACTGATTCGCGCCGTGCAGCGTGAAGGCAAGCAAGTGCTGTGGAGCTCCGACCCGATGCACGGCAACACCATCAAGGCCAGCAGTGGCTACAAGACTCGCGACTTTGCGCAGATCCTTGGTGAAGTGAAACAGTTCTTCCAGGTGCACGAAGCGGAAGGCAGTTATGCCGGCGGGATCCACATCGAAATGACCGGACAGAACGTCACCGAGTGCATTGGTGGGGCGCGACCGATTACTGAAGATGGTTTGTCGGATCGCTATCACACCCACTGCGATCCGCGGATGAATGCCGATCAGTCGCTGGAACTGGCATTCCTGATTGCTGAAACCCTGAAGCAAGTCCGCCGCTGAGGTTGGACATCTTTATCGCCTGACCTGGCCCCATCGCTGGCAAGCCAGGCTCCCACAGGATTTGCGTCGTACACAGATTCTGTGACCGAACCGATCACTGTGGGAGCCTGGCTTGCCGGCGATGGCGTCCGCTCAGTCGCTCCCGATCTGCGTCAATGCCACCCGCAACCGCCCCGCACTCTCGCGCTGACAATTCAACTGCACCCGCTCAAGCCCCAACCAACTCGCCATCTGCCGCAAATTCACGGCCAACGCTAGCATCCCCTCCTCATCCAGCCCCGACTCCTCCTCGTGCACCGCATGCACCGCCAACCGTCCCGACGCCCGCTCGGCGCGCAAATCCACCCGCGCCGCAATCCGTTCATTGTGCAGAAACGGCAACACGTAATAGCCGTAAACCCGCTTGTCCTGCGGCGTGTAGATCTCCAGCCGATAGCGAAAATCAAACAATCGCTCGGTGCGGCTGCGCTCCCAGATCAGTGAGTCAAACGGCGACAACAGCGCACTGGCCGTGACCTTGCGCGGGACCTTGGGCTCCGGCAGGCAATAGGCGATCTGTCGCCAGTCGGCGACCTCGCACATCAACAATTGCCCGGCCTCGACCAACTCGGCCAGACGCGGACGCGCGTCAGCCGGACTCAAACGAAAGTAATCGCGCAGGTCTTTTTCGGTGCCGACACCCAAAGCCTGCGCCGCATGCAATAACAGTCCACGCTGCGCCTCGGCCTCATCCGGCAATGTCTGCTGCAGGATCGCGGCAGGAATCACCCGTTCCGGCAGATCATACAAACGCTCAAAACCACGGCGCCCGGCGACGGTCACTTCACCGGCAGCAAACAGCCACTCAAGCGCATGCTTCTCTGCGCTCCAGTCCCACCACTGCCCGGGTTTGTCTTCGCGGGTCGACAAACTGCCCGCACCCACTGCGCCGCGCTCTTCGACCGCAGTCAAAACCCGGCGAATGACATCCTTCTGTTCAAGACCAAACTTCGCCAGTTGCTGATAAATGTCTCTGCCATCCCTGGCCCGCTGCATGCGCCAGTTCATCAACGGATACATCGACAACGGCAACAGCGACGCTTCGTGGCCCCAATATTCAAACAAGGTGCGACGTCGCCCCGAACTCCAGGCAGCCTGGTCGAGCAATTCGGAAGAATAGGAGCCCAGACGGGAAAACAGCGGCAGGTAGTGCGAGCGCACCACGGCGTTGACGGAGTCGATTTGCAGCAGGCCCAGCCGTTCGATCAGCCGGTTGACGTGCGTTGCCTTGACGGTCGGCGGCTGGCGCCCATTGAACCCTTGGGCAGCCAGCGCCAGACGTCGAGCCTGTTTGAGGGAAAAGGACAGTGTCGCGGGCATGAGCATCTCCTTGTCTGCTCGCAACCTACCTCAGTCCAAAAGGTTTTGTGTAGCGATGGCCTCATCATTTGTGCATCGGATCATCCCAGAATGGCCGAACCGACTCGTGCTCGACGTCGGCACGACTGACCCCGATGTCCTTCAACGCTTCGTCGCTCAGACTGGCGAGCATTTCGCGTTCGCGGTGAAGTTCGTACCAGCGGCTAAACTTGTGCAGCAAGTCGGAAACCATATGGCCATGGCCGGAAAATTTTTCTTCGTCTACATACTCTCTTTGACCTTTCATCGTGTTGACCTCCGTTGTGGATGGCTCAAGTCTCGCGCCAGCGCTAAGATCAATCCAACGAATGTTTCTGATGGCATGCATCACGGAGATTCATCAATTGTCGGCCTACCCCAGTATCGATACCGATGTCTTGCGCACCTTTGTGGCGATTGCCGATCAGGGCGGTTTCACCCGCGCCGGTGAAATGGTCAACCGCACCCAATCGGCGGTGAGCATGCAGATGAAGCGTCTGGAAGAAGACGTGTTGCAACGCCAGTTGTTTGAACGTGATGGGCGTCAGGTACGCCTGACCGCTGAAGGCCAGGTGCTGCTGGGATACGCGCGACGCATCCTCAAGCTGCACAGCGAAGTGTTCAACACCCTGCGCGAGCCGCACATGGTCGGCACCGTGAAGATCGGTACGCCGGATGATTACGTGATGCGCTTTCTGCCGGGGATCCTGTCGCGATTCGCGCAGTTCTATCCGCTGATCCAGATCGAAGTGCATTGCGAATCAACCAAACAGTTGTTGCAGCGCACCGATCTGGACCTGTCGATCGTTACCCGCGAACCGGGCAACGAGATTGGCCAGTTGCTGCGCAAGGAGCGCTTCGTCTGGGCCGAGGCGCAAAACTTCAGCGCCCACGAGCAGACGCCGTTGCCCTTGGCGATGTTCAACAGTGACTGTTTCTGCCGCTTGTGGGCCTGCAATGCGCTGGACGCCATGGGCCGCGAATACCGCATCGCCTACAACAGCACCAGCCTTTCGGCGCTGATGGCGGTGGTGAGCGCGGGTCTGGCGATCACCGCGCAACTGGAAAGCCTGATCACCCCGGACATGCGCATTCTCGGCGCCGATGAAGATCTGCCACTGCTGCCCGAGGCCAGCATCATGCTGATCCGCAACCTGAACAATCCGTCGCCGATCACCGAATGCCTGGCCGAGCACATCGTCGAAGGTTTCAAACTTTAAACGCGAGCATCACTGCACACAGCACCAGAAACCCGCAGAACAGCCCACGCAAAAGTTTTTCCGGCATCGCGTGGGCGACTTTCACACCCCAACTGATGCTGGCCAGACCGCCGATGGCCAGCGGCAGGCCGATCATCCAGTCCACTTCGTGATGCACCGCATACGTCACCAACGTCACGCCGGTGCTCGGCAATGCCAGCGCCAGCGACAGACCTTGGGCAACGACTTGGCTGGTGCCGAACAGGCTGGTCAAGACTGGCGTCGCGACCACTGCCCCACCGACACCGAACAACCCGCCCATGGTTCCCGACGCCGCGCCGAGAACACCCAGCCACGGCCACGAATAACGCATCTCGGAGGTCGGCGCCGGGCGCTTGCCGAACATTTTCAGCAGGTTGTAGGCCGACAGCACAACGAGAAACGCGACAAAACCGATGCGCATGGTTTGCGCGTCGATACCCACAGCCCAGATCGAACCGATCCACGCAAAGCAGAATCCCATCGACGCCAACGGCAACGCATGACGCAATTCAATACGATTGCGTTGGTGATAACGCCACAGCGCCAGCATCACGTTTGGCACCACCATCACCAGCGCCGTGCCTTGGGCAATCTGCTGATCGAGCCCGAACCACACGCCGAGCAGTGGAATGGCGATCAAGCCACCACCGATGCCGAAGATGCCACCGAGTGTGCCAAGGGCGGCGCCGAAAACCAGATACAACAAAAACTCCATCACTGCCGAATTCCTCTTACGTCAGGCGATTCATCCTACGCAGTCACGGCTGGCGGGGAAACGCACAGCAACGCACAATGGCTGTGCCGAATTCGCACAAGCATTGAAATGACATGAATCCCAATCAATTGACCGAACAACTCGGGTTGTTTCTCGATGTGCTGGAAAGCGGCAGTTTTTCCGCAGCGTCTCGTCGCCATCCGTTGACGCCTTCGGCGGTCGCGCGGCGCATCGATAGCCTGGAAAATGCTGTCGGCAGCCAGCTATTTATTCGCAGCACCCACGCGGTACTGGCCACGCCTGCGGGGCTCGCGTTTGCCGAGCGGGCACGGCGGATCGTCGCCGAGTTGCAACTGGCCCGAGCCGAAGCGGTTTCCCTGAGCAATGCGCCGGAAGGCTTGATTCGTATCGATGCCCCGGCAGCGTTCGGACGCAGACACCTGGCACCGGTGATTGCCGATTTTCTGGTTTTATATCCGGGACTGGACGTGCAGTTGCATCTGATCGACAGCTTTGTCGACATGCACGGCTCGAATCTGGGCAAGGTCGATCTGGTGCTGCGCGCCGGTCAACTGGCCGACACTCGATTGGTTGCCACGCCACTGGCGAGCATGGTGCGCATCGCCTGCGCGAGTCCTGACTATCTCAAACATCGCGGTGTACCCAGCCATCCCGCGCAATTGAGTGAACACGACGGTCTGGACTGGGACGGCCTCGCCCCGCCCTTCGCTTGGCGTTTCGAGCTGGATGGCCAGATGCAACTGCACCGTCCGGCCCGCATCCGCATGAGCGCCAATAATGCCGAAGCCTTGGTCTGCGGCGCGTTGGCGGGGCTGGGGATTGCGCATCTGCCGACCTGGTTGGCCAGTGAATATCTGCTGCGTGGCGAACTGCTGCCGCTGTTTTGCGAAAACGGCCTGCCGAAACCAGAGACCACCGGGATCTATGCGTTGCGGATGGAACAGCAGACGAATTCGCGCAGCCGCTTGCTGCTGGAGTATCTGAAAACCCGCTTTAGCCCGGTTCCGCCGTGGGATCTGGCGTTACAGCGGGATTTTGGCCGGCACTAGCCCCAGATAATTGTCTGGCGCATTAAACATTCGGGCGCTAGATTCATGCCCATCACCGATCAAGGCTTTGACATGACTTCCGAACGCGACACCTGCGATGACTTGCTCCTGGACAACCAGGCCTGCTTCGCCTTGCATTCCACTTCGCTGATGATGACCAAAGTCTACAAACCGATGCTGCAAGCCATCGGCCTGACCTATCCGCAGTATCTGGCGATGATGGTGTTGTGGGAGAAAGATGGTTTGACCGTGGGGGAAATCAGCACACGACTGCTGACGGATCCGGGATCGCTGACACCACTGCTCAAGCGCCTGGAAGGCGAAGGTTTGCTCAGCCGGACCCGCAGCCGCGAGGATGAGCGAGTGGTGATTGTCGAATTGACTGAACAGGGCCGCGCTTTGCAAGCCAAAGCCCAAAGCATCCCGCAATGCATTCTCGGCGCCAGCGGCTTCACGATCGAGCGTTTGCAAAACCTGCAATCAGAACTGCAAGCCCTGCGCAGCCACCTGCAAGACAGCCTGGTCTGAATCCTCAATTCAGTTGCAGTACAAAACCTGTGGGGGCCGGGCTTGCCCGCGATGGCGTCCTGTCAGCCGTCATGATTTCGACTGACACGCCGTTATCGCGAGCAAGCCCGGCTGCCACAGGGTCCTCATTTGCTGATGAATGCTTGTCCGACTGAATTTTTTTACAGTCAGCCTCCTTTCCGTCCAGCGCTCTAGATCAATGCTTGCAGTGCAGTAATGCACCACGCCGCGTCATGCATTCTCACTTTCCTCCGAAATTTATCTTGCGCGCAAAATATTAGCGAGCTACATTCACCTCGCACTTACTTAGCGCGCAAACAATTAGCGCGACACATCACGCTCTACGAGGCCCACACCATGCAAACTCTCTACACCGCAATCGCAACGTCCACTGGCGGCCGTGACGGTCGTGCGATCTCCAGCGACAACATCCTCGACGTCAAACTGGCCACCCCGAAAGAACTCGGTGGTGCTGGCGGCGCGGCGACCAACCCTGAGCAACTATTCGCGGCTGGGTACTCGGCCTGCTTCATCGGCGCGCTGAAATTCGTTGCCAGCCAGACCAAACGTAAAATCCCGGACGATGCTTCGATCACTGCTCACGTCGGCATCGGCCAAATCCCTGGCGGCTTTGGTCTGGACATCGACCTGCACATCAGCCTACCGGGTCTGGAACAAGCCGATGCACAGAGCCTGGTTGAAGCGGCGCATCAGGTTTGCCCGTACTCCAACGCCACCCGTGGCAACGTTGACGTGCGCCTGCACACCACCGTTTGAGATAAATACAAAACCCCTGCTCGCGAAGGCGTTCTGTCAGACAACGCTTCATTGGATGTCACACCGCATTCGCGAGCAGGCTCGCTCCCACAGGGGATAGGTGTTGAAGGTGAAATTGCAGGCACAAAAAAGCCCGACTCAATGGTCGGGCTTTTTCTTTCCGCAAAAAGCAGTGCTTATTTGGCACGGCCTTTGTAGGAACCGCCTTCGCGGGTGTCGATCTCGATCTTGTCACCGATTTCGATGAAGTCAGCAACTTGCAGCTCGGTACCGTTGCTCAGCTTGGCTGGCTTCATGACTTTGCCGGAAGTGTCGCCGCGAGCCGAACCTTCGGTGTAGTCAACTACGCGCACGATGGTGGTCGGCAGCTCTACGGAAACCAGACGCTCTTCGAAGAACACGGCTTCGCAAACGTCGGTCATGCCTTCTTCAACGAAAGGCAGAACGCTTTCGATGTCTTCGGCGTTCAGTTCGTACATGGTGTAGTCAGTGGTGTCCATGAACGTGTAGGTGTCGCCGCTGATGAAGGACAGGGTCGCTTCTTTGCGGTCGAGGATCACGTCGTCCAGCTTGTCGTCCGCACCGTAAACGGTTTCGGTCTTGTAACCGGTCAGCAGGTTCTTCAGCTTGGTCTTCATGATCGCGCTGTTACGGCCCGACTTGGTGAATTCAGCTTTCTGAACCAGCCAAGGATCGTTGTCGATACGGATCACGGTACCGGGTTTGAGTTCTTTACCAGTTTTCATTGCGAATATCCGAATTTGGATGGGATTTACAAAAATCTAGGCCGCGTATCATATCCAATTTAGGTAAAACTGTACCAGCGCCGTGGCAAGATCCGCCTGCAAGCCTTGTTCCAGACACCATGCTTCGGCATTTTCCTGTAGTTCTGGCCAATGTTTACGGGCCTCGAGCCAATGTCCGCCGATCGGCTGACCAGCACTCCAGGCCTGCCAGAGACCGTTCATCGCCTGGGCCGCTGCTGGCGACAGACCGTGCGAATACAGAGCGAGGAAGGCATCGAGCTTGTCCAGGTGGATGGCTTCGTCCTGCTGGTAGATGTGCCAGAGCATCGGCCGCCCCGCCCACTGCGCCCGGACGAACGAGTCTTCGCCGCGCACCGCATTGAAATCGCAGCACCAGAGCAGATGATCGTATTGATCCTGACGGACGAACGGCAACACCTGCACGGTCAGCGCCTGACGCACATGAATTGCTCCGACGCTAAGCGTTTCTACCTCAAGCCATCTCGCAACGTCACCGAGAATACGACCTTCCGGCACCAGCAAGTGAGTCGGTGTCGCGTCGTCTGCGAGTACATCCAGCCAGCTGGCCAGCCCGGCATTCTCGTAGGCAAACAGCGAAATCAGCTGAGCGCCCGCCGCGCGCTCGATC
This sequence comes from Pseudomonas sp. Seg1, assembly GCF_018326005.1. NCBI lineage: Bacteria > Pseudomonadati > Pseudomonadota > Gammaproteobacteria > Pseudomonadales > Pseudomonadaceae > Pseudomonas > Pseudomonas sp. Seg1. The sequence continues at coordinate 4,625,922 of NZ_AP021903.1, forward strand.
CCCAAACCTTGCAGGAATTGTCGCTGAGCTTGGGGATCCTGCTGAAATTGCCGACGCTGCTCGAGTAATCCTCGCTCACGCAGCAGTCCGCCCGTGCCCGGCTGAAATCCCGGAAAGAAGAAGAACTTCTGCACTGACTTGTATTTCACCGACGGCAATCCATGGCAACCGATGACCCATTCTTCGGCGCTGAGATAGTCGAGGTTCATCCACAGAGGCGGCTTTTCGCGCTCGGCCATGGCGTCCATATAATCGCCGGGCAACTGACAGGCGAACGCGGCGATCACCACATCAGCGGCTTCAGTCTGTGGCCACTCGCCCGGCCAGTGCCGTACCTCCACGCCCTGCTGCCATTGTTGTGTAGCGGTGCTGTCGATCTCTGGACAGATGCGTTCGAACGCGCGCAGATCATCGACCCACAGTCGCACCGCCAGTGAATGCTCCGCCACCAATTGCCGGGCCAGGCGCCAGGTCACGCCGATATCGCCATAGTTATCGACGACAGTGCAAAAAATATCCCAGCGGGTTTTCAGTTTCGACATTCAAGACTCCCGTTGGCAAAAGCACCGATTGTCCGCATAAATGACCCCGTGCAGAAGAGCCGACGCCGATTAATCTTCGTGCGACAATCGCGACTTGCCCGCAATCATCCGCCAGGAGGCAGCCATGCCCTATCGTCCCAATCCGCGTCGTCCCTTGCCTGTTCAACTCAGCGCGCTGCATTTGACCGGCAGCATTGCCTTGGGCATGTGGCTGGGCTTTCTGGCGATCGCGCTGACCTGCTGGCTGCTCTCGCGCTTTTTGTTCAACGAGCAACTGGCGCCGGTGGCCCAGGCCGTGCAGCAATTGGCCAACCCGCCGGCGGCCCAGCCGGTGCCGAATATTCCGCCGCAGAGCCCGTTGTTCGATCAATACGAGGAAAACCTGCGCAAGAACGAGCAACAGAATCGGCTCGATCAGGCGCGCAGCAGCAGCCGCAATCAATCGAATCCGAAATGCCAGTTCTGGCTGCAACAGGACCAGAATGCGCCCAGCGAAAAGAGCCGCGCCAACGTTTTGCAATTCTGCGACTGATCATGAACAAACACACGGTCCACCAATTGATTCTCGACAAACTGCGCATCGACCTCGATATCGCCGAACGCGCCGCGCAGACCGCTTACGAAACCGCGACCCACGAAGAGAACATCGCCGAAAACAAGTACGACACCTTGGGACTTGAGGCGTCTTATCTGGCGGCCGGGCAAGCAAAACGCGTCGAGGAAATTCGTCAGTCACTGGCGCTGTGCCAGGCGCTGACGCTGCGCGCCTACGACGAGAGCCGAGGCATAGAAATCGGCGCCCTGCTCGGTCTGGAAGACGAAAAGGGTCGCGAGCAATGGCTGTTTCTGGCGCCGGATGCGGCGGGACTGAAAGTCGACGTGGTCGGTCAGCCGATTACCGTCATCACCCCGCGCTCGCCGCTGGGCAAAAGCCTGCTGGGCAAGTTCGAGGGGGACGAGGTGGAGATTCTGGTGGCAGGCACCCGGCAACAATTTGCTGTCACCGAGGTGCTTTGACGCGGGGACTTTAGTGGACAGGCAGCTCGACGCCGTCGAACAGCTCTTCCAGCTCTTGCTTGTTGTGGCACTGAATGGCTTTGGCCATCACTTCGCGGGTCAGGTGCGGGGCAAACTTTTCGATGAAGTCGCACATGAAACCACGCAGGAACGTACCGCGACGGAAACCGATCTTGGTGATGCTCGATTCGAACAGCTCGCTGGCATCCAGCACCACCAGATCGTTGTCGAGTTTGGTATCGACGGCCATTTTGGCGACGATGCCCACACCCAGCCCCAGACGCACGTAGGTTTTGATCACATCGGCGTCAGCAGCGGTGAAAACCACTTTCGGCGTCAGGCCACGATGGCTGAACGCTTCGTCGAGTTTCGAACGACCGGTGAAGCCGAACACGTACGTCACGATCGGATATTCGGCGAGCGCTTCGAGGGTCAGCTTAGGCAGCTTGGTCAGCGGGTGCCCCTGCGGCACGACCACACAGCGGTTCCAGCGATAGCATGGCATCATCACCAGGTCGCCGAACAACTCCAGCGCTTCGGTGGCGATGGCGAAATCGACGGTGCCGTCAGCGGCCATCTCGGCGATCTGCATCGGCGAACCCTGGTGCATGTGCAGTGCCACGTCCGGATATTGCTTGATGAAATTGCTGATCACTGGCGGCAGCGCATAACGTGCCTGGGTGTGAGTGGTGGCGATCGACAGGGTGCCTTTCTTCTCGTTGGAGAATTCCTGGGCAATCTGCTTGATGCTTTCGACCTTGCGCAGAATCTCACCGGCAGTGGTGATGATGCGCTCGCCCGCCGGGGTGACGCGGGTCAGGTGCTTGCCGCTGCGGGCGAACACTTCAACGCCGAGTTCATCTTCCAGCAGGCGGATTTGTTTACTGATACCCGGTTGCGAGGTGTAAAGGCTTTGGGCTGTAGCGGAAACGTTGAGGTCGTGGTGCGCCACTTCCCAGATGTAGCGCAATTGTTGAAGCTTCATATGTATCCCTCAAAGCAGGTAGACGCCACGGGCATCAGCGACGGTATATAACTATATTAATGGTTTGAATAATAAATCTAGAACTTTTTTATCAAAGTGCCATTAATCCTGACTCAGCGATCCTCCCGCCGCCGACGCTCCACCAGTGGCACCAGATAAACCGGGACCTTGGCCAACTGCAGGACCCGCGCCGCCGTACGGCCCAACGGCGTTTCCGCGCCCACCCCGTGGCTGTGACTTCCTACGATCAGCAAATCGACAGAGAGTTTCTGCACCTGGTCAAGAATCACCTGCGACGGATCGCCCTGCACCACGCGTACCGCGCGAATGCGCTGCAGATCCTGCTCGCCCTCGTCCCCCAGTTCTTCGCGAAAGCTCTCCAGTACCCGCTGTTCGATGTTGGCGATGACTGTTTTCAGACCCTGGCTGTGAAATTCGTTCAATGCCTGCTCGTCGAGATAACTCTGCAACACCGACTCGGCAAACAATCCCATCGGCTCCACCGCGTGCACCACATACAAGTCGGCATTGAACGTTCGCGCCAAAGCCAGGGCATGCTGCATCACTAACGGTGCGTACAGACCGAGGTCAGTGGCATACAGCATCGAACGAATCATATGACCTCCTCGCAAGCCAACATGGCGGAGATTTGATTCAGCTTAGCAGTGCCTTGACGAGTACGACGTGCGACGCAACGTCTTGAAGCACAGGGGCTTTAGATCGACGGTTCGTTGCTGATGCCGTGGGGTACGTGACCGGTGGCGACCACTTCGCGGGCAAGTTCGCAGTGGCCGGCCTGATCGTCGAAGAACACGTCGGCGGCAAACGCTTCGAGAAACGCCGATTTGGTCAGGCCACCGAGGAACAGTGATTCGTCGAGGCGAATGTCCCATTCCCGCAGCGTACGGATCACTCGCTCATGCGCCGGCGCCGAACGTGCGGTGACCAGTGCCGTGCGGATCGGGCAGTCGTCGTCGGGGAACTCGCGTTGCAACAGATTGAGCGCCGCCAAAAAGCCCTTGAACGGCCCACCGCGCAATGGCTCGCGTGCGGCCTCACGCTCCTTGGCCTGAAACGCTTCGAGTCCGCCGGACTGATAGATCCGTTCCGATTCGTCGGAAAAAATCACCGCGTCGCCGTCGAAGGCGATGCGCAACTCATCGCTGGCCGCTCGGCTGGCGCCCCCGGACAGAATCGTCGCAGCGGCAAAACCTGCATCCAGCGCTGCGCGTACATCCTCGGCGTGGGTCGAAAGAAACAGGTCGCAGCCAAAGGCTTTGAGATACGGATAAGGACTGCGCCCCCCACAAACGCTGCGCGGGAAATCGCCAGGCCGTAGTGATGAATCGAGTTGAACACGCGCAACCCGGTGTCGGCGCTGTTGCGCGACACCAGAATCACCTCGACCCGGGCGCGGCCGAGGCGACTGTTCAGGCTCAGGAGTTTTTCCACCAGGGGGAAGGCATCGCCGGGCGCGAGGATCTCGTCTTCGTGCTCGATCTGATATTGCCGATAGGCTTCGACGCCGCTCGACAGGTAGACCTTATGGCTCTCGCTCAGGTCGAACAAAGCGCGCGACGAGATCGCCAGCACCAGTTTGTCATCAATGTTTTTCGCCATGTTTTCCCCCAGCACCCGCAAAAAAACGACTCAAGTGTTGCGTCGATCAATAAAGCTCAATGTTCGATACAGCGCCTCGATTCGCGGCAGTTCACACCCCGCCGCTTTGGCGGCCGCCAGTGGTCGGGCGTAGATTGCCTCCAGCTCCAGCGGTCGTTTATGCAAAAAGTCGTGATGCATGCTCGGCCAGTAATCGGCCATTTTCTCGGTCATCGTAAACAGGAAATCGGCATACCCGGCTGGCACTTCCACACCGCACGCCTTGGCGCCCTGCACCACTTCGGCCATCAACGCCTGAATCAATGCGCGGCTGTCGGCATCGGCCATCAGCGGCGTAGTGCTGGCGCCGAGCAATACCGAAAGACCGTTATAGGGGATGTTCCAGATCAGTTTCTGCCAGCGTGCCTGATGCAGATTGGGCATCGCCTGGGAATCGATGCCGGCGGCGCGGAACAGTCCCGAACCTTCCTCGACAAGCACCATACGCGCAATGTCATCAGCCGCCGGGCCACTGTGGTAGCCGACGTTCACCGCGCCAAGTGCTTGGTGGGTCACCTGCCCGGGGCCCTCGCGATGCACGCAGATCAGGCACAGACCACCGAGCAGATGCAGCGAGTCAGGCAGCCGTTCACGCAGGCTGTCCTCGACGTCGAGGCCGTTTTGCAGCACCAGCACTTTCGCATCGGGTTTTGCCGCTTGAATGATCGATGGCGCAAGGCTGGCATTGCTGGTGGTCTTGGCGCCCACCAGCAGCCAGTCGCACTTGGGCATGTCTTCAGCCGAAGAGTAGGCCTGCACCGGGTTGAGCGTCAGCAGACCATGCACCGCGCTGTCCACCTGCAGGCCGTGCTCGGCCACCGCGGAAAACTCGCTGCGCAGCAGAAAATGCACATCGAAACCGGCACGCGCCAGCATCAGGCCGTAAAACCCGCCGATGGCACCGGTGCCGATAATCCCCACGACCGGTTTGTTGATTGTCCCCATTTATGGCAACTCCTCTGCAATTCGACTCAGTGCCTGCGCCAGCGCTGCGTTCAGCGCATCGGCCGTCAGGCGCGTGTGCAATGCCCCAAAGAACTCGCCGTCGCGCACGACAAACAGCGCAGGCAAATGAAAGACCTGATACCGCTCCACCAACCCGCCGTTGTTGCCAGCGTCGATCCAGCAAAGGCGATCAATCGCCAGCGCCATATCCGGCAACACTTCGCGGGCATAACGGCAACTGGCGCAGCCGACGCTGGTGAAAATCACCAGCGAAACGCCGCTCATCGCCAAAAGCCGTTGGTCGGCGTCGAAATCGGTCAGTTCGGATTCGACCACTATACTGGGGGAAACAATGTCAAATGGCCGACACAGGGAGTCTGTGCTCATGGGACGTTTCATTCCTCATCCGGACGAGGTGCCGGTTGAATTAACCTTGCTCACGCCTGAGTGCATTTCCAGGCAACAGCTGCACACTATCAGCCTCGGCGGCATCGCTTGCAATTACCACCGTGCCTGGCGCCATGGCACGGCCCTGCAAGTGCGCATGCCAACGCTCAATGCCGACATCTGTTATCCGGGCTATGTGGCGTGGTGTCTGCGTCGCAAAAAAGGTTATCTGGTGGGGATAGCGTTCACCGACGAACAAACGCTGTTCAGCGCGCGAATGGGTGAGCAGGTGTGTCAGATCGAACGCTACTGCCGCATGAACGATGCCCACGATGACCTGCAGGATATCCAGGCGCTGGCCCTGCAATGGGTCGAACAACATGCCGATGAGTTCTCCCACGACAGCGTTCGCAAGGCTTTTGCCCAGCCAGTGCTGGATTAAAGCGGCGTTTGCCCATTGTCGAGCAGGCGCGTAACGCGCTAAGGTTCCGCTCCCCGACGCGCTTAAATCTGCTGTGCTCCGCCGCGCGGGGATCGCTGGCGGCCGGCACCCGTGACCTGACGAGTAAACGATGGCTGATTTACCGATCAACGACCTAAACGTCGCCTCTAACGAGACCCTGATCACTCCCGATCAGCTCAAGCGTGATATCCCTCTGAGCGGTGCTGCCTTGCGCACCGTCACCAAGGGCCGTGAAGTCATTCGCAACATTCTTGATGGCACTGACCACCGTCTGTTCGTCGTGATCGGCCCGTGCTCGATCCACGACATCAAGGCTGCCCACGAATACGCCGACCGTTTGAAGGTGCTGGCTGCGGAAGTCTCCGATACCTTGTATCTGGTCATGCGCGTGTATTTCGAAAAGCCGCGCACCACGGTCGGCTGGAAAGGCCTGATCAACGATCCGTATCTGGACGACTCGTTCAAGATCCAGGACGGTCTGCACATCGGTCGCCAGTTGCTGCTGGATCTGGCCGAAAAAGGCCTGCCAACCGCCACTGAAGCCCTCGACCCGATCTCCCCGCAATACCTGCAGGACCTGATCAGCTGGTCGGCCATCGGCGCACGTACCACCGAATCCCAGACCCACCGCGAAATGGCTTCCGGCCTGTCCTCGGCCGTAGGCTTCAAGAACGGCACCGACGGCGGCCTGACCGTGGCGATCAACGCCTTGCAGTCGGTTTCCAGCCCGCACCGTTTCCTCGGTATCAACCAGGAAGGTGGCGTGTCGATCGTCACCACCAAAGGCAACGCCTACGGTCATGTGGTGCTGCGCGGTGGTAATGGCAAGCCGAACTATGATTCGGTCAGTGTTGCCCTGTGCGAGCAGGCGCTGAACAAAGCGAAGATCAAGCCGAACATCATGGTCGATTGCAGCCACGCTAACTCCAACAAGGACCCGGCCCTGCAACCGCTGGTGATGGAAAACGTTGCCAACCAGATCCTCGAAGGCAACCAGTCGATCATCGGCCTGATGGTCGAGAGTCATCTGAACTGGGGCTGCCAGGCGATTCCGAAAGATCTCGCCGACCTGCAATACGGCGTGTCGATCACCGATGCGTGCATCGACTGGTCCGCCACCGAGAACACCCTGCGCAGCATGCACGCCAAGCTCAAGGATGTTCTGCCGAAACGCCAGCGCAGCTGATACGCGTTTTACAGGCATAAAAAAACGCCGGGCAATGCCCGGCGTTTTTGTATGTGCGATTCAGATTTTCGCGGCGCGCTTCTGATGGCGTTCCATGTAGCGCTCGACGTAGGAGCACGACGGGATCACCGTGTAGCCCATTTCTTCGGCGTATTGCAGCGCGCTTTCAGTCAGCGCCGCGGCAATGCCACGGCCACGCAGGGCGTTGGGCACGAAGGTGCGATAGATATCCAGGGTCTGTTTCCCCAGATCCATATAGGTCAGGTAGGCACGATGACCGTCCACATTGGTCTCGAACTGATGACCAGCCTGGTCATGGTGGATGGACAACGCCTCGCTCATCACTACTCCTCGCGGGTCTTGAATTCTGACCCCTACCTTACCGATGTTTTTCCGGCGAAGGAACATCTACGCCACCCCGTGCCTGATGGACACCGAGAAGAGCCACACCGATCTCGCGCAACCTGGCACCTGATAAATAGTAGGCACCATTGGCAAAAATGCTCAAGGTACGCTCGTCATCAAGCGAGTTGACGGGGGTTGCTCCGATGGACGCAGGGTGGGCCTGGGAGAAGATCTTCCCGGGCTGCTCACCTGAACATTGCCGGATGTTGAGACTTAAGACGTGCGGCCTTTTTTAAAGTCACCTCAACATGCAGAAAGATACGCGAAGCAGTGCGCAAAATCGGAACAAAAGTATGGACGTATTCATCTAGACAGACTTTAGCCAAGACTGCAAAAACAGCACGGAGCAACGGGAACTTTTTCTCATTAACTCGCTCAGCTCGGGGCTTGCAGCTGGATATTTTTTAAACAACGCAGTTAAAAGTTGCTCGAAAAAGAATCAACGCCTACAATTTTTTTTGCTTCTTGCCTTACGTCAGTTTACTTACTACAAGTAATGGGTAGTATGTACGCCGGCTATTTCCTCAATCGGAGGAGACAGCCACTTAATTGAAAGTCCTTGAAGGGGAACACGATGAACAACGTTCTGAAATTCTCTGCTCTGGCTCTGGCCGCAGTTCTGGCTACCGGTTGCAGCAGCGCATCGAAAGAAACCGAAGCACGTCTGACCGCTACTGAAGACGCAGCTGCTCGCTCCCAGGCTCGTGCAGACGAAGCTTACCGTAAAGCTGATGAAGCTCTGGCTGCTGCTCAAAAAGCACAACAGACTGCTGACGAAGCTAACGAGCGTGCTCTGCGCATGCTGGACAAAGCTAGCCGCAAGTAATAATCCCTCGGGATTGTTATCAAGCCGACCCATTTTTTGGGTCGGCTTTTTTATGCGCGATGCTTTTGTCCGGGCATTAAAAAACCCGCCGATGCTGACATCGGCGGGTTTTGTTTCTCAGCTTACTGTTGCAGGTCGATCGGTGCGCTCGAGACAATGGGCGCCGAGGTGCCCGGCGTGCCGATTTCCGTTGGCAGGCCATCCTCGGCCGCAACCACGTCACGCACCACATCCCAGTTCATGCGCAGGTTGTTGGTGATGTCCTCACGCTTGAGCATCGCGTTGATCACCGCGGTGTGCTTGTCGACTACCGAAGGGTTGCCCTTGTCGTCGATCGGCGTGTGCGCTTCCAGATAGACCTTGCCGCCACTGCGCCCGAACTTGTAAGCATCGTTGAGGATGCGCACCGAGGTACCGACCGGCACCATGCCGGCCATCTCCAGCACGTTGTTGTTGAACATGCGGAAGCAGCCGTGGCTGGTGCGCATGCCGATGCCGAACTTCTTGTTCGAACCGTGGATCAGGTAGCCCGGCGTGCCGAGGGTGAACTTGAACGGCCCCAGCGGATTGTCGGGACCGGCCGGCACCACGTTCGGCAGCGGATCACCGTCGGCGGCGTGTTCAGCCTTGATCGAGGCTGGCGGAGTCCAGGTCGGGTTCGGTGTCTTGGCGGTGATCGAGGTGTGCGCAATCGGCGAACCCCACCCTTCACGACCGATACCCAGCGGGAAGGTGTACACCACGTTCCGGCCTTTCGGGAAATAGTAGAGGCGGTATTCGGCAAGGTTGATCACGATGCCTTCGCGCGGGCCCGGCGGCAGAATGAAGCGCGTCGGCAGAACGATTTCGGTGCCGGCACCGGGCAACCAGGCATCGACGCCCGGGTTGGCCGCGACCATTTCCGAATAGCCCAGATCGTACTTTGTGCCCAGGTCGGCGAAGGTGTCTTCGTACTTGGCTTTGATCACCTGCACCTGGCCGATGATGTCTTCACCGGGTGGTGGCAGGGGAAACTCCAATGCAGCAACGGGACCGGCCACACACAGGGCGGCAAGTGACAGGCAGCGGGTGACGGCAGGAAAGCGCGGCAACATCCGGAAAATCCTTCGCATGATCAACAAGGGTATAAGAGCGCGATTGTACACCGCACTTTGAATATTCGGGGAGACACGCCGATGGGCAGCCAGAACTCTTAATGCAGGAGCTACCGCAGGCTCGGGCCGCGATCGGACGATCTTTTGATCTTAAAGCTCGAATCGCAACTCAGGCCAGATCGGCGACGTGCCGCGCTTCTGCGACTCCAGAATCGCCCGGCACAGCGAGCATAGGCGCTGATCCTGAAACACCCGGCGATCCACGCTCGACCAGCGCGGCTGCGCCGGCAGCAGACTGCCGCAGAGGGTGCGATCGGCCGAGCCGCCGAGTTCGAGTTGACGGGTCACCAGATGCACCCGCACTTCCTGGCAGGCGAACAGATCCAGCTGCTCGTCAGGCTCGATCAGTTGGTAGGCAAACAGGGACCAGGCAGAACGCGACATCGGGGGCTCCAAATAAGGGGGCGCCACATTAGCCGAAAGCCTGCCCTTAGAAAAGCCTCATAACAGCGGTTTTAGCGTCGGCCAGACATTTTCCAGCAACTTGCCCTGAGCCCCGGCCGCCGGGTGCAGACCATCGGCCTGCATCAAGTCCGGATGACCGCCCACGCCGTCGAGGAAAAACGGCACCAGCGGGATCTTTTTGTCGTTGGCGAGTTTGCCGTAGACCTCGGCGAAGGCGTCGGTGTAGCGCTTGCCATAGTTGGGCGGCAATTGCATGCCGAGCAACAGTACCTTGGCGCCGCTCTGGCGGGAGCTGTCGATCATCGCCGCAAGGTTTTGTTGCAATTGAATGGGCGGCATTCCGCGCAGGCCATCGTTGCCGCCCAATTCGAGGATCACCAGTTCCGGCTTATGCTCTGCAAGCAGCGCCGGCAGCCGCGCCTGGCCTCCGGCACTGGTGTCGCCACTGATGGAGGCATTGACCACTTTGTCGTCAAAACCCTCCTTCTTGAGCCGTTGTTCGAGCAACGACACCCATCCCAAGCGGGTATCCAGTCCGAAACCGGCGCTGATACTATCGCCAACGATCAGGACAGTACCCGCCGCTGCGTTCTGGGCCATGCACGTCAAGGCCAGGCCAGCACTCAAAAACCACACACGCATCGGATTCTCCATGGGCGCAAGCATTCTCACCGCGAAGAACCTCAGCAAAGTGGTTCCCAGCGCGGAAGGTGAACTGACTATCCTGCACGAACTCAGCCTGGAACTGAACAAGGGCGACAGCCTGGCCATCGTCGGCGCGTCCGGTTCCGGCAAATCCACCCTCCTCGGCCTGCTCGCCGGCCTCGACCTGCCCAGCAGCGGCGAAGTCACCCTCGCTGGCCAGAGCCTGAGCAACCTCGATGAAGATCAGCGCGCACGTATCCGTGCCGAGCATGTCGGTTTTGTCTTTCAGTCGTTCCAGTTGCTCGACAGTCTTAACGCTTTGGAAAACGTCATGCTGCCGCTGGAACTCGATGGCCGCAAAGACGCCCGCGAGCGTGCCACCGAATTGCTCCAGCGCGTCGGCCTTGGCCAGCGCCTGACGCATTCGCCGCGCCAGCTCTCCGGCGGCGAGCAGCAACGTGTGGCGATTGCCCGTGCGTTTGCCGCCGAGCCTGACGTGCTGTTCGCCGACGAGCCCACCGGCAATCTCGACAGCCATACCGGCGAGCGCATCAGCGACTTGCTGTTCGAGTTGAACAAGGAACGCGGCACCACCCTGGTGCTGGTGACCCACGACGAACGCCTGGCTCATCGCTGCCGGCGCCTGATCCGTCTTGAAGCCGGGCTGTTGGTCGCCCCTCTGGAGCCTTGATGGCACGTCTGCCGCTGTTGCGCCTGTTCAGTCTCGCCATTCGCCAACTGCTGCGCGACGCCCGCGCCGGGGAATTGCGGGTGTTGTTCTTTGCGTTGGTTGTCGCTGTGGCGGCTAGCACTGCCATCGGTTATTTCGGTGCCCGCCTCAACGGCGCGATGATGCTGCGCGCAACCGAGTTTCTCGGCGCCGATCTGGTGCTGGAAGGCAGCTCGCCGGCCCGTGACGAGCAGATCAGGAGTGGCACCGAGCTGCGCCTGAAGCATGCGCAAGTGGTGGAATTCTCCAGCGTTATCGCCACCGACAATGGCATTCAGTTGTCGAGCATCAAAGCCGTCGACCGTGCCTATCCATTGCGCGGCGAACTTAAAAGTGCGCCAGCGCCCTTTGCCGCAGAACAATCCGGCGGTGAACCACAACCCGGCGAAGCCTGGGTCGAAGCCCGCCTGCTGACGGCGCTGGATCTGAAGATCGGCGACAGCATCGATGTCGGCATGAAGACGTTGAAACTGACTCGCGTACTGACTTATGAACCGGATCGCGCCGGCAACTTCTATAGCCTGACACCCCGGGTGATGATCAATCTCGATGACCTTGCCGCCACTGGCGTGGTGCAGCCCGGCAGCCGCGTGAGTTTTCGCGAACTGTGGCGTGGCGAACCACAGGCGCTGGAAACCTATCGGCAATTGATCAAACCGGGCCTGGCGGCGAACCAGCGAATTCAGGATGCCCGCGACGGCAATCGGCAGATTGGCGGCGCGTTGGGCAAGGCTGAGCGCTATCTGAACATGGCCAGTCTGGTCGCGGTTCTGTTGGCCGGTGTGGCCGTGGCGTTGTCGGCGAATCGTTTTGCCAGTCGGCGTTTCGACGCCAGTGCCTTGTTGCGTTGCCTTGGTTTGTCACGCCGGGAAACCATGCTGCTGTTCAGTGTGCAACTGACCGTGCTGGGGCTGTTCGCCGCACTCAGTGGCGCGTTGCTCGGCTGGCTGGCACAACTGGGATTGTTCGCGCTGCTGCATGATCTGCTGCCCAGCGATGTTCCACCGGGTGGTGTGTTTCCGGCGATTGCCGGGATCGGCACCGGGCTGGTGGCCCTGGCAGGTTTCGCCCTGCCGCCGCTCGCCGCGCTGGGTCGGGTACCGCCGTTGCGCGTATTGCGTCGGGACATGCTACCGATTCCATCGAGCACCTGGATGGTTTACGGCGCCGCGTTGGGCGCGCTGGGTCTGATCATGTGGCGCTTGAGTCTTGATCTGCTGCTGACGTTTGCCCTGCTCGGTGGCGGTGTCGTCGCGGCGGTCATCCTCGGCGGGCTGCTGCTGTTGTTGCTGAACAGTTTGCGCCGCCTGTTGGCCCGCGCTTCGCTGCCATGGCGTCTGGGTCTTGGCCAACTGTTGCGCCATCCATTGGCGGCTGCCGGGCAATCATTGGCGTTTGGTCTGATTCTATTGTCGATGGCGTTGATCGCCCTGCTGCGCGGCGAATTGCTCGACACCTGGCAAAACCAGTTGCCGAAAAACGCGCCGAACTACTTCGCCCTGAACATCCTGCCGGCGGACAAACAGGCGTTCACCGATCATCTGATCAAGGTATCGGCGCAAGCGGCGCCGCTGTACCCGGTGGTTCCGGGGCGACTGATCAGCATCAACGGCGAACCGGTGCAGCAAATCGTCAGCAAGGATTCGGCGGGCGACCGTGCGGTGCAGCGCGACTTGAGCCTGACCTGGGCGGCGGATTTACCGGCGGGCAACAAGCTCACTGCCGGCCAATGGTGGCAAGATCAGCCAACCGACGATGTGCCGGGCGTTTCGGTGGAAGGCAAAGTAGCGGAAAGCCTCAAGCTCAAGCTCGGCGATCACATGGTGTTCAGTGTTGGCGGCGTCAATCGTGAAGCGAAGGTCACCAGCCTGCGCGAGATCAACTGGGACAACTTCCAGCCGAACTTCTTCATGATCTTCCAGCCCGGCACCTTGAAGGATCTGCCGGCAACCTACCTGACCAGTTTCTATCTGGCGCCCGGTCACGATCAGCAGATCATCGAGCTGTCGCGGGCCTTCCCGGCGGTGACCATTCTTCAGGTCGAGGCGCTGCTCGAACAGCTGCGCAGCATCCTCGCTCAGGTCACTCTGGCGGTGGAATATGTATTGTTGTTTGTCTTGGCGGCCGGCATGGCGGTGCTGTTTTCCGGCTTGCAGGCAACGTTGGATGAACGCATTCGCCAGGGCGCGCTGTTGCGGGCACTCGGCGCCGAGCGCAAGTTGCTGATCAAGGCCCGACGCATCGAATTCGGCCTGCTCGGCGCGGTCAGCGGTTTGCTTGCGGCCATCGGTTCGGAAGTCGTGAGTCTGGTGCTGTATCGCTACGCGTTCGATCTGCCGTGGCATCCGCATCCGTGGTTGTTGGTGCTGCCGCTGATTGGCGCGGCGCTGATTGGCGGTGCCGGGGTGTTCGGCACGCGTCGGGCACTCAACGCAAGTCCGCTGACAGTGTTGCGCGAGGGTTGATAGACTCCAGCCGTCTTAATCACAAGAAGTTGCCATGAGCCGTTATCGCCCTCCCCGCACCGCCGGCACCGCGCTGATCACCCCTGAAGGTGAAGCGCGGATGCGTGCTGAATTCCATGAGTTGTGGCATGTGCGCCGCCCGCAGGTGACGCAATCGGTCAGCGAGGCGGCGGCTCAGGGCGATCGCTCGGAAAACGCCGAGTACACCTACGGCAAGAAGATGCTGCGCGAGATCGACAGTCGCGTGCGCTTTCTGACCAAACGCCTGGAAGCATTGAAAGTCGTCAGTGAAAAACCCAGCGATCCGAACAAGGTCTACTTCGGCGCCTGGGTGACCATCGAAGACGAAGACGGCAAGCAATCGCGCTACCGTATCGTCGGCCCGGATGAACTTGACCTGAAACTGGGCCTGATCAGCATCGACTCGCCATTGGCCCGCGCCTTGATCGGCAAGGCGCTGGATGCAGAAGTGCGAGTACAAACGCCCACTGGCGAGCAATTCGTCTATATCGTGGCGATCGAATACCTGTAAGGCGTATCAGCGGCGAGTGATCAGGCCCTGTCGTGCAACGCGGGTCAGTTGCTTGATCATCTCCGGCGCATCTTGCGCACACGGCGCCTGAATCACCGCCAGATCAAAACTGTCACTGGCGAAACGCACCAGCGACTCGCCGTCTTCAACAAACTGGATCAGGAACGCGGCAGGACCGCCACTGCGACGTGGCCAGCCATCGAGATAACGCAACAGCGTCGGCTGATGTTTACCGCCAAGGAGGATTTTCGGGTTGCGCTGGGTGATATGTGCCGTGATCGGCGCGGGACGTGCTGGAGGGCGTAGTGCATTCATCGTTTCGTGTCTCTGCCTCAAAAGTCTGCATGGCAGGTGAGAGGCAACACCGAACCAGCGCTTTAGCGGTATTTCGAAGCCCTGTTCCGGCTTCTGACGGCAACTGTTGAAGTCACCTGGCGCCCCGCAAGTAGCTGTTTAAATCGGCGCATGGGCAACATCCTAGAGAACGTGACCGATCAGTGTCAAGAATCAGCCGCAACAAAAAAGGCCCGCACAATGCGGGCCTTTTGGCTTGACCTAGAGCGCTCAACCGGCGATGGCGCGATCCACCGAAAGCTTGCCGGCACCTTCGATCAGTACGGCGAGGCTGCCACCGAGCAGGGCCAGTGCGAACTCGTAGCCGTTGTTGGCCATGAACAAGCCGTTGCTGATGTGCACGGTGAAGATTGCCACCAGCGACAGGAAGGTCAGACCCAGCGCGGCCGGACGCACCAGCAGGCCGATGATCAATGCCAGGCCAGCGAAGAATTCAGTGCCGCCAGCCAGCGTAGCCATCACGTAGCCCGGGTGCAGGCCAATGCTGTCCATGTACTGCGCGGTGCCCGCCAGACCGTAACCACCGAACAGACCGAAAAGCTTCTGCGAACCGTGGGCGGCGAAGATCACGCCGACAGCAATGCGCAGAATGGTCAGACCGTAACCAGCGCGGGTGAACAGTACTTTGTTGATCAGAGAGCTCATGGGGCGTTCCTTGTTTTTGCGAGAAGTTGTGTGTGTTGGTTGGCCGCTATATTAATCAGTTAATTTCATGTTAAAAGCGCAAATATTCCGCCATAACAATCAAATTATTCGATCATTTTCGTGAGACGACTTTCTGCGCCCCGGGCTCCAACGACTCCCGCTCCCGGTCGAACGCCAAGTAATACTTGTTCACGCTATTAACATAGCTGACGGGCCCCATTCCCACCTGCTCCATGGCGATGCGCTCGACCTGGAAGAACCACTGGTTGGGATTCAACCCACGCCGGCGGGCCTCGGCACGCATGCCCTGCACTCGCTCGGGGCCGATGTTGTAGGCCGCCAGCGTGAACGCCATGCGCTCGCGCTCATTGAGTTTTGGGCTGTTGAAGAATTTGCGACGGATCATTGCCAGGTACTTGGCTCCGGCCTGCACGTTTGCATCGAGATTCTGAATATTGTTGACGCCGACCCGTTGCGCGGCGGACGGGGTGATCTGCATCAGGCCGGTCGGGCCACTGCCGCTGCGGGCATTGGGTTGCAGCGCCGATTCCTTGAACGCCAGTGCTGCCAGATTCAGCCAATCCATGCGCTGCGCTTCGGCATGCTTTTGCAGGGTTGGCCGCAGTTTTTCCAGACGCTGGCGATCAGCCTTGGCCAATGGATAGTGAACTTGATAGAGACGGCGATAGATGCGCAGGAACGCCGCGTCTTCGTTCGCCGGTTTCTTGTAACCGGTGAGGAAGCGATCAATGCTCGCGCGCAGCATCGAAGCATCCCGGCGCACGAACCAGTATTCCTCGCCCGGTTCGCTGATCATCACCTGTCGATCAAATCGCAGTTTTGGCAGGATCTTGCCCCAGCGCTCGGCAATCGGTTGCTCGACGATGGTCAGGTGAAAGATTCCGCCCTGGACCATTTCCAGCACGTCTTCGACCGCCAGTGTCGGGTCGACCCATTCGATCTTGATCGGCGCCAGTTTGTGCAAGGCCAGTTTCTGATTGAGCTGGCTGACCGCTTCGCCCGCCGCACTGCCGGTGGGCAACGCGAGGGTTTTACCGGACAGTTGCTCGACCTTGGTGTAGCGCCGCTCGCCCTTGATGCCAACCAGCACCAGCGGCACGTTGCTGGCGATCGGCTCACTGCTGGCTACCGCGTGCCCCGGTTGCAGCTCAAGCAATTCACCCGGCGCGACCAGATCGCCTTCGCCGCGCTGCAATGCACCGAGCAATTGATCCTTGGCTTTGGGAATGATCTTGAGAGTGATTTCCTGACCGTCACGGGCATGACCGTTGAGGTATTGCTCGAAGGCGCGCAGGCGATGGTATTCGATACCGATGGACTGACCCTGGACTTCGCCGGAGCTGTTGCGGCTCTGGTTGACCAGCACCCGCAGCACGCGACTGCTGCGAATTTCCGCCAGATCGCGGACTTTCGCTGCCGGCACGGCTTGTAGCGGCCCGGGCAGGCGCGCAACCGCCGTCATCGGCAGTAGCAACGATCCACACAACAGCAACAAAACCGAGGGACGAACCATCCACTCTCCGAAAAGAATACGGGGCGATTTCACCGCTGAACGGTCGAAATCACCGACGAAAACAGAGCGCCATGAGCGCTGGCAAAGTGCGAGAGACTGGCACAGTAGTGGCAACTTTGCCAAACCGGGCTGCGTCGCGGCATCAAAAGACAGCTATAACTCGTTGTAGTTCTTGGCTTTTCTTATGAATCTACAGCTCTGGTATGCTTTCCGGCCTTCGGCCCGAGGTAGCAACCATGCAACTCATCGATATCGGCGTCAACCTGACCAACCCAAGTTTCGCCGACAAACACCAGGCCGTCCTCGACCGCGCCTATGCGGCCGGGGTCTGCCAATTGGTGCTGACCGGCACCAGCGTCGAGGGTAGCGAGCAAGCACTGGAGCTGTGCCAGCAACTGGATGACGGCGGGCAACGCCTGTTCGCCACCGCAGGGATTCATCCGCATTCGGCCAGTGAATGGAATGCTGACAGCGCCCGCCGTCTGCGCAGTTTGCTGAAGGAAACCAACGTGGTGGCGGTGGGTGAATGCGGACTGGACTTCAACCGTGATTTCTCGCCGCGCCCGCAGCAGGAAAAAGTCCTCGAAGAACATCTGGCACTGGCCGTCGAACTGCAACTTCCAGTGTTCCTGCATGAACGTGACGCCAGTCAGCGCCTGCTGGAAATCTTGAAAGACTTCCGCGATCACCTTCCCGCCGCCGTGGTGCATTGCTTCACAGGCGAGCAAAAGGCGCTGTTCAGTTATCTCGACCTGGACTTGCACATCGGCATTACCGGCTGGATCTGCGACGAACGCCGGGGCACGCACTTGCATCCGCTGGTCAAAGAGATCAAACGCGGACGGCTGATGCTGGAGAGCGATGCGCCGTACCTGTTGCCGCGCACCTTGCGCCCGAAGCCGAAGAATGGTCGCAATGAACCGGCGTATCTGACCGAAGTGCTGCGCGAGGTAGCGTTGCATCGAGGTGAGACCGAGGAAGATCTGGCGGCGCATAGCACTGCGTGCGCCCGCGCATTCTTCAAGCTCCCCAGTCTCTCCTGACACACCAGAATTCCCCCTGTAGGAGTGAGCCTGCTCGCGATGGCGGCAGCTCATTCAACTTTGAGGCGACTGACACACCGCCATCGCGAGCAGGCTCACTCCTACAAAGGCGGGACCCCATCGTCTGTTGACCCATATCAAGATCTGCAGACCTGCGTAGCGGCACAATGCTGGCACCTTGCCAAAACTGTTTCCGCTATCAGAGAAGACCTCCATGGGTGCCTGGCTTAGCAATATCTCGCTGAAATACAAATTCTGGGCGGTCAACGCGGTCGCCTTCGTCACCACCCTGCTGCTGGTGTTGTACGCCGTGCAACTTGAACAGCAGGCCCGCAGCCACGCGGCGCGGGCGTCCGCTCAGGCTCAGGCGCAATTGCTCAAGGCCTGGCCAGTCGGCCAAGCCTTGCCCAAGGCCGATCAGGTGCTGACTTTCAAACGTGGAGAAGCGCCACGCCTCAACGATCAACCGCTGCTGGAGATCACCGACAACCACGGCTGGAACGAGATCAATCACATGCCGCTGTTCGGCGACAACCCGTTGATGGGCGCCGAAGTGTTCAGTCGCGCCGATGGTGAGCAAGTCGCGGTGATCGCCTATGGCCCAAGCCTGACGCAGGTATTCAGCGAACGTTTCGCCAATTACGCGGTGGCCGTGCTCATCCTGATGCTGGCGATGCTCGGCGCTTCGCAACTGTTGATCCGCTTCCTGCTCAGCCAGCTCAACACGTTGAAAGATGTGATGTTGCATGTCGAAAAAAGCGGTGACCTTTCCGCCCGGGTGCCGCTGGCCTGCAAAGACGAAGTCGGGCAGATGGCCAATGCCTTCAACGCGATGCAGGCCGGTTATCAACGCGTGGTGACCACCGTGGCCAACACCGCGCGGCAACTGGATGTCGGTGCCGCGCGCCTGGCATTAAGCATGAACGAAGTGCGTCACGGCATGCTCGGCCAGCAAAGCGAAACCGATCAGGCCGCCACGGCGATCAACGAGATGACCGCCACGGTTTATCACATTGCCCAACACGCCGGCGCCACCCGCGATCTGTCGCAGACCGCTGACGGTCTGGCGGGCAGTGGTCAGCAAGTGGTGGCCCGGGTGCAGCATTCGATTGCCGGGTTATCGAGCGGCGTGCAGCAGACCGCCGAGATGATCCAGCGTCTGGCCGAGGACAGCCAGAAGATCAACGGCGTGGTCAGCGTGATCCACAGCATCGCCGAACAGACCAATCTGCTCGCGCTCAACGCCGCCATTGAAGCGGCCCGGGCCGGCGAGATGGGCCGCGGTTTTGCGGTGGTTGCCGATGAAGTGCGCAACCTCGCCAAACGAGTGCAGACCTCAACCGATGAGATCACCACCATGGTTTCGGCATTGCAGGCCGGCACGCGCGATGCGGTGGATTTCATGCAGGAGAGTTCGTACAAGGCTGACGACTGCGTGCAGCAGGCGCAAGAGGCTGGCGAAGCACTCGCGGAGATCACCGGAGCGGTGGCGCAGATGCGTGAGAGCAACACCCAAATTGCCGTGGCGGCGGAGCAGCAGAGTCAGGTGGCCGAAGAGATGAATCGCGCGGTGGTGAGCATTCGCGATGTGACCGAGAACACCGTGCAACAGACGGTGGATTCGGCGACGACCAGTAATGAGTTGGCGACGTTGGCCGGGGAATTGAGCAAGGCTATCGGGCAGTTGAAACTTTAAGGGCCCTATCGCGGGCAAGCCCGCTCCCACAGAATCACTGGTGTGCACGGAATCTGTGTTCGGTGGAGATCCCTGTGGGAGCAGGCTTGCCCGCGATGGCGTCAGCCGAACCAGCATCAAATATGACCATTGTCCCTATCACTTCAATAGCCAACCTTGATTCGCCGCCCTCCCCGCCCCGGCCTATTCTTCAACCCATGTGTTCAACATGGATCGAGGAGTAGTCAACATGGGCAAACGTCACCCCAACCTTCCCGCGTGGCAATGGCGCGCGTACCCGGGCAATCATCAGCACCCGACCAATCTGGTGCTGCATCTGATTGCCGTGCCGTTGTTCATCGTTGCGTTTCTGCTGATAGTTTCCGGGGTGTTCAGCCTGAGTCTGGCCAGTGTGGCCATCGGCGTGATCGGTATCGTCGCGGCGCTGGGTTTGCAGCGTCACGGTCACAGCCTGGAGGCGCAAGCCTCCGAGCCGTTCAGTGATCGCAAAGATGCCGTGTCACGGTTGTTGGTTGAACAGTTTCTGACTTTTCCGCGCTTCTTTCTCAGCGGCGGCTGGTGGCGCGCCTGGCGTGAGCGCCACCGTCGGCATTGAGTCAGGCGAAGATCGTGACGGTCTGGCGGCTCATCGCAATCAACTGACCTTGCGCGCTCCACAACTTGGCGGCGACGTGGCCGTAACCGTCGGCGGCGTATTCGATGTCGGCGAGGTATTTGCACCAGTCCAGCGTGCTCAGATCATGTAACGGCTGAACAAACTCAATGGTCCAGGTCAACGTGCTACCAGGTGCCGGCTTCTTCAGGTACGGCAGCAACGCCGGTGGCCACGCATCGACCAGCGCCAGCAGATGCGCCTCACTGACCGGCTCTTCCCTCACATCCCCGCGCAACCGCACCCAGCCGCCCATCAGCCGTGATGGAGTACCGGTGAACGGCATGCCGCCTACAGTCCAGCGCATTGCCAGATGGCGCATGAACTCAGGCGTTACGCCTTTGATGTAGGGCAACTCCGGGCATTCGTCCCAGTGTTTCATTTCTGCTGCCGGATAGGCTTCAACCGCCACTTCCGAAGGCCGCGATGCACCGAAGCTGCCTTGCACTATCGTAACCACCTGACCGTTCTGCATGGCGCGCCCCAGCACTTGGCTGACCGCTTTGCCTTCACGCAGCACATCCACCTCGAAGCTCACCGGAACTTCAGGTTCGACCGGGCCGACAAAGGTGATCGCCAGCGAACGCACCGGGCGATCTGCCGGCACCTTGGCGCGCATGGCTTCGTATTGCAGCGCAGCCACCAGACCACCAAAACTGGCGCGGCCCTGACCCCATTCGGCGGGAATGGTCAGTTGCGGATCGCGGCGGACCGCCTCGAGCAGATCACAAAAGCGCATGGCAACCTCGGAAAGCGAAAAGTGAATGCGGGGATCTTAACCAGCCAAAGACAGCGCCGCAGCGTCTATTCCGGTCAAATGCGCTGACAGAAAGGCCTTAAACCCATATCAGCCACACTGAAATCCCTTGTAGGAGTGAGCCTGCTCGCGATAGCGGTCTGACAGCCAACACAGTTGTTGAATGTCAGACCGCTATCGCGAGCAGGCTCACTCCTACAGGGGTTTTGGGTTGATTCAGGATTACTTGAAGCAGGTCGAACTGAGTTTTTCGAGCACGCGATCAGCCTTGGCTTCGGCCTTGAGCATGGTCGACTGCCACGTCGCGACGCAGGGCTGCAAGTCCGCTTCCTGCTCGGCTTTCGCCAGCCACTGCCAGCAATCGTGCCAGTCACCGAGCGCGCCTTGGGCTGACTTCAAACGCTCCAGCGCCGGTTGCGGCAAGCGATCCAGTTCGGGATAGGCTTCGATGCCATAGCGCACGCGCTTGATCAGCAGACGCAGACGATGGCGGTCATGGGCCGGATCGTGCAGCGCCTCGTCGAGTTTCTGCCATTGTTTGCCGAGGCGTTTTTCGATGCGTTTATCCAGCCCCTTGAGCAAGCCTTGACGCTGGGATGCGCGCAGAAAACGCGGGAACGCATCGAGCATCATCAACAGCGAAGCCACCTCCTGACTCGCCGCCAGTGCCGGATAGGCCTCGGCCATTTGCAACAGACGCCGTTGCGCGGCTTCAGGCTGATCGTGTTGAAGCAGATACGCCGCGAGCACTTCGCGATCACGCCACGGCGTGGTCAACTGGCCGACCGCCGACGCCGCGCCCTCCAACTGCTCGACACCCGGCAAACCACGCAACGGCCGCAACAGGCTGCGCAAGCGCCGTACCGTAGTGCGCAGATCGTGCAGCGCTTCGGGGTCGGTACGTGCAGTCAATCGCGCCTGACAGGCCAGCAGCCGCACTTCCAGGCTCAGGACATGGGCCACCAGACGATCAACCAATGCAGACATCACTTGCTCCTGATTCAAATGGCTTTGCGGATGAGTCTGCCGTTGTGTCGCAGCCGCATCCTTGCGCTACGTCAGCAGCTTAGCGTCCGGCGCGGGATTCGCGAATGTAGAAACGCGCCTTCTCGGCCTTGTTGCTGCACCCTTCGAAACCCTCGAATTGCTGTTGGGTCTTGGCGGCCGTCAGCAACGACAGGGCCTTGGAGTAGCTGACCGTACCGGCGAAACCTTCGGCCTTGGCCAGATCCAGTTCATGCCACGCCGCATCGAGCTGGCTGCCACAGCTGTCGCGGTAAGCGGTTTTACCGGCGCAACCGGCCAATGCCAGAGCCATCAACGGCACACAGATCCAGGCTTTCATCACTTACACCTCAAAATAGGTCAACAGTCGTGCAGGTAAGACGGTCAGGCGGCGAAAAAGTGCCTTGCCGGCGCTTGAATCCGCGCAACTGAGAAGGATAGCGCTGAAGGGGCATGCAGTATCGAAAAAACGACGTCAGCGGCGCACTCAACGACTTCGGCGATTGAGCCAGCCCGGCGATGGGTGCATTGTGGAACCTTGTCGGGAGGAAGCTGGATGAAAAAACGAGTCGCACTGGTGCTGGGCTCCGGTGGCGCCCGGGGTTATGCCCATATCGGAGTCATTGAAGAGATCGAGAAACGCGGTTACGAAATTGCCTGCATTGCCGGGTGTTCGATGGGCGCGGTTGTCGGCGGGATCTACGCCGCCGGCAAACTCGACGTTTACAAAAACTGGATCGAAAGTCTCGATTATCTGGATGTGCTGCGCCTGGTCGACGTGAGCTTCCGCCTCGGCGCGATTCGTGGCGAAAAGGTCTTCGGCCAGATCCGCAAGATCGTTGGCGAGATCAACATTGAGGACTTGCGCATTCCCTATACAGCCGTCGCCGCGGATCTCACCAATCAGCAAGAAATCTGGTTTCAGGAAGGCTGCCTGCATCAGGCGATGCGTGCCTCGGCGGCGATTCCCAGTCTGTTTACTCCGGTCATGCAGGGCAATCGGATGTTGGTCGACGGCGGCATCCTCAACCCGCTGCCAATCGTGCCGGTGGTGTCGAGTCACTGCGATCTGATCATCGCGGTCAATCTCAACTCGACCAACCAGCGCCATTACAAATTGCCGGTGATCCAGCGTCCTGCGGCATTTCGCAGCCGGTTCGACAGCCTGATCAGTTCGCTGGGTTCGAAGATGCCGTTCCGCCGGACACAAGCTGAACAGTTACTGCGACTGGAACAGGAAGCCTTGCGCGCCGAGGCCGCCGACATCAACCCGTGGCTCGAAGGCGCCGAACCCGAAGCCCAGCAACCCGCCGCCGCGCCCGAACGCGAAGGCGCGCCGAAATCCGCCACCGGGTCATTCATCATCGACAACGTCGGCCCGGCCTCGCTGCTGGATTTGATCAACCAGAGTTTCGAGGTGATGCAGACCTCGCTGGCGCAGTACAAGATTGCCGGATACCCGCCAGATATCCTGATCAATGTGCCGAAGCGGGTTTGCCGGTTTTTCGAGTTTTACAAGGCGCCGGAGTTGATCGCGTTGGGACGCGAGATTGCGCGGGATACGCTGGATCGGTATGACAGCGAACAGGGATGAGCGCATCAGCAAACCCTAGATATTTTGGTTATATGCAACGCACAGGGAGCCGACTATCAGCTCCCTGAATCACTCGCAAATAGCTGAAGGCCTGCCCCTACAGATTTCTGCCGAGTGCATTAAAGACATGGCCAGTGTCATTTGTCTGCTCAACTCCCGTTTTCAGGTTCTTCGTGTAAACGTTTATTCCGGTTTCAATCGGATAAGGAGGCTGAGGCTCTGGCTTATCCGTAGACCCTGTTGTCGACCAGAACTGTCCATCATTCAGCGGCCACTGATCGCCAAAGCGCTGGTGAAGAATCCTTAACTCATTGATATCTGCCAACCTCACTCTTTCTCTATTTGCGTCATCTACCAGGGTAGCCAGTGGCCCCGGGCCTAAAGAAAAATAGCGATGTCCGTTAGGGATACTCAAGATGTAGCTTTTATGTTGCCCTGTCGCATCCTTGGCTGTCACCGTGACTTGACCCGCACTTAATGCAGTGACAAGGCCCTGATCGTTGACATTAGCAATGCGTGGGTCATTAACCTCGAAGCTATACGGTTTTTTACCACCGCTAGGCTGACGCTGATAGCGTCGTATCAGCCGAGCCGTGTGGCATCAATCCGGGATGCATCTGTAAAGAATGAGCGGCTCCCGTGATGACAGCCTCAGACTGATCCATTTCAAATTTGGCGAGTTTGTCCATAAGTGCTCCACGTCGATCCGTTGGTCGAGTTAGTCACCGAGTCGCAGGCAGTTGAATATGTGAGCTCGGCGAGAGCAAGCTACAGCGGGCGAATAGCGGTTGGCACCTGACAGAAATGACAGTCCCGACGAATGGTATGCGCGAGTAATCCCGGAGCTTTTAATCAGCGTCCTTCACTACTGATTGAACCCACCCTCCAATAGTCGATACCCGACCCCCGCCTCCGTCACGATAAACCGCGGCTGCGTCGGATCATCCGCCAGTTTCTGGCGTAAATGCCCCACCACAATCCGCAGATAGTGACTGTCCTCGGTATGCGTCGGCCCCCAGATATCCTTGAGCAATTGCTGCTGCGTGATCACCCGCCCAGGATGCCGCGCCAGTTGCGCCAACACCGCATATTCCTTGCGGGTCAGCGCCACTTCGGCGCCGTCCAGCAATACGCGCCGATACGCCAGATCCACGGTCAACGGGCCGAAATTCAGCGCTGCCTGCTGCGCCTCGCCCGCCGGTGCCTGGCGCAACAAGGCGCGCACCCGGGCAAGAAACTCCTGAATGCCGAACGGCTTGGTCACGTAATCATTGGCGCCACCATCCAGCGCCTGGACTTTCTGCCCTTCGCTGGCGCGCACCGACAGCACCAGCACCGGCGCCGTGGCCCACTCGCGGAACTCGCGCAGCACCTGCTGACCGTCCATGTCCGGCAGGCCCAGGTCAAGCACCAGCAAGTCCGGTTTGTTCAGCGCCGCTTGCGCCAAACCCTCGGCACCGGTGCCGGCCTCGAGCACTTTGTAGCCTTGTGAAGCGAGGCTGATGCGCAAGAACTTGCGGATCTGCGGTTCGTCGTCGATGACCAAAATGGTCGCAGTCTGGCTCATGAATTCACATCAACAGAAAAGATTGGCAAGAGAGTAGCGCAGTCGCAATCAGGCTTCATCGTCCATCCCCGGTTGCGTCTGCAACGGCAGGTGCAGGGTGATGCGGGTGCCGCGCCCATCGATGCCGTCGCCAACGCTGATTCGTCCGCCGTGCGCACCGACCATGCCCTGACAAATCGCCAGGCCCAGCCCCGTGCCTTGGCCACCGCGATCACCACGGGCGGCGGTGTAGAACATGTCGAAAATCTTCGCTCGCTCATCTTCGGGAATGCCCGGCCCTTCATCACTGACCGAGAAAAAAATCTCATCGTTATTCGCTCCGGCGCTCAGTTGCAAACGACCGTGAAGGGGCGAGAAGCGCGCGGCGTTTTCCAGCACATTGACCAGTGCCTGCTCGATCAGCGCCGCATGCACGAACAACAACGGCAACTCGGCCGGCACATCGGTGCTGACCTGCAACGGTGCGAGCACCGCACGCAGGCGATTGAGCGAACTTCCGACGATGTCGGCCGGCGACACCCAGTCCCGCGCCAGCTTCAGCGCGCCGTGGCCGAGGCGGGTCATGTCGAGCAGGTTCTGGATGTAGCGGTCGAGGCGCTCGGCTTCATCGCGGGTGCCTTCGAGCAGCTCACGACGATCCTCCAGGGGGATCGCTTCGCCGAGGGCCAACAGACTGTCAATGCTGCCGCGCATGGAGGTCAGCGGTGTGCGCAAATCGTGGGATACCGAGGCGAGCAAGGCGCTGCGCAGTTGCTCGGTTTCGCCGTGCAGGCGCGCCGCTTCCAGATCGTCCGCCAGTTGCGCGCGGGCCAGTGCTTGCGCCAATGGCTGACTGAGCGCGGTGAGCAAACGACGACGCTGGCCACTCAGGGTCTGGCCTTCTTTGGCGCAAACACCGAGCAAGGCCAACGGCCCGTCTTCGACCGACAGCGGCCACCACCACCAGCGACCGAACGGCAACGTGCCCGTGCCCATGCCGGCCGGTTGATCGTGCTGCCAGGCCCAGTCGGCGGCGGCGCGTTCGGACTCGGTGAATTCCAGTGGCCCGCCGGTCTCGACTTTCCAGCCACCCTGGCCGTCGCGATTGAGCAGACACAATTGCAGATCGCTCCAGCCATTGAGGTGCTGCGCAGCGGCGCTGACCACGGCCTGCCGATCAGTAGCAGCGGTGAGTTTGCGCGACAGATCGAGCAGTTCGCTGGTTTCTTCCTGGGTGTCGCGCAACGCTTGCAATTGCCGACGCTGACGTGCCGCGAGATTACCGGTGAGCGCCGCCATCAACAGGAAGAACAGCAAGGTCAGCACG
Source organism: Pseudomonas sp. Seg1 (assembly GCF_018326005.1). Taxonomy (NCBI): domain Bacteria; kingdom Pseudomonadati; phylum Pseudomonadota; class Gammaproteobacteria; order Pseudomonadales; family Pseudomonadaceae; genus Pseudomonas; species Pseudomonas sp. Seg1. Next base: position 4,652,421 of record NZ_AP021903.1, read on the forward strand.
TCTTCTTCGCGCTGGATGCTGAAGGAAAAATTCGGTGGGATGAACAGAAAGTCGTAGGTCAGAAACGACAACGCCGCGCAGGCCAGCGCCGGGCCAAGACTGCTGCGCACCGCCACCAGCAACACTGCCGCGAGGAACACCAGCGAGATATTCGGCAGCGGCAACACACTCGACACCGCCCACGCCAGGGCACTGGCCAGCACCGTGGCGACCAGCGCCAGCGCGTAGTCGAACCACACCAGTGTCGGCGTTGATCGAGGGCGCGGTTGATGCTGCTCCTGATCGCTGTCGAGGACGTTGATTTCCAGACCATGGGCCTGCCGCAACAAGCGTGCAGCCAAGCCGCCACCGAACAAGCGACGACGCAGACGCGGTCGCGATTGGCCGACCAGCACCAGACTCGCCCGGCGTTCAGCGGCATGCTGGATCAGGGTTTTCGCCACTTCGCCGGCACGCAGCAACACCACTTCGCCGCCGAGGCGCTCGGCCAGCTGCTGAGCGCTTTGCAGGCGCAGACGCGATTGCTCGTCACGCACCGTGCCGTTGTCGACGTGCACCAGACTCCACGGCAAATGCCGACGCTGCGCCACCCGACTGGCGTGACGCACAAGGCGTTCGGCCTGCGCATCGCCATCGACACCGACCAGCAAACGTCCGCGCACCGCCGGCGCGGCCTGACCGAGTTGCCGATAGCCCTGAGCGAGATCGTTATCGACCTGTGCGGCAGCGGTTTGCATCGCCAGCTCGCGCAGTGCGGTGAGGTTGGTCTGGGTAAAAAATGCATCGATCGCAGCGCGGGCCTGCTCCGGCACGTAGACCTTGCCTTCGCGCAGTCGCTCAAGCAATTCGCGCGGTGGCAAGTCGATCAGCAGCAGTTCGTAGGCTTCCTGCAGCACCCAGTCGGGCAGCGTTTCGCGCACCTGCACACCGGTGATGCCACGCACCTGATCGTTGAGGCTTTCGAGGTGCTGGACGTTGACCGTGGTGAACACGTCGATGCCGGCGGCGAGCAGTTCCTGAATGTCTTGCCAGCGTTTGGTATGGCGACTGCCGGGAGCGTTGCTGTGTGCCAGTTCATCGACCAGCACCAGTTTCGGTTTGGCGGCGAGGATGCCGTCGAGGTCCATTTCTTCCAGCATCACACCACGGTATTCCGAGCGCACCAATGGCTGCTGCGGCAGGCCGCCGAGCAGCGCTTCGGTTTCGGCGCGGCCATGGGTCTCGACGACCCCGGCGATGACTTTTACGCCCTGGCGCAGTTGGGTGTGGGCAGCCTGGAGCATCGCATAGGTCTTGCCGACGCCGGGAGCGGCGCCGAGAAAAACCTTGAGTCGGCCACGGCCGTCGCGGGGCAGGTCAGCTAACAGTGCGTCGGCGCGGCCGGAGTCGCTCATGCTTGATCTCTTCAGTCAGATGTTGATCGTTCCCACGCTCTGCGTGGGAATGCAGCCCGGGACGCTCTGCGTCCCACTAATGCAGACGCGGAGCGTCCATTGATGCATTCCCACGCAGAGCGTGGGAACGATCATCTTCTACAGTTTTTCCAGTGCCATGTTCAGCTCAAGCACATTCACCACCGGCGGCCCTACCAACGGCTGTTCGATGTGCGCATCGAGCAGTTGCTGCAAGGTCGACACCGGCAGATTGCGCGCTTGCGCGACACGCGCCAGTTGATAGGCAATTGCCGCTGGAGGCAAGTGCGGATCGAGGCCGCTGCCGGAAGTGGTCAGCAGCGCCAATGGCACTGGACCTTGCCCGGGAACCTGCAATTTGTTGGCGTCGTCGATCACCCGTGTGGCCAGTGCCGGATTGCTCGGCGCCAGGTTGCTCGCGCTGCTGGAAACGGTCGCAAACGCACCGGCCGATGGCCGTGGGTGGAACCAGGCATCGCCGACAAAATCCTGGGCGATCAGAGACGAGCCGCGAACCTTGCCATCGGCGTCGTGAACCAGACTGCCGTTGGCCTGTGCGGGGAACGCGACTTGCGCGACGCCAGTCACCACCAGTGGATAGGCAACGCCGGTGACCAGGGTCATCAGCACCAGCAGGCTCAGGGCCGGACGTATCATTGTGGACATTTCAGAATCCTCGAATTCGTTGGGCAAACTTTGGTGGAGTGTCAGGGAATTCTTTTCCCCCTCACCCCAGCCCTCTCCCCCAAGGGGCGAGGGGGGAAAGGGAGCCGAACATCGCATTGTTCAAAACCTCAGTTCGACTCGATCTCTCAGGTCGGTGCAGCCCCAAAAAACACCTCGGTCAGTCCCCTCTCCCTCCGGGCGGTCCGACGTTTCGGGAGGGTCAGGGTGAGGGGCTCTTTGCAGCCTCACACCAGATGCAACGCCGTCAGCAGCATGTCGATCGCCTTGATCCCCACGAACGGCACCACAATCCCGCCCAATCCGTAAATCAGCAGATTGCGTCGCAACAACGCCGCCGCACTCGCCGCCTGCACTCGCACACCACGCAACGCCAGTGGAATCAGCACCACAATGATCAAGGCGTTAAAGACGATGGCCGACAGAATCGCGCTCTGCGGACTGGTCAGGTGCATGATGTTCAGCACGCCCAGTTGCGGGTAGATCGAGGCAAACAGCGCTGGCAGGATCGCGAAGTATTTGGCCACGTCGTTGGCGATGGAAAAGGTCGTCAGCGCGCCGCGTGTCACCAGCAATTCCTTGCCGATCTGCACCACGTCCAACAGCTTGGTCGGGTCGCTGTCGAGGTCGACCATGTTCGCCGCTTCGCGGGCAGCCTGGGTGCCGTCGTTCATCGCCATGCCGACGTCAGCCTGAGCCAGCGCCGGAGCATCGTTGGCGCCGTCGCCGCACATCGCGACCAGGCGACCGTCGTTCTGTTCGTGACGAATACGCGCAAGTTTTTTCTCCGGGGTCGCTTCGGCGAGGACGTCATCGACGCCTGCTTCGGCAGCAATCGCCGCAGCGGTCAGCGGGTTGTCGCCAGTGACCATTACCGTGCGAATCCCCAACTTGCGCAGTTCGGCAAAACGCTCGCGGATACCTGGCTTGACCACGTCCTTGAGATGGATCGCGCCGAGCAGTTTACCGTCGGCACACACCAGCAACGGTGTGCCGCCGCTCTGCGCGATCTTGTCGATTTCCCGCGACAGCGCCGGGGCCAGATCGGTGCGTTTCTGGCCGAGGAAATTCAACAGCGAATCCACCGCGCCCTTGCGATACACGCGGCCCTGATAATCGACACCGGACAAACGGGTTTCCGCACTGAACGGCACAGCGGTCAGGGTTTCCAGCGACGGCTCAGGTTGCGGATGCAGACCGCGCAGGTACTCGACGATGGATTTACCTTCGGCGGTGTCATCTGCCAGCGAGGCAAACAGCGCACCCTCGGCCAGATCGCGACCACTGACACCCGGCGCGGCATACACCGCACTGCACCGACGGTTGCCGAAGGTGATGGTGCCGGTCTTGTCCAGCAACAACACATGCACATCACCCGCCGCTTCCACTGCACGCCCGGATTTGGCGATCACGTTCAGGCGCACCAGGCGATCCATCCCGGCGATACCAATGGCCGACAGCAAGCCACCGATGGTGGTCGGAATCAACGTCACCAGCAGCGCCACCAGGAACACCAGCGGCAAGCTGCCATTGGCGAAGTGGGCGAACGGTTGCAGGGTCACGACCACCAGCAAGAAGATCAGGGTCAGGCCGATCAGCAGGATATCCAGCGCCACTTCGTTCGGGGTTTTCTGGCGTTTGGCGCCTTCGACCAGCGCGATCATGCGGTCGAGGGTCGACTCACCGGGGTTGGCGGTGATCTTCACCAGCAGCCAGTCGGAGACCAGTCGGGTGTTGCCAGTGACCGCCGAGCGATCGCCGCCGGACTCACGAATCACTGGAGCGGATTCACCAGTGATTGCCGCTTCGTTGACCGCCGCAATACCCTCGATGACTTCGCCGTCACCGGGGATCATTTCCCCCGCTTCGACGCGCACGATATCGCCTTTACGCAAGCTGGCTGCGGGCACAACCTGGAAGCTGCCATTGGCCTGTTTGCGTCGGGCGCTGAGGCCTTCGCTGCCGGCCTTGAGGCTGTCGGCGCGGGCCTTGCCGCGACCTTCGGCCAAGGCTTCGGCGAAGTTGGCGAACAGCACCGTGAACCACAGCCACAGGGCGATTTGTGCGGCGACGAACGTCGGTACGACATTGTCCGGAATGAAGCACAACACGGTGGTGAAGATCGCGGTGAGTTCAACCACCAGCATCACTGGCGAGCGCACCAGTTGCCGAGGGTCGAGCTTGACGAAGGCTTGCACCAGCGCCGGGCGCCACAGGGCCGAGATCGCGGTTTTCGCTTGTTCCGGTGCCTTGGCGGCAACGGGTTTGATTGCGGGCATATTCATCATTCAGTCCTCAGAAGCCCATGCTCAGATGTTCGGCGATAGGGCCGAGCGCCAGGGTCGGCAAGAAGGTCAGGCCGCCCACCAGCAAAATGGTCACGGTCAACAGGGTCACGAACAGCGGGCCGTGGGTCGGGAAGCTGTTCTGGCCGATCGGTGCGGTTTTCTTCATCGCCAGGCTGCCGGCCAGTGCCAGTACCGGAAGGATGTAACCGAAGCGCCCGATCAACATGCCCAGACCGAGCATCAGGTTGTGGAACGGTGTGTTCGCACTCAGGCCGCCGAACGCCGAACCGTTGTTCGCGCTGGCCGAGGTATAGGCGTAGAGCAATTGGCTGAAACCGTGCGGGCCGGGGTTGCTGATGGTTGCCGCAGGGCCTGGCAGAACGGCGGCAATCGCACCGAGCACCAGCACGCCAACCGGCATCACCAGGAGCGTGACGACCAGCAATTGCACTTCCCGCGCCTGCAGTTTCTTGCCGAGGTATTCCGGGGTGCGGCCGATCATCAGGCCGGCGAGGAACACCGCGATGAGTACGTTGAGCAACATGCCGTAGAGCCCGGCACCGACGCCGCCGAAGATCACTTCGCCGACCATCATGTTGACCAACGCCACCATGCCGCTGAGCGGGTTGAGGCTGTCATGCATGCCGTTGACCGAACCGTTCGACGCCGCCGTGGTGGTCACCGACCACAGCACAGTGGCGGTGGTGCCAAAGCGCGCTTCCTTGCCTTCCAGCGGCGCAGTCTGTTCGACAGCAACGTTGTTCAGCGCAGGGTTAGGCTGATATTCGGCCCACAGCGAGGTCGCGCCGCCGATCAGGAACAGTGCGAGCATGCAGGCGATGATCGCGCGGCTCTGACGCAGGTCCTTGACGTAGTGGCCGAAGGTGAACACCAGCGCCACCGGGATCAAGATGATCGAAGTGACTTCGAACAGGTTGCTCCACGCGGTCGGGTTCTCGAACGGGTGCGCCGAGTTCACGCCGAAGAAGCCACCACCGTTGGTGCCCAGTTGCTTGATCGCAATCTGGCTGGCCGCAGGCCCCAGCGGGATCACTTGATCAACGCCCTGCATCGTCACGGCATTCACATATTGCGCGAAAGTTTGCGGCACGCCCTGCCAGACCAGATACAGCGCCAGCAGCAGGCACAGTGGCAACAAGCCGTATAGGGTGGCGCGGGTCATGTCGACCCAGAAGTTGCCAAGGGTCTTGGCCGACTTGCGACCAATACCACGGCACAGCGCAACCAGTACAGCCAGGCCAGTCGCGGCGCTGACGAAGTTCTGCACGGTGAGGCCGACCATCTGACTCAGGTAGCTGAGGGTCGCTTCGCCGCTGTAGGACTGCCAGTTGGTGTTGGTCATGAAACTGACGGCGGTGTTGAACGCTTGCGTCCACTCCTGACCCGGCAGGTTTTGCGGGTTGAGCGGCAGATGATCCTGGAACAACAGGATCGCAAACAGCAGCAGGAAACCGGCGAGGTTGAACGCCAGCAGCGCCAGCGTGTATTTCTGCCAGCTCTGTTCAGCCTGCGGATCGACCCCGGCAAGGCGATAACAGCCGCGCTCGACCGGGCCGAGAATCGGCGTCAGCCAAGTGCGCTGACCTTCCATCACTTTGTAGTAGAAGCGCCCGAGGAAAGGCGCCGGCAGCAAGACCACCGCGAAGAACGCGAGGATCAGCCAATAGTCATAACTGTGCATAGCCGCTCCTAGTTCCGGTCCGCGCGCAACAGCGCAACCAACAGATAAATGAACAGTCCCACTGCCAGCAGCAGGGACACCCCGTCCAGAACGCTCATGGAAGATCTCCGTGTTACGGCGTATTGCCGCGTGTGGAGGCATTGTCGGAAAGGAGGCTGTAAAGGAACGAGACCGAGGGGATTGGCTGGGCATAAAGAAAGCGTAAAGAGTCGGTTTATGCGGGCTTTACAGCCAGGTTTTGCGCTGGCTGGGCCGGCCACATCGCGGGCAAGCCCGGCTCCCACAGGTTTCGCGGTGAAAGCAGATTCTGCGGTCGGCACAAAACCCTGTGGGAGCGGGCTTGCCCGCGATGGCGGCAGTACAGACAACATCGCACTCAACTGGCGCACAGAAATGTGCTGGTCAGGCGGCGAACATCTTCGATACGACAGCTTTCAGCACATTACGACCTGATTCCCCGCAATGGCACGCCCGCTGCACACAGCCTCCCCCGAGCTTTCCAAACCTTCAGGGAGCAAACACATGAACACACAACTCAAACCCACCCTGGGCACCTTGCATCTGTGGGGCATCGCTGTCGGGCTGGTGATTTCCGGTGAATATTTCGGCTGGAGTTATGGCTGGGGCGTGGCCGGAACACTGGGTTTTCTGGTGACTTCGTTCATGGTCGCGACCATGTACACCTGCTTCATTTTCAGCTTCACCGAACTGACCACGGCGATCCCGCACGCGGGTGGACCGTTCGCCTACAGCCGCCGCGCCTTCGGTGAAAAAGGTGGATTGATTGCCGGGCTGGCAACGCTGATCGAATTCGTTTTCGCGCCGCCGGCCATTGCCCTGGCCATTGGCGCTTACCTGAATGTGCAATTCCCCGCACTTGATCCGAAACACGCGGCGGTCGGCGCCTACATCGTGTTCATGGGCTTGAACATCCTCGGCGTGAAGCTGGCGGCAACCTTCGAGTTGATTGTCTGTGTTCTGGCCGTCGCCGAGTTGTTGGTCTTCATGGGCGTCGTCGCACCGGCGTTCAGCTTCAGCAACTTCGCCCTCAATGGCTGGGCGGGTTCAGATGTGTTCGGGGCGCCAGCGATTGCCGGAATGTTCGCGGCGATTCCGTTTGCCATCTGGTTCTTCCTCGCCATCGAAGGCGCAGCCATGGCCGCCGAAGAAGCCAAGGATCCAAAACGCACGATTCCCAAGGCCTATATCAGCGGCATCCTGACCCTGGTGTTGCTGGCGATGGGCGTGATGTTCTTTGCCGGCGGCGTTGGCGACTGGCGCACCCTGGCCAACATCAACGACCCACTGCCCCAAGCCATGAAAACCGTGGTCGGCGACAACTCCGGCTGGCTGCACATGCTGGTGTGGATCGGCCTGTTCGGCCTGGTGGCAAGTTTCCACGGGATCATCCTCGGTTACTCGCGCCAGTTCTTTGCCCTCTCCCGCGCCGGATACCTACCGGCCTCACTGGCCAAGCTGTCGCGCTTCCAGACCCCGCATCGCGCGATCATTGTCGGAGGCATCATCGGCATCGCCGCCATCTATAGCGACGGCCTGATCAATCTCGGCGGTATGACCCTCACGGCGGCGATGATCACCATGGCCGTGTTCGGCGCCATCGTGATGTACATCATGAGCATGCTCAGCCTGTTCAAACTGCGTAAATCGGAACCGAATCTGGAACGCACCTTCCGTGCGCCGTGCTATCCGCTGATTCCGCTGATTGCATTGGTGCTGGCGGTGGTGTGTCTGGTGGCGATGGCGTGGTTCAACGCGTTGATCGGGCTGATTTTCCTCGGGTTCATGGCCGTAGGCTTCGGCTACTTCCTTCTTACCGGCCAACTGCGCGCCAACGCACCAGCCGATGCCATGCTCACCGGTCTTTAGGATTTGATCGCATGCAACAGGCATAACGGGCCTAGAATGGAACCACTGCGAACTGATCTCGCTCAAAAGTTATATGCAGCGGTTCACGGCGAAATCCTCGCCCACCGATCTGCCTTTAAGGAGAGCCGTTATGCCTTGGTATGCCTGGTTGATTCTGGTCGTTGCAATCGGCTCGATCGTTGGCGGGTTGATGATGTTGCGAGACACCGCCAACAAGGTCGAACTGACCGATGAAGAACGCAAGCGCGTCGCGCAACGCAACGCGGAAATGGACGCGAAAGAAGCGCAAGACCGCTAAAGAAAACCCCGCCTGAATGGCGGGGTTTGTTTTTTCAGATCCGTTCGGACCTGCCTGCATGCTTTTTAGAAGTAGAAGTACAGTCACCATCTAATTTTCCTTGGTTAAGATGGGGGCATTGTTGCGGAGAGCTCCAAATGCGTTACTCGCAAGACCACAAAGCCCAGACCCATCAGCGCATCATCAAGGAAGCCTCGGCACGATTTCGCAAGGACGGCATCGGCGCGACCGGTCTGCAGCCACTTATGAAGGCATTGGGTTTGACCCACGGCGGTTTCTACTCGCACTTCAAATCCAAGGATGAGTTGGTCGAAAAGGCACTGCAGGAAGCGAGTGATCAGGTTGATGGGCTTTGCGCGGAAATCTTTGCGCAAGAAAATCCGCTGCACGCGTTTATCGACACCTACCTGTCCGAATGGCATCAGACCTCCCCGCAGGAAGGCTGTCCTCTCCTGACCATCTCCTCGGAACTGGGTCTGCGCGGACAACCCAGCCCGACCAGCGATGCCGTACTCAACGCGCGACTGGGGCAGATCGATAACACCCTTGAAGGTGACAATCGTGCCGACCGCGCCATCGTCATCATGTCGACCCTGGTCGGCGCTCTGTTGCTGTCACGCAGTGTCGCGGATGCCGAGTTTGCGCAGCGCATTCTTGACGTCACCCGCGACCATCTCAAACAGACGGAAGACTAATCCTGCCAACGCTTGAATAGCACGCTGGCGTTTACCCCGCCGAAACCGAAGCCATTGGACAAGGCATATTCGATCGGCATCACCCGGGCCTGGCCATGGACAATGTCTACCCCTTCGCTCGCAGGGTCGGGGTTTTCAAAGTTGAGCGTTGGCGGTACGACCTGATCACGAATTGCCAGTAATGTGAAGATCGCTTCAAGCCCGCCGGCAGCGCCAAGCAAATGTCCGGTGGCGGACTTGGTTGAGGTCACAGCGATTTTGTTTTCCTTGCCGAATACGCTTTTAATCGCCGCCAGTTCCCCCAGATCACCCACCGGTGTGGACGTGGCGTGAGCATTAAGATGCTGCACCTGAGCCGGCTTAACGCCGGCCTGAGCCAGCGCCAACTCCATTGCGCGCCGTGCACCGCTGCCGTCTTCAGGACCCGCTGTCAGGTGATAGGCATCGGCCGTGGTGCCGTAACCTACCAACTCCGCCAAGGGTTTTGCGCCACGGGCCAAGGCGTGCTCCAGAGATTCGATCACCAGCAGGCCCGCGCCCTCGCCCATGACAAAGCCATCACGACCGCTGTCGAACGGTCGCGAGGCGCGCTGCGGGGTGTCGTTGTAGCCACTGGACAGCGCCCGAGCTGCCGCGAAACCGGCAAGGCTGACCCGATCGATCGAAGCTTCCGCTCCACCGCATACAGCGATGTCGGCTTCACCGGCACGAATCAATCGCGCAGCGTCACCGATCGCTTGAACCCCGGCGGCACACGCCGTCACCGGCGCGCCCAGCGGACCTTTGAGGCCATGCTGGATCGACACATGACCGGCCGCCAGATTGACCAGAAAAGAAGGAATGGTGAAAGGCGACAAACGACGCGGGCCTCGACTGTCAGTCGTACGCACGGCATCGGCAATCGCCCCGAACCCGCCCACACCCGAGCCGATAATCGTCGCGGTGCGCTCGCGGCTTGTTTCTTCAGACGGATGCCACCCAGCCTGCTCCAGCGCCTGCCGGGCGGCCTCCATGGCAAACAGAATGAAGCGATCCATCTTCTTCTGTTCTTTGGGTGGTGTGGCGCGATCCGGATCGAAACCGGCCTCGGCGTCCTCTTCCACGGTTGGTACCCTGCCGCCAACACTGGTGGGCAAGTCAGCGACCACAGCTTCAGGCAAATTGCGCAGGCCCGAACGCCCTTCCAGCAAACGCTGCCAGACAACTTCGACACCGCTGCCCAAGGGTGAAACCAGGCCCATGCCTGTGACGACTATTCGACGCTGATCCATACCGCGTGTACCTCTGACCGATTGAGGAAAACTTACTTGTAACGATTGGCTGCCGAGCTACGGGAAAGGTTCGGTACCATGACGTGCCGCGCAGCGACAAAGGCTTGCCACTCGCCCGCATCCGGCAGGGACGGGATAGTAATGAGTTCCCCCTGATCCAGACCTGCCAGCGCGGCATCGACCATCTCGCCGGCCTCCATCACCATTTCGGCCGGGATAGCGCTGGCGTCGATGCCTGATCGCTCCCAGATTTCCGTACGGGTAACACCGGGCAGCACCGCTTGCACTTTGACGCCGGTGCCATCGAGCTCGGCATTCAACGATTGTGTGAGGCTCAGCACGTAAGCTTTGCTGGCGCTGTAGGTCGCATTGAAACGCTCCGGAAACAGCGCCACCACCGAGGCAATATTGATGATCGTGCCGCGACCGGCCTTGGCGAAACTCGCTGCGGCCGCAGAGGCCAGCAACGTGACGGCTGTGACATTCAGCTGGATCAATCGCTCCAGTTGTTCCGCGTCCGAATTGGCCAGCAGTCCGTCCGCCGCCACACCGGCGTTGTTCACCAGCAAACTGATGCTTGAGTCGCTGCGCAGACGTTGCTGGAGTTTCAGCACATCGTCTTTCTGCGTCAGATCCGCTTTCAGTACCTCGACCTGAACGCCATGGGCATCACGCAACTTGCTCGCTGCGCTTTCCAGACGCGCCTGATCCCTGGCGACCAACAGCAAATCAAAACCGCGAGCCGCCAGTCGTTGCGCGTAGATCGCACCAATACCGGACGATGCGCCAGTGACGAGCGCTGTACCTTGGGACTGAACAGAATTCATGAACGTGCTCCTGACATGCATAAGGGACATGGCCTCCAGTGTGATCGAAGGCAACAGAAATTATTATAGGCATAATTTTTAGGTAATATGATAGCCGTAATTTTCAGTTTTCCGATAAACGCCTCAACACCGTCTCCGCCTAGCCTTGTTCACCTGAAAACAAAAAGGCCGGTCAATGACCGGCCCCTTGGCGTTGAACAATCAGCTTAGTTCACTTCCAGCTTATCGCGATTGCGATCCAGGATCGCCTTGCCAATCCCCTTCACTTCCAGCAACTCATCCACCGATGCGAATGGCCCGTTTGTTTCACGATAAGCAACAATCGCTTTGGCCTTCGCCTCGCCTACACCGGACAGCTCCTTTTGCAGCGTTGCTGCGTCGGCACCATTGAGATCGACTTTTGCACTTTGAGAAGGTGTCGCAGCGTCCATCACCATCGGCGCCTTCGCTGGCTCGGGGGGGTGTGGCAGGTGCCGCAATTGCTGCAATCGACGCGCTGGTCAGGAAAGCAAATATCAGGGAGTAGAAGTAACCGGTACGCATAAGTGACGCTCCATCATCATTTTAGAAAGCAGCTTTTCCCAAGCTGCTATTCAAAAGTAGGTCATGGATGGAGCATGTCAAAAATGCGTGCGTTACAGGATGTGAAACAATCAGGGTTCGAGACGGCGTTGCTGGTAGATCCAGTCGACGATCTCGCCGTCGGGGGTGTAGCCGCTGACAGTTTCGCGCAGGAGTTGGCGAACGCGGGAATAATCGTCTTTCTCAACGGCAAAAAGCAGATCGCTCAATCTGACTTTCAACACATCCCAAGGCAGATGATCCTCGTTGGCCGTCATGATCATCGGGTGTGGTGTAGCGGCTACGTTATCGCCGATCAACAATTCCTCGTAGAGCTTTTCGCCTGGGCGCAAACCGGTGAACGCAATGGAGATATCGCCTTGAGGATTACGTTCAGAACGAATGCTCAGACCAGAAAGATGAATCATCTTCTCTGCTAATTCGACGATTCTCACAGGTTCTCCCATATCCAGAACAAACACATCGCCGCCCTGACCCATTGAGCCAGCCTGGATGACCAGTTGCGCAGCTTCAGGAATGGTCATGAAATAGCGGGTGATCTTCGGGTGAGTGACCGTGAGAGGGCCACCGGATTTGATTTGACTGTGAAATAGCGGGATCACCGAACCAGATGACCCCAGCACATTGCCAAAGCGCACCATGGTAAAACGCGTCTTGTTGACCCGAGATACTTTGTCGTTATCGCCAAACAACACGGGGGCAATTTCACGGCTGAGAGCTTGCAGGGTCATCTCGGCCAACCGCTTCGTGCTGCCCATGACATTGGTCGGACGTACGGCCTTGTCCGTGGATATCAAGACAAAATTGGAAACCCCGGACTGCAACGCCGCCTGAGCAGTATTAAGCGTCCCGATAACATTATTGAGCACACCTTCGGCAATATTGTGTTCAACCATGGGCACGTGCTTGTAAGCCGCCGCATGGTAGACCGTTTCAACTTTCCAGGTCTTCATTACATCCAGAAGTTTGTCCTGGTGCCGAATGGAGCCCAGGATCGGCAACAGACGGACAGTCACCGACTCCCGACAGCCCCGCTGCTCCAATTCAGACAGAATGCTATAGAGATTGAATTCGCTGTGCTCGAACAACAGAAGTGTTGTCGGACCAAGTGAGAAAATCTGTCGGCAAAGCTCTGCACCAATCGAACCGCCAGCGCCAGTGACCATCACTGTCTTGCCTTTGATACACCGTTCAAGCAAGTCCGCTTGCGCTGGTACCGAATCGCGTCCCAGAAGGTCAGCAATATCTACTTCCTGAATGTCTTCGACCTTTACTCGACCGCTGGCAAGGTCGGTGAAGTTGGGTACGCTTCTGACGTGCAGCGGGAAACGCTCCAGAATAGTGAGGATTTCTCTACGTCGCGCACGGGTAGATGAAGGTAAAGCCAAGAGAATTTCCTGCGCGCCCGTCACGTCGATCATCTGCTGGATATGTTTGGGCTTGTACACTTGAAGACCCGAAATTGATCGATCGGCAATGCTGGCATCGTCGTCGATAAAAGCCACCGGGCGCATCACCTTGCCCATACGCAGTGCTGCCACAAGCTGGTTGCCAGCAACACCGGCCCCGTAAATCGCAACTTTGGTCAACCCGTTGTCACGGTTGGCAAACGGCACGTGCTGAGCCGCACTGAACCAATCGCCCATAAAATACTGGCGCATGCACAGTCGCAATCCACCGATAATGACCAGGCTGAGCCACCAGTAGTTGAACACGATGGAGCGCGGTACCACAGACTCATGATTGCTGTACCAATACACCACTAGCGCCAGAATCAGCGAAGACAAACTGACAGCCTTGATAATGGCGATCAAGGCATCGTTACCGAAGTAACGCATGACCGCCCGATACATGCCGAAGCGGATAAAAAGAGGAATTGCGACGACAGGAGCGCAGACAAAAAGCCAGAAATGCACCCTGAACGGGTTGTACATATCATCAATACCCAGACGAACGATGAACGCCAACCACAAGGCAGTCCAGACCAAAAAAATGTCTGTGCCGACCTGAATCAGTCGTTTCTGACGCCGGGGGAGCGCTAACAGACGCTCTCTGACCTTGTCCATAAACTCTTCAAACACCTCAGAATTCTCCCTTCAGCTGCGCTCAAGCTAGTGAAACCTTATAAGCCCATCCCACTCACTTTAAAACCAAAAAAACAGATTTGGTGACCCGTCTTTTTTCGTCAGCATCACCGTCGTCCCTTCAGAACCCGATCCTCGCCACACCCAAAATAAAAATTCATTGGCAAATGCCCCCGGCCATCCGGTCGAATCTGAGCAAGTGAGCAGCCTTAAATCCTACAAAGAAAGGTAGATTGACGCAGAAAAGGTGTGGGAAATGCAAACGTATGAACCTTCCTTATGGTGAACCGAAGTGGAGGCTCACGGTAGAGGTGAAAGCCAAGCGTACACAACAAATCGATTGGTACGGTATCGCACCATTCGGGCTATCAAAATACCTTTGTTGCTGTTTACTCGAAATATCTGATGTGTGTTCAGGAAATAATCGATTCGGCATTAACCCGGTCAACACCACTTCATCGAGAAGAAACAAGAACGTTATCATCGGAAGCGACGCGCTCTATTCGCGACTCACCGCATTATATTCTTAGAGTTTTACGCCCAGCCTCAGATATCGAAGAAAATTAGCCGATGACGCAAAAGCCTTGCATGAAACTTAATAAATTCGGTAAAGCTCACTGTAACTAAAGAAACAAAAAATCAATCGGGATGATAAGATCACCCCGGATAGACCAAAGCCAAAAAACATTTAACCCAAAACTACAGCCCCGAGGACTTTATCCAGTTATAGGTTTCAAGTATTCCATCCTGCCAAGCAACCTGAGGACTCCACCCCAAATGGGTTTTGGCGCGATTAATGTCCAAAATGCTTACAGGAATATCCATATTCCGGCCAGGCAAATAATTAACGGCGATCGACTTTCCGACCGTATGTTCTAGTGTCGAGATAATCTCATTGATACTGATACCCGCGCCAGAACCAATATTGAAGACCTTATAAGGACTACTATTACTAAGTGCCAGTTCAATAGCATTGACAACGTCATCAATGAATACGTAATCCCTTACAACTCCACCATCCCCCCAAACATCTATCGGCTCATCGTGTATGGCGTGTTGAAAAAACGCCGAAATGACACCCTGATTCTTTTTGTTGGTCTGATACGGTCCATATGGATTGGCAACACGCAGAACACAATAGTCAAGTTTGTACAGGTGATAATATAGAGAAAGGTACTTCTCAATGGTGAGCTTGCTGACGCCATAGGCGGTTATTGGGTTGTTTTCGGAGGCTTCGGGAGTCGGAATGACTGATGGAACGCCATACACCGTTCCACCCGAAGATAAAAATACTATCTTCTTCACCCCGGAATTTACGCATGCATCTAACAGATTCAGCGTCGATACAACATTCGCCTGAAGATCAGCAACACGATTAATATTTGCACTTGCTGGCGTAGAAGCGTTAACCAGATGAATCACTGTATCGCAATCACCAATTGCGTTCGCAATCTGGTTGGCGTCGGCAAAATCACCCTCAATCCACTTGCATTTCTTGAATGCATCCTTATACATGGGATTTCGACCGAAGGCTTTGACATTGGGGTATTTCTCCCCAAGCTTTTCGCAAAGACGGGAACCAATAAATCCGCTGGCGCCTAAGACTATACAACGAGGATTGTTATGCATTACCGGGCCCTGCAAATTAGTTATCAATTTCAATTAACGCATTCTTGAGCTTTTCAGCTTCTAATTCCCAACTGGAAAAATTCGCAGTCTCCAGTCCCTCAGAGCGAATTGCAGCATGCGTCTCTGGGCGCTGTAACAGCTCACAAACTGCGTCAGCGAGACGTTCAGGTACTGCTTCAGTCAGGATGGAATTACGATCATTCAACAGCCACTCAGTGCAAGGAGCACGATTGCTGACAACAGGCACCCCACACGCCATCAACTCTAGCGGAAGGAGCGACAGATTCGTAAACGAGAGCACAAGAGCCACATCGCACTGGTTGTAGAGATCGGGTAGATCACTAACTTTCATGGTCCCGGCATTCACGTGAGCGAACGGTATTTTAAAGGACGAAACGTCCCAACCGGCAAATATAACCTCCACATCGGGAATTCGCTTGACTACTTCATTCAACGTAATCAACCCAAGCTCAAAGGCGCGCCGCGGAGTAGGAGGACGGGCATAGAAGAAGACCTTCTTCCCAGTTGTTCTTTTCGCCTCTTTGACTTTATACAAAGCACGATCATATGAAAAACCAATAGGATATGCATCAGCCCCATATTCCGCTCGAAGCTTGTTTGCCAGCCAATCTCCGGCAGTTATACAGTTGAATCCGAAAGAATATGTAGCTTCGGCCAGCGCAGACTCCGATCCGACAGCATAAAAATAGGGCTCAAAATCCTGAACAAAATAACATTTATGCTTGGCATTTTGAAAGTTGCGAACATAGTAAGCGGTCTGCCAGGATGTTGCCATCATGTAGTAAGAAGCCGGAACAGAAGCCAGACCATCATACACTTGAGCTTTTAATGGGAAAAACCAGTCAGAGATCTGTCTCTTTGCTTGTTTAATGTCGTATTCCGGGTGAGACCCGACGATTACAACCCGACACTCGTAGCCGAGCTTCTCTAGCAGGAACACAAAACGGAAAATATTGAGGTGCCCGCCTGATCCTTTGCCATAAGCAGGTACAACCCATGTAACCGTGTTTGCTTCAGCACTCCCTTCCACATAGGTCACACCTGAAGGTTGGTAGAGTGCAAAATCATAAAAACCAAGAACATCATTCTTTGTAAAAATCGCCGACTTGTTTGACTCGATGCTTTCAATCGTTTTCTTTACCAGGGGCAGCAGTCCGTGCGTACGATAATAGCTTATCGCTTGCTTGGCTTTGTTCTTCGCGACTGTAAAATTCATGGAAATCCCTACTGAGCAAATAACTTTTTATCGCGAGATATACGGCTGACAATTGCGGCGGGTATTCTGTCACCTCGTGCTCCCAAGTAATGTCCCAAAACCCGCATCACATTATCCACCAACGCGTGAAGGACGATTCCGGGGGAGCCTTTCAGTAATCCTGTTTTTTTGGCGAAGCTGATGTCTCTCCGACTCAGTGCGGCAACAGAACGGATCATGGACTTGAGATCTGGAGAAAGAACGTATCCGAAAAAACGCCGAAACGCATAGCTCTCATCGAAGCTGCGCTGGAAGCGCTCGAACAACGTGTAGTCATGAGAATGATAAACAGCGCCAGCTTCGGAGTACGCTTTGCGATACCCAGCCTCGATAATAAGCTTGGCCCATGCCTGATCCTCAGCAAAGTCAACATCCGGATAGGGTATGGACTCCCATACCGAGCGCCTGATCAACGCATTATTGTCCGAAAAAAAATGTAAAAACTGCCTGTATCCAACATCATTGGCATAACGACTTTCATCTTCCATATGAACGATCGGAAAGGAGTCAAAACCGCCGAAATGAAGTTCCAGTTCTCTTTTTGTGAAAATTGACGCGTTTGGGTAAGCTATATGACGACCAAATACTCCAGCAATTCTTTCGTCGCTTTCTGCGCAAGAGACCAAGTTAGCCAACCAGTCATGATTAACAGGCTTGGCGTCATGAGTAATAACCGCGACAAACTCACCCCTGGATTTCGAGATAGCAAGATTGCGTGTGCGGCCATGGCCAAACTCAATGGAAGGAATCTCGATTAGCGACGCCTGAGGAAAACTTCGTACAAACTCAACCGTGCCATCTTTAGAACCGGAATCGATAACTATTATTTCAAATGGCCAATCGGTTTTTTGCGCAACAACCGCGCTGAGAACGTCCTGAAAAATCATCCCAGGGTTCTTTGTAGGTATTATGACGGAGGCTTTTATGGTGTTCATATTAGGCTCTAATAGCAACGGACATGCTATTCAGTTAATTTTCATCCGTGCATTACGTATTTGTATCAGTTTTCGACCATTTTCCGGGAAATGCACACCTGAATACGGCCATCCAACAATTTGTACTCCGCCCTGGGCAAAAACGAAGTTGTTTCCATATGATTGAGCCAAAAAATCTATGGATTTTTCAGCGCTCCATATTTGACGAACACAATGAGAAGATTCCAGCAGGCTCATTGTGGCAACGGTATGCGCAGAAAAGGATTCGCCGAGACGTACCCTGGTACAGGCGAACAATCAATTTGCTCAGATCCTCGCGCCAATGCTGAGCGATCCAGTGGGTGCCGCCGCGGTTGACTGGCATAACCTGACATCAATGGCCGCCCTCATGAGCAGAAAACTATTGAAAACGCTTGTACATTATCATACGCAGGCCAGAGAGGCATTCGGTGAGGGCATGCAGCAGCTCGGCGAGACAGCCATTCCCGTGTTTGACGCAGCGCACACTCTTGAGCCTTCATATTTTCCCGAGGCAGGCCGCGACGATCAAGCTGATGTTGGCCGCGTGCGTCTGACGATAGATACCAGCCCTGTAGAACTCACATAGCCGCCCTTTGAAGCCCAGGGTACGCCCGGCTTCAAAGTGTTCAAGCGTTGCTCGGGCTTCTTGAGTCAGCAATGGATAAAAGGCCCTGAGAATTTCGAGATTCGCGTCATTCCACTCGACAAATCGCCCCGAGAGCATATTGCGGACCCTAAAGAGGCGATCTTTGTAGCTCGCATTCGCCCCGATAATGTTACCCCCATGCTGCCGATAGTCCAGAGTTGCTCCAGAGTCGTAGAACGTGCAGCCACCGCACGCAGTGACCAATAAATACGCAAGCCAATCATGCGCTACCACCGTGGAATCCTCAGGAACGCTCAAAAGGACTTCCCGAGCAGCCTGATTGATCAGCATGGTATTCGCACCCGCAAGGCTCTGGACGAGTGCGTTCTGAAAAGATGGCGGACGAGCGAAAAGAGGGGAGAATCCGATCGGACTACCCTCGGCATCAGTCAGCCTGGTTCTTGAACAATATAATGCCGGCTTCTGCTCTGGCATGGACGCCAAACGGACCACGCTGCGCTCAAGCTTGTCATCGAACCAGACATCATCCTGATCGCTAAACGCGTAATAACGCGCTTGCACCTCAGGTCTTTTGAGGAGCGACATGAAGTTCTTTGCGAAGCCTTGGCAAGGCCCGTCAAAAACGAATAGCTTGCCGCTCCCCCAGCGACGCTGATACTCATCAAGTATATCGCGCGTCGAATCAGCAGACGAATCGTCCGAAACGTAAAGCGTCCAGTCACGATAGGACTGCCGACCGAAAGAGTCTAACTGCTCCCGCAGGAATGAAGAGCCGTTGTAGGTGCACATCAGTATTGCGACATCGGCGCGCTCTTCATCAGCACCTGCGCCCTGCAACTCAGGCAAGTCGCTTACCAACCCAACGCCGCGACCCTTATTTTTTTCTGTAAGCTGGATTTTCAAAGATTTATTCGCTAGCAAATTGCCCATTGTAACCCTAGCGATGACGGAGGTCGAAGCGGATATTTGCTTCCCATTGATTTAGCCAAACCGAGGCATCGGTAAAGTCTGCTTTGCGAACTGATCATCACTTTTTTGGAGTCAAGCATGCCGTCGTAGCGCAATGGGTGCCTCGCCCGCCATTGGCATTTGAGGTTCAGCCTGGGGGAATACCCCTTCCGTCCCAGCTGAAAGCCCAAAACCAGGCTTCTTGAAGCTGCCGCGTGCCATCCAGGGGGGTGCCCACGCCAATCAATGTGGACAGGCAACCGCGCCGAACTGATGGCAATAGAAAATTCACCCACTCTAGATTACAATCTGCGGCGCTATGGCCAGCAGCTACTTTACAGGAGTCAAAGGCGAGCGCCGGATCGGATTCAATGAATACGAAAATGAAAACACAACCCTACCCTTAGATAACACTTTAGGGGAGTAAGCCAAGTTTCAGGAATAGAGAATGACGTCGGTCACAGGCGGTGGAGGGTTGATAAATGCAAAACTTATGCAGGACTTTCAGCCTGTATCTGATCGAATGGTCAAATTCATCAAGGAAGTTAACTATTCGGATAAACGCAAGAACGAACTCCCACAACATCGGGATGAAGCACGTTTTTTCATGCGAATTTTGATCAATTACTCCCTGTTTGTTTCTGCTATTCCTGACCGCGCGCAGGCTGATTTCCTTAGCCATGTGCAGGGCAACAGCGCCTTGCGAAAATCTCAGGATGGAAAACCTGGACCTCTCGCCACGCTTTCCGACTCCTTGGCAAATACAGATTGTCGTAAGCGCCTTGATCAGCACTTAGCGAGCCACATCTAATGCAGGCCCAGTCTACCTGTGACCGCGGCCCGCACCTCAAGAGGCTAAAGCGCCTCTCACCCCCTGAAACACATTTGGCTATCAACATTCGCGGCTGCAGCCAGACTGCCTCGGACCAGAGATGACCAGCCAGATGTGATTTTGCCCTTGAGGAAGACAATGTGACACCTCCTCGCATACTTAAACATGACGTTACCGCACGCAAACTAGCGAGCACAGCGTGGACACACAAAGAGGTATATCTATGATTTTAGTTACAGGTGGAGCAGGCTACATTGGCTCGCACACTGTCATAGCTCTTGCTCAGGCGAGCTGTAAAACGCTGATTCCAGACAATTTTTCCGACAGCCATCACTCTGCTCACGACATACTGGAACCCCGTCCGAACTTCATCGGAGGTGACATCCGGAATAGTGTTTTGCTGGAGAGTGTTTTCAAGCAGCACCTTGGCTCCTCCCATGCAGAAAGTGTTTGGGGCTGGAAGACGAGCCGTGGCCTAGAGCAGATGTGCGCAGACAGTTGGCGCTGGCAAGAACGAAACCCAGAGGGATACCAATGAACCCACACGCCAATCAACCTACCTCCATCTTCGCGTTGACCCGAAGCCTTTGTACCAATCGTCGGTTGATCATGCAGATGATCAAGCGGGAGGTGGTAGGACGCTACAAAGGGTCTATGATGGGCCTGCTTTGGTCATTTTTGAACCCTGTTTTCATGTTGCTTATATATACCTTCGTTTTTTCGGTAGTATTTAAAGCACGCTGGAATGTTGACACTGGGGAAACCAAAACTCAGTTTGCTGTCGTCTTGTTTGTCGGAATGATTGTACAAAGCCTGTTTGCCGAAGTACTGAATCGAGCACCAGGGTTAATTATCGGCAATACTAATTATGTAAAAAAAGTAGTGTTTCCTCTGGAGATACTTCCGGTGATCAGCTTGGGGGCCGCACTGTTCCACTGCGCAGTTAGTTTCATTGTGCTGTTGGGAGCCTTTGTTATTTTGAACGGCTTTTTACATTGGACAGCTATTTTTGCACCACTCATTATCGTGCCATTGATAATCATGACACTAGGGTTTGCATGGATGCTGGCGTCGCTCGGAGTTTTCCTACGCGACATTGGGCAAACCATCGGCGTACTAATGACGGTTATGACCTTTCTTGCCCCGGTTTTTTATCCTGTCAGCGCCTTGCCTGAAAACCTCCGACCTATAATGAACGCCAACCCATTAACGATGATCATCGAACAGCAAAGGGCGGTGTTGATTTTTGGGCAAATGCCGGACTGGTATGGGTTAGGAATATATACGCTAGTGGCGATCGCCATTGCTTGCCTGGGCTACGCCTGGTTCCAAAAAACGAGAAAAGGATTTGCTGATGTCCTCTGATGTCGTAATTTCTGTAGAAAACGTTTCCAAGATGTACCAGGTGTACAGCAAGCCGAGCGATCGGATGATGCAAATGATCTATCGCGGTCATCGCCAACTGTATAAGGAGTTCTGGGCTCTTAACGACGTTAGTTTCGAAGTTCGACGCGGCGAAACAATTGGCGTGATTGGACGTAATGGGTCAGGAAAATCAACGTTACTCCAAATCCTGGCGGGCACCTTGACACCCACATCAGGCAAGGTAGCTATCAACGGACGCGTAACTGCTCTTCTAGAGTTGGGCTCAGGTTTCAACCCTGAATTTACAGGCCGTGAAAATATCTTTCTGAACGCTACAATCCTGGGCGTTTCGCAAGAAGTCGTAGAGAACAAATTCGATGAAATCGCTGCATTTGCCGACATCGGAGATTTTCTCGAGCAGCCAGTGAAGACATACAGTAGCGGGATGTACGCACGTCTTGCTTTCGCTGTCGCAATATCCTTCGAGCCTGAAATTTTAATCGTCGATGAAATCCTGTCGGTCGGTGACGTATTTTTTCAAGCCCGCTGCATGCGCAAGCTAGATGAGTTCCGAGAAAACGGGGGTACTGTGTTCTTCGTTACTCACGACACCCATGCGGTCGAGCGAGTATGTACACGAGCCATCGTTCTCAGTCACGGGAAGAAAGTGTTCGAGGGCGGTACGGCCGATGGCGTGACGGTGTACTACAAAATGAGCCGGGAAGAGGCAAAAGCCCCGACCAAGCAGGTCGATTCGAGCACCGTAACAACCGCTCAATCAGAGGAAAAGCACTCCCAGCTGGCCGAACTTGAGTCTATTGACATTCGGCGAGACCATGTCGTGGGTGATCACAGCGCGCTCATTGAAGAAGTGTATATAACCGATGATGAAGGCGTTCAGCGCTCGAATTTTGGTATAGGGGAATGGATGACCGTTCGCCTGGTCGTGAAGTTTAATGCAGCCTTTGACTCGGTGGATTTCGGTGTCGGCATTCGCGACCAGTCGGGCACATTGATTGGGGGGCACACTCAATGTATGAAAACTCATCGATTGGCCCAATAAAAGCTGGAGAACGACGCTGCCTTTTAACCAAGATCAAGCTTGACGTGGCACCACGCGAATACTTGCTAATCGCAGGAATAGCGCGACACGACTCCCTGCAAGTTTATCAAGAGTGCTATGGACTCTACGATTTTTGCGCTATCAGCGTGACTGGCAACAAGAAGTTCTGGGGAGAGGTCGCGCTGCCAAGCAGCACGGCAGACGAAGGCGAGCCGACCTCCTCGCCCGAATCAACTGTGTAAATATCGTTTAAAAACATCGTACCTTACATTCGTAGAGATATTTTTCAGGCCTATGTCAAAATTTAACTTCGAAAACGAACTAATCGCCACGCAAGAGCATGAATTACCAGCGATTGGTCTGCATTTTACAACGCCTGAGCGTAATTTTTCCTCCGAAGGTGAGGCACGCTCCGTTAACGTCATTTACGAAGACGCCCAGAATAACGACGTAGTCTGGCAACCGGATGTTCTCTGGGAGGCGAGAAATATAGCTGATCGCCAGGGAATCACCCATGTGATCGATATCGGGTGCGGTGGCGGCCATAAGCTCGTTCACTATTTCCAGGGTGGCGGATATGACGTCATGGGGATCGACTATCATGGTTCCCTATCCCTAAGCCGCGCCGCCTATCCTGAATGGCAATGGGTAGAATGTGACCTGACATCCTGGGATGATCTTTCCCGAATCTCACTGGAACTGACGAATACAGCTCCAGTCGTCATGATTTTGTCAGATGTAATCGAACATTTGACCGACCCAAGACCTCTGGTCGCATGGATGCGCGCGCAATTAATCGCGCGCCCTGGCAGCCGTCTAGTTGTATCAACTCCTGATCGTACACTTCTCGATTATGAAGATGTAAATAGCCGACCTGAGAACAAATCACACGTCCGGGAATGGTCCTTTACGGAACTTGAACGTTATTTCGTCTCAAGTGGCTTGGAGATCATCCGATCAGGGCATACTCGTGCGAATCAATACGATCCGGTTATCTCTACGATTTTCATTGAATGCGCTTGCTCCGAAGAGTTCTACAAAGAATTCCTTATCGACGTTGGCTTACTGCATGGCGATGAGTGGCCACAGCATCTTCTAGTGACTACGGAATACGCCGGAATTCACAACACTGGAGGAATTGGTACATTCGTTCGAGAGCAACGAGAGTCTTACGGCTACGACAAATCACTTTGCTTGTTCGGCGGCGTAGCTAACGGACTCACCCAGGAAATTCTGCGCGCTGAAAAACTTGTGTCCACTTCAATGTTATTGGTTGAATCCGACATACAGTCCTTACCTTTAGAAGATCAATTTCTAAAAGCAGTGCAGCAATTTCTATTTTATTTTCCTGATATTTCGACAATTCAATATGGCGATTATCAAGGTATCGGCTGCCGAATCGCTCAGGCGAAACAAACAGGGTTGCTGCCGCAAACGATCAGAATTATCGCCCACTGCCATGGCATAACCCATTATCTTGAGAATGCGCATGAATCGTGGCTCGGACTATCCCATTCGGGTACGGCCGAAAAAGAAAAAATTTCTGTGGAAGGTGCTGACTTAGCAGTCTTCCCTACTACCTTCCTGCGCGAGCTTTATGCTGAAGCCGGCATTAACGTCCCAGCGGAAAACAATGTCCTGCTGCGCTACCCTCTTCATAGCCCAGTCTCTGAGCTTGACGCATCGACCAAGATTGATACGTTGATTTTTTACGGGAAACGTTCCCGTATGAAAGGCTATGACTTGCTCCTGGACTCCCTTGCTGGCGTGGATGTAGAGCAATGGAAAAAAGCCGGGATTACCACCATTTGCCTGATCGGGCCTAAAGTTCATGGCAACCCACAAACAGATTCCATGCTTGAGGTATTGCGAGAGCATTATCAGGTTGAGGAATTTTGTAATTTAAGTCGGCAGCAGGCGATTGATGCTTTACACGAGCGAGCGCACCGCGCGATTTGCCTGATGCCCTATCTTGGTGACAATCATCCCTACGCACTACTTGATGTTGCCTTCTCCACAACTGTCCCGTTGATGGCCAACGCCGGCGGGGTTCCTGAAATGATCCCCGAGGAATTCCGAAGCATTTGTTTAGCCGACCCCAATGCTTTGAGCTTCCGCGCGCGAATTCATGGCCTCCTCTCATTGTCGTCAGCTGCATTTCATGATTTGCGAGAGTCCTTCGTTTCGACGATGGCTCAAACTCAAAATGATATCAATGAGTTGGTCAAGGCGTTCCCTGGAGATCAGCAGCCCAAGCTACTTGCAGGGAACACAGGCGAAGCCACGATAATTGTTCCTGTATTTAATACACCGCTTGATTACATCGAAGACCTCATTTTCGGAATCAACAATCAAAGCCTGAAACCAGCAGAAGTTGTTTTCGTCGATGACGCGTCAGAGGAAGATTACGTTGATGGATTGCAAAGTCTGGTAAAAGAACATCTGCTATTACCATACCGGATAATACGGCACCCCCAAAACAAGGGCTTGGCTGGGGCGCGAAATACGGGCCTCGCGGCCGCACAAACTGATTTCATCATCAATATCGACTCAGATGATGTACCGTTGAATGATTTTGTAAGAGATATCGTTTTCTCTCTCAGATCAAATCCGCAGCACGCCGCGGCCGTTCCTTATCTTTGTGCTTTTGATGACGGTACTGATTTCAACATCGTGCGATCTGGCATGTATGTGTACCGCCCTCTTGGCGACGGTGTAATTGCGTCGCAACTGGATAACCAGCTTGGGCATGCGAACGCAGGGTTTAGAACATCCACGCTGAGAGAGTTTGGTGGATGGGACGAATCCAGCAAGGCCATGTGGGAAGATTGGGCGCTTTACTTGAAGTTGACGGCAGCGGGTCGAAAAATTGCGATCATTCCAAAGATTGGTTGCCTTTATCGTGTCCGTCCACAGTCAATGCTGCGTACATATAAGACCTGGCCTGCCATGCGTCGACTGGCGAACAACATGCTCGGGCTGCCTAGATATGAAAATTTCCGCCTGCAGGCAATGCTCCGTAGCTATCGCGACGTCACAGCGCAGGAAGCGGAATCTCGACATCGCTTAGCTGCACTTCAGGTAGAGCTCAGTATCCTTCAGCAAGAGATTAACTCTAGTCGCCAGGAGCTAAACAGAGGCGGAGTCAGAGCGGTGCGCAGCCTGGCCAACCGGCTCGCACAATACCCTGCGTTGTTTGATGCAGTAAGAAAATGTGGGCGTACCGGGTGGAAAATCTTACGCAAACTGGCTCATCTGGGCCGCCGACTCAGAGGATGAGCCGGCGCCTAACAGGAAAACAACTCAACTGAATTGACCCCAATGTAATCTAAACAGCCCGCCGTTTTTTGAACGCCTACGAAGTTGCTTTCAAAAAACAGCGGGCTGTTAACTATAAGATCTCAGCCACCTTGATCGCGGACTGGCTAGCTCGCAAAACATCGACAGATAGGCTTATTAAAAGGAAGCCCTGGAAACTCTCTTTTCCTCGAAAATTTTAATATCCCTTCAAATATCTCCGACTACTTGGATGCCGCCACTCCAGCATTAAACTTCCATGCCAGCACCATTAGCGGGGAATAGGCCAAGAGCGCACCGAAAGCACCATTTAACCAATTGTTTCCGACCATCAATGCCAGTGGAAACAAGTAACACACATTTATTATCACGACCCCCGCCGTTACCAGTCCATGACTACCCCACCGATCAGTTGCATGCTGATATCCGTGACTACGATGGGCTTCGTATACTTTGTCGCCGCGCAAGAGACGCTGAATTAAAGTCCAGGTTGCATCGACAATAAAAACGCCGAGCATAATCATCCAACTCCACAGCATTTCCGGTGAATTTCCCGAAGACTGGATTGCCACCCCCCAAGCACCAACCCCAGAAAACCACTTCCTGCATCTCCCATAAAAATCCGTGCGGGTGGAAAATTCCACCATAGAAAACCTGCTACTGCCCCTGCCAGAATCAAAGGCATCCAAGCCAAGTCACTGCTCCCGCTGATCCAACAAACCAACCCCATTCCAAGGCAAACACTGATAGCCTCGGCGCTGGCCAAACCATCAATCCCGTCCATGAAGTTATACAGATTCAACATCCAAACCAAATACACCACACCCAGGATGTCACCAAACCACCCCAGATTAATAACGACGCCAAATAAATCGATTGTGGGGAAACCGTTAAACCAGAACAGAGCCCATACCGCCGCAATGAAATGACCCAACAAACGCCACCTGGCGGCAATATGGCCATGATCATCAGCGAACCCTATCAACGCGACGAGTAGACCCGAGCCAAAGACCCCATACAGCGTAGAGGCGCTTATCAGATTAAGACCCGCAAGCACGGGAAGCGCTAGAAGGAAGGAAACTACAATGGCCACCCCGCCCCCGCGCGGCGTAGGGACCGAATGAGAGCTACGCTCGTTAGGTATATCCATCAAACTCTTCGTCAGCGCATAACGGCGCAAGACAAACGTCGATGCCCATGAAATGGCGAAAACTGCGAATAGAAGCCACCAAACAGTCATTTCGATTGTTCATCCAGATAATAGCCAGCGGTCTGACGCATGGCTTTGTCCATATTGACGGAAGGACTCCATCCCAATAAATCACGATTTTTACTAATATCGACTTGGAGGGAACCGCAGACTCTCTGCGCGATAGCCTTCCTCCCCAGCGCTGATGCCATTAGCGTTAATAACGTCTCAGGGAATGGCACAAGCCGCGCGGAGTTACCCAACGCCTTAGAAAGCCGACGGAGCAGTTCAGTTGTAGACAAGTCTTCACCGTCGCTCACCAGAAAGATCTGATTGGCGGCTGCGGGATGATCAATGCACGTAACAATAAGACTCACCAGATTTCCGATCGAAACCAGACTTCGTTGATTGCTGATAGCACCTAGAGGCAAAGGGATACGTCTGGCCAGCCAACTCAGCATGCTGCGAAAGTTTGCTTTCACCCCTGGACCATAGACCAGTGGAGGGCGAATGATCACCACTTCCATGCCGGTGTCTCGACTTAATTGCTTTAATCCCTCCTCAGCCTCGTATTTGGATACGCCGTATGGATCCTGCGGATCGGGTCGATCATCGGCTTTGAACGGCATACCCAAGCATGTACTTTCGCCATTGACCTTAATTGAACTAACGAAGATGAAGCGTTTAACCCCTGATGCAGCAGCATGCTCCGCCAACCTGAGGGTGCCGATCACATTTACTTTACGGAACTCGGCCAAAGCGTCCATTGAGGCCTCATTCATGACATGCACTCGAGCAGCGGCATGAATGACAACTTGTACATCATCAAGGACGGGCAAGGCATCGACGCGGGTCAAGTCGAAGATTTGGGTCGGGCACAGTCCATTCAGGCGCGTGATACCGCGCGCAGATGCAATTGGGGAGAACTTCTTGTCCACTAACAGCTTGAAAACTACCGCTTCGCCAACAAAACCAGCCCCCCCTGTAACTAATACCTTCGGGGCCATCATCTAGTCATCTTCCCTATCAACGCAGTAACCCAGCAAATGCAAAAGAAAAAAATCTTATCGCGCATCCGGCGTCGACAATGGCAGGCGCTGAAGGACAGCCTCAAAAGGTGCCTGCGCCGCAATTTCAGCCAGGTTCGTACAAAGGGGTGTGAGTCATGCCCGATCAAGTGCGCAATCAGTTGCACCTGATTAAACCACCAACCATCGTGAATGGTTTTGTAGCGGGCAACCAGTGGGCTTAAACCCTTGTTGGCGCCCACTTGGTTACGCTCGTGTTGGCGGTAGTTCATGGATGGTTCAGGATCGATGTACCAACGATAACCATGGCTGCGGGCAAATGCATAGCAATACCAGTCATGCAAACTGACATCTTGTAAAAGCCGCCAATTATCGAGCATCGATTTTTTTAGAGAATCCGCGAGGCTCTTACTCATTACGTACGTACAGCCGGGCCCCGCAGCCTCGAAAAGAAAATCCCAGGCAACCTGAGGTTGTGCCTTGTCCAGAAAATGAGTTTTGCCATTTGGCCAGAAAGCCGTGACGTTACTGGAGTAGGCATCCACCTCACGGGTTTGGAGGACATGCGTCGCACGCTGAAGCTTGTTCGTGTGCCAGATGTCATCCTGATCAGCGAAGGCAACAAAATCGTAACCGTCAAAGTCGACATCGCGTATGAGTCGAAAGAAATTTCGAGATGCTCCACCGAAGCTGCCGGCAGCCGGCAAGACTAAAACTTCAGGATGCTCAGCGGCGTAAGCAGCACACCACCCTTCGGTACCATCAGTGGAGGGATCAATACTGATATAAATAGTTACGTCGATAGC
Organism: Pseudomonas sp. Seg1; assembly: GCF_018326005.1. Taxonomy (NCBI): domain Bacteria; kingdom Pseudomonadati; phylum Pseudomonadota; class Gammaproteobacteria; order Pseudomonadales; family Pseudomonadaceae; genus Pseudomonas; species Pseudomonas sp. Seg1. Next base: position 4,681,147 of record NZ_AP021903.1, read on the forward strand.
TAACTGGCCGAGGATCGAGGCCAATTGCTCCTCGATCCACTGCATACCATTGTAGGCAGCCAGCAAAACCGCGACCTTGGGATGTTTTACTGGCATGCCATTCCTGCTTGCACCGGTTAAAACGCTTCGACTCGAAAAGGCTCGGCGCTCGAATCAGCGAGATGGTGAATCCAGCAGCTTCTGCAGGTACTGACCGTACCCGGTCTTCTTTAGTGCATCAGCTTGAGCGCCCAACTGCTCGGCGGTAATCCAACCATTGTGATAGGCAATCTCTTCAAGACAAGCCACTTTCAGGCCTTGGCGTTGCTCAATGGTGTGCACAAAGTGGCTCGCTTCGAGTAGAGAATCATGGGTCCCGGTGTCGAGCCAGGCGAAACCACGCCCTAGCATTTCAACATTGAGTGTCTTGCGCTCGAGGTACGCACGGTTAACATCGGTGATTTCAAGTTCGCCACGATCGGACGGTTTGATATTTTTAGCGATCTCGACAACATCGTTGTCGTAGAAATACAGCCCGGTCACTGCATAGTTGGATTTTGGCTTCAGCGGTTTTTCTTCAATACTTAGCGCCCGGCCGGTTTTGTCGAACTCTACAACACCAAAACGCTCGGGATCGGAGACGTGATAACCAAATACGGTCGCACCATGCTGCTGAGAGCTGGCAGAGCGCAAATTATCCGAGAAGTGCTGACCGTAGAAAATATTATCACCGAGGATCAGGCAGCAAGGGGACTCGCCGATGAACTCTTCACCAATAATAAAAGCCTGTGCCAAGCCATCCGGACTTGGTTGCTCGGCGTACGTCAGCTTGATGCCATACAGGCTGCCATCACCCAACAGTTTACGGAAACATGGCAAATCTTCAGGCGTGGAAATAATCAGGACTTCACGCATGCCCGCCAGCATCAGCACCGACAGCGGATAAAATATCATCGGCTTGTCGTAAATCGGCAACATCTGCTTGGACACCCCAAGAGTCAGAGGATGCAGACGAGTGCCGGAGCCACCGGCGAGGATGATGCCTTTACGATTTGTCGTGGTCATTTGTTCAAAACTTCCCTAAGCATTCGGGTTACACCACTTTGCCAATCCGGCAAGTGCAGAGAAAAATTGTCGCGCAACTTCTGAGTATTCAGCCGTGAATTGAGTGGGCGACGTGCAGGCGTTGGATAAGCAGTCGTGGCTATCTCGTTTACAGACGTCACGGCGAGCGCTTCGCCGTTGTCTTTGGCGAAATCGATGACTTGGGTGGCATACCCATGCCATGAAACCTCTCCACGGGCGGCCAAGTGATAAACACCCGCCAATTCGGGACGCTGCATCACTTTGAGAATTGCAAAAGCAGTCACGTCGGCAATCAGATCAGCACCGGTTGGCGCGCCTACCTGATCGGCAATAACATCGAGAGACTCACGATCTTTCGCCAGTCGCAACATGGTTTTTGCGAAGTTGTTGCCGCGAGCAGCATATACCCAACAGGTACGAAAAATTAGATGCTTACACCCCGAATCGACAATCGCCTGCTCGCCTAGAAGCTTGCTGGCACCGTACTGATTCAGGGGAGCGACCGGATCATCTTCCCGCCAAGGTGCAGAACCATCCCCACTGAAGACATAATCAGTCGAGTAATGAATCAGCCATGCATCGCAGGACAGCGCTTCCTCTGCCATCACACAAAGTGCCTGACCATTTACTCGCTCAGCGAGTTGCGGCTCAGACTCTGCCTTATCCACGGCAGTATATGCGGCGGCGTTGACGATAACATTCGGGGCTACCTGACGTATGGTGGCGCGTAACGCGTCCAGGTCAGACACGTCGCCGCACAAACCATCGACCGTATCGCGATCAAGGGAAATCAACTCACCAAGCGGCGCCAAGGAGCGCTGCAGCTCCCAACCAACCTGGCCATTTTTTCCCAACAAGAGAATTTTCATACCTTGTTCGAGCGACCTGCGTAATTCTGGTCAATCCATTGCAGGTAGCTACCACTCTTTACGTGCTCTACCCATTCGGTGTTACTCAAGTACCATTCGACGGTCTTGCGAATACCGGTTTCAAAAGTTTCCTGGGGAGTCCACCCCAGCTCGCGCTGGATCTTGCTCGCATCGATTGCGTAGCGTTGATCGTGACCAGGGCGATCCTGAACATAAGTGATCAAACTTGCGTGCGGACGGTGAGCGGAGTCAGGGCGCAGCTCGTCCAGCAATGCACATAGGGTATGCACCACTTCGATATTCTGCTTCTCATTATGACCACCAATGTTGTAGGTCTCACCGATGTCCCCCTCCGTCACGACCTTGTATAACGCACGAGCGTGATCCTCTACGTACAGCCAGTCACGAACCTGATTGCCCTTGCCATAGACCGGCAGCGGCTTGCCTTCAAGTGCATTGAGAATGATCAGAGGAATCAATTTCTCAGGAAAATGACAGGGGCCGTAATTGTTCGAGCAATTGGTGACCAGAGTAGGCAGGCCATAAGTACGGGCCCAAGCGCGAACCAGATGGTCGGAACTTGCCTTGCTTGCCGAGTAAGGCGAGCTTGGCTGATAAGGCGTAGTTTCGGTGAAGAGGTCTTCCGGACCTTCAAGATCACCGTAAACCTCATCAGTAGAAATGTGGTGAAAGCGGAAGTTGGCTTTACGCCCATCCTCCAATGCAGCCCAATAGTGGCGCGCGGCTTCCAGCAGGGTGTAAGTACCGATGATATTGGTTTGAATGAACTCGGATGGTCCGGAAATCGAGCGATCGACATGAGACTCTGCGGCCAGATGCATGATCGCATCTGGTTGATGTTCATGCAGAACACGGTCGATTTGATCGCGATTGCAGATATCAACGTGCTCAAATGCATAACGCGCGTCCTGGCTAACCTCTGCCAGGGATTCCAGATTACCGGCGTAAGTCAGTTTATCGACGTTAACGACTGAGTCGGTTGTATTGGAGATGATATGACGGATGACTGCCGAGCCGATGAACCCGGCGCCGCCGGTAACTAAAATTTTCACGCGAAACCATACCCTTGAGCTGCGGACAGTGCCATCAACGAGCACCATCTAATCCATGAATTCAGAAGCCATCAATTATGGCCTCCGTCAAAGTCAGTCTGAATCGACGTGCGTTAAAGGCGTTGTCGAACAAGGGCTGCATTTTACAGCTTAACGGACGTTTTACGAATGGATATAGGCAGGTAGAGACGCAATTCGACAGATGCCCTGCATCTATCGTTTCAAGTAAGACGTTTGCGCGCTGCTTTGGACGAACGTCCTAGAAACCAGCCAAGAATCGGACCAATCAGCATGCCGATGAGCAACGCCAAAACCGCAACAAGCGAAACCGGCAACTGCGGACCAGACAAACCCAGAAACACTAACGATACCGACTGCTGGTTCTCCAGCACAAATGCCAGAATCAATAGCACCAATAAAAGAATGAAAACGCCAAGAAAGATACGCTTGAGGTTACGCATGAGCCACCCCAGGAAAAATAGCGATTGTCAAACCCCCTCCTCCTCTTCCTCGTTCACTCGATCACGCAGTTCTTTACCTGGCTTGAAATGCGGAACGAACTTGCCATCCAGACTGACCGACTGACCGGTCTTCGGATTGCGCCCAACGCGCGGCGCACGATAATGCAGAGAGAAACTGCCAAACCCACGGATCTCGATGCGATCTCCGGTAGCCAGGCACTGGGACATTTGTTCAAGCATGGTCTTGATGGCCAACTCCACATCCTTGGATGAGAGCAGCCCTTGATGGGTGACAATTCGTTCGATCAACTCCGACTTCGTCATATTTTTCCCTTCTTTTTCAAGCAGCTAGATCAGCGCTTGAAAGGTTTTAGCACGCCCGGAAGATTTTGAACAGCCCAGGGATTGACATATATTCCTCGGCGTTGAAACGCCCATTTTCAGGGCATCAAATCAACAAACCAGCTCACGACACTCAGCGACAGATGACCAACATGGTTCGCGTCACGTAGCCAGCAGGGTTGAAGCCAAAAGGAAACTCATCCTCATCCTTGGCATCATCCGATCGGGTGATCACTTTGTAGCCAGCCCCCTTGCACTCCTTCGCTGCTCGTTTTTGACACTTCTCCCAGCCAGAACCCAATCCAGAGCAGTCGACCTCGATACCGCTGACGCCACGTACCGCATGAGTCTTGGCGCTAGTGGTGCAGCCTGCCAAAACCAACACAGCCATGAGGGCAATAAACTTGTTCATTCACTTCCTTATGCCAGGCTACGCCCGACCACTACACGCTTAAGACAAGCTTAGTCGCGAATAGGCGATTGATCCGATTAAAGAAACAGACAATCGGGCGCATGGAATGGTTTCACAAGCAGCGCTGTTCGCACAAAAAGTAAGCACACCCATCAAATCACAGGCACAAAAAAGGGCGACCGAAGTCGCCCTTTTTAATGATCAAGCAGAACTTAGTTCTGTTTGGCCAATGCCTGGCGCATCAATGCCGCCATGGTGGTCTCGCCGGTAACAGCTTCCGGAGTCTCTTTCAGGCTCTGGATAGCTTCTTTCTCTTCAGCATCATCTTTCGACTTGATGGAGAGTTGGATCACGCGGCTCTTACGATCAACGCTGATGATCTTGGCTTCTACTTCCTGGCCTTCTTTCAGAACGTTGCGCGCGTCTTCAACGCGGTCACGGCTGATTTCGGAGGCTTTCAGAGTCGCTTCGATATCGTCGGCCAGAACGATGATGGCGCCTTTGGCGTCAACTTCTTTCACGGTGCCAGTAACGATTGCGCCTTTGTCGTTAACCGAGACGTACTCGGAGAACGGATCGCTTTCCAGTTGCTTGATACCCAGGGAGATACGCTCGCGCTCTGGGTCAACCGACAGGATAACGGTGTCCAGCTCGTCGCCCTTCTTGAAACGACGAACAGCTTCTTCGCCAACTTCGTTCCAGGAGATGTCGGACAGGTGAACCAGACCGTCGATGCCGCCGTCCAGACCAATGAAGATACCGAAATCGGTGATCGACTTGATGGTGCCGGAGATTTTATCGCCCTTGTTGAACTGGCCAGAGAAATCTTCCCATGGGTTAGATTTGCACTGCTTGATGCCCAGGGAGATACGACGACGCTCTTCGTCGATATCCAGAACCATAACTTCCACTTCGTCGCCGACTTGTACGACTTTCGAAGGGTGGATGTTCTTGTTGGTCCAGTCCATTTCCGAAACGTGTACCAGACCTTCAACGCCTTCTTCCAGCTCAGCGAAGCAGCCGTAGTCGGTCAGATTGGTTACACGAGCGGTAACGCGAGTGCTTTCTGGGTAACGGGCTTTGATAGCAACCCATGGATCTTCACCCAGTTGCTTCAGGCCCAGGGAAACACGGTTGCGTTCGCGATCGTATTTCAGAACCTTGACGTCGATTTCGTCACCAACGTTGACGATCTCGGAAGGATGCTTGATGCGCTTCCAGGCCATGTCGGTGATGTGCAGCAGGCCGTCCACGCCACCCAGATCGACGAATGCGCCGTAATCGGTGAGGTTTTTGACGATACCTTTGACTTGCTGGCCTTCCTGCAGGGATTCCAGCAGAGCTTCACGCTCGGCGGAGTTCTCGGCTTCCAGGACGCTGCGACGGGAAACGACAACGTTGTTGCGCTTCTGGTCCAGCTTGATGACCTTGAATTCCAGCTCTTTGCCTTCCAGGTGCGTGGTGTCGCGCACTGGACGGACGTCAACCAGGGAACCTGGCAGGAACGCACGGATGCCGTTAACGTCGACAGTGAAGCCGCCTTTAACCTTACCGTTGATAACGCCCTTGACCACTTCCTCAGCTGCGAAGGCTGCTTCCAGAACGATCCAGCACTCGGCGCGCTTGGCTTTTTCACGGGACAGCTTGGTTTCACCGAAACCGTCTTCAACCGAGTCCAGAGCAACGTGAACTTCGTCACCGACATTGATAGTCAGATCGCCAGCGTCGTTGTAGAACTGCTCAAGCGGGATGAGTGCTTCAGACTTCAGGCCAGCGTGAACGGTTACCCAGCGAGCTTGGTAATCGATATCAACGATAACACCGGTGATGATGGAGCCTGCCTGAAGGTTCAGGGTTTTTAGGCTTTCTTCAAAGAGTTCCGCAAAGCTTTCGCTCATTTTAATTCCTGTAGATGAGGGCGAAGAATACGCCCATCTCCACACCCCAGACGGTGTGGGTTAGTTTCATTTAAAAGAAGCGCTGCAGGACTATGACTGGTCCCCTGCGGCCTTCTTGGTCACCCGGCGATATCGCGAATGGCGATCTCGCTCATGATGCGTTCAAGCACCTGATCGATGGACAACTCCGTGGAATCCAGCTGTATCGCGTCGGCCGCCGGTTTGAGCGGGGCCACTGCGCGCTGGGTGTCACGCTCGTCGCGTGCACGGATCTCATCTAGCAGACTCGACAGACTAACACCCTCGACTTTGCCCTTCAACTGCAAATATCGACGGCGCGCCCGTTCCTCGGCACTGGCAGTCAGGAAAATCTTCAGCGGTGCATCGGGAAAAACCACCGTACCCATGTCGCGACCGTCAGCTACAAGGCCCGGCGCTTCCTGGAAAGCACGCTGGCGCTGCAGCAGCGCCTCGCGCACGGCCGGCAATGCAGCCACTTGCGAAGCGCCGGAGCCGACGCTTTCGGTGCGAATGACATCGCTGACCTCGTCACCTTCCAGAATGATCCGTTGCAATTGACCGTCGGTCGCCGCAATGAACTGAACATCCAGATGAGCGGCAAGTTTCTTCAACAGCTCTTCATTGGTCAGGTCGACACCATGGTTGTGCGCAGCGAACGCCAGCAAACGGTAAAGCGCACCGGAATCCAGCAGATTCCAGCCAAGACGCTTGGCCAGAATCCCGGCAACGGTGCCTTTGCCCGAGCCGCTTGGCCCATCGATGGTGATGACCGGTGCAATGTTCTTCACGACTGAGCCTCTTGTGCCACACGAATACCGACCTGACCGCACAATGCGAGGAAGTTCGGGAACGACGTCGCGACGTTGGCGCAATCATGGATGCGGATCGGTGCAGTGGCGCGCAAGGATGCAACGCTGAAGGCCATCGCGATACGGTGATCGCCGTGACCATGCACTTCGCCGCCGCCAATCTGGCCGCCGTCGATGATGATGCCGTCCGGAGTTGGCTGACATTTGACGCCCAGCGCCAGCAAACCGTCCGCCATCACCTGAATGCGATCCGATTCCTTGACCCGCAGCTCTTCGGCACCAGTCAGCACGGTGCGCCCTTCGGCGCAGGCAGCGGCCACGAACAGTACCGGGAATTCATCGATGGCCAGCGGAACCAGCGCTTCGGGAATCTCGATACCCTTGAGTTTAGCTGCCCGCACGCGCAGGTCAGCCACAGGTTCGCCGCCGACTTCACGCTGGTTTTCCAGAGTGATGTCCGCGCCCATCAGACGGAGGATGTCGATGACGCCGGTACGGGTCGGGTTGATGCCGACGTGTTCAAGCACCAACTCCGAACCTTCGGCAATCGAAGCAGCCACCAGGAAGAACGCCGACGACGAGATGTCGCCTGGTACTTCGATATGAGTAGCGGTCAGCTTGCCGCCGGACTCGACCGAAGCCGTCGCACCATCAACGCTCACCGGGTAGCCAAAGCCACGCAGCATGCGCTCGGTATGGTCGCGGGTCGGCGCAGGCTCGGTAACCGTGGTCTTGCCTTCAGCGTACAGACCGGCGAGCAGCAGGCAGGATTTCACCTGAGCACTGGCCATCGGCATGGTGTAGGTCAGACCTTTGAGCTTGTGGCCACCACGAATGGTCATCGGCGGACGACCTTCAGCGGCAGTTTCGATCACGGCGCCCATTTCACGCAGTGGATTGGCCACGCGATTCATCGGACGCTTGGACAGCGAAGCATCACCGGTCAGGGTGCTGTCGAAGTTCTGCGCGGCCAACAGACCGGACAGCAGACGCATCGAGGTACCGGAGTTGCCCAGATAGATCGGGCCCGGCGCAGGTTTCAGGCCGTGCAGGCCAACACCGTGAATGGTCACGCGGCCGTGGTGCGGGCCTTCGATGACCACGCCCATGTCGCGGAATGCCTGCAAGGTTGCCAGGGCGTCTTCGCCCTCAAGGAAACCTTCGACTTCGGTGACGCCTTCGGCCAGCGAGCCGAGCATGATCGAACGGTGGGAAATGGATTTGTCACCCGGTACGCGAATCCGACCGGACAGGCGGCCACCAGGTTGAGCCAGGAAGATCAGATCGTTGGAATTCATAGCGTCCACATAGGCCCTGCGGGCCAGGATTTTACTGAAATGCTCGCGGGCAACCCGGGCGCGAGTGAAAACGCCCAACAATTGGTGCCCATCCCCTGCATCGACCGCGTCGCGCAAGGCGTCGAGGTCGCTGCGAAATGTATCGAGTGTGCGCAGGACAGCCTCGCGGTTGGCGAGGAAGATGTCGTGCCACATCACCGGGTCGCTTCCGGCGATTCTTGTGAAATCGCGGAAACCGCCCGCAGCGTAACGGAAGATCTCAAGATTTTCATTGCGCTTGGCCAACGAATCGACCAGACCGAACGCCAGCAGGTGCGGCAGATGACTGGTTGCGGCCAACACTTCATCGTGACGCTCGACCTGCATGTGCTCGACGTCGGCGCCCAGTTCGCGCCACAGACGATCGACCACCGCCAGCGCAGCCGGATCTGTTTGCTCAAGCGGCGTGAGGATCACTTTATGGCGACGGAACAGCTCGGCATTGGAGGCTTCCACCCCACTCTGCTCGGAACCGGCAATCGGATGGCCCGGCACGAAGCGCGCCGGCATACCACCAAACGCTTCGGTTGCCGCGCGCACGACATTGCCTTTGGCGCTGCCGACATCGGTCAGAATCGCCTGACCCAGATCCATGCTCGCCAATCGCGCGAGCACTTTCTCCATCGCCAGAATCGGCACCGCCAACTGAATCACGTCCGCGCCCTGGCATGCAGCCGCCAGGTCATCTTCGCAGCGATCCACCACACCCAACTCGACCGCCAGCTTGCGCGACTGCGGATCGAGATCGACCCCAACCACTTCGCGGCACACGCCGCTTTCACGCAAGCCCTTGGCAAACGAACCACCGATCAACCCCAGACCGACCACTACAAGGCGACCGATCATAGGTGCAGCAGATTGCAGAGCAGTGACATCACCCACGAGCCAGAACCTTGCGCAGCGCTTCGAGGAAGCGGCTGTTTTCCGCCGGCAGACCGATGGTCACCCGCAGGTGGTTCGGCATGCCGTAATTGGCCACTGGACGCACAATTACGCCTTCGCGCAGCAGCCCCTGGAAAATCGGCGCGGCTACCTGACCGAGGTCGACACAGATGAAGTTGCCTTTGGACTCGATCCAGCTCAGACCCAACTCACGAAAACCCGCCTGCAACTGCTGCATGCCGGATTCGTTGAGCTGACGGCTTTGCGCCAGATACTCTTCGTCCTTCAAAGCCGCACAGGCAGCGGCCAGAGCCAGGCTGTTGACGTTGAACGGCTGGCGAACACGGTTCAGCACGTCCGCCACTACCGGAGTGGACAGGCCATAACCAACGCGCAACGCCGCCAGACCATAGGCCTTGGAGAACGTGCGCGAAACCAGCAGATTCGGGTACGCAGCGAGGAAGTCCAGACCGTCCGGCAGATCGCTGCCTTCGGCGTACTCGATGTACGCCTCGTCCAGCACCACCAGCACATGCTCCGGTACGTCCTGCAGGAATTCGTCCAGCGCTTCGGCGCCGAACCATGTGCCGGTCGGGTTGTTCGGGTTGGCGATGAATACTACGCGGGTGTTGGCATCGATGGCCGCGAGCATCGCCGGCAAATCGTGCCCCCAATCTTTGGCTGGGACGACTTTGGCCTCGGCACCGACCGCCTGAGTGGCAATCGGATACACAGCGAACGCGTGCTCGCTGAACACGGCATTCAGGCCCGGCGCAAGATAGGCGCGCGCGACCAGTTCGAGAATGTCGTTCGAGCCATTGCCCAGGGTGACCTGGTTCAGGTCGACACGGCACTGCTCGGCCAGCAGGGATTTCAGCGCGAAACCATTACCATCCGGGTAACGGGTCAGCTCGGCCAGTTCTTCGCGGATCGCCGCCAGCGCTTTCGGGCTGGCGCCCAGCGGGTTTTCGTTGCTTGCCAGTTTGACGATTTTGGCCGGATCAAGGTCCAGCTCACGCGCCAGTTCATCCACAGGCTTGCCCGGAACGTACGGCGAAAGTTGTTGCACGCCCGGCTGTGCCAGAGCGAGGAAATTGCCACTCATTACTACCGCCCCTTACAGAACTGCTTTCGGGTAGGAACCCAGCACTTTGAGTGCCACTGCTTCCTGACTGATCTTCTCCAATACACCCTTGATCAACGGATCACGGTGGTGGCCGACGAAGTCGATGAAGAACACGTAAGTCCATTTGCCGCTGCGCGACGGACGGGTTTCGATGCGGGTCAGGTCGATCCCGTTGTCATGGAACGGCACCAGCAACTCGTGAAGCGCGCCGGGTTTGTTGCTCATCGACACGATGATCGAGGTCTTGTCGTCGCCGGTCGGCGGCACTTCCTGGTTACCGATCATCAGGAAGCGCGTCGAGTTGTCCGGACGGTCTTCGATCTTCTCGGCCAGACGAGTCAGGCCATACAGCCCGGCCGCCATGTCGCCAGCGATTGCCGCCGAATTCCACTCGCCCTTGACCCGCTTGGCCGCTTCGGCGTTGCTCGACACCGCCACGCGCTCGACATTCGGGTAATGCGCATCCAGCCACTTGCGGCACTGGGCCAGCGACTGCGCATGGGAATAGATGCGGCTGATGCTGTCGGTCTTGGTATTTTCACCGACCAACAGGTGATGGTGGATACGCAGCTCGACTTCGCCACAGATCACCATGTCGTGCTCGAGGAAGCTGTCCAGCGTGTGGTTGACCGCGCCTTCGGTGGAGTTTTCCACCGGCACCACGCCAAAATTCACCGCACCGGCCGCGACTTCACGGAACACTTCGTCGATTGCCGCCATCGGCTTGCTGATGACTGCGTGACCGAAGTGTTTCATGGCCGCCGCTTGCGTGAAGGTGCCTTCAGGGCCGAGATAAGCCACTTTCAGCGGCTGCTCCAGCGCCAGACAGGAAGACATGATTTCGCGGAACAACCGCGCCATCTCTTCGTTGCCCAACGGCCCCTGATTGCGCTCCATCACGCGCTTGAGCACCTGAGCTTCGCGCTCGGGACGATAGAACACCGGCACTTCGCCTTCGGCCAGCGAAGCCATCTTTACTCGTGCGACTTCCTGGGCGCAACGCGCACGCTCACTGATCAGCTCCATGACTTTGGTGTCCAGAGCGTCAATGCGAACGCGCAGCGCCTTGAGTTCTTGCTCGGACATCAGCCGTGTTCCTTCTCGAATTCAGCCATGTACGCCACCAGCGCATTGACGGCGGTGATGTCGACGGCGTTGTAGATGGAGGCGCGCATGCCGCCCACGGAGCGGTGGCCCTTGAGGTTGAGCAGACCGCGTGCGTCGGCGCCGGCCAGGAACGGCTTGTCCAGACGATCATCAGCCAGACGGAACGGCACGTTCATCCACGAGCGGTCGGACTTGTTGATCGGGTTGCTGTAGAGACCACTGGCATCGATGAAGTCATACAGCGTGCGCTGCTTGACGTCGTTGAGCTTGGCGATGGCTTCGACGCCACCCTGCTCTTTCAGCCACTGGAACACTAGACCGGACAGGTACCAGGCCAGGGTCGGCGGGGTGTTGTACATAGAGCCGTTATCGGCAGCGACCTTGTAGTCGAGCATGGTCGGGCACAGGGCACGGGCCTTGCCGAGCAAGTCTTCGCGGATGATGTTGACGACGATGCCGCTCGGGCCGATGTTTTTCTGCGCACCCGCGTAGATCATGCCGAAACGCGAGATGTCGACCGGGCGCGACAGAATGTCCGAGGACATGTCAGCCACCAGCGGTACGTCGCCGGTTTCCGGGATCCACTGGAATTCCAGACCGCCGATGGTTTCGTTCGGCGCGTAGTGAACGTAAGCGGCGTCTTTCGACAGGTTCCACTCGTTCTGACCCGGAATGGCGAAATAGTCGTAAGGCTTGGCGGTGGCGGCAACATTGACGTGGCCGTAGCGCGACGCTTCTTCGATGGCTTTCTGTGACCAGATACCGGTGTCGATGTAGTCGGCAGAGCCGCCTTCAGGCAACAGGTTCAGTGGAATCTGCGCGAATTGCTGGCTGGCACCACCTTGCAGAAACAGCACTTTGTAGTTCGAAGGGATATTCAGCAGGTCACGCAAATCCTGCTCGGCCTGGGTCGCGATGGACACGAACTCATCGCTGCGATGGCTCATTTCCATGACCGACAGGCCCTTGCCGTGCCAGTCAAGGAGTTCACCTTGGGCGCGTTGCAGGACAGCTTCGGGAAGCGCCGCAGGGCCGGCGCAGAAGTTATAGGCTCGCTTGCTCACATCCAGTCTCGCTCTGATTTGGTGATATCACGCAATAAATCACACTACCGATCAACATGGCCCTGTGGGAGCGAGCCTGCTCGCGAATGCATCACCGCGGTGTGTCAGAGGTACCGCAGCGTCTGCATTCGCGAGCAGGCTCGCTCCCAAAGGGAATCTCCATGATGTCGAAATTTCATACCGGACAAATAACAAGGGGGCGAATTTTCATCCGCCCCCTCGCTTGTCCGCTTATTCTTGCGGCTCTTCGTCTGCTGCGGCGTCGAGCTGCTGGTCTTCGGCGGCATCGTCGATCACGACGTTGCCCTCGAACTCCTCGCCCTCTTCACCTTCAAGCTCTTCACCTTCGACTTCCGAAGGCTCCTGAACCCGCTCCAGACCGACCAGGGTTTCATCCTTGGCCAGTTTGATCAGGGTGACGCCCTGCGTGTTACGACCCAGGCTCGACACTTCGTCGACACGAGTACGCACCAGAGTGCCCTGATCGGAGATCAGCATGATTTCTTCGCCATCCTGCACCTGAACCGCGCCGACCAGGCGGCCGTTACGCTCGTTGCTGACCATGGCGATAACACCTTGACCACCACGCTTGTACTCAGGGAACTCGGTGATGGCAGTACGCTTGCCATAACCACGCTCGGAAGCAGTGAGGATCTCGCTGCCTTCTTCCGGAATCAGCATGGAGATCAGCTTCTGTCCTTCCGGCAGACGCATGCCACGCACACCCCGGGCGGTACGGCCCATGGCGCGAACTTCGGATTCCTTGAAGCGGGTCACTTTGCCGCCGTCGGAGAACAGCATGATTTCCTGCTCGCCATCGGTGATGGCAGCGGAGATCAGAATGTCGCCTTCGTCCAGCTCCAGGGCGATCAGACCGACGCTGCGCTGACGACTGAAGGCCACCAGCGGAGTCTTCTTGACCGTACCGTTGGCGGTCGACATGAAGATGAACGGCGCCTTCTTGCGGTCGGCAGCCTTGATGCGCGCGCGGCGCTCCTCGTCGGTTTCGTTGCTGTTTTCGAGGTCTTCTACATCAGCTTCAACGCCTTCGGCTTCTTCTTCGTCAGCCTGACGCTTCATGGCTTCGAGATCGACCGGCAGCATGGTGGTGATGTATTCGCCCTCGCTCAACGGCAAGAGGTTGACCAGCGGACGACCACGGGCGGCGCGGGACGCTTCCGGAATCTCGTAGGTCTTGAGCCAGTACACCTTGCCCTTGCTGGAGAACAGCAGCAGCGTGGTGTGGCTGTTGGCAACCAACAGGTGAGCGATGTAGTCCTCATCCTTGACGCCGGTAGCCGACTTGCCCTTACCGCCACGACGCTGAGCCTGGTACGCAGCCAATGGCTGAGTCTTGGCGTAGCCACCGTGGGAAATGGTCACGACGCGCTCTTCTTCCGGGATCATGTCACCCAGGGTCAGGTCGAGACGGGCATCGAGAATCTCGGTGCGACGCTGATCGCCATATTCGGCACGGATCACTTCCAGCTCTTCGCGGATCACTTCCATCAGGCGCACGGCGCTGTTGAGGATGCGGATCAGCTCGCCGATCTGGTTGAGGATCTCTTGATACTCGGCCAGCAGCTTTTCGTGCTCCAGACCGGTCAGACGGTGCAGACGCAGTTCCAGAATGGCTTGCGCCTGCTCTGGCGAAAGGAAGTATTTGCCTTCGCGCAGACCGTATTGCGGATCGAGGTTTTCAGGACGGCACGAATCGGCACCGGCTCGTTCAACCATCGCCACTACGGCGGAAGATTCCCAAGGCGTGCTGATCAACGCTTCCTTGGCTTCCGAAGGAGTCGGCGAAGCCTTGATCAGAGCGATAACCGGGTCGATGTTCGACAGGGCGACGGCCTGGCCTTCGAGGATGTGGCCACGCTCACGCGCCTTGCGCAGTTCGAACACGGTACGACGGGTGACCACTTCGCGACGGTGACGAACGAAGGCTTCCAGCAGATCCTTGAGGTTAAGGATGCGTGGGCGGCCATCGATCAGCGCAACGATGTTGATGCCGAATACCGATTGCAACTGGGTCTGGGCGTACAGGTTATTGAGGATCACCTCAGGCACTTCGCCGCGACGCAGTTCGATCACGACGCGCATACCGTCCTTGTCGGACTCGTCGCGCAGTTCGGTGATGCCTTCCAGCTTCTTCTCTTTGACCAGCTCGGCGATCTTCTCGATCAGACGCGCCTTGTTCAGCTGGTACGGCAGCTCGGTGATGACGATCTGCTGACGACCACCGACCTTGTCGATGTCTTCAATGATCGAACGGGCACGCATGTAAATGCGCCCGCGACCGGTGCGGTAGGCTTCGATGATGCCGGCGCGACCGTTGATGATCGCGGCAGTCGGGAAGTCCGGACCGGGGATGTATTGCATCAGCTCATCGACGGTCAGCTCAGGATTGTCGATGAGCGCCAGGCAACCGTCGATGACTTCACCGAGGTTGTGCGGCGGAATGTTGGTCGCCATGCCCACGGCGATACCGCTGGAACCGTTGACCAGCAGGTTTGGCACGCGGGTCGGCATGACCGCCGGGATCAGTTCGGTGCCGTCGTAGTTCGGCACCCAGTCCACGGTTTCTTTATGCAGGTCAGCCAGCAGTTCGTGCGCCAGCTTGGTCATGCGCACTTCGGTGTATCGCATGGCCGCAGCGTTGTCGCCGTCGACCGAACCGAAGTTGCCCTGACCGTCGACCAGCAGGTAGCGCAGGGAGAAAGGCTGAGCCATGCGGACGATGGTGTCGTACACCGCGGTATCACCGTGCGGGTGATACTTACCGATCACGTCGCCGACAACACGGGCAGATTTCTTGTACGGCTTGTTGAAGTCGTTGCCCAGCTCGCTCATCGCGAACAGTACGCGACGGTGCACGGGCTTGAGGCCATCGCGCGCATCCGGCAGTGCACGGCCGACGATTACGCTCATCGCGTAGTCGAGATAGGACTGTTTCAGCTCGTCTTCGATATTGACCGGGAGGATTTCTTTGGCCAGTTCGCCCATGAGAAGCCTGATTCCTTTTTCTGGTGAAACTTCGTCATATCCATGTGGGAGCAACGAAGCTCGTCGGGGCAGGCTGAGTGCCATGCACCGACTTACGACAAATCAACAATCTGGAGAGTGGATTTGCGCAGTAAAGACAGCTCCGCGGAGCTGCCTCGGAAAACGCCGGATGTTATCACAAAGGCCGCCACGCACCTATCCCCCAGATGCGCATGGAGCATAGTTAGTTGACCGGTGACAGGCTTAACGGGGACGAGAGAGGCTCAGAGCTTCTTTGAATGCAGAATTGGGGCGTGGATTGCGGATGTTTATTGACTTTTAAGGCCTCATCGCTGGCAAGCCAGCTCCCACAGAATCGGTGGCAAGCACAAAACCTGTGGGAGCTGGCTTGCCAGCGATGGCGTCTTCACAGACGCCATACCCCATCAATGCAGGCGTTTGCGGCACATCAACTGGGCCATCTTCGCGGTATCCGGGCGCTCGACGATGCCTTTCTCCGTGACGATTGCATCGATCAGGTCCGCCGGCGTCACGTCAAACACCGGGTTGAACGCCTCAACATCGGCGCCGACACGTTTGCCGCCGACTTCCAGCAACTCGGCACCGTCACGCTCCTCGATCGGGATGTCATCGCCGCTGGCCAGATTCATGTCAATGGTCGAACTCGGCGCCACCACCATGAAGCGCACACCGTGGTGCATCGCATTGACGGCCAGTTGATAGGTGCCAATCTTGTTCGCCACGTCACCATTGGCCGTGATCCGATCAGCACCGACTATCACCCAGGTCACGCCTTTGGTCTTCATGATGTGCGCGGCGGCGGAGTCGGCATTCAGAGTGACAGGGATGCCTTCGTTGGCCAGCTCCCACGCCGTCAAGCGTGAGCCCTGTAGCCATGGACGGGTTTCGTCGGCATAAACACGCTCGACCATGCCCTCAAGGAACGCCGCGCGAATCACGCCCAGCGCCGTACCGAAACCACCCGTGGCGAGTGCGCCGGTATTGCAATGGGTCAGGATCGCCTGGGCATTGCCCTGATGCTTACGGATCAGGTCGACGCCCAGCTGCGCCATAGTCAGATTGGCTTCGCGGTCGCTTTCATGAATGGCAATGGCTTCCGCTTCCAGCGCGGCGAGCGGATCGGCATTGTCCTTCAGACGATCAAGCCGATCGTGCATGCGACCCAGCGCCCAGAACAGGTTGACCGCAGTCGGACGAGAATCGGCCAGCAGTGCGAAATCCTCTTCCAGCGCCGCGTACCAGTCGCCCCCTTCGGCGACCCGCGCACGGGCCGCAAGCACAATGCCATAAGCCGCACTGATGCCGATGGCCGGCGCGCCGCGCACCACCATCGAGCGAATCGCTTCAGCCACGCCGGCGGCGCTGGTGTAGGCAATCCAGGTTTCCTCGAACGGCAAAATACGCTGATCCAGCAGGTGGAGCGCGCCATCTCGCCAATCGATGGCCTTTACTTTCTCCGCAGCCAACAGTCGATCGCGCATCCCTCACCCCGCACTCATGAACAAAAGCCGCCGATTATAGCGATCCCCCGCGAAGACGCTCGGGTATACTTCGCCATCCTTTATAAAAGCACTGGAACCGACCCTCGATGCCGAAACCTGCCATTGCGCTCGACTTATTATTGCTGCCGACCTGGCTGGTACCCGTCGAACCTGCAGGCGTTGTGCTCAAGGAGCACGGCCTGGGCATCCGCGACGGTCGCATCGTGTTTATCGGCCCGCGCGCCGAAGCGTTGAAATGTAACGCCACGGAAATCCGCGAGCTGCCGGATGTGCTGCTCGCTCCCGGCCTGATCAATGCGCACGGCCACGCGGCGATGACGCTGTTCCGTGGCATGGCCGACGATCTGCCGCTGATGACCTGGCTGGAAAACCACATCTGGCCGGCCGAGGCCAAATGGGTCGATGAAGACTTCGTCCGTGACGGCACCGATCTGGCCATCGCCGAGCAGATCAAGGGCGGCATCACCTGCTTCTCGGACATGTATTTCTTCCCGAAGGTTGCCAGTGAGCGTGTACACAACAGCGGTATCCGTGCACAAATCGCCATTCCGATCCTCGATTTCCCGATTCCCGGCGCCAGCAGCGCCGATGAAGCCATTCGTCAGGGTGTCGAGCTGTTCGGCGACTTGAAGCATCACGAACGGATCAAGATCACTTTCGGCCCTCATGCACCCTACACCGTCGGCGACGAGAACCTTGAGAAAATCCGCGTGATCGCCGAGGAGCTCGACGCCTCGATTCACATGCACGTCCATGAAACTGCCTTTGAAGTCCAGCAAGCGCTCGAGCAGCGCGGCGAACGGCCGCTGGCCCGCCTCGGCCGACTCGGTTTGCTCGGCCCGCGCTTCCAGGCGGTGCACATGACGCAGATCAGCGATGACGACCTGGCGTTGCTGGTAGAAAGCAACACCAGCGTGATCCATTGCCCGGAATCGAACCTCAAACTGGCCAGCGGTTTCTGCCCGGTGGAGCGTTTGTGGCAGGCCGGGGTGAATGTCGCCGTCGGTACTGATGGTGCAGCGAGCAACAACGACCTCGACCTGCTGGGTGAAACCCGCACCGCCGCACTGCTGGCCAAAGCCGTCGCCGGCTCGGCCACCGCGCTCGATGCCCACCGCGCCCTGCGCATGGCCACTCTCAACGGCGCGCGGGCGCTGGGCATAGAATCGCAGGTCGGCTCGCTGGAAATCGGCAAAGCCGCCGACATCGTCGCCTTCGACCTCTCCGGCCTGGCCCAGCAGCCGGTCTATGACCCGGTTTCGCAGCTTATATATGCCACCGGTCGCGATTGCGTGAAACATCTGTGGGTCGCCGGCAAACAATTGCTCGACGACCGGCGCCTGACGCGCATGGACGAACAACAGCTGGGCGCCACCGCCCGCACCTGGGGCCAGCGCATCAGCGGCCACACCGAATCGTAAACACCGCGGAACACAATCCGCGGCTACAGCCTTTTTCAAGTTTTTCGAGGAATTGAACATGAGCAACGTCGACCACGCCGAAATCGCCAAATTCGAAGCCCTGGCCCATCGCTGGTGGGATCGTGAAAGCGAATTCAAACCGCTACACGACATCAACCCGCTGCGGGTCAACTGGATTGACGAGCGGGTCAATCTGGCTGGCAAGAAGGTCCTCGACGTCGGTTGCGGCGGCGGCATCCTCAGCGAAGCCATGGCCCAGCGCGGCGCCACCGTGATGGGCATCGACATGGGCGAAGCGCCATTGGCGGTGGCGCAACTGCATCAGCTGGAATCCGGCGTCAGTGTCGAATACCGGCAGATCACCGCCGAAGCTTTGGCCGAAGAAATGCCCGAGCAGTTCGACGTAGTAACTTGCCTTGAGATGCTTGAGCACGTGCCCGACCCATCGTCAGTGATCCGCGCCTGCTTCCGCATGGTCAAACCGGGCGGCCAGGTGTTCTTCTCGACCATCAACCGCAACCCGAAGGCGTACCTGTTTGCCATCGTCGGCGCCGAATACATCATGAAGCTGCTGCCGCGCGGCACCCACGACTTCAAGAAATTCATCCGCCCGTCCGAGCTGGGCGCCTGGAGCCGCATGGCCGGCCTGACCGTCAAGGACATCATCGGCCTGACCTACAACCCGTTGACCAAGCACTACAAACTGGCCAACGACGTTGACGTCAACTACATGATCCAGACCCTGCGCGAGGAGTAAGCCGATGGCCATCAGAGCAGTCCTTTTCGACATGGACGGCACCCTGCTCGACACCGCGCCGGACTTCATCGCCATTTGTCAGGCGATGCGCGCGGATCGCGGCTTGCCGCCGATGAACGACAAGCACATCCGCGACGAAATTTCCGGCGGCGCCAAAGCCATGGTTGCGGTGACGTTTTCGATGGATCCGGAGTCGCCGGGCTTCGAGCAATTGCGTCTGGAATTCCTCGAACGCTATCTGGTTGGCTGCGCAGTGCACAGCAAGCTGTTCGACGGCATGGGTGAACTGCTGGCCGACATCGAGAAAGCCAATCTGGTTTGGGGCGTGGTGACCAACAAGCCGCTGCGCTTCGCCGAGCCGATCATGCAACAACTGGGGCTGGCCGAGCGCTCGGCGCTGCTGATCTGCCCCGATCATGTGAAAAACAGCAAGCCGGATCCGGAGCCGTTGATCCTTGCGTGCAAGATGCTTGATCTGGATCCGTCGACGGTTCTGTTTGTAGGCGATGATCTACGCGATATCGAGTCGGGCCGCGATGCCGGTACAAAAACGGCAGCGGTGACGTTTGGCTACATTCATCCGGATGACAACCCACGGCACTGGGGTGCGGATGTTGTGGTGGATCATCCGTCGGAGTTGCGCAAGGTGCTCGATAGCGCGCTTTGCAGCTGCTGACCCGACTGTTTGCAGGAGCCGTTTGTGGCGAGGGGATTTATCCCCGATCGACGGCGAAGCCGTCGTTAAACCTGCACGTCAAATCGACCTGAAAGAATGCTGGGCTGCTGCGCAACCCATCGGGGACAAATCCCCTCACCACAAAGGGTGAAGCAGGTCTTCATGAATGGATTGTGAGGTTTTTATGTTCGATTACTCCGCTCGTCCCGAATTGCTCAAGGATCGGGTCATTCTGGTCACCGGTGCCGGGCGCGGCATTGGCGCGGCTGCCGCCAAGACCTACGCCGCGCATGGCGCTACCGTACTGCTGCTGGGCAAGACTGAAGCGAATCTGACCCAGGTTTACGACGAGATCGAAGCGGCGGGCCATCCGCAACCGGCGGTGATTCCGTTCAACCTCGAAACCGCCCTGCCCCATCAGTACGATGAGCTGGCAGCGATGATCGAAAGTGAATTCGGTCATCTTGATGGCCTGCTGCACAACGCCTCGATCATTGGCCCACGCACGCCGATCGAGCAGTTGTCCGGCGAAAACTTCATGCGCGTCATGCAGGTCAACGTCAACGCCATGTTCATGCTCACCAGCACTCTGCTGCCGCTGCTCAAGCTGTCGCAGGATGCTTCGGTGGTGTTCACCTCCAGCAGCGTCGGGCGCAAGGGTCGTGCCTACTGGGGCGCTTACGGCGTGTCGAAGTTCGCCACCGAAGGCCTGATGCAAACCCTCGCCGATGAAGTCGACGGCGTGGCGCCAGTACGCGCCAACAGCATCAACCCGGGCGGCACTCGCACCAGCATGCGCGCGCAGGCTTACCCGGGAGAAAACCCGCTGAACAATCCGACTCCGGAGGAAATCATGCCGGTCTATCTGTACTTGATGGGCCCGGACAGTACCGGCATCAACGGCCAGGCATTCAACGCACAGTAATGCCATACGTCGCATTTGTTGCCGTGGCGGATTACCGTCGCGGCACGCATTTGCCGCTGCCTGCCGTCACATAACAGTCAAATATCCAGCACAACCTCCTTACCTTTCATATCAAGTCGTTGATTTATAACGGGTTAAATAAAACCGAACCGAATGGCACGACTTTCGCTCTAATTTTCCTCAAAGCATGCCGTGTGAAGGCAATGGGGCAAGGCCTGATTCGATAGCTGACTAATCGTCATCAGGCAGACTAAACTTACGCCAAATGTCCTACGGGACTGATGGATCAGTATGACGCGCAGCCCATAGCCGCTCTCACCCAGCCTGTAAGACAGACTTACTGCTTAGGGGCTCACGCCATATGAAATCACCCTCCCAGACCAATGCAATTGACTTTGACAGTGCCAAATTGCAACGCCTGGGCTTTGGTCAGCTGCCTCCCCTTCTGGAGCGACCGACCAGCCTGGCGCAACTGCGCCAGCAAATGAGCCTGCAACTGCAAACCAGTCTTGAACCGCAACGGATCCTCGGTCTGTTCTTCCGCGAAGTACAACGTCTTGTGCCGCTGGATGCCTTGAGCTACGCGCATCAGGGCAGTGACCTGCGCCTGGAATTCGGCGCCCGAGGCCATCATTCGGTCAGCTACAGCTTGAGCCACGAAGGCGAGCACATGGGCGAACTGGTGTTCCGGCGCAATCAACGTTTCAACGAACAGGATCAGGGCAATCTCGAATCGCTGCTGTCGTCGTTGCTGTTTCCGATGCGCAATGCCCTGCTCTATCGCGCCGCGACGCAAAGCGCATTGCGTGATCCGTTGACCGGCGCCGGCAACCGCATCGCCATGGAGCAAACGCTGCAACGCGAGATCGAAATGTCGCGTCGGCATCTGCAACCTTTATCCGTGCTGATGCTCGATATCGACCACTTCAAACGCGTCAATGACAGTCATGGACACAGCGCTGGCGACACCGTGCTCAAAGCCGTGGCCGCATCGATCAAGGGACAGTTGCGCAACGTCGACATGGTGTTTCGCTATGGCGGGGAAGAGTTTCTGATCCTGCTGTCCAACACCAGCCGGGAAGCGGCGGCGATGGTCGGCGAGCGTCTGCGCTATGCGGCGCAGGCGGCGGAGTATTACGCGGATGGGCAGTTGATCGAATTGACGGTCAGCCTCGGTTGCTCGACCCTGCTTCCGGGCGAATCGGTAGAAAGCCTGTTGCGCCGCGCGGACAGTGCGCTATACGTGGCCAAACGCGAAGGGCGTAATCGCTTGGCGATGGCGGGCTGAGTCCCTCCATACACCACAAAACAGTGTGGGAGCGAGCCTGCTCGCGAATGCGATCTGACATTCAACAATGAGTTGACTGACACACCGTTTTCGCGAGCAGGCTCGCTCCCACATTTGGTTTTGCGTTTAGCCGAATATCAGCTCTCGACCACGACCCTGCGCTCACGACTTACCAGCAAACGCTCCGACGTTTCGAGCTGCATGCAGCGTTCCAGGAACAGGTACATGTAGTCATAGCTCTTGCAGATCGCCTGACGCAGCTCGGCCTGCAAAGCCTTGCTCGGGTTCATGCCCGCCAGGGTGCAGATGATTTCCAGCGCCTCCCACGGATGAGCATCATCGTATTGGGCGTGCATCTTCAGCCACTTCATCGCCCGCTTTCGGTCTTCTTCGGGGAACGCAGCGGCGTAAACCCCGGTAGAACAGACCAGCGCCGACCACTCCCCGGTCGCGCCTTCGATAGCGTAATTGGTCGCGGCGATGGCCACGATCAGCGAATCGGCAGAACTGGTGTGCCAGCACCAATGACTCAGCGCATGCAGTTCGGGCGGCACGTGCTGGGCTTGGAGATCTTCCATACTGACGCCGTGCGCGCGACTCCAGTGCACCCAGTAATCGGCGTGATTGAGTTCAACGCGGATGTTGCGCATCAACCAGCGCCGCGCCATGTCTTCGCCCGGGTGACGGGCAAATTTGGTTTTGGTGAGATTCTGCGCCATGTACAAGGCAAATTGCTCAACCACCGGCCAGCCCCCGATCAGGTACTGGCGCATGGTTTTGGCGCTGAGCTTGTTATCGCGCATGCGCAGATACAACTCATGTTCGACAACCCGGCGCTTGCTCTCGCTGCAATCCTCGATCAGCTGTTGTGCCCAGCCGGGATAACTTGCAGCTTCCATGAGTGGTCCGGTTCGGTTGAATGTGTCGATCACTGTTCGGCTCCTTTTGATTTGTGATTGTAAGGATCGGCGAGAGATTTCAACGGAACGTGCCAGGCGCTTTGAATAACAGCGGCTGCGGTCTGGCGGGGCGACTTAGCAAACTGTCGCAGGTAAACAATTGCGGGCGTTCAATAACATAACCCTGAGCGTAATCCACACCAATCTCAAGCAATGCCTGCTCGATCTGGGTTGTTTCAACAAACTCGGCAATTGTCTGCTTACCCATGACATGGCCGATGTGATTGATCACTTCGACCATTGCGCGGTTAATCGGGTCGTCCAGCATATCCTTTACGAAACTCCCATCGATCTTCAGGAAGTCTACAGGCAAATGTTTCAGATAAGCGAATGAAGACATTCCGGCACAAAAGTCATCAAGCGAGAAATAGCAGCCCAAGCCTTTGAGTTCATTAATAAATCTGATTGCACTACCCAAGTTTGAAATTGCACTGGTTTCAGTAATTTCAAAACAAATCATTTCAGGCGGAATCGAATAAATAACAAACTGTTCCCGCAGGAAGTGCAAAAACGCGTCATCTCCGATAGTAATGCCTGACAGATTAATCGCACACATTGCTAATGGGCCTTTATGTTCTTGTGCAATACATTGAGCAATAACCTTAAATACGTTTTGCACTACCCAGCGATCCAACTGACTCATCAAACCATAACGTTCGGCGGCCGGAATGAAACTGTCCGGCAGAATCATCCGACCGGCTTCATCGTGCAGACGCAGCAGAATCTCGATGTGCCCACCCTTGCCGTCGCTCGGTTTCAGCGGCGAGATTTCCTGGGCATAGAGGCAGAAGCGGTTCTCTTCCAGCGCCATGTGCAGTCGTTGCACCCAGGCCATTTCGCCGAAGCGCAGCGACAGCTCGGAATCGTCGGCATGGTAGACCTGCACGCGGTTGCGCCCCTTCTCCTTGGCCATGTAGCAGGCCATGTCGGCAGCACGCAGCGAGGCTTCGAGGGTTGTCGGCGTTTGCGCGACATGGACCAGGCCGATACTCACGGTGGTCAGGAAGGGCCGCCCTTTCCAGACAAAATGCAGATTCTGCACGGTCTGGCGCAGCGACTCGGCGATCTTCTCAGCCGCTTCCGGCGCGCAGTTCTCCAGCAGAATGCCGAACTCGTCACCTCCCAGGCGCGCCAGCGTGTCGCCCTCGCGCAGGCCTGATTGCAACAACGTGCAGATGTGCCGCAACAGTTCATCGCCGGCGGCATGCCCGCAGGTGTCGTTGACCAGTTTGAACTGATCCAGATCGAGGAACATCAGCGCATGCCGCCCGGACTGGCGCGTGAGGTTGTGCAATGCCTGTTCCAGGCGATATTCGAACTCGCGGCGGTTGGCCAGCCCGGTCAGCGCATCATGGGTGGCCTGCCACGACAGATTGGCGATGTATTGCCGCTCCTGGGTCATGTCGTGCAGCACCAGCACCGTGCCAATGACCTTGCCGCTATTGCGGATCGGCGCGCCAACCAGCGTCACCGAAACCGTGCTGCCATCCAGACGCTGGATCAGCTTGGAGTGCTCGCTGCCACCACTGAGCTGGCCGCTGAGAATGTGCTCGATCAGGGTCAGGCCTTCGGTCTGGGCGTTGTCGTCGAGCAAGTTGAACAACGCCGCCAGTGGCAGTCCTGCGGCCTGTTCGGCCTTCCAGTGGGTCATGGCTTCGGCGGCGGGGTTCATGTAATCGATAGCGCCGCTCACGTCAGTGGTGATGACGCCATCGCCAATCGATTGCAACGTGACATGCGCGCGGTCCTTCTCCAGTTGCAGCGCTTCGGCGAAGGCATGACGCTGCTTGAGCAGTTTGTGCGTGCGTAACAAGGCCAGCACGATCAAGCCCAGCGCCGTGGCCAGGTTGGTGAACAGCAGCAGCCGCAGGATCATCCGCGAGCCTTCGCCCAGGGCATCGCTGAACGCTTTCGCCGCCGGGGTCACGCCGTCATTGATGGCAAAGATCCGCGCCTTCCAGCCCTGGATGTCGGCGCTGCTGGCGCTGTTCTGCGCAATGCTCCGATGCATCTCGCGCGCCACGTCATTGAGCTCGACCAGATAGGCGTCACCCACGGTCCAGCGGTCGATGGCGGTTTCCAGGTAACTGAAATGACGGAAGTTGAGGTACAGCCAGATCAGGCTGGAGACGTCATCGGGGTGATTGCCGCCCTTGAGAATGCCTTCGCGCGCAGCAGCCAGATCCGGCGGCTGGCGATCCAGTGCGAGGCGTAACTGATGGCCGCCCTGAGGCACGGCAATCGCATTCTGGTATTTGAGGAAAATCGACTCGTCACGACTGTCGGCGTACAGATTGAGGTAGTAGATGGCGTCTTTCTGGCCCTTGGACCAGAGACTCTCCCCCGCCACATACCCGCGAACGGCCGACAGCACGTAAAGACTCACGCCCCCCAACAGGGCCTGAAATAACACGACGGCAATAAATGGCCAGACGATGCCCAACAACCGTGGCGTTCCGAGAGTCCGCTTTTGCTTCATGAGATCCCTTGCGCAAGCACTGCCAGATGAACACCGGAAAATACCGCTCCTGACAGCTCAGCCTAGGCTAATTTTCGACATGTCAAAGGGACAGCGCTGCCGTCCTCTATGTCGATCGTGCAACGTTGCTGTCCGCGGAGGTATTCCGGGCGTCTTTAGTCAAAGCAATTCAAGCACTAAGCACAGAAACGCCGACAAAACTCAAGGGCGCTGGATTTGTTGCAGGTGGCCATAGAGTTTGGCGTACAGCCCGCCGTCGGCAATCAACTGCTGATGATCGCCATCTTCGGCAACCTGCCCGCCATCGAAGACCAGCACCCGATCAGCCTGCTTCACAGCCGACAGGCGGTGGGCAATGATCAGCGTCGTGCGGCCGTTGAGAAAGCGCGCCATGGCTTGGTGCAAGTTGTATTCGGTGGCGGCGTCGAGGGCCGAGGTGGCTTCGTCGAGGATCACCACTTTGGGCTCGGCGAGGATCATTCGCGCAATCGCCAGACGCTGGCGCTGGCCGCCAGACAAGCGCACGCCGGAGCGCCCGACGATGCTGTCGAGGCCGTCCGGCAAGGCGCGGATAGCGGGTTCGAGCTGGGCGATTTCCAGCGCCTGCCAACAGGCTTCGTCGCTGCGGGTGCGGCCCATGGTCAGGTTGGCGCGCACGGTATCGTTGAACAGCGCCGGGTGTTGCAACACCACAGCGACGTTTTCGCGAACCGTCTCCAGGCCGATTTCCTGTTGGGTCGAACCGCCGAAACGGATGGTCCCGGCCAGCGGCGTGTACAGTCCCAACAGCAACTGCACCAGGGTACTTTTGCCGCCGCCGCTGGCGCCGACGATGGCCACCTTCTCACCGGGCGCGATGGACAGGTCCAGCTTGTTCAGCACCAATTCGTCGCCATAACCGAAGCTCAGGCCTTGCACCTGAATGCCCACGGTGTCGCGGCCCTTGAACGGATCGACACCGCCCGGGTACTGCGGCTCATCGGCGCGTGCCAGCAACTCGTTGATCCGCGCCAGCGCACCGCCGGCCGCGTAGTAGGCGTATTGCAGATTCAGCAGCTGTTCCACCGGGCCGATCATGAACCACAGGTAACTGAACACCGCGAGCATCTGACCGATCGACAGGTCGGAAAACAGCACGGTGAGCATCGCCGCCGCACGGAATATATCGATACCGAACTGGAACAGCAGGCCACTGGCGCGATTGGATGCGTCGGTTTTCCACTGGGAGTTGACTGCGTAATTACGCACTTCCTGCGCGCGCAAGCCGAGCCGGCCAAGGAAGTAACCCTGACGGTTGCCCGCACGCACTTCCTGAATCGAATCGAGGGTTTCGCTCAGCGCCTGGGTGAAACGCGCCGTGCTGTCGTTCTCGAGTTTCTTCAGATGCTTGACCCGTTTGCCCAACTGCACCGTGGCGTAAATCACCAGCGGGTTGAACAGCAGAATCAGCAAGGCCAGTTTCCAGTGCATCCACATGAGAATGCTCGCGGTGCCGACCAACGTCAGCATCGCCACCAGAAAACGGCTGAGGGTTTCACCGACAAACTTGTCGAGGGTGTCCAGGTCCGTGACCAGATGCGTGGTCACCGTGCCGCTGCCGAGACTTTCGTACTCGCCGAGGGAAATACGTTTGAGCCGATCAATCAGGCGCACGCGGATGCGATAGACGATGTCCTTGGCCAGCCGTGCGAACAGCCGCGACTGCAACACGCCAAAACACAACGCGCTGCATCGCAGTGTCAGGGTGACCACCAGCATGAGGCCGATATAACCCGCCGCCTGCTGCCACATCGTCGGCAGCACATGGTTCATGACTTTCAGCGCGGCATCGCCGTGGCCGAGCAACACCTCGTCGACCAGCAACGGCAACAGCAACGGAATCGGCACACTGCACAGCGTCGCCAGCACGGCCACGCCGTTGGCGATCCACAGGGATTTTTTGTGATTGAGTGCCAGGCGCCGGACTTCTGCCCAGCTCAGCCGGTCGACACGCTTTACGGCTGGCGTGTCATCGGCGTGGTCAGGCACAGGCGGCGCGCTCCAGCCAGCGGCCGAGCAAGGGCGACAATTCGCTGAGCGGTTGATAGCCGTTGGTGAGCAACGCCAGTTGGCCATTGCGTTCGGCGAGCAAGGTCGGGAAACCGGCGATGCCGAGATCCTGTACCCAACTGAAATCGGCCTGAGTCGCTTTGTGTTGATCGGCATGATCGAACAGCGCGGCGAATTCGATACGCGGCACACCGGCCTGCTCGGCCAGTTCCACCAGTACGCTGGCCTGAGTGACATCGCGACCTTCAGCGTAAAACGCCTGCTGAATCAGCCCGACCAGTGTCCACGCACAATCGGGCGCAAGGCTGCGCGCGGTGACGATCGCGCGGCAGGCAGGTTCGGTGTCGTAAACAAAGCCATCGGGCAGCGCGCCGTCGAACTTGAACGGCTGGCCGGTGGCCTCGGTGACCGCTTGCCAGTGCTCAAGGATGTAACGACGCGTGGTCGGTTCCAGCGCCGAACCGCTGCCGGTGCGCAAACCACCGACCACCAGATGCAACTCCACCCCGGCTGCCTGCGCCTGCTCGACCAGTGCCTTGGCCACCGGAGCGAACCCCCAGCACCACGAACACATCGGATCCATCACATAGAGCAGGCGCGCAGACATGGTTAAGCCTCGGTGGATGCTTGCTTATAGTTGTAGCCGATCGGGTGCGGCTGGTTGCGCGCCTTGGCCAGTTCGATCTGCTTCTGCCGATCGGTGGCGCTGCGACGGGTTTTCTCGCTCAGGCTGTTCCAGCAGTGCGGGCAGCTGATACCGGCGACGTAATGTTCGGAGGCGCGATCTTCAACGCTGACCGGCGTGCGGCAGGCATGACATTGATCGTAGTCGCCTTCGCTGAGGTCGTGGCGCACGGTCACGCGGTTGTCGAACACAAAGCAGTCGCCCTGCCACTTGGTTTCTTCCTGCGGCACCTCTTCGAGGTACTTCAGGATGCCGCCCTTGAGGTGGTAAACCTCTTCGTAGCCTTCACCGAGCATGTAGCTCGACGCTTTCTCGCAACGAATGCCACCGGTGCAGAACATCGCGACCTTCTTGTGCACGGCCGTGTTGAAGTGTTCTTTGATGTAGTCGGGGAATTCGCGAAAACTGGTGGTTTTCGGATCGATGGCGCCTTCGAAGGTGCCGATCGCCACTTCGTAGTCGTTGCGGGTGTCGATCAGCAGCACTTCCGGGTCGCTGATCAGCGCGTTCCAGTCCTGCGGCTCGACGTAAGTGCCGACCTTTTTGTTCGGGTCCACACCTTCGACGCCGAGGGTGACGATCTCTTTTTTCAGTTTGACCTTGGTGCGGTAGAACGGCTGCTCGTCGCAGTACGATTCCTTGTGGTCGATGTCGACCATGCGCGGGTCGTTCTTCAACCAGGCGAGCAGGCCGTCGATGCCTTCGCGCGTGCCGGAAACCGTGCCGTTGATGCCTTCTTCGGCGATCAGCAGGGTGCCTTTGATGCCGTTGTCGACCATCGCTTGCAGCAGTGGCTCGCGCAGGTTGACGTAATCTTCGAGGGTGACGAACTTATACAGTGCCGCCACGACAATCGGTTGTGTCATGGGTATTTCTCCAGGTGGCTACCCTCGTAAAGGGTGAACCGGATTCAAAAAAAACGCGCCGACTAAGCGGCGCGTTGCGGATTCTAGCAAAAACACTGTGGTTTTAGGATCTGCTGATGTCTCTGTGGCGAGGGGATTTATCCCCGATGGGGCGCGAAGCGGCCCCAAACCCTGATAATGCGTATTTCAGGTATCGAGTTCTGTGGTTTTGGGGCTGCTGCGCAACCCATCGGGGATAAATCCCCTCGCCACAAAAATTCCCTCATCACAAAAGCACCACGAACAAAACCGTCCAATATCAGTGTTTGCTACCGCCGGCACAGGTCGGCGACGCCGGCGCGGCGCCGATCTCTGCCCATTCCTGCGGGGTGTAGGTGTGCAGCGCCAACGCATGGAACTCACCCATCAGCTCGCCGAGCGTGCCGTAGACCTTCTGGTGGCGCTTGACCCGGTTCAGGCCGTCGAACTGCGCGCTGACCACCACAGCCTTGAAGTGGGTCTGTAACCCGCGACTGTGCATGTGGCTTTCATCCAGCACTTGCAGATGCTCGGGCTGAAGCAGACCCAGCGTCGATTCGATGCGTTGTTGCATGGTCATCACGAACTCCGCTTACGGCTTTTTCTTGGCCGGAGCAGCGCCTTTCGGGGCCAGCTCGTTGGTCATGTCTTCCAGCAGCTTGTTGACCACCGGTACTGCGCTTTCCAGCTTGGCCTGGGTCATCTGGGCCGATTGCTGGGTCAGCTGCGGCATTTTTTCCAGGACTTTCTTGCCCAGTGGCGACTGGTAGAACGCAACCAGGTCCTTGAGCTCGGATTCGCTGAAGTTGCTGGTGTAGAGCTTGACCATGTCCGGCTTCAGCTTGTTCCAGCCAATGGCCTGGTCCAGAGCGGCGTTGGCCTTGGCCTGATAGGTTTCCAGGGTAGCTTTCTTGGATTCCGGGGCTTTGGTCTGTTCAAAACGCTGGGCGAACATTTGCTGCACTTGCATGTACACCGGGGTACCCAGTTTGTCAGCGTGCGCCAGGGTCAGGAAAGCTTCGGCACTGGCGTTGTGGCTGGCGGTATCGGCAAGCACCTGGCCGCTGGCGCAAACCAGTGCAACCGCGGTACAGATGGCACGAAGACGAGTCATCGAGTTTCCTTTTAAGCAAAGCGAGGTAAAACCCCAAGGGCGACCATTCTGCGCCTAAAAATCGCTGCGGCTCAACCCCCGGCCTTGCCGCGCTTGATTGACGGGGATTTGCCGGTCAACAATCGGATCGAGGGAACCACCTGGGCCGACACCGGCCTAAACTGCGCAAACAGACCAACAGGAGTGTGCACGATGAGCCGTATCGAAACCGACAGCCTGGGCCAGATCGATGTCCCGGACGACGCCTACTGGGGTGCTCAGACGCAACGCTCGCTGATCAACTTCGCCATTGGTCAGGAACGCATGCCGCTGCCGGTATTGCATGCCCTGGCCCTGATCAAGAAAGCCGCCGCACGGGTCAACGACCGCAACGGCGACCTGCCCGCCGACATCGCCCGCCTGATCGAACAAGCCGCCGACGAAGTCCTCGACGGCCAGCATGACGACCAGTTTCCACTGGTGGTCTGGCAGACCGGCAGCGGCACGCAGAGCAACATGAACGTCAACGAAGTGATCGCCGGTCGCGCCAACGAACTGGCCGGCAACCCGCGCGGCGGCAAGACGCCGGTGCACCCGAACGATCACGTCAACCGCTCGCAAAGCTCCAATGACTGCTTCCCCACCGCCATGAGCATCGCCACCGTCAAAGCCGTGCAGGAGCAACTGCTGCCGGCGATTGCCGAACTGTCCGGTGGCCTCGCCGAATTGGCCGCCCGGCACATGAAACTGGTGAAAACCGGTCGCACGCACATGATGGATGCGACGCCGATCACCTTCGGTCAGGAATTGTCCGGTTTCATCGCGCAGCTCGATTACGCCGAACGGGCGATCCGCGCCGCGCTGCCGGCGGTGTGTGAACTGGCGCAGGGCGGCACCGCAGTCGGTACCGGGTTGAACTCGCCGCACGGTTTTGGCGAGGCAATTGCGGCGGAACTGGCCGCGCTATCGGGCCTGCCGTTTGTTACTGCACCGAACAAGTTTGCCGCACTGGCCGGTCACGAACCGCTGACCAGCCTGTCCGGCGCACTGAAGACCCTCGCCGTGGCGCTGATGAAAATCGCCAACGACCTGCGCCTGCTCGGCTCCGGCCCACGCGCAGGTTTTGCCGAAGTGCGCTTGCCGGCCAACGAGCCGGGCAGCTCGATCATGCCCGGCAAGGTCAACCCGACCCAGTGCGAAGCGCTGTCGATGCTCGCCTGCCAGGTGTTGGGCAACGACGTGGCAATCGGCATTGCCGCCAGTCAGGGTCACTTGCAGTTGAACGTATTCAAACCGGTGATCATCCACAACCTGCTGCAATCGATCCGCCTGCTCGGCGACGGCTGCAGCAACTTCCAGCAGCACTGCATTGCCGGTCTTGAGCCGGACGCCGAAGTCATGGCGCAACATCTGGAACGTGGGTTGATGCTGGTGACGGCGCTGAACCCGCACATCGGTTACGACAAGTCAGCGGAAATCGCCAAGAAGGCTTACGGCGAAGGGCTGACCTTGCGTGAGGCCGCGCTGGAACTGGGCTATCTGACTGATGAAGAGTTTGATGCGTGGGTGCGGCCGGAAAACATGATCGAGGCTGGCGCCAAGGGCTGAGTCCTTCAGCACCTGAACGTCCGCCATCGCGGGCAAGCCCGCTCCCACAGGGTTATGTGCATACCTGTGGGAGCATGGCTTGCCCGCGATGAACGATGACGCGGTTCAACTCGCTGCCACCTTCAGCCGCCGCGCCTTCAATCCGGCAATCAACGAAGGCCCCAACGCCACCAGCGCCGACCCCAGCACCACCAGCACCGCGCCGCCATAACCGAGCGCATTGATCTGCTCGGCATGCACATATTCCGGCCAGACCCCGGCCGCAATTGCCACCGCCCCGAACGTCACCAACGGCGTGATCGCCAACGTCGCACTGACCCGCGATGCCTCCCAATGCGCCAACGCTTCGGCAAACGCGCCATAGGCAATCAACGTGTTCATGCAGCACGCCAACAGCAGCCAGCCCTGCAACGGGCTCAACTCAAGCGCTTCGAGCGGATGCACCCAAGGCGTGAGCAACAAGGCGCAGAACAGGTAGATCACCATCATCACTTGCAGCGAATTCCACACCGTCAGCAATTGCTTCTGACCCAGCGCATAAAAGGTCCAGACCGTCGACGCCAGCAGCACCAGCAACACCCCGGCGGTGTAATCCGACAGCGAGGTCAGCAACTCCGCCAGACGCTGATTGAAAAACAGCACAAACCCGATCAGCAACACCGCCAGGCCAATGCCCTGGCCAATGCTGAAGCGCTCCTTGAACACAAACAGACTGGCGATCAGCAACATGATCGGCCCCATCTGCACCACCAGTTGCGCAGTGCCGGGACTCAGCAGGTTCAGGCCCATCAGGTACAAAACGTAGTTACCGACGAGCCCGAGCACGGCCATCAACACCAGCCAGCCGCCCTTGGGCCCAAGCACTTTGCGGCTCGGAAGGCGTTTGACCGCCGCCAGGTAAATGAACAGACAGCCGCCGGACACCGTCAGGCGAAACCAGGTCACCGTGATCGGGTCCATCACCAGCAAGACCTGTTTGAGCTTGATCGGCAGGATGCCCCACAAAAACGCCGTCAGCAGCGCCAGGAACAAGCCGTACACCCAGCGACCCGATGAAATGTGCATGCGAACCCCGAAGCCTGCCGACAAGTGCGCTCATTCTAGGCTTGGCAACGGACGCAACACAGGGACAGTTCAGGACACGCCGCGAATGAAACTGTGCAGGTCGCAGCATTAAATTGACGCGCCGCCGTTGATCGGCAGAGCAAGCAGGGTAAGTGCTTCAGGCATAAGCTCATTGGATCCACTGCCACCGCCATCAGGAGACTCGCCATGTTAGGCATGCGCCGCCAGGACCCCGCCCCCGCCACGCACTTTCGCAGCGACCGGGTGTGTCGGGTCAATGGCGAACTGTTTTTCAGCACGCGGGAAAATACCCTTGAGGGGCCGTTTGACAGTCCCGAGAAAGCTGAGCTGGAGATAAAAGCCTATATCGCGCGGATGCAGCTTCTGGATTCAAACCGGTAATAAAGGGTGATCCAATCGCTGGCAAGCCAGCTCCCACAGGATCAGTGGCGAACACCACAAAACCTGTGGGAGCGGGCTTGCCCGCGAAGAGGCCAGATCAGACAACACAAATCCTGCCTATTTAACGCACCGCCTCAAACAACCCCGTCGCGCCCATCCCCCCGCCAACACACATGGTGACGATGCCGTAACGCAGATTGCGCCGCTGCAACTCCCGCACCAGATGCCCGACCTGACGCGACCCGGTCATGCCGAACGGGTGTCCGATGGAGATCGAGCCGCCATTGACGTTGTACTTCTCGTTGTCGATCTCCAGCCGATCCCGGCTGTACAGGCACTGCGAGGCGAACGCCTCGTTCAGTTCCCACAAATCGATATCCGCCACCTGCAAACCCTTGGCCTTGAGCAGTTTCGGCACCGAGAACACCGGGCCGATGCCCATCTCGTCCGGCTCGCAACCGGCCACGGTGAAACCGCGGAAAAACGCTTTCGGCTTGAGGCCCAGTTGCAACGCTTTCTCCAGGCTCATCACCAGCGTCATCGACGCACCGTCCGACAGTTGTGACGAGTTGCCCGCCGTCACCGAACCGTCTTCGGCAAACACCGGTTTCAACGCGGCGAGGCTTTCGTAAGTGGTGTCCGGGCGGTTGCAATCGTCACGATCAACGATGCCATCGAGAATCTGCACGGCACCGCTGTTCTTGTCCTCGACGCGATACTTCACCGCCATCGGCACGATTTCATCGTTGAACAAGCCGGCGGCCTGCGCCTGTGCGGTACGAATCTGGCTTTGCAGGGAATAGCGATCCTGCGCCTCACGGCTGACGCCATAACGCCGCGCCACGACTTCGGCGGTCTGCCCCATCGTGTAATAGATGCCCGGCGCCTGCTGTTTGAGCAGCGGGTTGATCAGGTGATCGGTGTTGACGCTTTTCAGGGTCAGGCTGATCGACTCGACGCCGCCGGCGACGATGATGTCGCTGCAGCCCGAGGCGATCTGATTGGCAGCAATCGCGATCGCCTGCAAACCCGACGAACAGAATCGATTGAGGGTCATGCCGGCCACGCCCGTGCCCAGTTGCGAGAGCACCGCGACGTTACGACCGATGTTGTAGCCCTGCGCGCCTTCGTTGGAGCCGGCGCCGACGATGCAATCTTCGACGCTCGCCGGGTCGATGTCATTGCGCGACAGCAGCGCGTTGACGCAGTGCGCCGCCATGTCGTCAGGGCGGGTCTGGTTGAACTTGCCGCGAAAGGACTTGGCCAGGCCCGTCCGGACGCTGTCGACGATCACCACTTCACGCATGGCATACCTCATTGTTGTTGTCGGTTGAGAGTGGACCTGAGCATAAGTCCACCCGATTACCGACCGCGACAATCATTCACCCCGCGTATGCGTGTTCATCGGCTCAGTCCTTGTGCTTTTTGGCCTTCTTGTCGGACTTTTCGAACGCCTCTTCCAGAGCCCGGTTGATCGTGCGCAAGACCTTGACCCGGGCCCAGCGCTTGTCGTTGGCCTCAATCAGCGTCCATGGCGAGATCTCGGTGCTGGTGCGGTCGACCATGTCGCCAACGGCGGCGCGGTAATCGTCCCACTTGTCGCGGTTACGCCAGTCGTCTTCAGTGATCTTGAAACGCTTGAACGGGATTTCCTCGCGCTCCTGGAAACGCTCCATTTGCGTGTCCTTGTCGATGGCCAGCCAGAATTTGACCACGATCACCCCAGCGTCGGCGACCTGCTCCTCGAAGTCATTGATCTCGCCGTAGGCGCGCATCCAGTCGGCGGTGCTGCAAAAGCCTTCGACCCGTTCCACCAACACCCGGCCATACCAGGAACGGTCGAACACGGTGAACTTGCCCCGCGCCGGAATATGCCGCCAGAACCGCCACAGGTACGGTTGCGCGCGCTCCTCTTCGGTCGGCGCGGCAATCGGCACGATGCTGTACTGACGCGGATCGAGCGCCGCCGCCACCCGGCGAATCGCCCCACCCTTGCCTGCCGCATCATTACCTTCGAAGACGGCGACCAAGGCGTGGCGGCGCATGCGTTTGTCACGCATCAGGCCGGACAGCCGCGCCTGCTCGGTGATCAGTTGCTCTTCGTAGTCTTTCTTGTCCAGACGCTGGGTCAGATCAAGGCTGTCGAGCAGGTTCAACTGATCAACCGCCGTGCCCAATGGCGCAGCACTGACATCGTGGGGATGCACGTCCGGACGCTTCAGGGCGTTCTGCAAACCCTCAAGCAGAATCTTGCCGACCGCCAGACTGCGGTAATGCGCATCCACGCCTTCGATAATGTGCCACGGCGCGTAGTCGCGACTGGTCCGGCGCAGCACGCGCTCGCCGTACTTGACGAACTTGTCGTAAGTCTCCGATTGCTGCCAGTCCAGCGGGCTGATGCGCCAGCTGTGCAACGGGTCGTCAGCGAGGGCCTTGAGCCGCGCCTTCATCTGTTTCTTGGACAGGTGGAACCAGAACTTGAAGATCAGCGCGCCTTCATCGCAGAGCATTTTTTCCAGGCGCTCGGCCGCGTTGATCGCTTGATCCAGGCGCGGGTCCTTGAACAATCCGTGCACCCGGCCCTGGAGCATCTGGCTGTACCAGTTGCCGAAGAAAATCCCCATCCGCCCCTTGGCCGGCAGCATCCGCCAGTAGCGCCAGGCCGGTGGCCGCGCCAGTTCTTCGTCGGTCTGCTGATCGAAAGTGCGCACCTCGATCAGGCGCGGGTCCATCCACTCGTTGAGCAATTTGACCGTCTCGCCCTTGCCCGCGCCCTCGATACCGTTGATCAAAATGATCACCGGGAAGCGCTTCTGCTGCTGCAACTCGAACTGCGCTTCCAGCAGTGCTTCACGCAGTGCCGGGACGGCAGCCTCATAAGTGTCTTTGTCGATGGCGTGACCGATTTCAGCGGATTCAAACATGGGACGGCTCCTTCCAGGGTTCAGCAAGACTAGCGGATTGGGCACGGGCAAGGAGGAGAAATTCCCCTGATTCTGTGCGCAATGGCAACCCTTGAATTGCGTGCCAAACCTGACGTGCATGGAAACCCTTGTGGTGAGGGGATTTATCCC
Organism: Pseudomonas sp. Seg1; assembly: GCF_018326005.1. Lineage (NCBI taxonomy): Bacteria > Pseudomonadati > Pseudomonadota > Gammaproteobacteria > Pseudomonadales > Pseudomonadaceae > Pseudomonas > Pseudomonas sp. Seg1. The sequence continues at coordinate 4,717,507 of NZ_AP021903.1, forward strand.
CGACCGGCTGCGTAGCAGTCGTAAAGCCATTAGACGCGGTTTGACTGAGGCAGCAGGGTTGAATGGTTTTGGGGCCGCTTCGCTACCCATCGGGGATAAATCCCCTCGCCACAGGGTTATCGGTTCAGGTCTTGAATCACCCATTGTCCTTGAGCTTGCAAACCCAAGGCTTGCCATGGATCAAGCAGCCCCTGCGCGATCGGCTAGAATGGCGGCCTTGTTGCTGCCGAGCCTGCCATGAAACCTGTAATGCCCCACGCCCAACTCGACTGGGATGACCAGGGACGCCCGCGTTCGCGAGTGTTCGATGACGTGTATTTTTCCGACCAGTCGGGGCTGGAGGAAACCCGTTATGTGTTCCTTGAACAGAACCGTCTGGCCGAGCGCTTCGCAGCATTGCCGGCGGACGGGCGATTGGTCATCGGTGAAACCGGATTCGGCACCGGGTTGAATTTTCTCTGCGCCTGGCAACTGTTCGAAGCGCATGCCTCGGCCAGCGCACGGCTGCATTTTGTCAGTGTCGAAAAGTACCCGTTGAGCCCTGCCGACCTGCAACGCGCACTGGCGTTATGGCCGGCGCTGAAACCGCTCGCCGATCAGTTACTCAAACATTACGTGGCCATCCATCAAGGCTTCCAGCGCATCACCCTGGCCAACGGTCGAGTGACGCTGACGCTGTTGATCGGTGATGCCCTGGAGCAGTTGCCGCAGCTGGACGCGCAAATCGACGCGTGGTTCCTCGACGGTTTCGCCCCGGCGAAGAACCCCGATATGTGGACCGCCGAACTGTTCGTCGAACTGGCCCGTCTGGCGGCGCCCGGCTCGACCATCAGCACCTTTACCAGCACCGGCTGGGTGCGGCGTTTGCTCAACGCCGCCGGGTTCAAGATGAAACGCACGCCGGGCATCGGCCACAAATGGGAAATTCTCCGTGGCGAATTCCTCGGCTGGCCCGAGGACGTCGCCCCGCCGCCAGCGGAAAAACCCTGGTTCGCGCGCCCTGCGCCGCTAAACGGTGACCGGCGGGTGCTGGTGATCGGCGCCGGTCTGGCCGGTTGCGCCACGGCAGCCAGCCTTGCGTCACGCGGCTGGCAAGTGAGTTTGCTGGAGCGCCACGCAGCCGTTGCGCAAGAAGCGTCCGGCAACCCGCAAGGCGTGCTGTACCTGAAACTGTCAGCCCATGGCACGGCGTTGTCGCAACTGATTGTCAGCGGCTTCGGCTACACCCGACGCCTGCTGGAAACCCTGCAACGCGGCAGCGACTGGGACGATTGTGGCGTGCTGCAGCTGGCGTTCAACGCCAAGGAAGCCGAGCGCCACGCGCAATTGGCAGAAGCATTCCCGCCAGACCTGCTGCAGTGGCTCGACCAGCCCGAGGCACAGGCCCGCGCCGGGGTCGGTGTGGCCCACGGCGGTTTGTACTATCCCGAAGGCGGTTGGGTGCATCCACCCGCGTTGTGTCAGGCGCAAGCCGCGCAAGCGAATGTCGAACTGCTCAGCCATCGCGAAGTGCTTGATCTGCGCAAGGTCGATGACCAGTGGCAGGCCTTCGACGGCGACCGTCTGCTCGCCAGCGCGCCCGTCGTGGTATTGGCCGGCGCTGCCGAGATCAAGCGTTTTGCGCAAAGCGCCGAGTTGCCACTCAAGCGCATTCGCGGACAGATCACCCGGCTGGCGCAGACTGCACACAGCCAGACACTGGCCACGGTGGTGTGCGCCGAAGGTTACGTCGCACCCGCACGCTTGGGCGAACACACCCTGGGCGCCAGCTTCGATTTCAACAGCAACGAACTGACTCCGACCATCGCCGAACACTTGGGCAATCTGGCCATGCTCGAGGAGATTTCCAGCGATCTGGTGGCGCGTCTGCAAATCGATCAACAGGCGCCTGAAGACCTCCAGGGCCGAGCGGCCTTCCGTTGCACCAGCCCGGACTACCTGCCGATCGTCGGCCCCCTTGCCGACCGTGAAGCGTTCATTCAAGCCTATGCCGCGCTGAGCAAGGATGCCCGGCAAGTGCCGGACATCGCCTGCCCATGGCTCGACGGTTTATACGTCAACAGTGGCCATGGCTCGCGCGGCCTGATTACCGCGCCATTGTCCGGCGAACTGCTCGCCGCCTGGCTGGACAACGAGCCGTTGCCGCTGCCAAGAAGCGTGGCGGAGGCCTGTCATCCGAACCGTTTCGCGCTGCGCCAGCTGATTCGCGGCAAGTAGATTTCACGCATCGGGCAACGCACAGATGCCCAGATCGACGAGGCGTATCGCATCGTCGGTCAGGCGTGAGAGTTCGGCTTGTACCGCCTTCTCTCGCTTTGACTGGATGGCATCCATCTGGCTCAGATAATCCGCCGTGGTCAGTTGGGTTGCCTGTTCGAAAACCGTGTTCATCTGCGGCGCGAATTTCTCATCAATGGCGGTGAATTTTCGTGCAAACGTGCGCTTGAGGTAGTCACCCCAGAATGGTTGACGCTGCATGAACGTCAGCCATTCGGAAGACAGCTCCGCCGCTTTGACCGTGTTTGTTGCCGTTTCCAGATCCGCCGCGGTCACTCCGCCCAACACGGCAAACTTCATATGCCGTGGCTGCCCCGGCAGATTGAGCGCATCGGCCAAACCAACGCGATAGGCGAGGTTCACTTCCAGCGGATCAGCCGCCGGATTTTGGCTGGCATGCTTAAGCGCAATCCGATCAAGCTGATCCAGCCGAAACAGACCTCGGCCAAGCATGAGCAGCGGTTTCGCGCTGCTGCTTTGACCGCTCGCAATCCGCGTCACTCTGTTGACTTCCACCGCGACTTCGAGATGACTGAAGTTCATGGCTGCACTGTCGGTGCAGTTGATCGGGTTGGCGGCCAGGTTCAGCACCTGCTCACTCAGGATCACATCGGGTTCGGCCGTTTCAAGCACCGACCAGACTCGTCGATGCATGTCCTCACTCACCTTTTCAGAGTCGGCCGTATTACCCAGTTCCGCGAGCAGATGAAACAAGCCCTCGGCCCTCGGATCATCCTTGAAGGCCGTCCAGATCCGGTTACGCCGCCCCCAATCCGCGCCAGCCCCATCCTTGAACCACAACGAGCGCGCCTGCTGCTCATCGAGGCGAGCGATGTCGTCTTCCAGATAGCCCATGCCGATGCCGATGTTTTTTCGATAGTCGGCCAGATGGGTGCGGCTGCTCAGCGACAACGGATTGCCACGCAGATTGAGTGCCTGAGTGAAATGTTTCGGAGCCTTGAACAGCCACGCCGGCAGGTCCTTGATCTCGTTACCGCGCAAATCGACCCAATCCAGATACGGCAGGCGTGCAAGGCCTTTGGGCAATTCGGTGGCGCGGGTGTCGTTCAGGGCCAAGGCACGCAAGTCAAACAGTTTGCTCACGTCCGGGGTCGCGCCCAGCGGATTACCGCTCAGGTTCAGGCGGCGCAGTGTCCGCAATTGGCTCAGTTTGGCCAGGGTGTGTTCGGTCAGCTTGATCTGGTTGCCGGCCAGGCTCAACCGGGCAAGCTTGGGCATGTGCGACAGCACTTCAGGTAGCCGGGTCAGAGTATTGCTGTCGAGTTCAAGGTATTCGACCTGCTTGAAGGCCTTGAGGAAATACACGAGGTCGTCGTCCTGCGCCATATTCTTCAGCGACAACTGTTGTATGTGATCGAAATTCAATCCGGAGGGTAACGTTGGCAGTTTGCCGACCCGCATGCCGTCCAGATTCAAGGTGCAGACTGATTTTCCACTCTCATCGGTAGTCAGCAGAATCCGTCGAAAGCTGTTCTCGATCTGCTCGGCGGCCCACTTGCGACTGTGCTGCACTTCAGCCGAATCGCCGCCCACCGCTTTGATGGCGTCCTTGTCCTCGCTCCATTTATCCAGCACCTCGCGCAAGTGCTCAAGGTCGCGGCGCAACGTTCTGACCTGGGTTGCGCGGGTCAGCGAGTCAGTTCCCAGGCCGTCAATAAACTCACTGGCCTGCGTCTCGGAAAACCGTGGATAGAGCTTTTTGACCTTGCGCAGTAACGTCCGGGGATGGCTCGTCGCTGCCGGAGCTTGATCGGCCTGAAGGCAGGCAGGCTCAGCGACCAGTGGTTCAAGCTTGCCCTCGGTCAGGATCCGCGCACTGGCTTCACGCTCATCCAGTGCCACATCGAACAGCTTGCTGCGCAGCCGTGCACTGTCGGCGTCAACAGGATCGGGAAAACCGGCGGCCAGACGCTGGCGCGGCGACAGAGCCTTGAGGACCGCGGTGTAGAGGCTGTCCGGGCTCGCCGCCACGCGTCCGAGGGATTTTTCGTCGCCGGCGAATACCTCATAACCGTCACTGGATTTGACCAGCGTGCAGGTATTCGAGGGGGGCGCCGTCGTCTCGCCGATGGCTTCCAGTACTGGCCCGGTCAGTGACTTCTCCCGCACGGTCAGACGCAGAGCCGGATCCCAACCACTCAAACGGGGCAGCAACTGGATGGCGAGTTTTTCGTTATCCGGATTGGCAATCCGCGGCAGGTGAAACCCGCTCAACGCCCGATCCAGGCGCACAGCGGCGCTGGCATCACAGACTTTCTGCGCCAGCCCCAGGGGCACCCGCCCGGTCGCGCGCAAATGCACACGCTCGACGCTCGACGCCTGTTCGATCAACTGCTGAGCGTAACGCGCAGGAATGTCGGCAAACACGCTGCGCAACTTCTTCACCTCGTCGACCTCACTCTGGTCATAGCGCTGATACATGCGCTCGAACACTGCACGACGATCAGCCTTGAGTGCCGCACCCAGCTTCTTCGCCAGTGCTTGACTTTCGCCTTCGCCATTCACCTTGCTGCCCAGCAACGTATCGACCTCCTTCTGATACAGGCCGTCGATCACCGTTTGCAGCAATTGCCCGGAATCCAGCTCATCCTCGCTGACCACCACACTGAGTGTGTCGTCAGGGGTGCTGGGCGCGGGATACCTGGCACTGACGGCTCCTTCGCTATCTTGGACTTCGATGTAACGGTCCGTCGGCCAACCTGACAACTTCGGTAAACCGTGCAGTTGTTCCTGCACTGGCTGATCCGAGTGGATTTCACCCAAGCCCAGCTCGCGGATGAGCAGGCGCAACTGCCGCTCGATGCGCACTCGTTCCACGGTATCGCGCAACCGAACAGGCAACGCGAGGTTGTCGATAAAGGCACGCTGCAACTCATCCTCGGTAACGCCGCTGAGTCGGCGCATCATGTCCAGATCGCTGTCGACGAACTCGCTCAGATGCGGGTCCATGCGCTTGAGGGTATAGGGCGTGCTGGTCCCCAGCTCGGGATGTTCGCTCGCCAATCGCCAGCCACCCTCGACATGGCGCTCCAGCTCAGGGGCATAGGCTTGCGGGCGCTGCGGATGGTCGAGGCGCCAGCGCCGGGTCTGCGCATCGACGAAGCCGGAGACGATCCGATGGTCGACGCGACCGACCATCTTGCCCCTGATCTCGTACATCTCTTTGGAATCGGCGGCCACCGTGAACCCCTCCGGCAGTCGATGCTCATACATCGTGAAGTCAGGCTTCCACAGCCGTGGATGTCCGGCCGGATTGGTAATAGCAGTGAACTGCCCAAAGAACTCCGGATGAGCACTGAGCAGTTTGCTGCCCAGCAACCCCACCGCTTTCTGCCCACCGGCCAACAGCCCCATCAAGGCGATGTTTTCCGCGACACTGAACAGATGCGAGAGTGCCTCCTGATGATCGCCCCGGCGCCAATCCTCGACACCTTCGTACACTTCGGCGAGCAGTTGCCCGGCCGCGACGCCCATCATCAACTGCCCGACGACCGGCACGAAAAAACCCGCCACCGTCGCAATCGTCACACCCAGCTCAAGGAAATCGAGCAGGCGTTTGTCTCGCACCTCTTCATCGATATCGGCGGTCGGCACGGCCAGTTTGCGCGCGTCGATCTGCAGCTTGCCGACATGACTCTGCAGCATGAATTCGAACAACGGCACGCTGATCGGTAATTGCCGGATGTGCCCTATATCGGAGGTGCTGGCGAAAGTTTTGAAGAAGTCTGCCTTGTCATCTTCATCGAGACTGTGGGTGAAGTAGTCCTTGTAGCTTTTCACGCTCAGCTTCTGCGTGAGGTACTGTTTGAACGCGGTAAAACTGGGGTATTCGTACAGCGGCCGTTCGGGCTCGCCGGCCATGTACACAAGGCACCATTCGTCCGGGTACGACTCGACCGACCGTGCGGAAAACACCACGACGCCCCAGATGCAACTGTCGAGGATTTCGATGCCTTGCATGATCATGGGGCTTTGCCCGTATCGCAGGGTTTGTGCGGAGGGCTTGCCGTCAGCGGCCGCCAATTGTCGCAACATGCGCACGCCTTCCGGCGTGATGTGAGACCTGAGCCCGGCCAGATGCATATCCAGTTGCAGCAGGTATTTTTTCATCGTGGCGATGTCGCGGGTCATGCCGCTGCTGGCCGTAATCCTGCCGTCGCTTTCGACGATGCTGAACACCTTTTGAAGGTGTTCCTGATACCGCTTGCCCAGATCCAGTTCACGACAGAATTTGGCGAACGCGGCCGGGGTCAATCCCTCAACACCAGACGGCGCACTATTCACCCGCACCAGACTGCCCTCGGGGAAACCGTCGGCCGCCTCGTCTTCACTGAAATTCTGCATGGCGGCTTGCAGCAGGGACTGGGTGGCATGCGGGACGGTTTCAATGCCCTTGTCGTCGGTCGATGTCGGCGCACAACCGCAATCGGGCCCCGGCAGACTCAGAAGATCCTGTTCAACATCAAACACCGCTGACCACTTGCCCTTCAACGCAAGGGTCAATTCGGTGATACAGAAGGTGTTCAAGGGTTTGAGCGGGAGCAGATCCTTTTCAACCTTGAGCTGAATGGCATGCAGGTCACGTGCGATCTGATCCAGCGCAGCCAGCGTGGCAATCGAGCTTTTCAGGAGTATCTCGGGCAGGCTCTTTTGCAGTGTTTCGGCACTGTCCAGATCGCCAGTGGCTTCGAGCAAGGTGCCGAGTATCTCGGTCTGCGTCGGCGCCCGCAGCTCGGGTTTGTTCTGGGTGGTTGTCATCGCAATAGTCCTTTATTGCAGGTATGTGCCATTGACCTTATCGATTTAAAACAAAAACAGGAAATACAAAAACCGATAGTTTTCAATGCAGATGCAATAGACATATTCGGCCAATAAGCGTGCGGTATATACGTATATCAAACGTTCAAAATCTCGCTGAACTCACGCACCAAACCATTCATTAATGGCGTTATTTTTTCGCAGCCACTGCGCCTAACATCAGGGTTCCTTCCGCGATGAGAGTGTTTGTATGACTTTGCCATTGGAGCAACAACCTGCCCCACCAAGAAACGACAACTTACTGACTCAGGTCTTCAATGAGATCAATGACTGGGACAAAGCAAAAATTGTCGAAAAATTCCTGACCGACAAGCTGCCGAACGCCGACAAAACGAGAATTGCCGACTATCGATCCGAACTGAAAAAGGCACTGCCGCTCCAGACCTTTTTTGAAACATTGCTGCCCACACTGGATAGCCCCAACAAGTTTTGCGGACGGATACTTCGAGACGAGTTGCGTACCACCTACGGCCCCCGGTTCAGGGTCCAGGACCTCATCAAGCTCGTACCCAAGGCAGGTTCGGAAAAGGACAGGCACGCCTGTACCTTGCTGCGGGCAGCAATGCTCAATTTCACCGAGACCGAGGCCGCTGCTGATTACTTTTCCGCCGATAGCGCAACGCTATCCGATGCTCAGGATGCACCCGCCGAAGGCGCCGCAGATTCAAGACTTACCGCGCAGGCGTTCGCAGCGTTGAGTCGTAAACTCGATCTGGGTGATCAATACCAGAAACTGATTGCGCAAAAATTTGCAGGGCCAGATGTCCAGTTGCAAGCCATGCGGCTTGGCAAACTCAATATGAGGCTGGCCGCTTACAACCGGTACTTCAGTAAAGACATTCAACTATCGCAGTTATTCATGCTGACTCAATTTACCGAGGGCAATGACGATATATTCAATGGTGAGTGCTTCAATAACGCGCCGATCCAACTTTGTTCAGTGCAACTCTTTGGCAAGTATCTGGTAAATGCTGTGCTGATTATCTGTCGCCTGACTCATGAATCCACTCAGGATCGTTACATCCTTTATGTGCCTGACGACAAAGGCAGCGGCTTTTACCAGGACGACAATGAAGACAACTGTCGGATCCGTCTGGCCGCCAGTCTGCTTGGCCAATCGCCGCTGCGGAACGTATTCGCCTCTCAACTGAACAGCAGCGATCAGGAGGATTTCCTCAATGAAAAACTGGCCGTCGTGTCATTTTCAAAAGACATAAATTTCGCCCCGTTGAGTCATGGACTATTCGAATACCTGTTTAAACGGCAACTGGATAAATTCGCCTCCGACGTCAAGCAACTGGCTGTACCCGTCGCCGAGGTCAACCAGTCGATGCATGACAAACGACGTGAAAATCGCGCATTACAGCAACGCCCGTCACTCTCCGAAACCTTGATCTACGATTTCAGCAGACGTATCCGCGCCGGTACGCCAGATACTCTGCTGAGCGAAGTGTTTATCGGTGTCGAAGACTGGACGTTCAGCGAAAAGCTGCAGGGACTCAACGCCCTGCTGGACCTGAAGGAAAAACTCTCCCCAGCGCAGGCCAATAGTCAAAGCGCCCATGCCCAAAGCCCCGATTCGTCCAGCGAGTTGGCAGCTGTTTTCTTCAAAAAGTTTGAGCTGCAAGACCATTCCAATCCGCAAAAAAACGCTTTGCTTTGGAAACGGGCTCTGTCCGGATACGAACAAAAAGCCCACGCCGCCAACCGGATCATGGATCAGGCGTATCCCGATGACGATGATCAGCGAGTGCGCAACTACAACGGACGGCATTTCATCCGGGTTGCCGGCAGTGTCTATGAAGTCGAGCCAAACCCCTTGGCCTGGCGCATTCGTCATCCACTGAATGAAGCGGCCTACCGCCCGCCCGTGGTCTATTCCCCAGGCAACGGCTGGAACTTGCAGCACAAACGCTCCGTCACCGGAGCAGCAAAAAAGGCTGAAACCCAAGTGGCAGCAGAACCGGTCAGCTCACTCCCCGCAGCGACACTGCCAGCGGTCTTATAACTTATCGTTCTAAAACTCCACTTACCGAGGCGGGTCAGTTTCTGAGTACCCGCCCTTTTGGCGAGGTAGTGTTTGACCCCTCCCCAACGGAAAAACCGGTAAGGACTTTATGTGCGGATTAGCTGGCGAGTTACGTTTTGATCATCAACCTGCAGACCTTGCAGCCGTTGAACGAATTACCCATCACCTGGCCCCTCGCGGCCCGGACGCCTGGGGCTTCCATGCCCAAGGGCCGATTGCCCTGGGCCATCGTCGCCTGAAAATCATGGACCTGTCGGACGGCTCGGCGCAGCCGATGATCGACAGTCAGTTAGGCCTGTCACTGGCCTTCAACGGTGCGATCTACAACTTCCCGGAACTGCGCGCCGAACTTGAAGAGCTCGGTTACGCGTTCTATTCCGGTGGCGACACCGAAGTGCTGCTCAAGGGCTATCACGCCTGGGGTGAAGCGCTGCTGCCGAAACTCAACGGCATGTTTGCCTTCGCCATTTGGGAGCGCGACGCCCAGCGCCTGTTCATCGCCCGCGACCGTCTCGGCGTGAAGCCGTTGTACCTGTCGCGCACCGGCCAGCGTTTGCGTTTTGCCTCGGCTTTGCCGGCGCTGCTCAAGGGTGGCGATATCAACCCGATCCTCGATCCGGTGGCGCTCAACCATTACCTGAACTTTCACGCCGTGGTGCCTGCGCCGCGCACCTTGCTGGCCGGTATTGAAAAGCTGCCACCCGCGAGCTGGATGCGCATTGAAGCCGACGGTACCACCGAGCAGAAAACCTGGTGGACCCTGCCCTACGGCCCACACGACGACGAGAAAAATCTGACCCTGGAAGACTGGGTCGACCGCGTACTCGACAGCACCCGCGAAGCGGTGGCGATTCGCCAACGGGCTGCCGTGGATGTCGGCGTGTTGCTGTCCGGCGGTGTCGATTCGAGCATGCTGGTCGGGCTGTTGCGTGAAGTCGGTGTGCAAGACCTGTCGACTTTTTCCATCGGTTTTCAGGATGCCGGCGGCGAGCGCGGCGACGAGTTTCAGTATTCCGACCTGATCGCCAAGCACTACGGCACCCAGCACCACCAACTGCGCATCGACGAGAAAGAGATCATCGAGCAACTGCCCGCCGCGTTCCGCGCGATGAGCGAGCCGATGGTCAGTCATGACTGCATCGCGTTCTATCTGCTGTCTCGCGAGGTGGCCAAGCACTGCAAAGTGGTGCAGAGCGGCCAGGGCGCCGACGAGTTGTTCGCCGGCTATCACTGGTACCCGCAAGTGGACGGCGCGACCGATCCTTACGCGGCGTATCGCCAGGCGTTTTTCGACCGCAGCTACGACGACTATGCCGCCACCGTGCAACCGAAATGGCTAACCGCCAATGACGCTGCCGGCGACTTCGTGAAGGAACATTTCGCACAACCCGGCGCCGAGGCGGCAGTCGATAAAGCCTTGCGTCTGGACAGCACGGTGATGCTGGTGGACGACCCGGTCAAACGCGTCGACAACATGACCATGGCCTGGGGCCTGGAAGCGCGCACACCGTTTCTCGACTATCGCCTGGTTGAACTGTCGGCGCGAGTGCCGGGCAAGTTCAAACTCCCGGACGGTGGCAAACAAGTGCTGAAAGAAGCGGCACGCCGGGTCATTCCGAGTGAAGTGATCGACCGCAAAAAAGGTTACTTCCCGGTGCCAGGCCTCAAGCATTTGCAGGGCGACACCCTCAACTGGGTGCGCGAACTGCTGCTCGATCCGAGTCAGGATCGCGGCCTGTTCAACCCGGCCATGCTCGACAAACTGCTGACTGATCCGCAAGGCCAACTGACGCCGTTGCGCGGCTCGAAGCTGTGGCAACTGGCAGCCCTGAACCTGTGGCTCAGTGAACAAGGAATCTGATTGATGAAACCCCACGCCACGGCCATCAACCAACGCCTGATTCGCGGCCAGACGCCGTCGTATGAACGTTTGCAGGCGCGTCTGGCCGAAGACGGCAACGAACTTGCGACCGCCCCGATTGCCGTGCATTGCGGCTGGGGCCGGTTGCTGATCGGCCACACCTTTCCCGACCCGGCAACGCTTGCTCAGGAACTGCTCAACGAGCAACCGGGCGAGCGTGATATCGCCCTGTACGTTGCCGCGCCGCAGCAGATTCTCGGTCTTGAACCGACGCAATTGTTCCTCGATCCGTCCGACACGCTGCGCCTGTGGTTCAGCGATTACCGTCAGGCCACCCGCGTGTTTCGCGGCTTCCGCATTCGACGTGCGCAAAGCGAGGCGGACTGGCAGGCGATCAATCAGCTGTATCAGGCGCGCGGCATGCTGCCGATCGATGCCACGCTGCTCACCCCGCATCATCAGGGCGGCCCGGTGTACTGGCTCGCTGAGGATGACGACAGCGGCGCGGTGATTGGCAGCGTCATGGGCCTGAATCATCACAAGGCCTTCAATGATCCGGAAAACGGCAGCAGCCTGTGGTGCCTCGCGGTTGATCCGCAGTGCTCGCGTCCCGGTGTCGGCGAAGTGCTGGTGCGCCACCTGATCGAACACTTCATGAGTCGCGGTCTGAGCTATCTGGATCTGTCCGTGCTGCACAACAACCGTCAGGCGAAAAACCTCTACGCCAAGCTCGGTTTCCGCAATCTCTCGACCTTCGCGATCAAGCGCAAGAACGGTATCAATCAGACGCTGTTTCTCGGTCCGGGACCGGAAGCCAATTTCAATCCCTATGCACGGATCATCGTCGAGGAAGCTCACCGACGCGGGATCGACGTGCAAGTGGATGATGCCGAGGCCGGATTGTTCACCCTCAGCCATGGCGGGCGCCGCGTGCGTTGCCGTGAATCGCTGAGCGATTTGACCAGTGCGATCAGCATGAGCCTGTGTCAGGACAAAAGCCTGACCCACAAAGCGCTGAAAGCCGCAGGGCTGAAATTGCCCTCGCAACAATTGGCCGGCAACGCTGACGACAATCTAGCGTTTCTCGATGAGCATCAGCGCGTGGTGGTCAAACCGCTCGACGGTGAACAGGGCCAAGGCGTGGCGGTGGATTTGCAAAGCATCGAAGAGGTGCAGCAGGCCATCGAAACGGCGAAGCAGTTCGACAGCCGCGTGCTGCTGGAGAGCTTTCATGAAGGGCTCGATCTGCGAATTCTGGTGATCGGCTTTGAAGTGGTGGCGGCAGCGATTCGTCGTCCGGCGGAAGTGATTGGCGATGGTCAGCATTCGATTGGTGCGCTGATCGAAGCCCAGAGCCGCCGTCGGCAAGCCGCTACGGGCGGCGAAAGCAAAATCCCGCTGGATCATGAAACCCAGCGCACTTTGCATGCGGCCGGTTACGACTACAGCAGCATTCTGCCGGCCGGTGAGCATCTATTCGTACGGCGCACGGCGAATCTGCACACCGGCGGCACCCTGGAAGATGTCACGGCGATTCTGCATCCGACCTTGGTCGATGCGGCCGTGCGGGCGGCGCGGGCGCTGGATATTCCGATGGTCGGCCTCGATCTGATGGTGCCGGCGGCGGATCAGCCGGAGTACGTGTTTATTGAGGCCAATGAACGCGCAGGGCTGGCCAACCATGAGCCGCAGCCGACGGCGGAGCGCTTTGTCGATCTGTTGTTTCCGCACAGTCAGCCGGCTGTTTCTTGAATCTCTGTTATCCGGGCTGACGCCATCGCTGGCGAGCCAGCTCCCACAGTTTTTGTGTGCACCATGAAACGTGTGGGAGCTGGCTTGCCAGCGATGAGGCCCGATCAGGCAACACAAAATTTCCTCTCATCGAAACCATCGATGTGCTCAACCCATCAGGAGTTTCCATGACCACACAAATCCCTGAACCAGATCTCAACTACCTGCAAAAAGTCCTGCTGGAAATGCTCGCCATTCCCAGCCCCACCGGGTTCACCGACACCATCGTGCGCTATGTCGCCGAACGTCTTGAAGAGCTCGGCATTCCCTTCGAAATGACCCGCCGCGGGACCATTCGCGCCACGCTCAAGGGCAAGAAAAACAGCCCCGACCGCGCCGTCTCCGCGCATCTGGACACCATCGGCGCCGCTGTGCGCGCAGTCAAAGACAACGGTCGCCTGACCCTCGCCCCGGTCGGCTGCTGGTCGAGCCGCTTTGCCGAGGGCAGTCGCGTCAGCCTGTTTACCGACAACGGCGTGATTCGCGGCAGCGTGTTGCCGCTGATGGCCTCCGGGCATGCCTTCAACACCGCCGTGGATGAGATGCCGATCAGTTGGGATCACGTCGAACTGCGTCTGGACGCCTACTGCGCGACCAAGGCCGATTGCGATTCGCTGGGCATCAGCGTCGGCGATGTGGTGGCGTTCGATCCGCTGCCGGAGTTCACCGAAAGCGGCCACATCAGCGCCCGCCATCTCGACGACAAGGCCGGCGTTGCCGCGCTGCTGGCATCGCTCAAAGCCATCGTCGACAGCGGCCAGGAACTGATGATCGACTGTCATCCGCTGTTCACCATCACCGAGGAAACCGGCAGCGGCGCGGCGGCGGCATTGCCGTGGGACGTCAGCGAGTTCGTCGGCATCGACATTGCACCGGTCGCGCCGGGGCAGCACTCCAGCGAACACGCGGTGAGCGTGGCCATGCAGGATTCCGGCGGGCCCTACGACTATCACCTGTCGCGGCACTTGCTGCGTCTGGCCGGTGAAAACGAGCTACCGGTGCGCCGCGACCTGTTCCGCTACTACTTCAGCGATGCACACTCGGCGGTGACCGCCGGCCACGACATCCGCACCGCCCTGCTCGCCTTCGGTTGCGACGCGACTCACGGTTACGAGCGCACGCACATCGACAGCCTCGCGGCGCTCAGTCGCTTGCTCGGGGCCTACATTCTGAGCCCGCCGGTATTCGCCAGCGATGCAGCGCCAGCCAATGCGTCACTCGACCGCTTCAGTCATCAGATCGAGCATGACACGCAGATGGAAAGCGATACGCGCGTGCCGTCGGTGGACAGTCTGGTGGGGCAGCGTTCGGAGAGTTAATCCATTTTCTGCGGTGACAGGACCGGCCCCATCGCTGGCAAGCCAGCTCCCACAGGTTCAGGGTGGAACACAGTATGTGTGTACCCCACAAATACTGTGGGAGCTGGCTCCAACAGGTTCAGGGTGGAACACAGTATTTGTGTACCCCTCAAATACTGTGGGAGCTGGCTTGCCAGCGATGAGGCCGGCACAGGCAACACAAAAACTGGCAGCCAAACATCAATCGCCGTAGCATCCCGCCATTGATTTAGCCGAGGTGCCCATGCTCATTCCTTACGACGCCCTTGAAGTCGACACCCTCACCCGCCTGATCGAGGATTTCGTCACCCGCGACGGCACCGACAACGGCGACGACACCCCGTTGGAAACCCGCGTATTGCGCGTGCGCCAGGCGCTGACCAAAGGCCAGGCACTGATCGTCTTCGATCCGGAAAGCGAGCAGTGCCAACTGATGCTCAAACACGACGTGCCCAAGCACCTGTTCGACTGAAAGCCTCAGCGAAGCTTTTCCGTGGCTTGTTTGCGCTGGATCCGCTCATAGACCTCCGAGCGATGCACATTGACCTTCTGTGGCGCTTCGACGCCAAAGCGCACACTGGAACCGTTCACGGACAGAACGCGCAAGGTGATGTCATCACCGATTGAAATCAACTCACCAACGACACGGCTGAGCACAAGCATGAGATTCGTCCTTCAGGGTTAACGAGCCCTGAAGATGCGCGGCTTGCGGCGGCTCTACAATGCGTGGCGAGCAAATCAGTAATGCCCTACGCCGTGCAGCGCGGCCGCCCTTCAGACATTTCCTGCAAATCGTTAAACACGCGTTTTCTCACGCGGCGGAAAAGCGCGGACCAAATAGAATCACGCTGGCACCGATCACGCACAACACCACGCCGATCCAGTCTGAGCCCAGCGGCCGAACCCGCTCGACCACCGCCAGCCAGCCAATCGAAGCCACGATGTAGATCCCGCCATAAGCGGCGTAGGCGCGACCGGCATAGGCCGCCTCGACGCGCGTCAACAACAGCGCGAACAGGGTCAAACTGAGCAGCGCAGGAATCACCCACAAGGCGCTTTTGCCCTGACGCAGCCACATGAAGAAGGCGAAACAACCGGCAATTTCAAACAGCGCCGCGAGGAAGAACCACAGGTAGTTGAGCATTTGCACGTCCAGACAGGGTGACCATTGCGGCCACCCTATCGACGCGTCAAGCCAGGGGCAAGTTTAGCCGTTGTTCTGCTTGGCCTTGGCACGCATCTTTTCGGCCATGGCGGTCATTTCGTTGTAGAGCAGTTGCGGATTCTTCTGTTTGATTGCCCAGGCCATGCGGCCCTGCTCGTGAGGCAAAATCATGAACTCGCCGGCCGCCACTTGCTGATAGATGTAGTCGGCGATGTCCGCAGCAGTAATCGGCGAACTTTCCAGCAACTTGCCGACCTGAGCTTTCATGGCCGGGGTCGGGCCACGGAAAGAATCGAGCAGATTGGTCTGGAAGAACGACGGGCAAACCACATGCACACCGACTTCCTGTTGCGCCAGTTCGATCAACAGACTTTCCGACAACGCCACCACGCCAGCCTTGGCCACGTTGTAGTTGCTCATCGCCGGGCCTTGCATCAGCGCGGCCATGGAGGCGATGTTGATGATCTTGCCTTTGCTTTGTTCAAGCAGCGGCAGGAACGCTTTACAGCCCTTGACCACGCCCATCAGGTTGATCGCGATCTGCCAGTCCCAGTCTTCCAGCGACAGCTCGCTGAAGAACCCGCCCGAGGCGACACCGGCGTTATTGACGATGATGTCGATGCCGCCGAGTTTCTCTTCGCAGGCCTGAGCGAACGCGGTGAGCTGGCTGTAATCACGCACATCGCAGCGCTGGATAAAACCGTCGCCGCCCGCCTCGCGGACCATTTTCAGGGTTTCCTGCAGACCGGGTTCGCTGACGTCGGACAAGGCCAGTCGCCAGCCTTCACGCGCCCAGCGCAGCGCGATTTCGCGACCCAGGCCCGAGCCTGCACCAGTGATCATCATGCGATTTTGCATAGCGGACAGCCTTGTTGTTCCGGGAAAGATGCGCCGAGTGTAGCGAAGGAACCGTGTGGGCCCACGCTCCATCAAGTTGCTGAATGGAGGATCAAAAGATCGCAGCCTGCGGCAGCTCCTACATCGATTCCTGCACGAGTTGCCGCAGGCTGCGATCTTTTGATCATTCGCTGTAAAGGAAATAAGCGAGTAATCCAAATACCTTAAAAAAACATTGAATTTTCTTTCATCCGCACCGGTCGGAATTTATAAGCCGTCTGGAATTACTTAGTCTCCAGTCGCCCCTTGAACAGCAAGACTTCTCGAACACAATCAACAAGGAAATCGACATGGGCACAATTCTTATCATTATCCTGATCCTGTTGCTGATCGGTGGTCTGCCGGTCTTCCCGCACTCCAGAAGTTGGGGTTATGGTCCTTCGGGCATTATCGGCGTGGTGTTGGTCGTGCTGTTGGTACTGTTGTTACTCGGCAGGATATAAAGATTCAGGCATAAAAAAAGAGGCCCTGTTCAGGGCCTCTTTTTTATTGCGCGGATTTTGCGCTAACGAACAATCAGTCCGGCTTGCCGTTAATCACACCGGCGGTGTTGTCCATCAGGCTCTTGGTCGCCGTTTGCAGGAACGACTCCAGCTTGAGTTTCAACTCTTCGGTGCGCGGTGCATTCGGCACGATCTCGGCGTGTGGATTGGCACCCAACTGGTACTGCCACATCTTCGGCCCCATTTCCTTGTCTTTCGGCAGCACGAGGATCTGGTCAGCGGTGACGATGGCGGTGGTCTGCTCACTGCCCGACGGCTTGATTACACCAAAACCGGTATCGCCTGCCGGCAGGTTGAGCAGGTCACGGCCCCAGCACTGATGACGCACTTCGCCACCCAGACGCCCCATGATGGTCGGCACGATGTCGATCTGCGTACCCACGGTGTGGTCACGCGTACCGAACTTCTCCTGAATGCCCGGGGCAATCATCAGCATCGGCACGTTGAAGCGGCCCAGGTCCATTTCGGTGATCTGGCGTTCGTTGCCGAAACCGTGGTCACCGACGATGACAAACAGGGTTTCCTTGAAGTACGGCTCTTTGCGCGCCTTTTCGAAGAACTGACCCAGTGCCCAGTCGGCGTAACGCATGGCGGTCAAGTGTTCGTTGAGCGAACCGCGATCAGTTACGCGCTCGACCGGCAATGGCGTCGGCAGCGCATATGGCGTGTGGTTGGACAGGGTTTGCAGCAATGCGTAGAAAGGCTTGCCGTTTTCCCGCGCCTTCAGCTCGACCAGACCACGGTCGAACATGTCCTGGTCGGACACGCCCCACGTCGGGTCGGAGAACACCGGGTTGACGAAGTCGTTACGGCCAACGAAGTTGGTCATGCCCTGGTTGCTGAAGAAACCCGACTGGTTGTCCCAGGCGAAGTCACCGTTGTAGACGTACACGTCGTCGTAGTCACGGGCACTGAGCAACTGCGGCAGACCGGACAGTTTGTGGCTGCCTTCCGGGGTCTGCATCAGGTATTCGAAACCTGGCAGGTTGGGGAAGCAGGCCATGGTCGCGAACATACCCTGGTGGGTGTGCGTACCGTTGGAGAAGAAGCGGTCGAACAGCAGGCCTTCCTTCGACAACTTGTCCAGATACGGCGTGATGTTGCCCGGTGCCCCCAATGCGCCGACCGAATGACCGGCCATGCTTTCCATCAGGATCACCACAACGTTCTTGATCGGCAGGGTCTTGTCGGCCGGCGGCGTGTACTCGCGGCGCACGGCGGCGATGTCGGCATCGACCAGTTTGTCGTCCGGCATCAGTAGCATGTCGCGCACGACTTTCTGCGCTTGTTCTTGCGGCAGCGTGGCTTTCCAGATGTTGTCGCGATCTTCGCCCATGCGGTCCTTGGCGGCGGCGATCAGCGACAGCGTACCGTTGAGGCCGAGCTGGTTAGCGAAGTTCGAGTCGGTGGTGTAGACGTCGCCCCAGCGCATTGGCGGGCCTTGGCGCAGAGTGCCACGGGCCGCGACCACGCAGATCAGCAGGCAGACCACGAATACCGCAAGACGTGTGTACCACGGCGCCACCTGACGGGTGCTAACGCTGCCACCGCTGAACGGCCCGCGTGGACGCGTGGCACGGTCGGCACCTTTGAATGCCAGAGTCAGAATAACGGTGCCAATCACCCAGGCCAGCAGATAGCGAACCACCGGAAAACCGTACCAGAGCATGCTCATCACGGTTTTCGGGTCTTCTTTCACGTACTGGAACACCAGGCCGTTGAGGCGCTGGTGAAACTCGCGATAGAAGTCCATCTCCATCAGGCCGAGGAACAAGGCAATGCTCGAGGCGATCGTCAGCCACAGACGGAAGAAACCACGTGCAGCCATCGCCCGGGCGCTGAACAGGGCCAGCACCAGCGGAATGCAGACGTAGACCACCAGGCGCAGGTCGAAACGCAGGCCATTGGCGAAAGCTTCGAGGAAGGTCGAGGCCGGGGTGTCGAGGATCATCTCGCGGTTGTAGACCAGCAGCGCGAGGCGCAGCACGGAAAACATCACCATCATGACCAATGCACACAGCAGCGTGTAGGCCAGATGCGATTTGACGGTCGGTTGCAGCAGGCGAGCAGAAGATCGCTGCTGATTCAGGGCGTCCGGGTTTGCCATGTCGTTTTAGGACCCATTGGAAGTTGAAGTTGCAAAAATACAGCGGCGCCATGCCCTCTGTTGGTCATTCCAGACCCCGGGGCGTGCGCGGTGCGCAAATGTTGCACGATCACTCGCACCATTGCCATTGATTACTGCCCCGCCATCCGACACTTTCATTTAAAGCGGCGGCAGACCGGAACAGCGTGCAAACAGCGCGGGTGAATTGTCTTGAACAGGTTGTGAAAATTTCGTGCAACGCATATCTGGAAACACAATATAGATACAAAGCAAAACGCCCCGACTTGATCGGGGCGTTTTGCTGTCTGCGCGACGATTACTTTTCCGCGCGTTCTTTCAGGGCTTTCAGTGTGTTGAACGGCGCATCAACCACAAACTTGTTGGCGACCATCGCCGGGACGCTGCCGCCTGGCTCGGTGTGCACTTGATAGGTCACTTCGACCTGATCGCCTTTCGGTACGAACTTCCAGAAGCCTTTGACCTGAGTGACACGGACAAAACCTTTCTCTTCCGGAATGTACTTCGGCAGACCTTCGAGGTTACGAGTGAGACTGCCATCAGCGCCTTCAACCGTGGTGATGTGCAGCACCGAATCACGCGAGGTCACTGGCCACGGCGTGTTGAACTGAGTGTAGGTCCAGCTTTGATCGCCTTCGTGCTTGAGCAGCTTCTGCGACTTGCATTCGTAGATCCAGGCGCAGGCGCCGGAGACGTCTTCCTGCAAGGCGCGCAGTTTGGCAATGGTGGTCTTCATCAGGGATACACCCTGGTAGGACTTGTAATCAGAACCCGGCACTTCGGCCAGCGAGACCTTGATGCCATCCTGCTCCTTGGCGACCTTCCAGTCCTCAGCCTGAGCGACGGACGTCGCCAGCACAGCAGTCAAACCACACAACACAGCGATACGATGCAGCGAACCCATAGTCTTATTCCTTATTGTTGAAGTTCCGTTCGTTTGACACATCACGCCGCCGTCATTTGCTCCCACCAGCCGATCAATCTGATCGCTTCTTCCGAACTGCTGCCACAGACTTCGACATCAGCAGCGAAGCCGGAACAGACTGCCGGGCGCTCCGGGCGGCCGAAAATGCTGCACAGGTTTTCGACCGAGAGTTGCACGCAACGTTCGCCGGCAGGTTTGCCATCAGGCATGCCGGGAATCGGCGAACTGATGGAAGGGGCAATGCAGCAAGCGCCACAGCCTTCACGGCATTTCATGACGAACAATTCCTCGCGACGGGCGATGTGTAAAAGGCACGCGGAACAGAGTAACCGCTAAAACGGCTGTTTAAAATTCCCTGAACCGGGGTTTTTACGGATAAGTGAATGTGACTGACCAGTCTCCGACAAAGCGTCTGGTTCGCGGGTCACAGATGCATGGCATTTACTGCTTGAATTCAAAATCCAACGCCGCACCTTCCACTTCCCGGCGCTCTTCGTTGCGCAGTTGCAGCTGCATTTCGTTGCTGAGCAAACGGCCGTTGAGCTGGAACCCACTGTTTTTCTCGCCAAAAAACTGCGGTAGGATCGGCTCGCGTTTGGGCAGGACGACGGTACCAGGCGGTTTCAGCTCCTGGACCATGTCCTTGGGCAGGCTCAAGTCCAGTTTGGCCGGCGGCAATTTGGTTTTCACCACTTCGCTGGCAGGTTTCGACTTGGAGGCAATCGGGGTGCGTTTTCTAACGGCTTTTTGCTGCGACTTCTTCGCAGGCGCAGCCTTTTCAACTGCCGCCGATTTTTTTGCTGTGGTCGTCGCTGCCGGTTTTTCCTGAGTCGCAGCCGCCATTACACCAGGCGCATGACTGATCATCAGCAAACAGAACAAAACCCCAGCGGCAGAAAAAATCGCTTTCATGGACCCAACGACACTAACGGCAGAGGGCCATATGCTCGCTTGTTGGACGCTACAAGACAAGCATGTCCGACCGCTCGTTCAGAATCCGCCGGCCGTTTCCTGACACAGTTGGGTCGCCAGCAGGCCCAGCGTCATCAACGCCCGCTCCGCCTCACGGTTCCACGGAATGCCGCAGTTCAGGCGGATACAGTGGTTGAATTGCTCGGTGTTACTGAAAATCAGTCCCGGTGCGATGCTGATGCCCTGCTGCAATGCGCGGACATGCAATTCTTGCGTATTGACTCGCCCCGGCAGACTCACCCAAAGGATGAAACCGCCCGTGGGCCGGGTCATTTGCGTACCTTCGGGGAAGTACTGCTGCACCGCCAACTGGAAGGCACTGAGGTTTTTCCGGTATTCCTGGCGGATGTACCGTAAATGCCGGTCATAACCACCGTTTTCCAGATAGGCGGCAATCGCCATCTGCGTAACGCTACACGCCGAATGCGTGCTGAAGGTCTGCAAACGCTGAATTTCCTGCTGATACTTGCCGGCAATCATCCAGCCGATGCGCACACCGGGCGACAGGGTTTTCGAGAAACTCGAGCAGTAGATCACCCGGTCCAGCCGGTCGTAGGCCTTGAGCGCTTTGGTGCGCCCCTGTTCGAACATCAACTCACCATAGATGTCGTCCTCGACGATCTGGATATCGAAATCCGAGGCTAGGCGCAGCAGTTGTTTCTGACGCTCTTCGGGCATGGTGCCGCCCAGCGGATTGCTCAGGCGAGTGGTGAGCACCAGCGCTTTGATCGACCATTGATTGGCCGCCAGTTGCAGGGCTTCGAGGCTCATACCGGTGGCAGGATCGCTGGGGATTTCGATGACTTTCAGGCCCAACAGGTCGGCCAGTTGCAGCAGACCGTAATAGGTCGGTGATTCGGCGGCGATCAGATCGCCCGGACGGGTCAGCACTCGCAACGACATCTGCAAGGCATCGACGCAGCCGTGGGTGATCACCACTTCCGAGGGATCAACCACCACTCCGGCGTCGCGCATGCGGATCGCCACTTGTCGACGCAGCGGTTCGAAACCCGGGCTGAACATGTAGCTGAACGCACGCGGACTGTGGAAGCGCGTGACTTTGGCCAATTGCTGATGCAATGCCCGCACCGGCAAGTAATCAACACTCGGTACGGCGGCGCCCAACGGGAAGACACCTTCGCGGCGCGACTCGACCAGCACCTGTTGAATGATGCTGCTGCGCGTAACCAGGCCCGGGCGCTCGACCCGGGCGATATCCGGCGTCGGTGCAGTCAGCGCAGGCGTCTGGTGCACGTAATAACCTGATTGCGGCCGCGCACGAATCAGCCCCTGATCCTCGAGGTTGGCGTATGCCTGCAACACCGTCGCATGGCTGACGTTGAGCTGCGAACTCATCTTGCGCACCGAAGGCACGCGCTCCCCCGGTTGATAGACACCACGGCGAATGTCTTCGGCCAGTTGCTGAGCAATACGTTGGTAAAGCAAGAGATTGGTCATGACGCAGCACTCGATTTCACGGGCATTTTATTCTTGTGTGAAACAATACCGGAACAGTTTAGAAGTGTACTGGGACAGTTGTCACTCTAGTCGACCATACAGTGCAGTGTCTGCCACAACTGTATCGATTTGCGAGCTATTCGACAGACGTAAAAAAGCCCGGTACTGCATGACAGCCCGGGCTTTCCAGAGACGCAACCCTTAGCGGGCGGCGCCGAGCTGGCCTTTTTCGTCGGAGAAAACAATTTCAACGCGACGGTTCTGTGCGCGTCCACGCTCGGAAGCGTTGGCGTCCACCGGGTATTCGTCGCCGTAACCCTCAACCTGAATGCGTTTGTCGTCGATGCCCAGATCCATCAGCACATCGGCCACCGATTGCGCGCGGTCGCGGGACAGTTTGAGGTTTTCCTGTTTTCCGCCGGTGCTGTCGGTATAGCCCTCGATGCGTACCACACGCTTCGGGTTCAACTGCAGGAACTGCACGATCTTCAGGACGACACGATTGGCCGAGTTTTTCAGCTCCGCCTCACCCGTGTCGAACAACACATCACCGAGGGTCATCACCAGACCACGATCGGTCTGCGTGGTGGCCAGCGCGACGATTTGTTCTTCGAGCCATTTGCCCTGTTGCTGCACGCTTAGCAGTTTCGATTCACGCAGGGCCAGTTGCATACGCTGACGCTCCAGTTCGAGCTTGGCAGCGCGCTCCTCGTTAAGCACCTGATTGGTATGCTCGCGGGCGATTTCGCTGTAGCGCTGGCTCAGGTAGGCGTAATGCACCACGTCCGAACCACTGCCCCAGTAAGTGGACAGGCGATCGGCACGGGCCAGGGACTCACCGGCGCGAATCACGTCTTTCGGCGCAATACGCAGCACGTTGGAGTCTTCCTTGACCTTCTGGAAATCGGCGCCGGCTTCTTGCAAAGCGGATTCGCTGTGTTGCCCGGCGCAGCCGTAAAGGCTGGCGCAACCGGCGAGGATCAGACCACCGAGAACTCTGGGCTTGAGGCTCATTGGGCGTCTCCCAACTGCTTGCGCAAACGGGCGATGCGAGTGTTGAGCACATTCACCTGTTCTTCGCTCTTTTGGGTCAGCACTTTGGCTTCGGCCAGACGCGCATCCAGTTCGGCCTGTTCCGCGCGCATGCGCGCATTGCGGTAGGACTCGTCAGCCATGTTGCCTTTGGCGCGGTTGTATTTGGTTTCGGCCAGTTTCATTTCCGGCACGTCATCAGCGGTGGCGCCTACGGCCTTGGCCTGGGCAATGGTCTGTTCGGTCAGGCGCATTTGTTCAACGGGTGCCGGATCGGTCGCGCAACCGGCCAGGGCCAGAACGGCCACAGCCGCGAAAAGAGGTCGAATACTCACTAAGAATCCCTACTGTTTTGGGGCACTGACAGGTTGTTGCGGCTTTTGCTGCTGCGCCTTCCAGCGCTCGATATTGCGTTGCAGCGCGGCTTCCGTCAGTCCGGACGCGGGCAATTCTGTCATCTTTTTGGCCAACTGTCCGCGCAACCACGGATCGTTGCACGCCGAGTTATGGGAAACCGCGAGGAACAGCCCCGGCCGATCGATGGGTTGCTCAAACGCCAGCAGGTCATTGGCCATACCCAGCGCCTGCGCGGCGGCCATGCCGGAGTAGCGGCCAGCGAGTACATATTCCACTTCACCCAACAGCAATTTCTGAAAGGCCTGAGTGAGGTTTGCTGTCCGGGTCAGGGTCAGATTCTGCTCGGCGAAAGTGCCGAATGCCTGGGTCATACGAGACTTTTCCGACAAGCCACCCGTATGACCGTGCAGGTCGCGGGCTTCACTGTAAGCCAGCGTCGAGCCCTTGCGGGTCCACACCAGATAGTCGTTTTCCAGCAGTGGCGGATGGATGTAGTCGAGATTTTCCAGCTCGGTGAAGGCCAGCGGCGCATCAGCCAGCATGTCCATGCGCCCGCTGCGCACTTCGTCGAGGGCTTGCGAGCGTTTGCCGGCGTAAAGCAACTCGACCTTTATGCCGAGGTCTTTGGCGACTTGTTGCAACAGGTCGGCGCTCGCACCGATCAGTTGTTTGGGGTTCTGCGGATCCTGCCACAGGTACGGCGGCGCGTCCGGGCTGCCGGTGACGACGAGGCGCTCGCACTTGCCGGCAGCCGCAGCCATCCCCGGCAAGAGGATCAATCCTAATAACAACCTGCGGCGCAGATCCATGGCAAAACGCTCCCGCTCAAATCCGAGTCAAAAAAAAGCCCGACCAAAAGGTCGGGCTCTTTATAAGTGAAGCCGCTGGATTAGACCAGCTTCTCCAGCTCAGGTACCGCTTCGAACAGATCAGCCACGAGACCGTAATCGGCCACCTGGAAGATCGGCGCTTCTTCGTCCTTGTTGATCGCAACGATCACTTTGGAGTCTTTCATGCCGGCCAGGTGCTGGATCGCGCCTGAGATACCGACGGCGATGTACAGCTGTGGCGCAACGATCTTGCCGGTCTGACCGACCTGCATGTCGTTCGGTACGAAACCTGCGTCGACCGCGGCGCGCGAAGCACCCACGGCAGCGCCCAGCTTGTCGGCCAGAGCGTACAGGTGTTTGAAGTTGTCGCCGTTCTGCATGCCGCGGCCGCCGGAAACGACGATCTTGGCAGCGGTCAGTTCCGGACGATCGGACTTGGCCAGTTCTTCGCCGACGAAGCTGGAGATACCAGCGTCGTGCGCAGCGCCAACGACTTCAACAGCAGCCGAACCACCTTCAGCGGCAACCGGGTCGAAACCGGTGGCACGTACGGTGATCACTTTGATCGCAGCGGTCGATTGCACGGTAGCAATGGCGTTACCGGCGTAGATCGGGCGCTTGAAGGTGTCAGCGCTTTCGACCGAGATGATCTCGGAGATCTGGTCAACGTCCAGCGCAGCGGCAACGCGCGGCAGGATGTTTTTGCCGTTAGAGGTCGCGGCAGCCAGGATGTGGCTGTAGCCCTTGCCCAACTCAGCAACCAGAGGAGCAACGTTTTCCGGCAACTGATGCGCGTAAGCGGCATTGTCAGCGTTCAGGACTTTGCTCACACCAGCGATTTTCGCAGCAGCTTCAGCCACGGCGCCAGCGCCAAGACCTGCAACCAGAACGTGAATGTCGCCGCCGATTTTGGCAGCAGCAGCCACGGTGTTCAGTGTGGCCGGAGCCAGCACCTTGTTGTCGTGTTCAGCGATTACCAAGATAGTCATGATCAGATTACCTTCGCTTCGTTTTTCAGTTTCTCGACCAGTTCAGCCACCGACTTGACCTTGATACCTGCGCTGCGTGCAGCCGGCGCTTCGACTTTCAGGGTCTTGTTGGTGGAGGCGGTGGAAACGCCCAAAGCGTCTGGAGTCAGCACTTCGAGAGGCTTCTTCTTGGCTTTCATGATGTTTGGCAGAGACGCGTAGCGCGGCTCGTTCAAACGCAGGTCGGTGGTGACGATCGCTGGCAGTTTCAGCGAAACAGTCTGCGCGCCGCCGTCGATTTCGCGGGTCACGGCAACGCTGTCGCCCGAGACTTCGACTTTCGAAGCGAACGTGCCCTGACCGTAGCCGCTCAGTGCAGCGAGCATCTGGCCGGTCTGGTTGTTGTCGCTGTCGATGGCCTGTTTACCAAGGATCACCAGCTGAGGCTGTTCCTTGTCGACCACAGCCTTGAGCAGCTTGGCCACGGCGAGCGAGGTCAGATCTTCAGCGGATTCGACGAGGATGGCACGGTCGGCACCCAGAGCCAGTGCGGTACGCAGCTGCTCCTGAGCGGTGGTCGGGCCGATGGAGACGACGACGATTTCAGTCGCAACACCTTTCTCTTTCAGGCGTACGGCTTCTTCCACTGCGATTTCGCAGAACGGGTTCATCGACATCTTGACGTTGGCGAGATCGACGCCGGAATTGTCCGCCTTGACGCGAACCTTGACGTTGTAATCCACAACGCGTTTGACAGCTACAAGAACCTTCATGGATTCCTCGTTACTCTCCGGTGAAAAGAAAGTCGCCTAGGCGAACCTGGCGGTTGATGCTCATCAGGCTAAAAGGGCACCTCTAAAAACGCCGACATGGGTGCGGGGTGATTCACGGTGAGAGGAGCTGTGACCGTTCGTCAGTGGTGACTGACAAGTCATGGATCTTCACGCTGTGTAAACTGCGCGCCGGACCTGCGCTGCGCATCACCTTCTACTGCCTGTGCCCTGTCTTTAGAGGTGCTCTTGAAACCGCCAGTCTGCCTACGACGAGCGCAAAACCGCCCGTATCTTGACCGGAACGCCTATTCCGGTCAATACGGCAAAATGGTCGTTCATAAGCCGCGCTTCTTTGATTTCTCTGGGCTGGAGCCAATTCAAACAAACGTTTGTATTGGACGCTCGGAGTGGTGTAGATATAATGCGCCCCCTAGAGAGAAAGGTGGCTTCTCCTTTATCCCCCTTGACGTTAACGTAAAGGCATAACGGATGCGACATCAAACCTCCAAATTAGAAAAAAAACTGTTGAGCCTTGAGTAGGAGATAGCCTGTGGAACGCGAATACATGGAATTCGACGTGGTCATCGTCGGTGCCGGCCCCGCTGGCCTGTCCGCCGCCTGCCGTCTGAAGCAGAAGGCCGCCGAAGCCGGTAAGGAAATCAGCGTCTGCGTGGTCGAAAAAGGCTCCGAAGTCGGCGCACACATCCTGTCCGGTGCTGTATTCGAACCTCGTGCCCTGAACGAGTTGTTCCCGGACTGGAAAGAACTCGGCGCCCCGCTGAACACCCCGGTCACCCGCGACGACATTTTCGTGCTGAAAAACGCCGACAGTGCGCAAAAGATTCCTGACTTCTTTGTGCCCAAGACCATGCACAACGAAGGCAACTACATTATCTCCCTCGGCAACCTGTGCCGCTGGCTGGCCCAGCAGGCCGAGAACCTCGGCGTGGAAATCTACCCGGGCTTCGCCGCTCAGGAAGCATTGATCGACGAAAGCGGCATCGTGCGCGGGATCATCACCGGTGATCTGGGCGTCGACCGTGAAGGTAATCCGAAAGAAGGCCTGTACACCCCGGGCATGGAACTGCGTGGCAAATACACGCTGTTCGCCGAAGGCTGCCGTGGCCACATCGGCAAACAACTGATCAAGCGCTTCAACCTCGACAGCGATGCCGACGCTCAGCACTACGGCATCGGCCTGAAAGAAATCTGGGAAATCGACCCGGCCAAACATCAGCCAGGTCTGGTAGTACACACCGCCGGCTGGCCGCTGGACATCATGGGCACTGAAAACACCGGCGGCTCGTTCCTCTATCACCTGGAAAACAATCAGGTGGTGGTCGGTCTGATCGTTGACCTGTCCTACAGCAACACCTACCTGTCGCCATTCGACGAATTCCAGCGCCTCAAGCATCACCCGGTGCTGGCTCAGTACCTGGAGGGCGGCAAGCGCGTCAGCTACGGCGCCCGCGCGATCTGCAAAGGTGGCCTGAACTCGCTGCCGAAAATGGTCTTCAAGGGCGGTGCGCTGATCGGTTGCGACCTGGGCACTCTGAACTTCGCCAAGATCAAAGGCAGCCACACCGCAATGAAGTCGGGCATGCTCGCCGCAGAATCTGTGGCCGACGCGCTGTTCGCCGAGAAGGATGGCACCGAAGAGCTGACCACTTACGTCGACGCGTTCAAGAAGAGCTGGCTCTACGACGAACTGTTCGCCAGCCGCAACTTCGGCCCGGCGATCCACAAGTTCGGCGCCATCGTCGGCGGTGGTTTCAACTGGCTGGACCAGAACATCTTCGGCGGCAAACTGCCGTTCACCCTTCACGACACCAAGCCGGACTACGCTTGCCTGAAGCTGGCAGCCGACTGCAAAAAGATCGACTACCCGAAACCCGACGGCAAACTCAGCTTCGACAAACTCAGCTCGGTGTTCATCTCCGGTACCAACCACGAAGAAGAACAGCCGTGCCACCTGAAGCTGACCGATCCGAGCATCCCGATCAGCAAGAACCTGCCGCTGTACGACGAACCGGCGCAGCGCTACTGCCCGGCCGGCGTCTACGAAGTGATCACCAAGGAAGATGGCGAGAAACGCTTCCAGATCAACGCCCAGAACTGCGTGCACTGCAAGACCTGTGACATCAAGGACCCTTCGCAGAACATCACCTGGGTCACGCCGGAAGGCGCCGGCGGCCCGACTTATCCAAACATGTAAGTCGAAGCGCTGAACATCAAGGCTCCCGAAATGGGGGCCTTTTTGTTGCCTGCGGTTCAGTGCATCACATCAACACCTGTGGGAGCTGGCTTGCCAGCGATGGCGGTGGATCAAGCGACATCTATGTTGAATGTGCCGACCTCATCGCTGGCAAGCCAGCTCCCACACGGACTGTGTAAATCCTCAAGCAGCGCGCTCATCACCCGGACTGCGCTCGAAATAGCGCTTGTACTCGCGACTGAACTGCGACGTACTCTGATACCCCACACGGTGCGCCACCTGCGCCACACCGAGCCCTTCAGCTACCAACAACGTCTGCGCTTTCAACAACCGCAAACGCTTCAGATACTGCACCGGCGACAACAACGTGCTGCGTTTGAAATGCTCATGAAACGTCGAAATACTCATGTTCGCGCAACCGGCCAGGGTCTCGACATTCAACGGCTCGGTGTAATGCGCATGCAGATGACTGATCGACGCTGCGACCCGCGCAAACTGCCCCTGCTGCTCGACCAGCGCACGCAACACATCGGCCTGCGGCCCACGCAATGCCGTAAACAGCAACTCACGCACTCGCGCCGGCCCAAGAATCTGGCATTCCAGCGGATCGTGCAGACAACTCAGCAAGCGCTCGACACAGCCGCGCATGTCATCGTCGAGCACCACCGAAGTCATCGACTCCGGCGTTTGCGCCGGGATGTGTCGCCCCGGCGCCAGCCCCATCGCCAGCACCAGTTCGCCCAGCAAGACGCGATCAATCGCCATAGAGACGCCGAGTAATGGCGCATCCGGCAAGGCAAAAGTTTCGCACTCGAACGGCACCGGCAGCGCCTGAATCAGATAATGCCCGGCACCGTACTCCATCGTTCGAGGCCCGAGAAACGCCAGTTTGCTGCCCTGGGCGATGATCATCAGGCTCGGCTCGTAAATGTGCGGGCCACGGGCAACGTCGCAACTGGCACGCAGCACCTGCACTCCCGGCAACCCGGTCTGGCTGTAACCATCGCGCAGCGCCAGCGGTTCGATCAGCGAAACCAGCGTGGCATTGGCATCAAGGTGACGGGTCAATTGCATCGACATGTTCTTCACAAAAATCACGGAAAAAGGGATGAAAGCATCATCGCAGATCCTTTTGCCAATGCGACCGAGCAAACCCGCATGCCGGAGGATTAGGCATGAGACCCGGAGGAATCGTCATGGCCGGACCGTCAGTCGGCGCCCAGAATGCGCCGCCTCACTTGTCACTGCTTTTGCGAGGTTCCACATGTACACCGCCATCGGCTATGCCGCCCAATCGGCCACCACGCCCCTCGCCCCGATGAAGTTCGAACGCCGCAGCCCACGGGCTGACGACGTCGCCATCGAAATCCTCTACTGCGGCGTCTGCCACTCCGACATCCACCAGGCGCGCAACGAATGGGGCATCGCCGTTTACCCGTTGATGCCAGGCCATGAGATCGTCGGAAAAGTCACCGCGATCGGTGCGAATGTCACACAACACAAGGTAGGCGATCTGGTCGGCGTTGGCTGCATGGTCGACTCCTGCCGCACCTGCGAAGCCTGCCAATCGAACCTTGAGCAATACTGCCTCGAAGGTCCGACCATGACTTACGCCACCCCGGATCGGGTCGATGGCAGCAACACCATGGGCGGCTACTCCGACAGCATCGTGGTCAGCGAGCACTTCGTCGTGCGCATTCCGGAAAAACTGGCTTTGGCCAGCGCCGCACCGATTCTCTGCGCCGGCATCACTACCTACTCGCCGCTCAAGCACTACGGCGTCAAGGCCGGCGACAAGGTCGGGATTCTCGGCATGGGCGGCCTCGGCCACATGGGCATCAAGTTCGCCAAGGCCATGGGCGCCGAAGTCACGCTGTTCACCCGTTCAGCGAGCAAGGCTGAAGAAGGTCGCCGTCAGGGTGCCGATCACGTAATCGTCTCCACCGATGCCGAGCAAATGAAAGCCGCTGCCGGTTACTTTGACTTCCTGCTCGATACCATCCCGGTACAGCACGATCTCAACCCGTACCTCGACACCCTGCGTTTTGACGGCGTGCACATTCTGGTCGGCCTGATCGAGCCGGTTGATCCGCCGGTACACGCTGGCAAACTGGTGATGAGCCGCCGAGTGCTGGCAGGTTCCTTGATCGGCGGCATCGCAGAAACCCAGGAAGTGCTGGATTTCTGCGCTGAACACAACATCACCTGCGACATCGAAATGCTCGACATCCGCCAGATCAACGAGGCTTACGCCCGAATGATCGCCGGTGACGTGAAGTACCGTTTCGTGATCGACATGGCGACGCTCAAGGTTTAAATCTTCAGACCGAGTTCCGCCGAAAGCCGGGCTGTGACCCCTTTGATCAGGGGGATCAGCTCGGCCATTTTTTCCAGCGGCATGTACGGCACGGTGCTGGCGATACTGATCGCCGCCACGATGCCCTTGCTCGCATCCCGAATCGGCGCCGCCACGCAGCGGATCGACGGTTCGTTGTCCTCCAGATCGAACGCGTAGCCACCCGCGACGTACTCGATCATGCGCTGCTCAAGCTGTTCCCACGACTGCTGGGGATGCTGCGGCCAGAACTGACTTTTCCCACCCGCCGGCAGGCTGATGTCGTACAGACGCTGCCAATCTTTCGGCGAGTCATCGAGCATCAACGCCTTACCGATACCGGTCCGTGCCAGCGGCATGCGATGGCCGACCCGCGAACGCATTTCCGGGCCGTTGCGCCCCGGATTCTTCAGCAGATACAGCACTTCGTCGCCTTCACGAATGCCCAAGTGCACCGTGTCGCCGGTCAACGCCGACAACTCGTCCAGATACGGCCCGGCCAGACTCACCAGCGGCAACTCTTCGCGCGCCTGGAAACCCAGCTCGATCAGCTTCGGCCCGAGCAGATAACCGACTTGCGGCACCACGCGCAGGTAGCGCTCGTCGACCAGGCAACTGGCCAGACGATGGGTGGTGCTGCGCGTGGTACCGATCAGTCGGGCAATTTCTTTGAGATCACGGGCGCCACTCGCCACGGCCTGCACCACACCCAAGCCGCGCAATAGCGTCTGGGTGCCGGTGGGCGCGGCGTCCTTGGTTTTTTCCGGGGCGTCTTCCTGCATATCCAGCCTTTACCGTTGAGCGAGGGAACGGGCGGCATTATGGTCGCCCGATGCTGACCACTACAACTCGATACGCTCGACCTTGCCCACCAGCAGCACGTAGGACAAAGCGCCAATCAGTGCGAGAACCGCGATGTAGGTGATCGCCGGGGCAAAGGAATCACCACTGGCGAGGAAACCGATCACGATCGGCGTGGCAATCGCCGACAGGTTGCCGATGAAGTTAAACACCCCACCGGTCAAGCCGAGCAGACGCGCCGGCGCGAGGGTCGAAACCAGCGACCAGGTGATCGACGCCAGACCGTTGCCGAAAAACGCCAGGGCCAGAAACGCAATCACCAGCGGCGTTGACTCAACGAAGTTGGCGCCAATGATCGAAGTGGAAATCAGCAGCCCGCCAATGATCGGCAACTTGCGTGCGAAACCGACGGTATAACCACGACGGATCAAAAAGTCGGAAAAGAACCCCGAACACAACACGCCGATAAACGCGGCAAGAAATGGCAGCGACGCCAACAGGCCAGACTTAATGAAGTCCATGCCGCGATATTTCACCAGGTAGGTCGGGAACCACGTCAGAAAAAACCACAGCGTCGAGTTGAGGCAGAACTGGCCGAGATAGATGCCCCACAACTTGCGTTTAGTGAGGACGATGCCGAGGTCGGTCCAGCTGAATTTGGCTTTGACCTTGGCGGTCTCAGCCTGGATATCCACCAGGCCGCCTCCCTCGCGGATCAGATCGATTTCTGCATCGTTGGCGCCCTTGAAATCCCGCGGCTCGCGATACACCGCGTACCAGATCACCGCCCAGATGATGCCCACTGCACCGGTCGCGACGAACACCATGTGCCAGCCAAATTCATGTTGCAGCCAAGCCAGCACCGGGGTGAGAAACGCCAGACCGACAAATTGCCCCGACGTGTAAAAACCAATCGCCGTGGCGCGTTCACGCTCAGGAAACCACGTCGTCACCACGCGGCTGTTGATCGGATACGCCGGTGCTTCCAGCGCCCCGACCGCCATGCGCAGCACAAACAGCGCGATGAAACTGGCAGCAAAACCGAGCATCACGGTGGCCAGCGACCACAGCAACAACGCGACACTGTAAAGAATGCGCGGCGGCACCCGGTCGACCAGCCAGCCGCCGGGGATCTGCATGGCCGCGTAAGTCCAGCCGAACGCGGAAAAGATCAGGCCGACATGGATCGGATCGATACCCAGCTCACTGGTCAGGGCCGGCGCGGCAATCGACAGGTTGCTGCGGTCGAGGTAGTTGATGACCACGGTGATAAACAGCAACACCATGATGAAAAACCGCTTGCGGCTGGGCGTGACTAAAGACGCCTGCCCGGTGAGGGTTTGCGGTTGCATGAGAGATGCCTCTTCTTATGTTTATTTGAGGTCATGACGCAAATCACCCATCCATGGAGATCAAACTGTGGGAGCTGGCTTGCCAGCGATGGCGATGTAACTG
Source organism: Pseudomonas sp. Seg1 (assembly GCF_018326005.1). NCBI lineage: Bacteria > Pseudomonadati > Pseudomonadota > Gammaproteobacteria > Pseudomonadales > Pseudomonadaceae > Pseudomonas > Pseudomonas sp. Seg1. The sequence goes on from NZ_AP021903.1 coordinate 4,750,452, forward strand.
TCACATCAATGCTGGATGTGCCGCCGTCATCGCTGGCAAGCCAGCTCCCACAAAGACTTTCGGTGTATCAGGGCAGACTCACCACTCGGCAAAGCTGCCATCGGCATGGCGCCAGATCGGGTTACGCCAGCGGTGGCCGACCGCCGCGCGCTCGATCACGTATTCCTCGTTGATCTCGATGCCCAAGCCCGGGCCGTTCGGGATCTTCACGAAGCCTTTGTCGTAATCGAACACGCGCGGATCCTTCACGTAGTCGAGCAAGTCGTTGCTCTCGTTGTAATGGATGCCCAGGCTTTGCTCCTGGATAAACGCGTTGTAACAAGCTGCGTCCAGCTGCAAACACGCCGCCAGCGCAATCGGCCCCAGCGGGCAATGCAACGCCAGCGCCACGTCGTAGGCTTCGGCCATGTTGGCGATCTTGCGGGTTTCGGTAATGCCGCCCGCGTGGGAGGCGTCCGGCTGGATGATGTCAACGTAGCCTTCGCTCAACACGCGTTTAAAGTCCCAACGCGAGAACAGCCGCTCGCCGAGTGCAATCGGTGTACTGGTCAACGGTGCCAGCTCTTTCAGCGCTTCGTAGTTTTCGCTGAGCACAGGCTCTTCGATGAACATCAGTTTGTACGGGTCGAGTTCCTTCATCAGCACTTTGGCCATCGGCTTGTGCACTCGACCATGGAAATCAACACCGATGCCGACGTTCGGTCCCACTGCGTCGCGCACGGCGGCAACGTTGGCCAAGGCGAGGTCGACTTTTTCGAAGGTATCGAGGAACTGCAGCTCTTCAGTGCCGTTCATTTTCACCGCAGTGAAACCACGGCTCACCGCCTCTTTCGCCGCACGTGCGGTGTCGGCCGGGCGGTCACCACCGATCCACGAATACACGCGGATCTTGTCGCGCACCTGACCACCGAGCAGATCACTGACCGAGACACCGAGGGCCTTGCCCTTGATGTCCCACAGCGCCTGGTCGATACCGGCCAGCGCGCTCATGTGGATGGCGCCGCCACGGTAGAAACCGCCGCGATACAACACCGTCCAGATGTCCTCGATGTTGCGTGGGTCTTTGCCGATCAGGTAGTCGGACAATTCCTCAACGGCAGCAGCAACGGTGTGCGCGCGACCTTCAACCACAGGCTCGCCCCAACCGGTGACGCCCTCGTCGGTTTCGACCTTGAGGAAGCACCAGCGCGGCGGGACAATGAAGGTGGTGAGTTTGGTGATTTTCATCTGCTTGTCTCTCTTATTTGGATGCAGCGCACGCAGCGCCAAAAAGTCTTAGCGAAGAGCCTTCCACGCGGCCACGTACGCCTTGGCATTGACCGCAACCTGCTCCGGCGTCATGCCCGGTTTGAACAGCCCGGAACCCAGTCCGAAGCCTTTCACCCCGGCGTCGATAAACGCCTGCATGTTGTCCGGTGTGATCCCGCCGACCGGCGCCAGCACCGTTCCGGACGGCAACACCGCGAGCCAGGCTTTGACGACCGCCGGGCCCATCTGCTCGGCCGGGAACAACTTGAGAATGTCCGCGCCCTCCTCCAGCGCCGCGAACGCCTCCGTCGGCGTGGCAACACCCGGCGACAGGTACAGGCCCGCCGCTTTCGCCGCGCGCAAGACCTTGGCATCGCTGTGCGGCATGACGATCACCTGGCCACCGGCCTCTTTCACTTGCTCGACCTGTTGCGCAGTCAACACCGTGCCGGCACCGATCAGGCAATCGGCGGGCAAGGTCTTGCGCAGGATGCGGATACTTTCGTACGGCGAAGGGGAATTGAGCGGTACTTCAATGACGCGAAATCCGGCTGCGTAAAGGACTTCTCCGACAGCGGCGGCTTCCTGCGGGTGCAGGCCACGCAAGATCGCGATCAGACCGTTTTGTGCCAGTGCTTGCTTGAGCATGTCAGACCTCCAGTCAGGGTTAACGGGATGAGGAATCGATCAGTCCGGCGGCCAGCGCCAGTTGCCACAGTCCACGCTCGGTGGCCTGCTCGGCCAGCGTCACCTTGGCGAAACCGCAAGCATCAAGGGCTCGGCTATAGCGCGCGCAGAGTTGCGCGTTACCGATGAGGATGATCGAAGGAAGATGCACGCTGTTGCGTCGATGCCGCTGAACCGTGGCGAGTGCCGCCAGTTCATGACCAATCATGAGGCCGGACAGGTAATCCGCTTGCGCCGTCGGGCTGAGTTCACCGGTCAGGCCCAGCGTTCGCGCACTGAATAAATTCGAGAGCACGCCGAGTTCACCGTCCGCCGACAGCGCAACCTGCACGCCCCGGTCAAACGCCTGACCATCGAACGTCGCGCCTTGCTGTTGGGTACGGCCGAGAATGCTGTGTTCGCTGAGCACGGCGAACACTTCGCCGGTCATGAAGGTGTCGAAATGCGTGATGCGGCCATCGACCACTTCCACCCATTTCGAATGGCTTCCCGGCAGGCCGATCAACAAGTCGCTGCCCGCCGCGACCGGCAAATTTTGCAGGACACCGAGGACCTGGGTTTCTTCACCGCGCATCACATTGGGCAAACGCGAACGCTGAATCACACCCGGCACGATGTGCACGCGGGTGCCGCGCAGACTGACCACGGTTTGTAGGGAGTTTCCGAGATTGGCGACGTTTGCCGGCGTCTCGCAGTAGACCGCTTCACGCCAGCCCTGCGCGCTGCCGACCATGCCGCAAGCGATCACCGGCAGATCCGGCTGCGCATCGAGCCAGTCGCCACACACCTCATCAAAGGCCAGTTCAAAACCGTCGGTGCATTCGCGACCGTTGATGACTCGCGGGGTCTTGGGCAGTTGCATGATCCCGCAGGACAGCGCGCGCTGTTCCAGCACCAAGCCGTCCGCCGCGAGTTTGTAAGCACGTAATGAGGTCGTCCCCCAATCGAGCGCGATCAATTGCGCCAGCATCGCTTCACCTGTTTTGTTTTTGGCAGTGAGTGCGACGGACTATAGACCTCCTAAACGTAAAATCTCAATATGTAATTTTGCATCCCATATTATGGGACTGAATCGGTCCAGGGAGTCCATCGCTCAACAACGTCGAGATTCTTGTTGATGATGACCCTCAACGTTTCGTTCTCAATGGATCCAACCTCATGCGTACGGCCTTTCTCGTCAGTTATTCCAGGCTCCAGACGTCCGTCACCGCGGATGATGGTGTATGCCGCAAAGGGTGCCGGGGTTTCCTCTGAACCTGAAACAATCCGCAACTTCGTCTTGCTCGGTGCGAACGAGGCGAGCATGCCGGCGTAGGGCACATCGCTACAGAGCCCGAGGCGATCAATCTGGTCATATCCCAGCGCCAGTTCATAACGCCAGCGCACGATGCACACGGATGCAAGCGGCAGCAATGACCTCGGTCGGTCAGACTGTTTGAGGGAAATACGCGGTGGTGCCACACGGGGATTTTCTATTGCAGCAATGAACCGCGACGTAGGCATGTACATGACTTTCGAGTAATACGCCACGAACGGAAATGCTGTGATAGCTACCTTGCACGGAATGTATTCCTGCGGCTTGAGGATCTGCACCAACTCGACCGGTCTGATGTAGTTGCGGCCGTCATTGATGGCGTGATTCTCGACGCTGATATTGGCGAACATCTCATACCGACGATCGCCCTCGATCAGGCGCATGCCACTGACGATTCCCGACGCTTCCAAAACGATTTCATGTTCGACGGAAAAGTCCGGATCACCATTCAACGAGCATTTAATCCAGGTGCCGATCTGACCTCGTCGACCATGATCCTCATACAAATCAATCAGGTTTCGGTCTGAGGTGAAACGCAGGGCATAGGAGGAGTATCTCTCGTGATTGATCGAGACAAACTCAAGCCTGGCGGGGGGACATTGAGGTGCAGGCATGATGTACACAATAAAAAACCCGCAACCAATAAAACCTTGTAGATATTTCGCTTCATTCGCTGTGTTCATCCTGAATCACGCACACGGTTCAAACTGCTGAAATGACTCTTCAAGATCACTCGCTAAATACACAGTCCGATCGCGATACACTCAAATTCGACTTCTTTATCCAGAGAGCAAATAAGTCAGCTTAGTCACTCTGATCGAACGAGTTCTTCTAGAAAGTCTTTGGAAGGGATACGCATAAACTCCGAAAAGTAGGTTTTATATTTCGTTGTATGCACTCTGAAGGTACACACAACAAAATCGTTCGCCATTAAAGCTCTGTGCAGAGCATCACCATCAAGAATACGCTCCTTACCCTGCACTTCTCCGGTCTCTCGAAAAATAACCCGAGCGATATACTTTCCTTTCGAAGCGTTTTCACTCGTCTCAACGATACCGTTACCGTAGAGCTTCTGATAATGCCCAATGGAAAAATCCAGATCATCGCCCAAGGTACAAACCAGTCCCTCGCCAATTTTAGACTTAAACAATCCCAATAGATCCGTATTACTTGAGAAGCTTATGAAAAAAGAACTTCTGCTTGGGGAAATTGAAACACTCTTATAATCAAGCGCAGCAATTGGCCTGCCATGATTCGAGGAACATGAGCAACACAGTAACAAGGCAAGCGCTAAAAAAAATCTGTTCACAGTTTATTTTTCCCTGAGATAGCCGAGTATCGATTCTGCCAATAGTTGACGAGCGGACTTTCCTCCATCCAGTTTTTGATCGAACATGATATCCGCATCGGCGTGGTTGACATCAACACGACCACTGACATTGGGACCTGAAGTTATCTCCCATTGCTCACCAAAGTCCGCGACAGTATCAGATATGTCTCGATTGTTGATTTTCGCCGCACGGATATTTATCCAGAACTCCGCCTTTGGTTCCGGTTTTCGCCTGTAAATGGTTGAAATTCCGTAAACGATTTTTCCCTGTCCCACGGGGTCTATGGTGATCAGCATTTTGACTTTGTAACCCTTATCGGTCAAAACACTGGAGAGGTGTGCACCGTTCCAACCGCCCAAACTATGCCCGATGATATAAACAGGCGTAGTTTTATCAGGAACCTCGACCAATACGTTTTTTGCCAGATCTTCATCCGTCAAGAACTTATTATAGGCCAATGCTTTCATATCGCATTTCGACAAATAACATAACGCGTCAGCATCAGCCTCTACTTTGGTGCGAACATGACTCACGTTCCAGTTTGGCCCGCTGACGTAGTAACGCTCCTGATCTCCCGCACCACCGACAAACAAGATAAAGACTTTCTTCATGCTGATAGCAATGACTTTGACGCACTTATCTTCTGGCTTGGTTAACTCAACGTTTCCCACGTCCCTTTTAGCCAAAGGCTCCACGCCTGGCGCATTTTCTCCTGCCATATCAATCACTCAACAAATAATTTAATAGTTTCAGGTAAATGCGAACTGACGGTATGCGTAAATCCCGAAGCATCCGTAACGCCATGCTCTTCACTGCCGTCACCGCGCTGAATCGTGTAGGGGTGATCGGGCACGGGGTCTCCCGTCGCCTCATTCACCACCTGCAATCTGTCGGTAAAATGCACCGGCATCGGCAGCAACCCACTAAACGCCGCCCCTCCGCCACTCTGGCCAATAATCACCGTCCCCGAACCTCCGACTACGACATTGCCGTGCCCGCCGGTGCTATCAAGGGTGGCGGCGTTCAGGCCGTTGATGAACACAGTGCCGGAGACAGCGCCGGTAATCGGACTGCCACACGCAGATTTATCAGTCATACGCGCAGCAGCAAGACCGTCGAAAAAGACGTTCGGCGAACCGGAGACGATCGGGTTGGTGCCATGGCCCGGCAGTGGGCAGTCGGTCGGGTCGGTGACGCGGGCGGCGGGTTTACCACTCAATTCAAAGCTCCTTGCTTCAGAGATTCCGGATGCGGCTGATGGATATCGATGTCGGTCGCGGCGAAGCGCCAGCGGTTGTCGACGGGGTCGAACAGTGCGTGGCAATGCTCACGGCTGTCTGGGGTTGCAGCGGTTTGCAGATGTCGCCAGGCTTCATCGACGTGCCACGCCAGCTCCGCAGGCGTCGCATCGTCCAGCTCGTTGAGCCAGGCGTTGTAGTTGCGCAGGTGATTGCGCTCGTACGTTGATTGCAGCAGATCGGCCATTTGCGTGCCGAGGTCCAAATGATGTCCGGCCGTCCACTGACCGATCTCGGAATAGACGTACCAGCCCATCGGCATCAACGCATCGTCCTTGAGCAGCGGATGCCCGACAGGGGCGACGAAACCGCAACAGATGTGCAGCATCAGCCAGCCTTGATGAGCGTCGATAAACGCCGTTGGATCGAAGGTGCGCAGCGGTATCACGCGGTAACCGTCGAGCCCGGCACTGCGCGTCATCAACTCGGCATCAAGGCATGAAACGAACGCACGAATGGCGGTACCGCCCGTACGATTTGTCATGCACAGAATGTCGACTGGCTGACGTTGGGGGTTGTCGGTCGAGCCTGAGTTTTTCACCAGGCCATACAGACGCATTGACGCCCGCAGTCCGCTCATCGCCGGTCACTCGTTGACGAAGCGAATACTCCACGGGCGTGGAGAAATTGTGCCAAAGGCATTGCAGGTGTCATCCATGAGCGTGCAAAAATGGCGCATAGGATGCCGGACTAGAGCGCTGGCGACAATCGAAACAGCATTAAACTGCCATCATCGACTTCAGTCCTCGGAAAACTAGCGCAGGACCTTGTTATCCATGCAATAGCGACTCATCCCTTTTCCGAGATTGCGCACTGCCGACCAAGCCAAAGCAACCACCGCCAGATCCTGCTGCACATCGAGTCAGTCGCCCTCATATCATGGGTCGACATCAATCCATTTCGTCGATCGGTCAATGCTCGTCACGCCCTCTTCTCCTGCGGCTTGAGGATCTGCAACAACTCGACCGGTCTGATGTAGTTGCGGCCGTCATTGATGGCGTGATTCTCGACGCTGATATTGGCGAACATCTCATACCGACGATCGTCCTCGATCAGGCGCATGCCACTGACGATTCCCGACGCTTCCAAAACGATTTCATGTTCGACGGAAAAGTCCGGATCACCATTCAACGAGCATTTAATCCAGGTGCCGATCTGACCTCTTCGACCATGATCCTCATACAAATCAATCAGGTTTCGATCTGAGGTGAAACGCAGGGTATAGGAGGAATATCTCTCGTGATTGATCGAGACAAACTCAAGCCTGGCGGGGGGGACATTGAGGTGCAGGCACGATGAACACAGTAAAAAACCACCCATCAACAGCCACTTCGCGATACGCAAATTCAATGTTTGACCCTCTGTTCCATAACGCGCGCAAACTCGGAACTTGCAATACCGACAGGATGGGATTGGTAAGACTCGGAAAAATACCCCGAGGCACTGAACCGGCAGGCCAAGGCATTGCGCTCTCGTAAAAAAGCCAAGAGCTGTTCCGGTGAAAGAAACGTATTCGAGCCGTCCTCATGATCGCTGTGCACCGATGCCAGACGGGCCGAATATTGATGTTTGCCAAGTGCACCCTGGCGATCCAGTTCATCCACGGCACCGATTAGAAAGTTCGATTGACCGTGTCTCTCATGAAAATCGAGTCTTGCATCCAGATAACACGTCAACGTGTTGCCGTCCTGAATCGTCTTCGAATCACTCTTGAGGATATTCATCAAGTCCGCCTCTGAAGCAAATCGAACTTCAATGGTGCCATTCCCGGGCACATACGCCATGGCAACAAACTCGATGTCGGATCGCGCAATCTCTGGTCTTTCGGCGCAGGCACTGCAAAGCAAAAAACAAATCCCTAAATACCTTTTCAACCCAACATCCTGTCAATTAAATGAACACCTGAAATACCTGACTACGACGATTGCAGATAAGCGCGCAGTAATTACTCACTCGGCTCCATCAGCCTTCAAAACAGACAATATTTCTGCCACCGGCATAAACAACGACCGTGTGTAATACGCCTTGTAACCGGTTGCCATAACGACCACCTTGCAAGGGATACTTTGTTTGCCTTGCAACAACCCTTTCAAGGCACTCTTACTCAGATACTCTGAACTGCGGTATCTGGCGGTATGACTTCTGAAAGAAACACGCGCCAGATAATCAAAGCCGGATCCTGGCGTTGATTGCCCGTTTTCTTCGATCAATCCCATCGCCGCTTGAGCCATCGTGTGTCCAACGGAAAAATCCGTATCATCGGCCAGTGCACAAACAAATACCTGGTCGAAACTGCGGGCATTCTTTTCGCGGGCGAACAGTTCAAGCAGTTCCGTATCCGAATGAAAGCGCACAAGGTAGTAACCACTGATGGTGTGGCCGCTACTGATCGAGTCGAACGCTAACACCGCCGGCCGAATATCATGGGATCGGGCGCAGGACACGCAGAACAGGCACACAACGCTCACCAGTAACCACTTCATGGCATCACTCCCTGTATGTCCGCACATTACCGGTCACTCATTGACCCAGCGAAGGCTCCACGGGCGTGGAGAAAGGGTTCCAGAAGCAGTGCAGGTGTCGTCCGTGAGCGCGCAAAAATGCGCGCGTAGAATGCCGGACCAGAGCACTGGCGACAATCGAATCAATAGCGGATTGCCATTGCGGCACTTTAGCCCTCGGCAAACTCGCGCAGCACTTTGCCATCCATGCGATAGCGCACCCACTCTTCCTGCGGCTGCGCGCCAAGGGATTTGTAGAAATCGATGGCAGGGGTGTTCCACTCCAGCACGCTCCACTCGAAGCGCCCGCAGTCGTTGTCGCAGGCGATTTTCGCCAGGTGCCGCAGCAGGGTTTTACCGGCGCCGCCACCGCGTTGCTCGGGGGTGATGTAGAGATCTTCCAGGTACAGGCAATTGCTGCCCAACCAAGTCGAATAGCTGAAGAAAAATACGGCGAAGCCGATCGGCAGACCGTCGCGCAGGCAGATCAGGCCGTGGGCGGTGGCGCCTTCGCCGAACAGGCTGCGTTCGATGTCGGCGACGCTGGCGATGACTTCGTGACGGGCCTTTTCGAAATCCGCAAGTTCAGTGATGAAGGCGAGGATTTGCGGTGCATCGCTGGGGGTCGCCGGGCGGATTTCGATCGTCATGGACGGGCCTTGTCGGAAAAGGAAAACGCCATACTAAGGCCGCATTGCTTTTGTGGCGAGGGAGCTTGCTCGCGCTTGGCTGCGAAGCAGGCATAATCCAGGAAATGCGATCTGCCTGATCCTCCACATCGATGGGATTCGGGGCCGCTACACAACCCAGCGGGAGCAAGCTCCCTCGCCACCGAGTTTTACTCAGACCATAAACAGGATGTCTATGTCAGCTACAGCTTTTGCACCTTTGATGGATCTCGCCGCCGAATTGCTGCCCCACGCTCTGGAACCCTCAGACGACGGTGCCCACGACCTCGCGCATCTCCAGCGTGTTTGGCACAACGTGCGCACTTTGCACGCTGAGGAAGGTGGCGACCTGGAGGTGTTGCTGGCGGCCGTGCTGCTCCACGATTGCGTCGCCGTCGAAAAGAACTCGCCGCTGCGCGCGCAGGCCTCGCGGCTGGCGGCGGAAAAAGCTTCGGTGGCACTCGCCGAGATGAATTGGCCGGGCGAACAAATCAGCAAAGTCGCCCACGCCATCGAAGCCCACAGTTTCTCCGCCAACATCACCCCGCTGACCCTCGAAGCAAAAATCGTCCAGGACGCCGACCGTCTCGACTCGCTGGGCATGCTCGGCGTCGCCCGCACGTTCTACGTCGCCGGGCGCATGGGTTCTGCGCTGTACGACCCCGTGGATCCTGAAGCGAAACAACGCGACTACGATGACAAGCGTTTTTGCCTCGATCATTTCCAGACCAAACTGTTGCACCTCGCCGAGGGTTTCCAGACTGCCGCCGGCCAGCGCCTGGCGCGAGACCGCCATCAACGCCTGAAAGGTTTCATGGAGCAGTTCAAGGAAGAGATCGGCATCGTCTAGCGCGTTACTCCGGCGCACGACGATCCTGACTTCAGCAACCTCGGACCTAAGCCCTGCGCCTGACGTGTTATCTAGATGACGCTGAATTTTTCCGCTGAAGGAACCGCGTCATGTCGCCAGCCACACCTCAGGTCTCAGGCAAGCTGTTCGGCCTGTTCTGTCTCGCCAGTTATCTGTTGTCGCTGTCCTACGGCTCGACGTTTTTGCTGTCGTTGTTGATCAGCTCTCGCGGCGGCAACGAACACGACGCCGGCAGTGTGATTTCGGCGGCGATGTTCAGCACGTTTGTGGCGGTGCTGGTGTCCGGGCATCTCTCGGATCTGCTCGGTGCGGCACGTTCGATTGCGTTGTTCGGCGTGCTGTTGGTGGCGGCCAGTCTGGGCTTTGCGCTGACGCCGGGGTGTGGCCTGCTGTTGTTGTTTTTCGGCTTGCTGCTGGGCCTGGGCTGGGGCGTGTTCTACACCTTGGGGCCAATCATTGTCGCGAGCCTGGTGAGTCCGGCGCAGCGGGCCAGGTATTTCGCCTTGCTGTCGGGCAGCATGATGACCGGCATCGGCAGCGGCCCGTTGCTCGGGCGGGCGGCGAGTGCCATGGGTTTGCCGGTGACATCGGCGTTTTATCTGGCCGCGTTGGCGAGTCTGATTGGCGTGCTGTTGTTCTGGCTGCTCGGCTCGAGATTGCACAGTACTCAAACCTCCAGCGCGGCAAAAATCACTTGGCGCGCAACCACACAAGTGCTGGGTTCACGCGCGCTGTTCCCGATCATCATGGTCGGCCTCGGTGGCTGCGTGTTCGGCGGTCTGTCGAGTTTTCAGACCAGTTACGCCGCCGCCCGCTCGCTGGATTATTCGCTGTTCTTCCTCGGGTTCATGAGCGCGGCGATCAGCAGCCGGATGCTGATCGCAGGCTTCGTGGTCAAGCGTGACCCGCTGCGTGCGTCGTGCCTGCTGTCGGGGTTGATGCTGGCTGCGATTGTGCTGTTCGCTTTTGGCGTACACAGCGCTTTCAGTTATCTGCTGGCAGCGCTGATGCTCGGCGTCGGTTACGGCCTCACTTATTCGGTGATCAATGGCCTCGCCGCCAACGAAGCGCCAACCGGCACCACATCGCAGGCCTTGCTGCTGTTCAGTCTTTCGTACTTCATCGGCGTGTTCGGCTTTCCCTTGCTGGCGGGGAAAATCATTGTTGAACATGGCATGACGACGTTGTTGTTGACCGTGCTGCTGGTTGCGCTGGCGAACTGGCTGATCACCGTCGGGCGTTTGTTCTGGCGGCGGATCAACGTCAAAACCGTGGCAGCGAGTCAGACCGTTCGTCGTTCATGAGGCACCAATCCATAACGAGAGCAGACCAACGGAGGGTAAGGATTCCAATCACTGGAGAAGCCCTATGATCCCGTCAAGGTTGACCGCTTTCGTATTCAGCGCCCTGCTCTGTCCCGCGGTTTTCGCCGCCTCCACGACAGCAACGGGCACAGGCCCTACCGACCCGACCCCGCCACGAGCCCCCGTCATCAACAGTGCCCCCGGCATGAACACCGATGGCTCGGGCGTCCCCTTGATCAACCAGTCCCCCGCCACCGGCACCGATCCGCGCACGCAAGGCAGTGACCCGGGTCGTCAAGGCGGCATGAACACCCCTGACTCCCCTGCAGCACCGGATAACACCGGTCCCGGCATCGGCTCGAAAACCACCACCGGTGGCTCGGGCTCTGAAGGTTCCGGTCAGTAGTTCGCCGACGCGAGCGTCCTATTCAATCCATGAAGAGGTAACCATGAACGTCGATAAAAACCTGGAAAAAGAAGTCCTCACTCGTCTGCTGCACGCCCACCCGAGCGGCTTGGGCAAGGAGGTGCTGGACAATTATCGGGGCGAGAAAGTCGTGGCCAGTGCCCTCGCCGCCTTGCAGGATCGCGGACTGATTCACCACGGACACGTGACCTGTAACGAGGCCGGCGAACACTCGTTGAACCTGCCGATCAAGCTCAGCGCTGCCGGCGTTGAAGCGGCGCGCAAACTCGAGCTGCAGTAGCTCCCGGGCCGTTCGCCGCGTGTGCGGCGGACGGCCAGATCTTTAGGCAGGGCTGGCCAGGTCAGAATTTTGCAGTGCCGCTGTTGGCCCCATCGCTGGCAAGCCAGCTGCCACTGGGATTACGGCTGTACACAAATACTGAGTTCACCACAAAAACCTGTGGGAGCTGGCTTGCCAGCGATAGCGGCGGTTCAGTCACCGAAAGTCTTGCTGATTAACGCATCAACCTCAGCGCTCCCCGGCGAAGTGGCCGGCCCCCAGCGTGTCACTGCCAGTGCCGCCGCGGCATTCGCCCGCCGGGCTGCTTCATGGGCAGACAAACCCCGCGCCAACCCGGCCACAAATACCCCGGCATGCGCATCCCCGGCACCATTGCTGTCTACTGCTTTTACGGCAAATCCCGGTACATGCCGCCGCTCGCCCCGCTGGTGAATCCAGCACCCCTGCGGCCCATCGCGCACCACCATCAGCACCTCGTCGGGCAGGTGCTCAGCGAGACGATCCAGTGCGCAGCCGATATCTTCAGCGCCGGTAAAGCGCAAAGCCTCGACACTGTTGCTGGTCCACACATCAATGCGCGGCAACAATGCCTGCATTAGTGGCGAATCCGGCGACTCCACCAGCGGGCCCGGATCGAACACCACGTTGATCGAGTCCGGCAGCGCCAGCGTCCAGTCAAGCAGCGCCTGCGCCTTGCCCTCATGCAACAGGCTGTAGCCGCTGAGGTAAACGTAATCGCCCGCTTCGGCCGCGACGCTGTTCAGATCATCAATCGTCACCTCTCCTTCGGCGCCGATGTAAGAAATGAAACTGCGCTCGGCCGACGCATCGGTCAGCGCCACGCACAAACCGGTGTCGCGCTGCGCAGGCTCAATGATGCCGATGTGAATGCCCTCAGCGTTCATCGACTGCCGCGCCAGATCGCCGAAACGACCGCTGCCATGGCGACCCAGGTAGACGACCGGTAAACCATTACGCACCGCTGCCGCCATCACGTTGAAACCGCCACCGGCCTCGAAACCGGCGGATTGCGCGAGCACGTCGCCACCAATCTGCGGCAGTTTTTCCACGGCCATGACCAGGTCAATGATGACCTGGCCGGTGTGCAACATCTTAGGCATGTGCGTTCTCGACTTGCGCGGCACGGCGATCTTTCGCCCCGCCGAGGACTAGATAAATGCCACCGGCGACCACGAACGTCACGATCCAGCCGAGGCCGTTGTGGCCCAGCCACGAGTCGGACAGAAAGCCCTTGAACCAGACGTTTTCAGCGGTGGTGCCAATGGTGGTGAAGCTGAAACCGAGCACGATGGCAATCGCCCACGCGCCGAACGCGCGCCACTCGATGCCGCCGCGATACCAATAAGCGCTGCTTGGGCTGACATCGAGCAAATCGTTGGCGCTGTAGTAGTGACGATGAATCAGGTCGACCACGAAGATCCCGACCCACGCGGTGATCGGCACCGCCAGCAGGGAAATGAAGGTAATGAACGGGCCGTAGAAGCTGTCGGCGATCAGCATGAAGTAGATCGAACCAGCGAAGATCGCCACGATGTCGACCACCACGGCGTAGACGCGTTTGACCTTCAGGCCCAGGGTCAGCGTGGTCAAACCGGCGGAGTACACCGAGAGGTTGTTCGACAGCAGCAGGCCGCCGAACGCGGTGATCAGGTACGGCACGGCCATCCACGTCGGCAGCATGTCGCGGATCGCCACGATCGGGTCAGTCGCCGAGGCCAGATCATTGTTGCCTACCGACAGCAAACCGCCGAGGGTGATCAGCAGCACCAGCGGGATGCCCGCGCCAAACGCGGCGGAAGCGACTAGGCGCACGGCTTTGACACTGCGGTGCTGATAGCGCGACATGTCGGCACCTGCGTTGGCCCAACCGATACCGGTACCGGCGGCCATGGTGCCGATGCCGATGATCATCGCGCTCATCGGTGCAGGCGTGGCGTTGAACACCGCGCTCCAGTCGATGGTGGCGCAGAGGAAACCGCCGACCAGAATATTCAGCGCGCCGAACACGTAGGTCGCCCACTTCTGGATCACCAGCAACGTGGCGTGGCCAAGGCCGGAAACCGACAAGGTCAGCAGCACAAAAATCGCGATGAAGATCAGCGTCAGCAGCGGCGCACTTTTCGCCTCGACCGGCGAGCCGAACAGGATCGAGCACAGCGACAGCAGCACGAAGGCGGCGGTGGTGGTGTTGACGGTTTCCCAGCCCAGTCGCGACATCAGCGAGACCAGCGTCGGGCCGATATTGCCGCGCACGCCGAAGATCGCACGCGACAAGGTCAGGCTCGGCGCGCGACCACGACGACCGGCAATCGAGATGATCCCGACCACGGCGAACGAACCGGCGGCGCCGATTATCGCCACGATGATCGCCTGCCAGATCGCCAGCCCGCGAAACGCGACCAGTGTGGCCCCCAGCGGCAAACCGAGAATGGAAATGTTGGCAGCGAACCAGACCCAGAACAGTTGCAGTGGATGCCCGTTGCACTCGGCTTCCGGCACCGGTTCGATGCCGCGGGTTTCCAGTTGCCCGGCGCTTTGCCCGGCGTTTGATGAACTCATGAAAAATGCTCCTGTTTGCCTTTTTTGTGGTTGTGGCAATGACGCATGACGACAAGACATCCCGGCCGTCCTGGGCCTGTCTGTGCGATCCATTGCGGGTTGGAAAAATAAAATCTGCGGTGCACCTATCGCTGGCAAGTCAGCTCCACAGGTCCAGAGTGAACCTTAAGGTATGCACTATCCCTGTGGGAGCTGGCTTGCCAGCGATGGCGTCAGTTCAATCAGCGCAAAGCCAGCAGCCCCTGCACCAACGGTTCAAGCTCCAGATGATTGACCGCTTTGACCGTTTCAATCATCGGCACCGGCCAACTCCCAAGACCCAGGCAGGCCCCGAGCATTGCACCGAGAATCGCCGCGATGGTGTCGGTGTCACCACCCAGACTCGCCGCCATGCACAACGCCTCGAACGCAGTCATCTCACCGACCGCCACTTGCTGCGCCAGCGCAAACGACACCACCACCGACTCCTGCGACGCCACCGAAGTGCCGATCACGTCGTAGAGCAGATCCGCCAGCAGCGCCTTGTCGCTATCGACACTGATGGTGCGCGCCCAACTGATCCGCGAAGCAATACGTCCACCCGCCACCCAGTGCCCATGCGCTTCGGCTTGCTGAGCGATTTGCTGACCGAGGTTCAACGCCTCGCCCAGGTCCATGCCGTTGATACCGGCAGAGACCACCGCCGCCACTGCCGCCGCACTGGAAATCCCCAGCGTGGTGTTGTGGGTCACCTGACAGGCTTGCACCACCGCCGCAATAAAGCGCTCGGGATCAGCCACATCTGCCGCGATCCCCACCGGAGTAATGCGCATCGCCGCGCCGTTGGTGGAGCCGTAACGCCCAGCCTCTTCCGGCGAATGACCGGCGAGGATCATTTCGATGGCACGTTTGGTCGACGGGCCGAGCAGGTCCTGCGAGCCCTTGGCCTGCATCGCCGCTTCCCACTCGATCAAGCGTTGCGCAAGGATTGCCGGTTCGATGCGGCCCTTGCCTTCGACCAATAACTCGCCAACCAGAATGGCCTGTTCGGTGTCGTCGGTGATCGAGCCTTTGGGCATGTTCGCGGCAATCGGTTGCAGCGGCCCGGCATCCTGTAGATCGGTGATTGTGCCGAAGCGGGTCTTGATCGTTTCACGGTTCAGCGATTGCGTCGGCATGCCCAGCGCATCACCGAGGGCCAGGCCATAAAACGCACCGAGGGCACGGTTGAGCGCGGTCATTTCGATTCTCCAAATTGCAGGTGCAGACGGAAGTGCACCGGGTCGAGCAGGCTTTCGACCTGCTCCATGAAGCGGTTCTGTCGGTCGTAAGTGGTGCGCAGAGCCTTGAGAAACACTGTGCCGAGCGGACGGCCAAGCAGTTCAGCATCTTCGGCATTGAGCGGTTCAGCGCCGATCCACTGATCGCCGCGCTCGCCAATGTAGCCGTAGGCGGCCAGGGTGATGGTCAGGGAGTTGTCGATCAGACCGACGCGCGGCAGGCTTTCCAGGCCGCCGGTGGCCGGCATCAATGAGCGTTCGAGGGACACCAGCGTGCCGTCATTGGCACGGCGGCGACGGTCGAGGGTAATGAATTTCTCAGTGCCGAAAACGGCCAGCAGATCGGGCCGGGTCACGGCTTCCAGACGCAGCACTTCGGTGTTGATCAGCGCCCCGCTGTCGGCCAGCGCCTGCGCCCAGCCGCTACGCTGGTCGAGTACCACACCGTCAAACGTGACGATGGAACCGACACCGCTTTGCGTGGCGATGTAATTGCGCCGCTTCAGTTCGGCCAGCGCTTCGCGCAGCGTGCCGCGGCTGACCTTGAATTCCTGAGCCAACTGATGCTCGCCGGGCAATAGAAAGCCGTCCTCCATAAGGCCGCTTTCGATGCGCCGGACGAGTTCGTCGACCACCCGTTGTTTCTTGTCAAATCGTACCTGTCTAATCATGTACAAAGTGATAACCGAAACGGGCCAGGGCGGGCAAGGAATATTTGGGGAAGGTGACAAAAGGCGGGACTTGATGCGATTCCCTGTGGGAGCGAGCCTGCTCGCGATGACGTCGGCACTTTCAGCATCGATGTGACTGAAAGAACGCTATCGCGAGCAGGCTCACTCCTACAAAGGTTATGCGTCGAACCGTAAATTCTGCTTTAACCGCAAATCCCTGTGGGAGCTGGCTTGCCAGCGATAGCGGCGGCACATTCAGAACTGATGTTGAATGACCCGCCCCAATCGCTGGCAAGCCAGCTCCCACAGGTTTAAGTGCTGAAGCCAACTCGGAGAGAATGGATCTAGCGCTGTTTCAGTCGATCGATGACCACAGCCAACAGCAAAATCGAACCCCGAATCACATACTGATAAAACGTGTCGATGTTCTTCAGGTTCATCGCATTCTCGATAATCGCCAGAATCAACACCCCGGCAATCACATGCCGAATCATCCCGATCCCGCCGCTCAGCGACACCCCGCCCAACACGCAAGCCGAAATCACCGTCAGCTCGAAACCCTGGCCGATCATCGGCTGCCCGGACGTCATCCGCGACGCCAGAATCACCCCGGCCAGCGCACCAATCACACCGTGCACGGCAAAGATGATGATCTTGGTGCGATCGACGTTAACGCCCGCCAGCAGCGCCGCTTCCTGGTTGCCACCAATGGCCATGGTGTTGCGCCCGTAGGTGGTGTAATTCAGCAGCCAGCCGAAAAACAGGAAGCAGACGATAGTAATCAGAATCGGCACCGGCACACCAAACAACTGACCATTACCGAAGACGAAGAACGATTCCTGCGACACGCCCACCGCTTTGCCGTTGGCAAAAATGTACGCCAGGCCACGAACAATCTGCATGGTCGCCAACGTAGTGATCAACGCATTGACCCGCAATTTGGCAATCACAATCCCGTTGATCAGCCCGACAATCAGACCCATCACCAACGCTGCGCTGACGCCGAGAAACACGCTGTTGGTGTCACGCATCACCACCGCCGCGACCACGCCGGCGCAAGCAATCACCGAACCCACCGAAAGGTCAAAATGCCCCGACGCCAGGCAGTACAACATCGTGCACGCGGCAATCCCGGTGGTGGAAATCGCCAGGCCCAAACCACGCATGTTCAGCGGCGAAAGGAAGTTGTCGATCAGCAGCGTGCAGGCCACGAAGATACCGACGGCTGCCAACAGCATGACCCAGTCATCGAGGAAGCGCCGCATATCCAAAGGTTTGCGCTCGGTCGGCAGGGTTTCTTTCTGGGTTGTCATCATAGTCACCTCTCAGTTCGCCACGCCGTCAGCGCGGTGGCGCGGCAAAGCCAGTTGCAGCAAGTTGGATTCATTGGCCTGGTCACGGCTGACTTCGCCGCGCAGGGCGCCTTCGCAGAGCACCAGAATGCGGTCGGAAATGCCCATCACTTCCATCAGGTCGCTGGACACCACGATCACCGAAATACCCTCGGCGGCGAGGTTATGGATGATCTGGTAAATCTCGGCCTTGGCACCGATGTCGATGCCACGGGTCGGTTCGTCGAGCAGCAGGACTTTCATCGGCATGGATAACCAGCGGCCAAGAATGGCCTTCTGCTGATTGCCGCCGGAGAGGAATTTGATCTGCTGGCCGGCATGCGGGGTTTTCACTTTCAACGCCTTGATTTGCTTGTCGGCGTTGCCCTTTTCCCACAGCCCGCGAATCAGGCAGCCGAGGCCGGAGTTGGCTCCGCGCGCACTGATGTTGATGTTCTCGGCAACGCTGGCGAGCGGAATGATCCCTTCCTTTTTACGGTCTTCTGGGCACAGCAAAATTCCGGCTGCGATGGCATCGCGCGGTGAGCGCAGTTTCAGTTCATGACCGCGCAATTCAAGACGGCCGGCGGTGTTGCGCTCAAGACCACTGAGCAGGCGAAACAACTCGGTGCGCCCTGCCCCGACCAGCCCGAACAGGCCGAGAATCTCGCCTTTATGCGCCTCGAAACTGATCGGCTCACGCAGGCCCGGGCCGAGCAGGCCGTCGACTTTCAGCGCCACTGCGCCGCGTGGGCGATGGCGGTAATCGTAGATGTCCTGAATGTCGCGGCCGACCATGCAGGTCACCAGTTGATCGTGGGTCAATTGGCTCATGTCGTCGAAGGTACGTACGAATCGGCCGTCCTTGAACACCGTCACCGCGTCGCAGATACGGAACACTTCTTCCATGCGATGGGAGACATAAAGCACGACTTTGCCTTCGTCACGCAGGCGCCCGATGATCGCCATCAACCGGTCGATTTCGCGGGCCGAGAGGCTGCTGGTCGGTTCGTCGAAGGCAATCACATGGGCGCCGCGCGACAGCGCCTTGGCGATTTCCACCAGTTGCCGCTGGCCGAGCGACAAGCGGCCGACCTTGGTCTGCGGATCGATCTCATCAGCCAGGCCTTTGAGGCAGTCCAACGCCTGCTGGCGCAACGTACCGCGATTGATCAGGCCGAAGCTGGCCGGCAGGTGACCGAGAAACAGGTTCTCGGCCACGGTCATTTCCGGCACCAGATGCAGCTCCTGGTGAATCACCGCGACGCCGCTGCCGATGCTGTCGGCGGTGGACTTGAAGGCCATCG
This sequence comes from Pseudomonas sp. Seg1, assembly GCF_018326005.1. Taxonomy (NCBI): domain Bacteria; kingdom Pseudomonadati; phylum Pseudomonadota; class Gammaproteobacteria; order Pseudomonadales; family Pseudomonadaceae; genus Pseudomonas; species Pseudomonas sp. Seg1. The sequence continues at coordinate 4,769,530 of NZ_AP021903.1, forward strand.
TCCGCTCGCCGATCTGCAACTCGCCGCTGCTCGGAATGTAGGCGCCGCCGAGGATTTTCAGCAGGGTCGATTTGCCGGCGCCGTTTTCACCCATCAGTGCATGGACTTGTCCTGGATGGGCGACGAAGCTGATGCCGTCCAGCGCCTTCACACCGGGGAAGGTTTTACCGATCCCGTTGAAGCGCAGACTGCCGCCGCTGTTGTCATTTGTCTGTACTTGCGCGTGCATTTGAACCACCTCTTCACACGATCAGACGGCCCGGCTGTCCGGGCCGTTGCGACGTCAGTTCCACAAGCCGATTTTTTCCAGCTCTTGCTTGAAGTTCTCGCGGGTGATCAAGGTGACGTCGTCCATGGCCGTGTACTTCGGCGGTTCTTTGCCGGTGGTGACCCACTCGTACATCATCTCGGCGGTCTTGTAGCCTTCGATGTGCGGGCTTGGCAGCATCGAACCGAAGAAGCCACTGTTAGGCTTTTTCAGTTCGCCGATGGCGTCAGTGCCATTGATGCCGATGCCGATCACATTGGTCGCGGCAAAACCGGCGGCTTCGGTGGCGCGCACGCCGCCGAGCACGGTGTTGTCGTTCATGCCGCCAATGATCAGGTTCTTCGCCGCACTCGGCAGTTTCACCAACGCCGAGTTGGTGGCGTCCATGCTGCCCGGCACGTCGAGGGTTTTCAGCGCGGCGAACAGAATGTGGTCCTTCGGCATGCCGGCGTCTTCGAGGGATTTCACCGAGCCGTCGGTGCGCTTCTTGCCGGTGTCGAGTTCGTTGTAGGTGTTGACCACCGCATAGGTGTCTTTCCAGTCCCAGTTACGCTTCTTGGCTTCGGCGACCATCGCGTTGCCCTGCTTCTGGCCGACTTCGAACGCGGCCATGCCGAGGTACGGCACGTCTTCCATGAACTTACCGTTGGCGTCGACGAAACGGTCATCGACGGCGATGACTTTGAGGTCATTGAGCTTGGCTTTGGCCATGATGGCCGGGCCGAGCGACACGTCCGGGGGGCAGATCACGAAGCCCTTGGCACCGTTGGCCGCGAGGCTGTCGATGGCCGAGAGGGTTTTCTCGCCGTCCGGTACAGCGATCTTGATCAGTTCAAAGCCCTTGTCCTTCGCGGCTTTCTCGGCGAAAGCCCATTCGGTCTGGAACCACGGCTCTTCCGCCTGCTTGACCAGAAAACCGATTTTCACGGTATCGGCAGCGAGCAGCGCACTGCTCAGGCTGAACGCGGTGACCGCCAGGGCGGCACTGCACAGGGTACGAATCCCGAAACGACGTTTCATAAGCTGACTCCTTGTTATTTTTTTGAGCAAATTTTGAAAAGCGTTAAAGCAAGGTTCTGCAAAGCCTGTTGAAAATAGTCATATCGTATGATGATTGGATTTCAAGCGGATTTATCCGCATGGAAGCCGCAGTGTTCAGTCGTGGTACATCACCGAACGACCACCATCGATGGTGATACATGAAGCATTGATAAACGGCGCTTCGTCGCTAGCCAGAAACACTGCCGTCATCGCCACTTCCAGCGGCTGACCGATGCGTTTTGGCGGATGCAGATCAAAGGCGCGTTGGCGTTCGGCGTGCGGGTCGGCAAAGCCGTTCCAGTAATCGACGTTCAGTTGCGTTTCGATGTAGCCCGGGGCGATGGCGTTGACGCGAATGCCCTTGGCCGCATATTCGATGCCGAGTGCGCGGGTCAGTCCAAGCAAGCCGTGCTTGGCCACCGGATACGGGAAGCAACCGGGGATGATGTGGCTGGAATGGGTCGAGGCAATGTTGATGATGCTGCCGACGCCCTGCTCGATCATCTGCGGCAGCACTGCTTTGCAGCCATACCAGGCGCCGTCGAGGTCGATGGCGAAGCAGCGATGCCAGTCTTCTTCGGTCATTTGCAGTGGATCACGGAACACATTGACCCCGGCGCAGTTGACCAGCACGTCGATGCGGCCATGCAGTTCGACTGCACGTCTGGCCATAGCGTGAAGATCCTGCTGACGTGACACATCAGTCTTGAGTGCCTGCACGTCAAAGCCCTGTTCGCGCCATTGGGCGGCGACTTTCTCGACCTTTTCCGCTTGAATGTCGCTGATCACCAGTTTGGCTTGTTGCGAGGCAAAGGCTGCAACGATGGCTTCACCGATGCCTTGGGCAGCACCAGTCAACAGCACGACCTTGTTTTGCAGACGCTCACCCTTCGGCGGTGCGGGCACCGGCGGCAGGGAAAGAGGTTCAGCCATGGATCAGGACTCCTGTTCGCAAGCGCAAAAAAACCGGGCATCTGCCGATGTCCGGTCTGGAAGGCGTTTGAAACAAAACAGGCAGGCGTCGCTGACGGCATCGAACCGTTGCGAGACGCGGACTCCATTGGGGAGTGCGATAGACATTCGCTGCATCACTTCACCTGTTTTGTTCTTTTTAAGTGTGAGTGCGTGTTACTGCTGGAGCCGACTATAAACCCGACCGCCAAATAATCTCAATATATAATTTTGCATCCCATATTTTGGGATTTATCCAGCGAATCGCGTACAGAGTTTTCCGGCAATATCCACGCGCATCGACAACACCGCGCCATCCAGTGGATGGTTGTGCGGACTCTTGGCACTGGTGATGTACAGGGTTTTCAGGTCTTCACCGCCGAACACGCAACTGGTCGGGCGGCTGACTGGCAGATCAATCCTGCGGTCGACCTTGCCTTCAGGCGTCAGGCGCAGCAGGCAACTGCCGTCCCAACGGGCATTCCACACATAGCCCTCCGCATCCAGCGCCGAACCGTCCGGGCCGCCCTGCTGATCCGGGCCGTACCAGACTTGTGCGGCATCGAGATTGCCGTCGGCGTGAATGAAGTAGCGATGGAGCGTGCCGTCGAGGCTGTCACCGAAAAGCAGCGTGGTGCCGTCGTCGCTCCACAGCAGCGTGTTGGGAATCCCCAGACCGCGCAGCAACGGCGTGACACGTTTATCGGGGTCGACACGGAACAATCCACCGGAACGGCGTGTGATCGGCAGATCTTCGCCCTGCTCGCCGATGTTGTTTTGCATGGTGCCCAGCCATAACCGGCCTTGCGCGTCGCAGCGAGCTTCGTTGGGACGATTGCTCGGTTGCGGGTCGGCGACGCAGAACAGGGTCAGGCGCGGTTCGAGTCCAGGGGAGTCGAGATCGAGGCGGTAAACGCCACTGCTCAGGGTCACCAGCGCATCGCCACTGTTGCATGGGATGAACGCGGAAATGTGTTCGGGCATTTGCCAGATCTGCACGTTCTGGCCGATCAGGCGCAGGGCCTGTTTACCGGCGATATCGACCCAGTACAGCGCTTGGGTTGGTGCGTCCCAGAACGGGCCTTCGCCAAGTTGGGCGCGGTGCTGGGTGACGGCGGTCCACGGCATATAACTGTCTCCATTTTTCTTGTTTTTACTGTAGGAGTGAGCCTGCTCGCGATCGCGGTGGATCAGTCGAAGCTGCTTTGCCTGATACGACGCTATCGCGAGCAGGCTCACTCCCACAGGCGAATTTGCATTAACTGGCTTTTTTATCGGCCATGACTTTCGGGTAAAAACGTTTGATCGCCAAGTCGGCATTGTCGATCAGGGTCATGCAGGCCCACACGCCTCGCGCGGCATCCCGGGCGGCGATTGCGTCGGCCATGTCTTTGTGGATCGGCAGGGTGCGGCGCAGTTCATCGGGATCGGCGGCAGAAACTTCAAACGACACCGCTAGCAACGCACCGAGGGCCGGGACCATTTGTTCGATGAACTGGTTATGGCTGGCGGCAAGAATGCATTCGTGGAAGGCCTGATCGGCGCGGTTGTAATCGATGCCGCTGTCGACGGCGCGCTCAAGGGCGTTGTAAGCCAGTTGCACCGCTTCAATCTGTTCCAGCGTCGCGCGCTCACAAGCCCAGCGCACGGCCATCGGTTCAATGGTGCGACGCAGGTCGAGCAAGTCATCGACAAAATTTTCCGGTAAGCCATTACGTGACAGCCAACCGACGACTTGCGGATCGAACAGGTTCCAGCGCCGCACCGGCAACACGCGGGTGCCGACCTTCGGCCCGACTTCGAGCATGCCTTTGGCAACGAGAGTTTTGATCGCTTCGCGAATGACCGTGCGGCTGACGCCAAGCTGCTCGCCCAGATCGGCTTCGACCTTGATGGTCTGGCCCGGTTTGACCTGCCCGGCGGCAATCCAGCTGCCGAGCCAGTCGACCGTTGAGGCATGAAAGCTGCTGGACATGGATACCTCAAAGCTGTTTGCGATGGGCACCCAAGCTAATCATCATACGAATAACAGTCAATCGGGATTTTCAGCTGAAACACAAACCCCCTGTAGGAGTGAGCCTGCTCGCGATAGCGGTAGATCAGTCGGTATTTATGGTGACTGATACACCGCTATCGCGAGCAGGCTCACTCCTACAGGGGGGTTGTGCGTTTGTCAGGGTTCGAGGCCGATGCGGAAGAACTCGCCGCCGCTCCACACCCCGAGCCAGCGCTGGCCATCGATTTCACGGCTCACCGCCAGTTCCACCAGTTGATAGAACACGTTGCGGTGAATCAGCGCTTCGAGGTTAGTGCGTACATGCACGTAAGGCGCCGGCTCTTGCGTCGTCGGATCAATCTCTACCCGGATCGGGTGCTCGGACCCGGCCTCGGCAGTTTCATCAACGTTGGTGGTGAAGCGCAAAAGCTGCGCCTCACCCTCGCCTTCAACCTCGACGGCAATGGCCACAAACGGCGCATCGTCGACTTTGATCCCGACCTTCTCGACCGGGGTGATCAGGAAGTAATCATCGCCATCGCGGCGAATGATCGTCGAGAACAGCTTGACCATCGGCTTGCGCCCGATCGGCGTGCCCAGGTAATACCAGGTGCCGTCGCGGGCGATGCGCATGTCGATGTCGCCGCAGAAGTCCGGATTCCACAAGTGCACCGGCGGCAGGCCTTTGGTTTTGGGGATCTGTCCCAACAGGTCATTGGCTTTTTGCGGGCCACTCATGGCGTACTCCTTGAATTATTGGTCGCCGACTCCCAGCAGGCTGCGCGCGTATTGAGCCAGCGGCGGGCCGATCAGGTCTTCAGGCTTGTTGTCGTGGAACGTCAGTAAACCGCCACGACTCTTGATCCGTGCAGTATCAATCAAATACTGGGTGCTGGTCTCGATCAACATGATCTGAATCACGCCGCCATCGATTCCGAGGCGATCCACAGCTTCCTCGTCGAGCCACTCATCGGAGTTGCCGATGCGGTCGTCAGCCTTGGCGAAACGCGTGTACAGCAGGTAGTGCGCACCGGCATCGCGAGCTTCGCCCATGGCCTGATCAAGGCCTTCCGGCGCACGAGCGCGGCGGACCATCGGGAAGTATTCGACGAAGCCCTTGAAGGCCTCTTCAGCCACCACGTTCGGTCGCGGATACGAACCACCCGGCGGTGCGAACGCGCCTTGGGCGATGTAGATAAACGAATCCGGTTGAATGCGGAAGTTGTTCACGCGGCGACTGTCGCTATGATCGAGCAGCCCCGCATCGCTCATCTGATAGCGAGTGCCTTCGGCCATATCGCTGACAGTCATACAGCCGCCAAGCGCCAAAACGGCCAGCAGCAAAACCAGGCTACGCATCCTATTCCTCCAGTGGCCGGTGACGGAAAACCGGCGAATGGCCGTTGGATGCAGCTTTTGCGCCAGTCCTTGAAAATGTGCAGGTATCGAATTTGAAATGACGCCCCAAAAGCCTGAAATGAAGCCTTTGTGGCGAGGGAGCTTGCTCCCGCTCGGCGGCGCAGCCGTCGTAATTTCGGTATCTATGGTGAGCCAGACAGAATCAGGAAGATGGTTTTGGGGTCGCTCCGCAACCCATCGGGGATAAATCCCCTCACCACAATCAGCCGCCGATGATCTTCATGACAGTCGCGCCGCCAGAGAACGCCACTTCCTGCTTGTCGCCCAAGGCTTTGACCAGCAGACGCTGGAGCGCCGGCAAAGCCTGATGACGCGGCTTGTCCAGCAGATCCCCGACATAGTGACGGTTGCTCGACGACAGGCAGCCATGCAGCCAACCAGTTGACGAAAGACGCAGTCGCGAGCAGGTCCGGCAGAACGGCACACTTTCGTTGGCGATCACACCGAAGTTGCCCAACCCGGGAATGGCGTAACGCACGGCGGTGGCGTCCACCGGGGCGTCGGTTTGCGCGTACTCATAGCGCTCGCCGATCAGCTCCAGCAATTGTTGCAGGCTGACGAACTGTTGCAGGAAGGCATTGGAGTCCTTGGCCAGATGGCCCATGCGCATCAGCTCAATGAAACGCAGTTCATAGCCACGCGCCAGACAGTAATCAAGCAGCGGCATCACCTGATCGAGGTTCTGCCCGCGCAACGGCACCATGTTGACCTTGATCTTCATCCCCGCCGCTGCCGCCTGGTCCATGCCATCGAGCACGGTGGCCAGATCGCCGCCACGAGCGATGCTGCGAAACGCATTGGCGTCGAGGGTATCGAGGGACACGTTGATCCGGCGCAAACCGGCATCCACCAGCAGCGGCAGTTTTTTCGCGAGGAGTTGACCGTTGGTGGTCAGGCTGATGTCGTCCAGACCCATCTTGCCGACGGCGGTCATGAACGATTCGAGTTTGGGGCTGACCAGTGGCTCGCCACCGGTAATGCGCAAACGCTCGATGCCAGCGGCTTCGATCAGATACGCCACGCCGCGCGCCATGGCCTCGGCCGACAGTTCATCCTGCGCAGCGACCAGCCGCTTGCCATTGGGCACGCAGTAGGTACACGCGTAATTGCAGGCTGAGGTCAGGCTGATGCGCAAATTGCGAAAACGCCTGCCTTGACGGTCAACGATCATGATCACTCCGGCGATGGAAAATCGAGCGGCTAAAACTTGACTCAGAATTCAAGTTTTAGCAAGCCCTATGCCTGAGTATATTCCTGCGGTACTGCGCCATGTAGCGAAATCATGGCGCAATAAGGCTGCTGAATGATTCAGCTGCTCGGCGTTTCCGGATCACGCTTGCGCTTGTTGCCCATGCGCACGCCGATGTCCATCAAGAACTGGAAGAAACCTTCCTGATCTTCCAGCACGTTGCTCCAGAACGGCGAGTGATACAGCGCCACGGCGCCGTGCACCAGCGCCCAGGACGCGCAGTAGTGGAAGTACGGTGGAACATCTTCGAGCTTGCCTTCGCTGATGCGGCCCTTGATCAACAGGGTCAGGCGTTCGAAGTTCGAGGCACGGATCTTGTGCAGCTCCTCGACCATTTCCGGCACCTGATTGCCCTTGACCACCTTCTCTTCGAGGCGGTCGAACAGGCGATAGCGCTGCGGGTCGCGCATGCGGAATTCGAAGTAGGCACGGGACAGCGCTTCCTTGTCCTTATCGACATCGGCCGAATGCAGCAGCTCGTTCAAATCGCGCTCGTAATCGAGCATCAGGCGCAGATAGATCTCGGCCTTGGATTTGAAGTGCTTGTAGATCGTGCCTTTGCCGATACCCACGGCATCAGCAATCATCTCGACGGTGACACTGTCTTCACCTTGGTCGAGGAACAGCTTGAGCGCGGTATCGAGAATTTCTTGCTCGCGGCGACGAAACTCACGGACCTTACGAGGTTCTTTGTGCATAAGAAAAGGTCTGAAGGGTCAAAATTCGAAGCCGCGTATTATGCCTAACTTGCACAAAAATGCACGGATCATCCGACCATATCTGTGTTTCTTGTTCGTTTTGAGAACGTTTTGGGCGCAATGAGAACTCAACTGAAGCGAACGTATTCCAAATTTGTTTAAAAACCCCGACCGGCTAACTGGACTGCACGCCAGACTGATCAATACTTCAACTGTCGGGCGGCATCTCCCCCAAGTGCCGCGCCGATAAAGGTACCAAGGGACCGCGTGCCTTTGTTTTACTCCTAATGGTCTTAACCCGGATTCACCCCCCAGAACCCGGGTTTTTTTTGCCTGCGATTCAGGCTTTTACATGAGCCAACGGGAACAACCGCTTGAAGTTCTCGGTGGTCTGCTGGGCAAAACGCTCGTAGTTTTCCCCACGCAACATCGCCAGAAACTCCGCTACTTCACGTACGTACTGCGGCAGGTTGGGTTTGCCGCGATAAGGGATCGGCGCCAGATACGGCGAATCGGTTTCCACCAGCAGGCGATCCGCCGGGACCTTGCTCGCCACATCACGCAGCGCATCGGCATTGCGGAAAGTGACAATGCCCGACAGGGAAATGTAATAACCCATATCCAGCGCCGCCTTGGCCATGTCCCAGTCTTCCGTGAAGCAGTGCAGCACACCGGCCTGAGGCAAAGCCGCCTCACGCAGCAGTTCGAGGGTATCGGCGCGGGCGCCACGGGTGTGGATGATCACCGGTTTGCCGGTCTGTTGCGCCGCTTGCAGGTGCAGACGAAAAGACTCCTGCTGCAGTTCGGCGGCTTCCGGTTCGTAGTGATAGTCCAGACCGGTTTCACCGATCGCCACCACTTTCGGGTGATTGAGTTCGTGCAGCAACCAGTCCAGTGCAGGGGCTGCGCCCGGCTGCACGTCCAGTGGATGCACGCCGACCGAGCAATCAACATCGGCATAACGCTCAGCCAGGGCTTTGACATCGGCGGCGTTGTCGGCGCTGACGCCGATGCACAGAAAGTGCCCTACTCCGCGCTGCCGGGCTGCATCGAGTGCGGCATCCAGCGAGCCGTCGTGGGCGGCGAGGTCGAGGCGATCAAGGTGACAATGGGAATCTACGAGCATAAAAAAGACGGCTACTTACATCGTATGAGTAGGACGGTCGGACTTGAGGGCTCCGGCCAGGTGGGTTTCGATGCGACTGCGGGCGGTGTTGTCGCCATCGTTGAACTGCACGCCGACACCCGCAGCGCGGTTACCTTGCGCACCTTTCGGGGTGATCCAGGCGACTTTGCCGGCCACCGGAATCTTCTCCGACTCCTCCATGAGGTTCAGCAGCATGAACACCTCGTCGCCCAACTTGTAGCTCTTGTTGGTCGGGATGAACAGGCCACCGTTCTTGATGAACGGCATGTAAGCGGCGTAAAGCACCGACTTGTCCTTGATGGTCAGGGACAGAATGCCGTTGCGCGGCCCGGGGCTTATCGGTTCATTCATGTTGACCTCCACTGCTGATGTTCAGAGTCTAGGTACACATTCCTATCTTTGACCAGGCAATCCCGCCCATTGCACCAGCAATGCTTCCAGCAGCAGCGCCGGATTGAGGTTGGCCTTGCTCAGGACTTTCTGCCGCTGGGCGAGAATCCAGTCCTGAATCTCGAGGACTTTACCCTGCGCACTCTTCTGCGCCAGGTACTGCACGACTTTACGCATGTCAGTCAGACCGAGGCCAGCTTCGTCCTGAGTCAGTTGATAGCGCAGGATCAGGCTCGACCAGTCACAGAACCAGTCGAACAGCCGCAGCATCGGAATGCTCTTCCACTCCTCGGCCAGTTGCGTCGGCGACTGCTGCTGCTTGAGCAACTTCTTCACCCCTTCAACCACTTGCGCGCGCTGCTCGCGGACGCCCTGGGACTGAAGACTGACCGCCATCAACGGCGAACCGGCGGCCAGCGTCAGCAGTTCGACACGTTCCTCTTCGGAACAGTCCGGCAGCGCCTGCGCCAGCCAATGCAGGCTCATCGCCTCACCCGGCAACGGACAGGCTTGCTGCACGCAACGGCTCTTGATGGTCGGCAACAAACGGCTCGGCTGATGGCTGACCAACAGCAGAACGGTATCGCCCGAAGGTTCTTCAAGACTCTTGAGCAAGGCATTAGCGGCGTTGATGTTCATCGACTCGACCGGCTCGATCAAGACCACTTTTCGCCCACCCAGTTGCGCGGTCTGCACCACGAAACTGACCAGATCGCGCACCTGATCGACCTTGATGGCCTTGTCGGCCTCTTCCGGTTCGAGGATGTAATTGTCCGGGTGACTGCCGGCCTTGAGCAGCAGACAGGATTTGCACTCGCCGCACGCCTCGGGTGTCGGGCGCTGGCACAACAGGCTGGCCATCAGTCGCTCGGCCAGCGCGCGTTTACCAATTCCCGCCGGGCCGTGCATCAGATACGCGTGCGCGTGCTGGCTACGTCCGGCCAGTTGCTGCCAGAGACTGTCCTGCCATGGATAGGCCTCAGCCACGGGCCAGCTCCAGCAAGTTCGGGAGCAAGGTATCCAGCGATTGCTGAACCTTGACCAACGGCTGACCGGCATCGATGCGCACATAGCGCGCAGGATCGGCTTCAGCACGCCTGAGGAACGCACTGCGCACCGCTTCGAAAAATGCCCGGCCTTCCAGTTCGAAGCGGTCGAGGCGACCACGAGCACTGGCACGGGCCAGGCCGATTTCCACCGGCAGATCAAAAATCAGTGTGAGGTCCGGTCGCAGATCGCCCTGTACGAAGGCTTCCAGTGCGGCGATACGCTCCAGCGACAAACCACGGCCGCCGCCCTGATAGGCATAGGTCGAATCAGTGAAACGGTCGCAGAGTACGACAGCGCCACGGGCCAGTGCCGGACGAATCACTTCGGCCAGATGCTGGGCGCGTGCGGCGAATACCAGCAACAGCTCGGTGTCCGGGTTCATGACTTCGTCGGCCGGCGCCAGCAGCACGTCGCGAATGCGTTCGGCCAGCGGCGTGCCGCCGGGCTCGCGGGTCAGCACCACTTCGATACCAGCGGCGCGCAGGCGCTCGGCGAGGTATTCGCGGTTGGTACTTTTGCCGGCGCCTTCCGGGCCTTCCAGGGTAATAAACAAGCCAGTCACAGGCAGTCCTTAATTCAAAGTCATTGCGCGTTTTGTGGAGCAGCGGCTTCCGGAGTCGGTGCAGACTCCTGCGGCGCAACCTGTGGCAGCGCTTCCGGCGCGGTGTCCGGGGATGCCGCGGGAATTGCTTCATCAGTCGCCGGAGCCGCTTCGGGCGTCGTGACCGGCGCCGGGCTGGAGCGGTAATCCGCACGTCGTTTGAGCTGGAATTCACGCACCGCACTGTTGTGCGCATCCAGATCATCCGAGAACACATGGCTACCGTCGCCGCGTGCGACAAAATACAGGCTGGTGCCTTCCACCGGGTTCAGCGCCGCGTGAATCGCTTCACGCCCGACCATCGCAATCGGCGTCGGCGGCAAACCGGGAATCACATAGGTGTTGTACGGGGTCGGCTCCTTGAGATGAGCGCGGGTCAGTTTGCCGGTGTAGCGATCGCCCAAACCGTAGATCACCGTCGGGTCAGTCTGCAACTGCATCCCCAGCGCCATGCGGCGCACGAAGACCCCGGCAATCTCGCCGCGCTCCTGTGGCACACCGGTTTCTTTCTCGACCAGCGAGGCCATGATCAGCGCTTGATAAGGTTCCTTGTAAGGCGCGTCGACGGAGCGTTTTTCCCACTCCTTGGCCAGCACCTCATCGAGACGGTCGAAGGCCTTTTTCAGCAGCTCGGTATCGGAGACCCCGCGCACAAAGCGGTAGGTATCGGGGAAGAAGCGGCCTTCCGGGAACAGGCCCTTGTGGCCAATCTTCGCCATCACTTCGCTGTCGCTCAGACCATTGAGGGTCTGTTCGATTTTCTCGTCTTTCGCCAGCGCGGCGCGCACCTGATGGAAATTCCAGCCCTCGACCAGCGTCAGGCTGTACTGAACCACTTCGCCACGCTTCCACAAGTCGATCAGACCGTTAACGGTCATGCCCGGCTGCATGCGGTATTCGCCGGTATGAATCGGCGTACCGGCGAGATTGAAGCGCCAGTAAATCCGCAGCCAGAACGCGTCCTTGATGATGCCATCGCTTTCAAGTCCGAGAAAGGTTCGGGTCGGTGTAGAGCCTTTCGGCACATCCAGCAGTTCTTCCTGCGTGATGTTCAGAGGCTGTTCCAGTGCACTGTGAATTTTCCAGGCGCTGGCGCCCAACAGCAGCCCTGCCAGAACCAGTCCGGTTTCCAGCAACAGCAAAAGTTTACGTCTCACAAATCAGGCATCCAGTAGGGCGCGGGCAATGGTTTGCAGTTTACGGGTGAGCGGGCCAACCGGCCAGCTCAGTGCAGCGTAGGCGCGTACCGGCCAGACGCCATACACGCTGTTACAGACGAAGACTTCATCGGCCCGTTGCAGCTGTTCAAGGCTGATGTCGGCCATTTGAGTGGGGATGGCCAATGAATCGGCCTGAAACAATATTTCGGCACGCATCACCCCGGCCACGCCGCAGCGTTTCAGATCAGGGGTAATCAACACACCGTCACGCACCAGGAACAGATTGCTGAATACGCCTTCAATGACCCGACCGGCCTGATCGAGCATCAAGCCTTCGGCATGCTCGCTGTCCTGCCATTCGGCGCGGGCGAGAACCTGTTCAAGGCGATTGAGGTGTTTGAGCCCGGCGAGCAATGGCTGTTTGGACAAGCGCGTGTTGCACGGAAACAGGCGAATGCCTTGTTCAGCATGTACAGCGGGATAAACCACAGGCGGATTGCCTTGCAGAATACGTCGGGCCTGCGCCGCAGGATCGGGCGCATAACCACGCAGGCCGTCGCCACGGGTAAGGATGAGCTTGAGCACGCCCTCCCCCATCGCGGCCGCGTAGTTCAGCAGTTCATGGCGAACCAGCTCGATATCAGTCGTGATGGCCAGACGCGTACAGCCTTCAGCCAAACGTGTCAGGTGTCGATCCAACAGCACTGGCTGACCGCAATGCACGGCGATGGTCTCGAACAGACCATCGCCGTAAGCCAGGCCGCGATCTTTCAGCGACAGAGCGTCAGCCGGTTGACCGTCGACCCAGCCGTCCATCAGCCCGCGAACCGGCGGAATGCCAAGGTACCGTTGGTACCGCCAAAACCGAAGGAGTTGGACAGCACGACATCGATGTCCATGTTGCGCGCCGTGTGCGGCACGAAATCGAGATCGCAGCCTTCGTCCGGCTCATCAAGGTTGATGGTCGGCGGTGCCACTTGGCTGTTGATCGCCAGCACGCTGAAGATCGCCTCGACCGCGCCCGCCGCACCCAGCAGGTGACCGGTCATCGATTTGGTGGAGCTGACCGCCAGTTTGTAGGCGTGCTCACCGAACACCGACTTGATCGCGTTGGCTTCGGCAAGGTCGCCGGCCGGGGTCGAGGTGCCGTGGGCGTTGATATATTGCACTTGATCAACGTTGATCTTCGCATCGCGCAGCGCATTGGTGATGCAGCGTGCAGCACCGGCACCGTCGGCAGGAGGCGAGGTCATGTGGAACGCATCGCCACTGGTGCCGAAACCGATCAATTCGGCGTAGATGGTCGCACCGCGCGCTTTGGCGTGTTCAAGCTCTTCGAGCACCAGTGCCCCGGCGCCGTCGGACAGCACGAAACCGTCACGGCCCTTGTCCCATGGACGGCTGGCGCGGGTTGGTTCGTCATTGCGTGTCGAGAGTGCACGGGAAGCACCAAAGCCGCCCATGCCCAGACCGCACGCGGCCATTTCAGCACCGCCGGCAATCATCACGTCGGCTTCGTCGTACATGATGTTGCGGGCCGCCATGCCGATGCAGTGCGTACCGGTGGTACACGCCGTGGCGATGGCGTAGTTAGGTCCCTGTGCCCCCAGGTGAATGGACAGGAAACCGGAAATCATATTGATGATCGAGCCTGGCACGAAGAATGGCGAGATTCGACGCGGGCCCGTCTCATGCAGAGTTCGGCTGGTTTCTTCGATGTTGGTCAGACCGCCGATCCCCGAACCCATGGCCACGCCAATGCGTTCACGGTTGGCGTCGGTGACTTCGAGTCCGGCATTGCGCACGGCTTGAAAGCCGGCGGCGAGGCCGTACTGAATGAACAGGTCGAGCTTGCGCGCTTCCTTGACCGACAGGTATTCCTCGACATTGAAGCCCTTTACCGAGCCGCCAAAGCGGGTGGAATAGGCAGAAAGGTCGGTGTGTTCGATCAGACCAATGCCACTGCGGCCAGCCAGAATGCCCTGCCAACTGCTCGGCACATCCGTGCCCAGTGGCGACAACATACCCATACCGGTGACTACGACGCGTCTACGCGACACAGCACTCTCCTTTTTCAAATGACGATTTTGCATCAGGCCTAAAGAAAAAACCGCACGCCATGATGGCAGTGCGGTTTTTCCATGACAGCAAGCAACGATTACAAACTATTACGCCTGGTGGCTAGTAACGTAGTCGATTGCAGCTTGTACAGTAGTGATCTTCTCAGCTTCTTCGTCAGGGATTTCGGTCTCGAATTCCTCTTCCAGAGCCATCACCAGCTCAACGGTGTCAAGGGAGTCGGCACCCAGGTCTTCTACGAAGGAAGCAGTGTTAACTACTTCTTCTTCTTTAACACCCAGTTGCTCGGCAACGATTTTCTTGACGCGCTCTTCGATGGTGCTCATACCTTGTTTTCACTCCTAATGGACAAATTCAGGCAGCTGGCCAGTGGGTAAGTGTATAGAAAGACTTTTCAGCTTTTCAACTGAAAGCTTCACTCCTCAAACCCTACGGCCCTCTGCCTATAAATAGATTGCAGCTTTATAACGGATTTTAGACAGCTCGTATGACATTTTTTTGAAGCAATCCGTCACATTTTACTTACATGTACATCCCACCGTTCACCGGGATTGTAGCCCCAGTGACGTATGCCGCACCGTCGGATGCAAGAAAAGCGACCACAGACGCGATCTCTTGAGCTTGTCCCAGACGACCCAGCGGAATCTGCGTCTGCAAGGCTTCACGCTGTGCTTCAGGCAGCTCGCGCGTCATATCGGTGTCGATAAACCCTGGGGTTACCGAGTTGACCGTAATCGAACGCGAACCGACTTCACGCGCCATTGCACGGCTGAAACCTTCCAGACCGGCCTTGGCGGCTGCATAGTTTACTTGGCCTGCGTTGCCCATGGCACCCACCACCGAGCCAATACTGATAATTCGACCCCAACGGGCCTTGGTCATGCCGCGCAAAACGCCCTTGGACAGGCGATACAGACTGTTCAGGTTGGTATCGATGACGTCATACCATTCGTCATCTTTCATGCGCATCATCAGGTTATCGCGGGTGATGCCGGCATTATTGACCAGAATTGCCGGCGCACCGAACTGCTCCTGAATGCTTGCGATGACTTTGCTGACCGACTCGTCGCTGGTGACGTTGAGTTCCAGACCAGTACCCTGAATGCCATGCTCTTTCAGCGTGGCAGCAATCGCCTCGGCGCCCTTGGCGGAAGTCGCGGTGCCAACCACGATGGCGCCCTGACGGCCCAGCTCCAGTGCGATAGCCTGGCCGATACCGCGGCTTGCACCGGTGACCAGTGCAACTTTACCTTGCAGACTCATGCAAGTTTCTCCTGATTCAGGCTTGCGCTGCGCGAGCGGCAGCGAAAGCGTCTGGGGTATTGAGGTTGGAAGTCGCAACGCCTTCGGCGCAACGCTTGTTCAGGCCGGCCAGGACTTTGCCCGGGCCGCACTCGACCAGA
Organism: Pseudomonas sp. Seg1; assembly: GCF_018326005.1. Taxonomy (NCBI): domain Bacteria; kingdom Pseudomonadati; phylum Pseudomonadota; class Gammaproteobacteria; order Pseudomonadales; family Pseudomonadaceae; genus Pseudomonas; species Pseudomonas sp. Seg1. The sequence goes on from NZ_AP021903.1 coordinate 4,784,982, forward strand.
TTGGTCGCGCCCTTGGCTGCAAGGGTCTGAACGGATTCGACCCAGCGTACTGGTTTGTAGAGTTGTTCGAGCAGATCACGCTTGAGGGTTTCCAGATCGGCCGGCACTTGTGCGCTGACGTTCTGTACCACCGGGATCTGCGGCGCCTGCCAGTCGATGGCGGCGATGGATTCGGCAAAGCGCTCAGCCGCCGGACGCATCAGCTCGCAGTGCGATGGCACGCTTACTGGCAACGGCATGGCACGTTTGGCGCCACGGGCCTTGCAGCCTTCGATGGCGCGCTCGACGGCAGCCTTGGCACCGGCGATGACCACTTGGCCCGGCGAGTTGAAGTTGACGGCGCTGACCACTTCACCCTGCGCCGCTTCAGCGCAGGCTGCCAGCACATCAGCGTCCTCCAGACCGAGAATGGCAGCCATGCCGCCCTGCCCCGCTGGAACCGCTTCCTGCATCAGTTGACCACGGCGCTCAACGAGCTTGACCGCGTCAGCCAACGTCAGGCTGCCGGCAGCGACCAGTGCGCTGTATTCACCCAGGCTGTGACCGGCAACAAATGCCGGACGCGCGCCACCTTCCGCCAGCCACAGACGCCACAGGGCAATCGAGGCGGTCAGAATGGCCGGTTGGGTTTTATCGGTTTGATTGAGCAGCTCTTCCGGGCCCTGCTGGGTCAACGCCCACAGGTCATAGCCCAGAGCAGCAGAGGCTTCTTGGAAAGTTTCGAGGATCAGCGGATGTTCCGCGCCCAGCTCGGCCAGCATGCCGAGGGACTGCGAACCCTGTCCTGGAAAGACGAATGCGAGGGAAGCAGACATGTAACAAGCCCCTAATGATCTTGTCGTCGGAAAATGACGCCCCGCTTGGGGACGCAAGAAACTGACAGTTGGATGGCCCTTTGAACCGGGCGGTCACATTTAAGCATTGTCGGACGAAAACGCCTAAGACAACAAATCCTCCAGACGACCGTGGAGGCGCTCGGGAAGATTCTCCTGAATCTCGATCAATGCGCGCTGAATCGCACTCTGAAAGCCCTGAACCCCGGCCGAACCGTGACTTTTCACGACAATACCCTGCAAGCCGAGAAAGCTTGCGCCGTTATGTCGCGCCGGCGCCAGATCAGCCTGCAAGCGTTTCATCAGCGGCAACGCCAAGGCGCCGACCGCACGCGAGGCAAAGTTCTTTTTGAACAGCGCTTCGATCCGTGCAGCAATCATCGTTGCCAACCCTTCGCTGGACTTGAGCAGGATATTGCCGACAAAACCGTCACAGACCACCACATCCGCTTCGCCGCGATACAGACCATCGCCCTCGACAAACCCGATGTAGTTGATGCCACGAGCAGCCTGCAGCAGCGTTGCCGCCAGTTTTACCTGCTGATTACCCTTGATGTCTTCGGTGCCGATATTCAGCAACGCCACGCGCGGACGAGCGATACCCAGCGTTTGCGCTGCCACCGAGCCCATCACCGCGAACTGCAATAAATGCTCAGCACTGCAATCGACGTTGGCGCCAAGGTCGAGCAACTGGCAATAACCCTTTTGCGTCGGGATCGCGGCAACCATGGCGGGACGATCAATACCCGGCAGAGTTTTCAAAACGAACCGCGACAAGGCCATCAACGCACCGGTATTGCCGGCACTGACGCAGGCTTGCGCCTTGCCATCGCGCACCAGCTCAAGGGCGACACGCATCGACGAATCCGGCTTGCCACGCAGCGCCTGGGTCGGTTTTTCGTCCATGGTGATGACTTCGCTCGCCGCAACAATCGTCAGGCGCGCGCGATCGGCAGCCGATTGGCCGTTGATCAATTCTTCAAGAAGGGAGGGTTGACCGACAAGGGTCAGGTGCAGCGAGGGCGTAGCAGAAAGGCAAGCAAGGCTGGCCTGAACAATGCTGCGGGGACCGAAGTCCCCGCCCATTGCGTCAATCGCGATGACTTGAGCGGACAAGTGATTACTCGTCAGCGCCCTTGTCGATCACTTTACGGCCACGGTATACGCCTTCTGGCGATACGTGGTGACGCAGGTGAACTTCACCAGTGGTTTTTTCTACAGACAGAGTGCTAGCCTCGAGAGCGTCGTGCGAACGGCGCATGTCACGGGCAGAGCGGGATTTTTTGTTCTGCTGAACAGCCATAATTGATTAACTCCTAAACGTTTGGGTCACGCTTTAACTGCGCCAATACACTGAACGGGTTGGACCGCGTTACCTCGTCCTCGCTCGGTTCGGGCTCATCTGCTCCCGCCGGCTGCTGGCATTCTTCCGGATGATGAGCAGGCACAATAGGCAAGGCAAGCAGAAGCTCTTCCTCGACCAGTGACTGCAGATCCAATGGATCTTCGCCCAGTTCCAGCACGTCATAACCTTTCGGTAACGACTGGGTATTCGCACCCTCCTTCACCACAGCGTAACTGCATTCGCTATGGATCGGCAGGGTGACCAGCTCAAGACAACGCTGGCAAACCATTTTGACTTCGGTGTCGATAAAGCTGTGGATCACCACAGATTTACGTTCATCTCGTTCAAAAACGAATTTCGCCTGCACCGTACCGACATCGTCGGAAAGCGGGTCGCAGAGTCTCTTCAAATCGGCCAGCAGCAGTTCACCTTGAAGGGTGGTGCCACGGTCAGCCAATTTGCGCGGGTCAACGTGAGGTGGAATCGGGTCATTCAACATAGGCGCAGCATTATAGGGATGCACCCACCCATGTCAAAGGAAATTGTGCCCTGTCCGTCACTTGCGTGCCTCCGTTAGAATTCGCACCTGCCTCAGGAGACGCGAATGCTGCCTTTATTACTTGCTTCAAGCTCGACTTATCGCCGGGAACTGCTCGCCCGTCTGCACCTGCCGTTCCTCTGCAGTTCACCGGATATCGATGAAAGTCACCGCCCGGGCGAGTCGGCCATCGAACTGGTCAAACGTCTCGCCGAACAGAAAGCCCGGGCGCTGACTGACAGCCACCCCGCTCATCTGATTATCGGCTCGGACCAGGTGGCAGTGCTCGGCGAGCAGATCATCGGCAAGCCGCACACCTTCGAGAAGGCCCGCGAACAGCTTTTGGCCGCCAGCGGTGCCAGCGTGACCTTCCTGACCGGCCTGGCGCTGCTCAACAGCCAGACTGGCCAATGTCAGATCGACTGCGTGCCCTTCACCGTGCACATGCGCCAGCTCGATCAGTCGCGCATCGAGCGCTATTTACGCATCGAGCAACCTTACGACTGCGCTGGCAGCTTCAAAGCTGAAGGCCTCGGCGTAAGCCTGTTTCAATCCACCGAAGGCCCTGACGCCACCAGCCTGATCGGCCTACCGCTGATTCGCCTGATCGACATGCTGCTGGCTGAAGGCGTGCAGATTCCCTGAGCCACAAAAAACCGGCCATCAAGGCCGGTTTTTCCATGCCGCGATTTCTTAGCGCAGCGAAGGCCCGTGAAAACCCATCCACATCGCCAACTGCTCAGCCACGCTTGCACCAAGCTTCTTCGAGAAGCGATCGAATGGCGACTCCTGAACAGTGAAGTCCACCAGCTCTTTCTCGCCAATCACATCACGCGCAACAGAGCTGGCGTTACCCAGACCATCGATCAACCCCAGCGGCAGCGCCTGCTCGCCCGACCAGACCAGCCCGGAGAACAGCTCCGGATGCTCTTTGTCTTTCAGACGATCACCACGACCCTGCTTGACGCTATTGATGAACTGCTTGTGCGTGGTATCCAGCACGCTTTGCCAGAACGCAGTTTCTTCCGGCTTTTGCGGCTGAAACGGATCAAGGAACGATTTGTGCTCACCCGACGTGTACGTACGGCGCTCGACACCCAGCTTCTCCATGGTGCCGACAAAACCATAACCCGCTGCTGTTACGCCGATGGAACCGACCAGGCTCGCCTTGTCGGCGTAAATCTGATCTGCCGCGCTGGCGATGTAATACGCACCGGACGCACCGAGATCGGAAATCACCGCATAGACCTTGGTATCCGGATGCAGACCGCGCAAACGCTTGATCTCGTCGTAGACGTAACCCGACTGCACCGGACTGCCACCCGGGCTGTTAATGCGCAGGATCACACCCTTGACCTTCTTGTCCTCGAACGCAGCACGCAGGCTGCCGACGATGTTGTCGGCACTGGCCGGTTCTTTGTCGGCGATCATGCCGGTAACGTCGATCAGCGCGGTGTAGTTCGGGCCACGGGTGGCGCTCTTTTCCATGTCCATCAACGGCGTGAACAGGATCAGCGCAACAAACAGATAAACAAACGTCAGCAGCTTGAAGAAGATCCCCCAACGCCGCGAACGACGCTGCTCCTGGACGCCGGCCAGCAGGGTCTTTTCCAACAGCTTCCAGCTTTTCTCGTCACCGCCGTCGGCCTCTGCCTTGGCCGGCGCCTTCCATTCATCGGTCATGCCATCCACCCCAGCAAAATCGTATTAAGCCCGCTGACCCAGCCAGGCATGCAATTCGGAAAAACGGTCGATCGACAGGCGCGGCTCGTACTGCTGCAGCGATTCGATCGATTGCGCGCCATAACTGACCGCCACAGATGCCATGCCCGCATTGCGCGCCATCAGCAGATCGAAGGACGAATCCCCTACCATCAGCGCCTGATCGGCACGCACACCACAATGCGCAAGGATCTGCTCCAGCATCAGAGGGTGTGGCTTGCTGGCAGTTTCATCGGCAGCGCGGGTGATATCGAAATAATCTTCCCAGCCATTGGCCTTGAGCACCCGATCCAGTCCGCGCCGATTCTTGCCGGTCGCGACGGCCAGGTGATAGCCCTGCTCACGAAAGGATGCCATCGACTCAACGACACCCTCGAACAACGGCGAGGGCACAGCTTCTGCAGCGATGTAGTGATCGGCGTAATACTCGCGAAACGCGATCATTTCCGCATCGCTGATCTCGGGATACAACGTGCGAATTGCCTCGGGCAAGCCCAGACCGATGATGCCTTTGACGGCAAAATCGTCGCGCAACTCGAAACCGGAACGCTCGGACGCCGAATGCATCGCCTCGACGATCCGATGAATGGAATCAGCCAGCGTGCCGTCCCAATCGAAAATCAGCAGTTTGTAATCAGATGGGCGCACTCAATCGCTCCACTGTCTTGGCCCACATTTCATCGACCGGCGCCTGCAAGGTCAGCTTGCCGCCATCGGGCAGCGGCACGGTCAGCATGTAGGCATGCAGGAACAGGCGCTTGCCACCCAGATCACGGATTTCCTTGGTGAAATCGTCGTCGCCGTACTTGCTGTCACCGGCGATGCAATGCCCGGCGTGCAGGGTGTGCACACGAATCTGGTGGGTCCGGCCGGTGACAGGCTTGGCCTCGACCATAGTCGCGAAGTCGCCGAAGCGGCGCAGCACCTTGAACACGGTCAGGGCTTCTTTGCCTTCGTCGTTGACTTCGACCATGCGTTCGCCTGAACGCAGATTGCTCTTGAGCAACGGCGCACTGACCTGCTTGATCGAGGTCGCCCAGTTACCGCGAACCAGCGCCATGTAGCGCTTGTCGACGCCGTCGCCACGCAGCTTTTCGTGCAAGTGACGCAGCATGCTGCGTTTCTTGGCGATCATCAGCAGGCCGGAGGTGTCGCGGTCGAGGCGATGAACGAGCTCCAGTTCCTTGGCATCGGGACGCAACTGACGAAAGGCTTCGATCACACCGAAATTCAGGCCACTGCCACCGTGAACAGCAATGCCGGCGGGCTTGTTGATCACGATCAGGGCTTTGTCTTCGTAGACAATCGAGGCTTCCAGGCGTTGCAACAGACCTTGCGCCAAAGGCACCGGCTCGTCGCGCTCAGGCACGCGAACCGGCGGCACGCGCACGATATCGCCGGCCTGCAGCTTGTATTCGGGCTTGATCCGACCTTTGTTCACACGCACTTCGCCTTTACGCAAAATGCGGTAAATCAAGGTCTTGGGCACGCCTTTGAGCCGGGCGAGGAGGAAATTGTCGATTCGTTGGCCGGCATACTCCGGCGAGACTTCAAGCAATTGAACGCCTGGAGTCGAAGGGGCAGTAGTTGTCATGCCGCGGATGATAACAATTTTTATGGAATTGAAGCACTTAATCATTGCTGCTATAGTCGCGAACGCCGCCAAAAGCGGCCTGGACAGCGGCACCACGGTCAAAAACCGGCCCTGACCAACGCAATTCACCAGGACGCGAGGCCGTCCTACGGGGCTTTCGCTACGTAACGGTGGAGTTTGCGGTTGTAACAAGCGCAGGTGACATGAGGCCTGAATCACACCGCCGAGCAGAGTTTTTACTCGCCCGGCAGGCAAATATTCGAGGCCAGTTCACAAAGTGCAGTCAGCTGCAGATGACCCCGAGCGAACGCTTCGGAAACACCGCCTGAATTAGCCATGATGCGTGACCTCCCCTTTCGGAGCTCACGGTAAATGCCAACCCGCTGCGGATTCTGCGCGCGGCAGCACCCGAATTATCAGGGATACGTGTAGGGTGGAGATGCACAACCGCTGGACTGTGTAGCAATAGGCTTTATCAAGACGCTTCATCTCGTCCACAGCCACGGTTGATTCCTCCTCCTGACTGAGTGCTTAAGTAGCCACAGCAAGCAGGACGCGTACGTCGCGGTATCGGCCCAATTGGTCGTACATCGCTGGACACGGGAATGGCCAACCACTCCCGACGCACCTGACACCGACCGTGAGAAGTCGTGTGTGCCGAACGCCGTTTCCGGCAGCCCGGAAACCGACGGTACTACATGAAAAGAATGCTGATTAACGCAACTCAACCCGAAGAGTTGCGTGTTGCACTGGTAGATGGCCAACGCCTCTACGACCTGGACATCGAATCCGGTGCACGCGAGCAGAAAAAGGCCAACATCTATAAAGGCCGTATCACTCGCATCGAACCAAGCCTTGAGGCTGCCTTTGTCGATTTCGGCTCCGAGCGCCACGGCTTCCTGCCCCTCAAAGAAATCTCCCGCGAATACTTCAAGAAAGCCCCTGAAGGCCGCGTCAACATCAAGGACGTCCTGAGCGAAGGCCAGGAAGTTATCGTTCAGGTCGAAAAAGAAGAACGTGGCAACAAGGGCGCCGCCCTGACCACCTTCATCAGCCTGGCCGGTCGTTACCTCGTGCTGATGCCGAACAACCCGCGTGCCGGCGGCATTTCCCGTCGCATCGAAGGCGAAGAGCGCAATGAACTGCGTGAAGCGCTGAACGGCCTGGTTGCACCGGCCGACATGGGTCTGATCGTGCGCACTGCCGGCCTGGGCCGCAGCAGCGAAGAAATGCAGTGGGACCTCGACTACCTGCTGCAACTGTGGACCGCCATCAAAGAAGCCTCGCTGGATCGCTCCGCGCCATTCCTGATCTACCAGGAAAGCAACGTGATCATCCGCGCCATTCGCGATTACCTGCGCCAGGACATCGGCGAAGTGCTGATCGACAGCGTTGAAGCCCAGGACGAAGCCCTGACCTTCATACGCCAGGTGATGCCGCAGTACGCCAGCAAGATCAAGCTGTACGAAGACAGCGTTCCGCTGTTCAACCGTTTCCAGATCGAAAGCCAGATCGAGACCGCTTTCCAGCGCGTCGTTGAGCTGCCTTCCGGCGGCTCCATCGTCATCGATCCGACCGAAGCCCTGGTGTCCATCGACATCAACTCGGCGCGCGCCACCAAAGGCAGCGACATCGAAGAAACCGCCCTGCAGACCAACCTTGAAGCGGCTGAAGAAATCGCTCGCCAGTTGCGCCTGCGCGACATCGGCGGCCTGATCGTCATCGACTTCATCGACATGACCCCTGCCAAGAACCAGCGCGCCGTGGAAGAGAAAGTCCGCGAATGCCTGGAAGCCGACCGCGCTCGCGTGCAGATCGGCCGCATCTCGCGCTTCGGCCTGCTGGAAATGTCCCGTCAGCGCCTGCGTCCATCGCTGGGCGAAAGCAGTGGCATCGTCTGCCCGCGTTGCAACGGCACCGGCATCATCCGTGACGTTGAATCGCTGTCGCTGGCGATCCTGCGTCTGATCGAAGAAGAAGCCCTGAAAGACCGCACTGCCGAAGTTCGCGCTCAAGTGCCGATCCCGGTGGCGGCGTTCCTGCTCAATGAAAAACGTAACTCGATCACCAAGATCGAACTGCGCACCCGTGCTCGCATCGTCATTCTGCCGAACGATCACCTGGAAACCCCGCACTTCGAAGTTCAGCGTCTGCGTGACGACAGCCCGGAAGCCGCGACGAACCAGTCCAGCTACGAAATCGCTGCCGCCGCTGCCGAAGTCGAAGAAGTCCAGCCAGCCGCTGCGACCCGCACCCTGGTTCGTCAGGAAGCCGCGGTCAAGACCGCTCCGGCCCGTGCCAACGCTCCGGTTCCGACCGAAGCTGCCGCACCTGTTGCCCCAGCGCCTGCTCCGGTTGCTGCGCCAGAACCAAGCCTGTTCAAAGGTCTGGTGAAATCGCTGGTCAGCCTGTTCGCGACCAAAGAAGAACCAGCCGCTCCGGTTGTGGTTGAAAAACCAGCCGCCGAACGTCCGGCCCGTAACGAAGAGCGTCGCAACGGTCGTCAACAGAGCCGCAACCGTAACGGTCGTCGCGATGAAGAACGCAAGCCGCGCGAAGAGCGCGCTCCACGTGAAGAACGCGCCCCACGCGAGCCGCGTGAAGAGCGTGCGCCACGTGAAGCCCGTGAAGTCCGCGAGCCTCGTGAAGCCCGCACCGAAGCGCCAGTAGCCCGCGAAGAACGCGCGCCACGTGCTCCGCGTGAAGAACGTGCACCGCGCGCTCCGCGTGAAGATCGCAAGCCTCGTGGCGAGCGTGAAGAACGTGTACGTGAACTGCGCGAACCTCTGGACGCTGCTCCAGTTGCTGCCGCCGCTGCAGCCGTGACCGCTGAAGAGCGTCCGGCCCGTCAGCCACGTGAAGAACGCGCACCGCGTCCGCCGCGTGAAGAGCGTCAACCGCGTCCTGAGCAAGCCGCTGCTGTCGTTGCTGAAGAAGAAGTCATCAGCAATGAAGAGCAACTGCCGGAAGACGGTTCGGAGAACGCCGAAGGCGATCGTCCACGTCGTCGCTCCCGCGGCCAGCGTCGTCGCAGCAACCGTCGTGAGCGTCAGCGTGATGCCAACGGCAACGTGATCGAAGGTTCGGAAGAATCCGAATCCGAAACCGGCGAAAACGTTGAAGCGCCAAGCACTGCCGATCTGGCTGCTGGCCTCGCTGTTACCGCTGCTGTTGCCAGCACCGTGATCAGCGCTCCGGCAGAAGCCCAAGCTCACGAGCAAGCTGAACGCGCTACTGCCGCGACGCTGGAAACCGCTCCAGTTGAAGCACCGGTTGTTGAAGCTCCCGCTGTTGAAGCAACCACTCCAGTAGAAGTGACTGCTGCTCCAGAGGTTGAAGTGGCTCCGGTTCGCGAAGCCCAGTCGCAGTTTGAAGCGTTCGCTCAACCTGCTGCTGAAGTCGAAGAGGCACCAGTCGTTGTTGCAGAGCCGGTTGTCGAAACCGTCGCTGAAACCGTGACCGAAACCGTGCGTGAAGTTCGCGAAGAGCAAACCGCATTCAACTGGGTTGCCGAGCCAGCCGTCGCTGAAACACCAGCGCCTGCATTCGAAGCGCCAGTGGTTGAAGAAGCCAAGGTTGCCGAACCTGCTCCAGCGCCAGTCGTTGAAGCACCGGTGGTCGAAGCGCCAGTGGCTGCCGAAGCTCCAGCCCCGGTGGCTGAGCCAGCTCCAGCCAGCGCCCTGACGCCAAATGGTCGCGCGCCAAACGATCCACGTGAAGTGCGTCGTCGCAAGCGTGAAGAAGAGCGTCTGGCGAAAGAAGCCGAACTGGCGGCCGCTGCTGCTCCGGTTGCTGCCGAGCCAGCCGTTGTTGCTGAAGTGGTCGAGGCAGCGCCTGCCCCGGTTGCTGAAGAAGCCGTTGTTGAATCGGTCATCGCTGAAGCTCCACGCTCCGTTCAGGACGCGGTAGAGCAACACGAAGAGGCCCAGGAAAAAGAACACGAGCCTAAACCTCTCGTCTGATTCCAAAAGCCAATAAAAAGCCCCGCCCGGTGAAAGCCTGGCGGGGCTTTTTTATACCTCCAATATCAGCACAACCCCGAACCATGGTAGGAGCGAGCCTGCTCGCGAAAGCGGTGTGCCAGGCAATATTCATGTAGCTGAGCCACCGTATTCGCGAGCAGGCTCGCTCCCACAGGGGATCTATGCTTGGCTCAGTATTAAGGGAAGACCAAAGATTCAGGCACATCGATATCCCACAACACTCCGGGATCATCCACTGAAACCTCAACCACCCGCCCCTGCTTGAACAACGGCCTGGCCCCGCGATCACCGCTCAACGCGAGCAAGCCCGGACCAAACGAACGCCCAAACCCCACCGGATGCCCAAACTCGCCAGCCTGAACCGGCACGCTCACCGCATCGTCAGCCATTGCCGCCACCACCCGCTCGATACTCGACGGCAGGATAAACGGCATATCCCCCAGCACGATCAACCAGCCATCCACTTCCGGGCACGCCGCCACACCGGCTGCAATGCTGTCGCCCATCCCGGTAGACTCGATCGAAACCACCTCACACCCATACGCCTGAGCCATACGCATTGCCTGCGGCCGCGCTTCAGTGGTCACCAGCACGCGCTTGTCGAGACTGGCCGGCAGATTCACCAACACTTGCTCGATCACCGAACGCACGGCGCCATCGCGCCCGGTGCAATCGGCCAGCAACTTGTCCTTGTCCGCACCGGCAACCTGGCGGAAGCGGCTGCCCTCGCCCGCTGCCAGCACCACCACGCCGATCGATCGACTCATGCGCCCTCCACTGTTTTCTTCTGTTTCAACTCGACCCCGTTCTTGATCGCGACGATTTCCGCCAGCAAGGACAAAGCGATTTCTGCCGGCGAGTGACTGCCGATGTGCAAGCCGATCGGCCCGTGCAAACGAGCGATGGCTTGTTCCGACAAGCCTAGCTGAGCCAGGTTCTCCCGGCGTTTTTGACTGTTGACCCGCGAGCCCAGCGCTCCGACATAAAAGGCCGGCGAATCCAGCGCTGTGAGTAACGCCATGTCATCCAGCCGTGGATCGTGAGTCAGCGCGACAATCGCCGTGCGCTCATCGGTCTGGATACTCAGCACCGCATCATCCGGCATGCCGGGGACGAAACGACCGTGGTGCGCTTCCCAACCGTAGACGAATTCGGTGCGTGGATCGCAGATCAGCACCTCGAAATCCAGCAACCGCGCCATGTCCGCCACGTACCGCGACAACTGACCGGCACCGATCAACAGCAGCCGCCAGCGCGGGCCATAAATCGCGCGTAGGGTCTTGCCGTCGAATTCCAGCGAGTCGGATTTGCTCGCGGCCGTCAGAACCACTTCACCGGTTTCGATATTCAGCTCACGGGCGACGATCTCATGGGCTTCGCAACGCGCCAACAGCTCGGCGACCCAGGCCGGATCACCGACCCGCTCCTCGGTCAGACGCAACGTACCGCCGCACGGCAAGCCGAAGCGCGCCGCCTCTTCCCGCGTGACGCCATAGGTGATCAATTGCACCGGCGGCCCGTCAGCGGCAATCCGTCCGTCGTGCAGGCGGGCAATCAAGTCATCCTCGACACACCCGCCCGACACCGAGCCGATCACCACGCCGTCCTCGCGCAACGCGAGCATGGCGCCGGGAGCCCGGGGCGCGGTGCCCCAGGTCTGCACCACACTGAACAACACCACCCGCTGACCGGCGCGGCGCCATTCGAGCACGCTGCGCAGAACATTGAGATCAGCGCTGTCCATCAGGCTTTGGCCTTCTGCCAGCCCTGCAACTGATAACGCACCGGCAGATTGCGAATACGCTGACCGGTGGCCGCGAAGATCGCATTGCACAGCGCCGGCGCAATCGGCGGCACACCCGGCTCACCAACGCCGCCCAACGGCACATCGCCCGGCGGCGTCACCAGATGCACCGCGACTTCCTTCGGCGCGAGCGACATGCGCGCGACTTCGTACATATGGAAGTTATCCTGCTGCACCTTGCCGTCCTTGAAGCTGATCTCACCCAGCACCGCATTCCCGAGGCCCATGACACAGGCACCCTCGAACTGCGAACGGATGCGCTCAGGGTTGATCTGCGGCCCGCAATCCACGGCGATGTCCGCCTTGTGCACGATCAGCGTGCCATCGTCTTTGACCTCGACTTCAATGACCGCCGCCACATAGGTGACGAAACTGTAATGCACCGCCAGACCGAGGCCACGCCCCTTGGGCAATTGACGCCCCCAACCGGCTGCCTTGGCCGCGGTTTCCAGCACGGTGCGCATACGCCCGGTGTCGATCGGATAACGCTCGGGGGATTCACCGTAGTTCCACTCTTCGCTCAGGGTGCGCGGATCGATCTGTCGATCCGGGCCGAGCAGTTTGATCTGGTACTTCAACGGATCAACACCGGCCTTGTGCGCCAGTTCATCGACAAAACTCTGGATCGCAAAACCGTGGGGGATGTTCGACACCGAGCGATACCAGCCGACCCGCGTGTGCACAGTGGCTTCGGGATTTTCCAGACGCACGTTGGGGATGGCATAAGCCATGTTGGTAAAACCCATGCCCAGCTCGAACGCCGCCTCATGGTTCATGCCCGGGGCAAACAGTGCGGTAATGCTTGGCGCGACGGTGCGATGCAGCCAGCCGGACGGCATGCCGTCCTTGCCGATCCCGGCCTTCAGGTATTCGGCGGACACGGTGTGGAAATACGAATTGTGGATGTCATCTTCGCGCGTCCACTGCACCCGCAGCGCTTTGCCCGGAAATTCCTTGGCGAGGATCGCGGCTTCAACGACGAAGTCAGGCTTCGACTTGCGCCCGAAACCGCCACCCAGCAGCGTGACATTGAAGGTGACGTTATCGAACGGCAAACCGAGGCGTTCGGCGATCCGCTCACGGGTGACCTGTGGCGCCTGACTCGGCGCCCAGGCTTCGCAAACCCCATTGTTGTAACGGGCAATGGCAACCATCGGTTCCATCGGTGCCTGCGCCAGATGCGGCAGGTAGTAAGAAGCCTCAAGGCTGCTGGCAGCGCCGCTCAAGGCCTTGTCGATATCGCCGGTGTTGCGTACCACTTTGCCGGGCTTCAGCGATGCGGCTTCCAACTCCTTGCGGTAGGCAATCGAGTCGTAACTGGCGTTCGGGCCATCATCCCATTCGATCTTCAGCGCCTCGCGCCCCTTGATCGCCGCCCAGGTATTGCTCGCGACGACCGCCACGCCACCCAATGGCTGGAACTCCGAAGGCAACGGACGGTTTTCGATCTGAATCACTTTAAGCACACCCGGGACTTTCAGCGCGGCGCTGTCGTCGAGCGATTTGACCTTGCCGCCGTACACTGCCGGACGGGCGATGGTCGCGTAGAGCATGCCGTCGAAATGCACGTCGGCACCGTACACCGCGCGGCCGTTGACGATGTCGTCACCGTCGATGGCTTTGTTGCCTTCCTTGCCGATGTAGCGAAATTCCGACGGCTGCTTGAGCCGCAGACTGTCACGCGCCGGCACCGTCAACGCACTGGCCGCGGCGGCGAGTTCGCCATAACCCAGCTCACGCCCGGACGGTTTATGAATGACCTTGTGCAGTTGCGCATGGCACTCGCCAACAGGCACTTTCCACCGGTCGGCGGCGGCTTGCTCAAGCATGGTTCGGGCAGCGGCGCCGCAGCGACGCATCGGCTCGTACCAGTGACGCATGCTGCGTGAACCGTCGGTGTCCTGGTTGCCGAAACGTACTTCATCGCCCGGGGCCTGCTGCACTTTGACGTGAGCCCAGTCAGCCTCAAGTTCGTCGGCAACCACCATGGTCAGACTGGTGCGCACGCCCTGGCCCATTTCCGAACGGTTGCACACCACCGTCACCGTACCGTCGGCCGCAATGCTGACGTAGACCTTCGGATCATCGATCCAGCCGTTGGGCATGCCATCGGCGCCGAATTTCTTTTCCTTCTCGTCGGCCAGCGCACCCTGCCAGCCCCAACTGGCGGCCAGCACCAGCGCACCGGTTGCGCCGACACCTTTGAGAAAGCCTCGGCGACTGAGATTGCTCAGGGCGAAATCGTTCGGAAGACGGCTCATGCCTTGACCTCCTTCAGATGAGTGGAGGCCTGACGGATCGCGGTTTTGATCCGGTTGTAGGTGCCGCAACGGCAAATATTGCCGACCATCGCTTCTTCGATCTGCTCGTCGCTCGGGTTGGGGTTGGTCTTGAGCAACGCCGTGGCGGACATGATCTGCCCGCCCTGACAGAAACCGCATTGCGCGACAGCCGTGTCGAGCCAGGCTTGCTGAACGATTTGCCCGACCGGGTCAGCGTGAAGATTGTCGATGGTGGTGACGTTTTGCCCGACCACTGAGCCAATCGGCGTGATGCAACTGCGTGCAGGCAACCCATCGATATGAATGGTGCAGGCGCCGCACAGGCCCATGCCGCAGCCGAATTTGGTGCCGTTGTAACCGGCGACATCACGAATTGCCCACAACAGGGGCATGTCTTCGGTGACATCGAGGGGATGGTCTTGACCGTTGAGTTTCAGGGTAATCATGGGCACGCCCGCATATTTCTAGTGGTTATGGGGTCGAGCAATCTGCCGCCGGAAATCAGCGGTGTGGTTCGCGCAGATCGACTCAGGCTAATCGGCCGATACACATCAGTGAAGCTGAACACTGATCCTGTGGCGAGGGAGCTTGCTCCCTCGCCACAGGGGTCATCGCTGACTGATATGTGGTTGGCACAGGCTCTCTCGTGCTGACGGCGACGTCTGCACCGGGCCTTTGATGGAGCAAATGACGGTTATCGTTAGCTGGCTACGTTAACCCGCGATTAACAAAAAAGCCCTGCACTTTTTTATCAGTGCAGGGCTTTGGATACCGACCTGAAGCGTAGTCTCAATAACGATTGGGCTCCATCTCCAGCTCGACATTGAAACGTTCGGCAATATCTTTCTGGATGCGTTGCGCCAGATCCAGCAGTTGCAGGCCGGTGGCTGCGCCGTAGTTGACCAGCACCAGCGCCTGCAATTTATGCACGCCGGCATCGGCCTCACGGAAACCTTTCCAGCCAGCACGCTCGATCAGCCAACCCGCCGCCAGTTTCATCTGCCCATCCGGTTGCGCGTAGGCGACCAGATCCGGATGCTGCTCCTTGATCTGCGCGACCAGTGCCGCAGACACCAACGGATTCTTGAAGAAGCTGCCGGCATTGCCGAGCACCGCCGGGTCCGGCAGTTTTTCACTGCGGATGCTGCAGATTGCGCGGCTGACGTCGGTGGGTGTTGGCTGTTCAATGCCCTGCTCGGTCAGGCGCTGACGCACCGGGCCATATTCCAGATGCAAATGAGCGACGCGGTCGAGCGCAAACCGCACCCGCAGAATCAACCAGCGTCCCGGCTGCTGCTTGAACAGGCTGTCGCGGTAGGCGAAGTTGCATTCTTCCAGGCTGAAATCACGCAGCTCGCCAGTATGGCGATCCAGCGCGGTAAGCCCGGCGAACACATCCTTGATCTCGACCCCGTAAGCGCCGATGTTCTGCATCGGCGCGGCGCCGACGGTGCCGGGAATCAGACTTAGGTTTTCCAGACCGGAAAAACCCGACGCCAAGGTGTGCTGCACAAAGGCATGCCAAGGTTCGCCGGCCTCGGCTTCGATCACCACGCGACTGCCGTCATCACTGATCACGCGGATTCCGCGAGTGGCCATGCGCAGCACCAGCGCGGGAATATCTGCGGTCAGCAGCAAGTTGCTGCCACCGCCGATCACCAGCAATGGCACGTCGTGCGCTGTGGCATAAGCCAGCGCTTCACGTACATCTGCGTCGCTGTAGGCCTCGGCGAACAGTTGTGCGTTAACGTCGACGCCAAAACTGTTGAACGGTTTCAGCGAAACCTGCGCTTGTACCTGCAAACTCATAACCGGCCCTTCACTTCGATCAGCAATTGGTCACACGCCGCTTCAATCAGGTCCAGCACCTGCTCGAAGCCCTGATCACCGTCGTAGTACGGATCCGGCACCTCATCGACCAGCCCGGCATAGCGGCGCAGGAACAGATCCAGTTCGGCTTTGCCGGTGGACGGTTGCAGCGCCTTGAGATTGCGCAGGTTGCTGCTGTCCATGGCCAGAATCAGGTCGTAGCTGGCGAAGTCGGCGCGGCTGACCTGCTGGGCGCGCTGCGCCGACAAATCATAACCGCGCAGTTTGGCCGCAGCCTGACTGCGTTTGTCCGGTGGATTGCCGACGTGCCAGTCGCCGGTGCCGGCAGAGGCCACTTCGACCTGATCCGCCAGCCCTGCTTCCCGCAGTTTGTGGCGCAATACGCCTTCGGCGGTGGGCGAACGGCAAATGTTGCCCAGGCACACGAACAGAACGCGCATCAGGCCTCCAGCAGGCGTCGAACGCGCTCAAGGTCTTCGACGGTGTCGACGCCGGTTGGCGGCGCGATCAAGGCATCAGCCACATGAATGCGCGCGCCGTGCCACAGGGCTCGCAGTTGCTCGAGGGATTCGGTGTTTTCCAGCCAGCACGGCCCCCAGTTGACGAAGTCCTGAAGGAACCCGGCGCGGTAGGCATAAATGCCGATGTGGCGACGGTACGGCACGCCTTCGGGCAATTGCTCTTGGCTCTTGGCGAACGCGTCGCGAGCCCACGGCAAGGTGGCTCGGCTGAAAGTCAGCGCCAGCCCATTGATGTCGCTGACGACCTTGACCACGTTCGGGTTGAACAGGGTTTCCACATCTTCGATCGGCTCGGCCAGGGTGGCCATGCGCGCTTCAGTGTGGGCGGCCAGATTGGCGGCGACCTGATCGATCACGCTCGGCGGGATCAGCGGCTCATCGCCCTGCACGTTGACCACGATCGCGTCGGGCTCAAGGCCCAGTTTCGCCGCAACTTCAGCCAGACGATCGGTGCCGGAGTTGTGATCTTCACGGGTCAGCACCACTTCGGCGCCAAAGGCCTTGCAGGCCTCGACAATGCGCGCATCGTCAGTCGCAACCACCACGCGGGCGGCGCTGCTTTTGCTCGCCTGTTCCCAGACGTGCTGGATCATCGGTTTGCCGGCGATGTCCAGTAGCGGCTTGCCCGGCAGGCGGGTCGAGGCGAAACGCGACGGAATGACAACGGTGAAGGCAGTGGTCATTTATCCAGACGCTCGTCAGTGGTCAGGGTACGGGCCTCGCTTTCGAGCATCACCGGGATGCCGTCACGGATCGGATAGGCCAGGCCGGCGCCTTTGCTGATCAGCTCGGTCTTGTCGGCGCTGAGCTTGAGCGGGCCTTTGCAGATCGGGCACGCGAGGATGTCGAGCAATTTGGTGTCCATGAACATTCCCTGGATAGAAGAGTTAAGGCAAAAGACGATCCGGCAACAGGCGCATCAGCTGTGTGTCGAACCAGGCCACGAAGGCCGGCGACGGCACGGCATCGACCGCCAGATACCACCAGTCGGCAGAAGCGAAGACACGGCACTTCACCGCGTCCTTTTCGGTCATCACCACTGGCAATGACGGTGTGAAATTCAAGGCCTGCACGCTGTATTCGGCGTGGTCGGCAAACGCATGCGGGATTGCTCGCCAGTCTAGCGCTTCGAGGGTATTGAAGAAACGTTGCGGATTGCCGATCCCGGCCACCGCGTGCACGCTCTGCCCCGGCGCAAAATGCTTGAGCGACTGGCGCTCGCCGCTGCGCAGATTGACCAGCGCCGTGGGTTGCAGACGAAAGGCGAAACCGTCTTCACGATCAGCCGTCGCGCCATTGAACAGCACGCCGTCGACACTTTGCAGGCGCTCGATCGGCTCGCGCAACGGCCCAGCCGGCAGGCAACGTTTATTACCGAGGCCACGGGCGGCATCGATCAGCACCAGTTCCAGATCCCGTGCGAGGCGGTAATGCTGCATGCCGTCGTCGGACAGAATCAGATCCAGCGGTTCGCTGGCGAGCAAGGCTCTGACGGCGGAGCTGCGATCAGGGTCGATCATCAGCGGCACGCCGGTGCGCTGGACGATCAACAGGGGTTCGTCGCCGGCAATATCAGCGCTCTGCTCGGCCTCCACTCGCCAGGGCAACTGCGGCGGTTTGGCACCGTAGCCACGGCTGACCACGCCGACACGCAAACCGCTGCGGCGGCAATGCTCGATGAGCCAGAGGATCATCGGCGTCTTGCCAGTACCGCCGACAGTGATGTTGCCGACCACAATGAGCGGCACTGGCGGCTGATAGATCTCGCCCTGGCCATCAAGAAAGCGCTGTCGTTTGCTCACTACGACGCGGCGATAGAGCATTTCCAGCGGCCGCAGCAGCGCCAGGGCCGGGTGCCCCTGATACCACGCGGCGAGCAAACGATCGGACAGGCTCATCAGGACTTGGGCGCCGCCTCGACCGTGGTCATGCGCAAATGGCTGAAACCGAGCTTGCCGGCCGCGTCCATGGCGGTGATCACCGATTGATGCTGAGTCTTGCCGTCGGCACTGATCGACAACGGCATGTTGGTATCACCGTTGGATTCTTTCTGCATGGCGTCCATCAGAGTCGCCAGATCGTTTTTCGGCAGAACCTTGTTGTTCACCGAAAACACCCCTTCGGCGCTGATGGCCACGTCGATCTGCTTGAGCTGCTGATCTTCGGCCGGCGAGCCGCTGACGGCTTCCGGCAGATCAACGCGCAACTGGGTTTCGCGGGTAAACGTAGTGGTCACGACGAAAAACAGCAGCAGGATGAACACCACATCGATCAGCGACGCGAGGTTGATGTCGATCGTTTCCCGAGGCTTGCGACGGAATTTCACGCGCGGCCCTCAGCCAGATCGACGTCACGGTCGCCCTGCACCACTTCAACCAGTTTGATCGCTTCCTGCTCCATGCCCACCACCAACTCGTCGATGCGGCGTTGCAGGAAACGGTGGAAGAACACCGCCGGAATACCGACCATCAGGCCTGCGGCTGTGGTGATCAACGCCTTGGAGATACCACCGGCCAGGACCGAAGCATTGGTGGTCATGCCGGAACCGGTGAAGGCGCTGAAAATATCGATCATGCCCAGCACCGTACCCAGCAGACCGAGCAACGGTGACATCGCGGCGATGGTGCCCAGAGCATTGACGTAGCGCTCGAGCTCGTGAATGACCCGAGCGGCGGCCTCTTCGATGCACTCTTTCATGATCTCGCGACCATGCTTGGAGTTGGCCAGACCGGCAGCGAGGATTTCCCCCAGCGGCGAATTGGCGCGCAACTCCTTGAGTTTTTCTTTATTGAGCTGTTTGTCCTTGATCCAGACCCAGACCTGGCCCAGCAGATGCTCGGGGGTGACGCGACTGGCGCGCAGGGTCCACAGGCGCTCGGCGACAATCGCCATGGCCGCGATGGAACTCAGAATGATCGGCAACATCATCCAGCCGCCGGATTTGACCAATTCCCACACAGTGACAGTCCCCTCGAAAAAGTGCGCCACTTTACCATACCGGTTCGCGATCAGGACCCGCCGCGCCGACGACCGTGATGTCGCAGTCGCGCGCGCCCGATCAACGGGCCAGTGCGGGCGGATCGCGCCAGAAACGCGGCTGCTGGCGCATCGCCCATGGCGCTTTGAAGGTACCCAATTGCAGATGAATGGCACCCTGCTCGGCACTGTCGTAAATGCGCAGGCCTTGTTTGCGATACCGCGCCAGAACCGTCGGGTGCGGATGGCCGAACGAGTTGCCGTGACCGCGAGAAATCAGCACGGCCTGAGGTTTCAATGTCTTGAGCAGGGCCATGGATGAGGAACTGCGGCTGCCATGGTGCGGTGCTTGCAGCCATTGCGTTTCAACAGCCAGAGGGCTTTGCAGCAAAACACGTTCGGCGTGAGTGTCGATATCGCCCGTCAGCAAGAGGCGCTCGCCATTGGCTTCGATCTGCAACACGCAGGAACGCTGGTTGCTGTCATGGGCATCTGTCCATTGCCAGAGTTGAAAACTGACACCGTCCCACTGCCATTGCTGGCCACTTTCACACGTTTCGGCGTTCAGTTCAGCAGACAGTCCCGGTGGATCGCCGCTGATGACTCTATTCACTTTCAAACCACGCGCCACGGCCAATGCGCCGCCGGCGTGATCGGCATCCGCGTGACTGAGCAGCATAAGGTCAAGTTTCTCGACATTCAGCTTGCGCAAGGCTGGCAGCACCACGCGCTCACCGAGATCGAAATCCCCGAAACGCGGCCCGGCGTCATAGAGCAAGACGTGGTGACGGGTACGGACCACAATCGCCAGGCCCTGGCCGACATCGAGTTGCCAGATGTCGGCCAATCCTTCGCCCGGTTTCTCGCGTGGCGGCGCTACCAGTACCAGCAGCAGGGGCCAGCCCAACGGACGCATCGGCACACCACGCGGCAATAGCAACAGCACGGCGCCGAGGCTGCCAATCAGCAACGCCCACACGGGAATTGACGGTGCAATCCACGCGGGCCATTGCCCGGCGATCACGGCTAAGCCCTGAAACAACCAATCGATCAAACCACCCGCCAGCCACAGCAGCCATTCGCCGACATACGGCACCGGTAACAGCAAAGTCCCGAGCAATGCCGGCGGCAGCACCAGCAGACTGATCCAGGGCACCGCCAACAAATTCGCCAACGGCCCGCTCAGGCTGATTGGCAGGTGAAGCGCCAACAACACAGGACAGAGACCGATCGCAATCAGCCACTGCGCTCGCGTCCATGTCTGCCACCAGCGCCATGCCCCGAGGCGCCCGCCAAAGGTGAAAGTCAGCACCGCCACCGCGGCGAAGGACAACCAGAAACCAGGACGTAGACTGGCCAGCGGATCCAGCAACAGCACGCCGTCGAACGCCAATAACAGCGGCCACCACGCACCGAGATGGCGAAAGCGCAGGCGCCACAACAGCACCAGGCCGACCATCACGCAGGCGCGTCGCACCGGCACATCGAACCCGGCGAGCAGCCCGTAACCGAGCGCCGCCGCGAATGCCAGACCACAAGCCCATGGCAGCCACGGCCAGCGCAGCGGCCACAGCCCATAACGGGCAAGACCTGCGACCAGCAAGTACATCAGCGCCGCGAGCATCCCGATGTGCTGACCGGAAATGACCAGCAAATGCACGGTGCCGGTGTCTTGCAGAATCTGCCAGTCCTCGCGACTGAGTCCTGAGCCATCACCCAGCACCAACGCGGCCAGCGCCCCGGCCCGGCCTTGCGCGTCCGCCGTCAACAAGCGCTGGCGAATGCCATCGCGCCAGGCCCCGCGCGCGGCTGTCAGACGTTCGCCATCCTTGATCGTGCCGGTTGCGCCGATGCGTTGCGCGAGCAGCCAGGCTTCGTAGTCGAACGCATCAGGATTGAGCAAACCCACCGGGCGTTTGAGTTTGACGGCCAGACGCCAGCGCTCGCCGCTGTTGACCGGCGGCCCGGCGTACCAGGCCAGGCGCATCAATGTCGGCAGTTTTTCGTGACGCGAGCGTGCATCTGCCAATTCGAATCGCACCACGCCATCGCTGTGCTGCGGCAGACCGATCACCCGCCCTTCGACCCAGCGGGTTTCTCCATCCAGCTCAACGGACAACCGGTCATTCAAGGCCCATTGCGCGCTGATACAGGCCCAAGTAAAGCCGAACAGCAAAAACGCCAGCGGGTAGCTGCGAAACGGCAGCAACATCAAACCCACAACCGGCAGCAACACCATCAACCAGACCGGCGGTAACGCCGACATAAAAACCGGAGCCAGAAGACCGACTGCCAGCGCCATCATCCCTGTGCGCATAAGCCCGTCCTTGAGAGTCCCTGCCTTAGGCATAGCGGGTGTCGGGCACGAGCGTCGTCAACAATTGTCACAAAGTCTGAATGGGCGGTTCATAGAATCCAGACATACTTGCCGCCTTAACCGACCGAGAAGCCTTATGCCCCGGCGCTTATTCAAACGTTACATGCCCGACCCGACGAGCATCAGGGAACACAAATCCTTACGCTTTCTCGGCAAGTTGCTGCATGACCCGAACCTCTGGCACCTCAATCGCCACTCGGTTGCCCGTGCGATGGCGGTCGGATTGTTTGCGGCATTCCTGCCGATTCCGGCGCAGATGCTGGTGGCGGCCGCATTGGCCATCATCGTTCGCGGCAATATGCCGATCGCTGTCAGCCTGGTGTGGCTGACCAATCCGATCACCATGCCGGCGGTATTTTTCTGTACGTATCAGGCCGGAGCATGGTTGATGGATGTGCCCGCACGGCATCTGCCGGATGAGCTGACGTGGGAATGGATCAGCGGCGAACTGTCGACGTTGTGGCAACCGTTTTTGTTGGGTTCCGTAGTCGTCGGGCTGGTGCTTGGCGCCCTCGCCTACTTCGTGGTGATGATGTACTGGCGCTGGTGGGTGGCGCGGCAGTGGGCGCGGCGCAAGAAGAAACGAATGTCTTGAATGCAAAACGGCCTCCGCAATGGGAGGCCGTTTTACTGTGTGGCGTCTGGTAAGACGCCATCGCGGGCAAGCCCGCTCCCACATGATCCGGGTTGCTCGATTTTTTGTGACCGACACCAAACCCTGTGGGAGCGGGCTTGCCCGCGATAGCAGCGCCGCGGTTTGGGTATCAGGTACGCATCCCGCGCCCGCTCACCAGCAAGCGCGCGCAGCCGAAATACAACACCACCGTCGCCACCAGCATGAAGGTGATCGCGATACCGATGCGAATATCCGACACGCCCAGAATGCCGTAACGGAAGGCATTGACCATATGCAGCACCGGGTTGGCCAGCGACACGGTCTGCCAGAACGGTGGCAGCAACGTGATCGAATAGAACACGCCACCCAGATAGGTCAGCGGCGTCAGCACGAAGGTCGGGATGATCGAGATGTCATCGAAGTTGCGTGCAAACACAGCATTGATGAAGCCCAGCAGCGAGAAGATCGTCGCTGTCAGCACCACCACCAGAATGGTCACGCCGAGGTGATGCACCTGCAGATGGGTGAAGAACAGCGACAGAATCGTCACGATCACGCCGACCATCAGGCCACGCAGCACGCCACCACAGACGTAGCCGATCAATATCGTATGCGGCGACACCGGTGAAACCATCAACTCTTCAATCGAGCGCTGGAACTTGCTGCCGAAGAAACTCGACACCACGTTGCCATAGGAGTTGGTGATCACCGACATCATGATCAGCCCCGGCACGATGTACTCCATGTAAGTGAAGCCACCCATGTCGCCGATCTGCCGGCCGATCAGGTTGCCGAAGATCACGAAGTACAGAACCATGGTGATCGCAGGTGGCAGCAGGGTCTGCGGCCAGATCCGCGTGAAGCGTTTGACCTCACGGTAAACGATGGTCTGGAGCGCGACGAGATTGGGACGGAATTCGGAACTCATACCGCCACCTTCGACAGATTTTTCTCCACCAGGGACACGAACAGCTCCTCGAGGCGATTGGTTTTGTTGCGCAGGCTCAGCACTTCGATGTTCTGCAACGCCAACTGACCGAACAACGCGGTAATGCCCATCGACTTGTCGACCTGCACTTCCAGCGTGTGCGCATCCACCAGGCGCGACGGATAGCCGACCAGTTGCGGCGCGGTAGCCAGATCACCTTTCAGGTCGAGCAGGAAAGTTTCCATATGCAACTGACCAAGCAGCTGACGCATGCTGGTGTTTTCGACAATCGTGCCGTGGTCGATGATGCCGATGTTGCGGCACAGCTGCTCAGCCTCTTCCAGATAGTGCGTGGTGAGAATGATGGTGATGCCCTTCTGGTTCAGCTCGGTGAGGAATGTCCACATCGAACGGCGCAATTCGATGTCCACCCCGGCAGTCGGTTCGTCGAGGATCAGCAGGCGCGGTTCATGCACCAGTGCACGGGCGATCATCAGCCGCCGCTTCATGCCGCCGGACAGCGACCGTGACGGCACATCACGCTTGTCCCACAGGCCCAACTGAGTCAGGTACTGCTCGGCGCGTTCCTTGGCGATCTTCGCCGGAATGCCGTAGTAACCGGCCTGGGTCACGACGATGTCGAAGGTCTTTTCGAACTGATTGAAGTTGAATTCCTGGGGCACCACGCCGATCGAGCGCTTGAGCGCTGCCGGATTTTTGTCCAGGTCATTGCCGAAGATATTCACCGTGCCGCTGGTCTTGTTGACCAGGGTGGAGAGAATGCCGATGGTCGTGGATTTGCCGGCACCGTTGGGGCCGAGCAAGGCGAAAAAGTCACCTTCGGCGACGTCCAGATCGATACCACTCAAGGCCTGGAACCCGTTGCCGTAGGTTTTGGTTAGCTGCCGGATGGACAGAGCGGAACTCATATCTGATTTACGCACCATGAAGGAAAGGAAGGGATAAACAAGGGCGGGCGGCGAGGGATGCAACCGCGGCGCATGAACGCAATGGTGCTTGGCCTCGCCACACAAGTACAGTCAAGTGTGTCGATAGTTATTATCAAGTCAACGCGGTCATGACCGCTTTTTGATACGCCGCACGCAGCTTCAGCCGCTCGTACCAGGCGTGTAAGTGCGGTTGCGGGGCGCGCTCGATGGGCATCTCGAACCAGGCATAAATGAAACTGCCGAGGGGAATGTCGCCCATGCCGATTTCGCTGCCGGACAAGTATGGCTGACTGGCCAGAGCCTGATCGGCCATGTTCAGCAACTCATTGCATTCTTTGATGGCGGCGTTGATCGCAGGCCAGTCCTGCTTGTCGACCGGGGTGCGCAGAACGCCCCAGAACACGGTGCGAAAAGGCCCTGCAAAACTTGAGGTGGTCCAGTCCATCCACTTGTCAGCGATGGCCCGCGCTTGCGGATCGGCGGGATACCACGCCGTGTTCGGCGCATGCCTGGCCAGCAGATAGCGGACGATGGCGTTGGATTCCCAGAGCACGAAACCATCATCTTCGATGACCGGCACCCGCCCGTTCGGGTTCATCGCCCGGTACTCGGGCGTGTCGACCACACCGAACGCACCACCGGCATTGATCGCCTCATAGGCCAGGCCAAGTTCCTCGGCAGCCCACAGCGGTTTCCTGACATTCGATGAGTTCTTACGTCCCCAGATTTTCAGCATGACCGCCTCTTTTCAAATCAAGTGGCCAAGCAGCATACGCCGGTTCAGCGACCGCCGACATCACTGCGCATGTCAGCCGACAGGGGCGTCTGTTGATCGTTGAACAGGTGCGGATAGCATTTTTGCAGATGCTCGAAGAACAAGGTTTCCGGTACATCGGCGAACTGGCCGTGATCGACCAGGTACTCCATCAGCAACGCGCCATCGCTGTTGTACGGGTGGAAAACGCTGTCGTGGATGCCGTCGAACTCCAGCGGCGCAACGTTGAACATTTCGCAGAGTTTCTGGTTGAACGCAGGTGTGGCTTTTACCCAGCGATCATTCAGAAACAGCTCGGTGTAACCGTGCATGGCGAACACTTCGCTTCTCAGTAGCTCCAGCAGGCGCGGCGTCGACAGATGGTTTTTCACGTCCGCCAGACCGATGCGCGCCGGGATCCCGCAATGCCGCGCACAACCGGCCAGCAGCGTGGCTTTAGGCACGCAATAACTCTCACCGGCTGCCAGCGCGTAGCTGCCGCGCAAGGTCTGCGGGTCGCGGCTGAAGGTGTACATGTTGTATCGCACCGCCTCGCGCACGGCGTAATACAGATTGATCGCCTGCTCGAGCGGATCGCGGCTGGCACCACGATGTTGTTCGGCGAACTCCACCACCGCCGGGTGGTCACTATCGATGAAGCGGCCGGGACTCAGATACTCGCGCATGACGACAGATCTCCTGGGTGAGTCCCGAGTCTAACGACAGCTCAAGCACAGAGATAACGACGTTTCGGCCAAACTTGGACGCAAAGACGCGGGATCGGCGAACGATTTCCCACACGTGTTGCCCACCGAACCTACGAAAACCATCCGGGGTTTCCCACGATATCAATCACCTTGCTCTGACCACCCGGTTTTGCAGATGCCGTCTAAGCTCTGGAGGGTCGATTTGCCTTGGTTCACGGAGGACTGAATATGCTGTTGTTGTGGATACTGGTTTTGATCATTGGTGTGGCGTACCTCGCCCACCGGCGTATCGCCCCGCTGCCCGCGCTGGGCATCGTTGCCGTTTACCTGCTGGCGATGGGTATATTCAGTCACGCACCGGGCTGGCTGCTGCTGATTTTCTGGATTGTGCTGGCGGTGGTCGCAGCACCGTTGCTGCTGCCTGACCTGCGCCGCAAACATTTCACCGCCCCGCTGTTCAACTGGTTCCAGAAAACCCTACCGCCGATGTCGCAGACCGAACGCGACGCGATCGATGCCGGCACGGTGTGGTGGGACGGAGAACTGTTCAGCGGCCGGCCGGACTGGGACAAGCTGCTCGCCTATCCCAAGGTGCAATTGAGCGAAGAGGAGCAGGCGTTCATTGATGGCCCGACCGAAGAACTCTGCGCGATGGTCACTGACTGGCAGATTGGCCAGTCGATGGATTTGCCGCCCGAAGCGTGGACCCATATCAAGGAACACGGCTTCTTCGCCCTGATCATTCCAAAAGAATTCGGCGGTAAAGGTTTCTCCGCTTACGCCCACTCGCAAGTAGCAATGAAACTCGCGACCCGCAGCGGCGACCTCGCATCAACGGTCATGGTCCCTAACTCTCTGGGCCCGGCCGAGCTGCTGCTGCACTACGGCACCGACGAACAACGCAATCACTACCTGCCGCGTCTGGCCCGCGGCGATGATATTCCCTGCTTCGCCCTCACCGGCCCGCTCGCCGGTTCCGATGCCGGCGCGATGCCCGACACCGGGATCATCTGCAAAGGCCAGTGGGAGGGACAGGAAGTCATTGGTCTGCGCCTGAACTGGGAAAAGCGTTACATCACCCTTGGCCCGGTAGCCACCCTCCTCGGCCTGGCCTTCAAGGCTTATGACCCGGATCACCTGTTGGGCGACAAGGAAGACCTCGGCATCAGCCTCGCGCTGATTCCAACCGATACCGCTGGCGTAGAAATCGGCCGTCGGCATTTGCCATTGGGCGCAGCCTTCATGAACGGCCCGAACTCCGGCAAGGATGTGTTCATCCCGCTGGACTTCCTCATCGGCGGTCAGGAAATGCTCGGCAAAGGCTGGATGATGCTGATGAACTGCCTGTCGGTCGGGCGTTCGATTTCGCTCCCCGCCGTTGGCACGGGTGCCGCCAAGTTCACCAGCCTGGTCACCGGGCAGTACGCGCAGATTCGTGAGCAGTTCAACGTACCGTTGTCGGCCTTCGAAGGGATTCAGGAAGCGATGGCGCGCATCGGCGGCAACGCCTGGATGATGGACGCCGCGCGCATGCTGACCGCCAATGCGGTGGATCTGGGCGAGAAACCGTCGGTGTTGTCGGCGATCCTCAAGTACCACCTCACCGAACGCGGTCGCGAGTGCATCAGCCACGCCATGGATGTACACGGTGGCAAGGCGATCATCATGGGTCCGAATAACTACCTGGGACGCAGCTGGAACGGTGCGCCGATCTTCATCACCGTGGAAGGCGCGAACATTCTCTCGCGCAACCTGATGATCTTCGGTCAGGGCGCGATTCGTTGCCATCCGTTCGTGCTCAAGGAAATGGCCTTGGCCGGTCGGGAAGACAAGGATCAGGCGCTGAAAGAATTCGATGGCCTGCTACTCAAACACATTGGTTTTGCCGTCAGTAACGCGGCCAGCACGCTGGTGCTGAACCTTGGTTTCGGCCACTTCGAACATGCGCCTGGCGACAAGATCAGCCAGGGTTACTTCCGCGCACTCAATCGCCAGGCTGCGGCTTTCGCGATGCTGGCCGACTTCAGCATGATGCTGCTGGGTGGCGAACTGAAACGTCGCGAACGTCTGTCAGCCCGCCTGGGCGATGTGTTGAGCAACCTGTATCTGGCCTCTGCCGCGCTCAAGCGCTACCACGACCTGGATTCGCCGGCGTACATGGAGCCGTTGTTCCGCTGGGCCATGGAGGAAAGCCTCGGCCAGTCGGAGCGCGCGCTGGATGAACTGCTGAGCAACTTCCCGAACAAGGTGTTCGGCTGTCTGCTACGGGTGATCGTGTTCCCGTTCGGCCGTCGTCACAAAGGACCATCGGACAAACTCGGTGCCGAAGTGGCCGGCGTGATCGGCCGGGCCAAGGGTGATCCGGCGCTGGAAGAACTGCTCGCTGGCTGCTATCGCCCGCAATCGCCAGACGATGCGGTGGGTGCGCTGCAACACGCCAGCGATCTGCTGAACGCTGCGCAACCGCTGCATAAAAAGCTGCACACCTCGCTGAAAAGCGGTCAGGTCAAACCGGTCGCAGGCGAGCATGCCATCGACGCGGCGCTGGAAGCCGGGGTGTTGCAACCCGGAGAAGCGCAGAGCCTGCGCGAAGCCGAAGCGGCGCGACGCAAGGTGATCGATGTCGATGACTTCGACAAGGAAGAGCTGAAACAGGCGGAGGGTAAAGTCCGCTGATCCCGACAGCCACGTAGCTGTTATTTGTGAAAAATGGGCGCGGGAGCTTTATACTCCTGCGCCCGTTTTGCTCTTGAGGACTTATCTCGTGTCCAACGTCGTTGCCGATCATCTGGTTTTGCTCGACCATCTGCGCAGTATCCTGGTCGCCGTAGGTGAGGCCGAACAGGTTCCCGAAGAAAGCCATGCCTTGTTCCTCGAGCGCTTCGATGAACTGCTGGCGTCCCTGCCGATCGACCCGATCGAAAGCCAATACCTGGGCCAGGACATCCTGACTCAAGTGATTACCCGTTACCCGCAAATTGCTCACCTGATCCCGCGGGATCTGCTGTGGTTCTTCGCTGGCGACTGCCTGCATTACCTGTCCGATGAAGAGATCGACATGTATCAGGCACTGGAAGAACGCCGCTACGAAGCCGAACAGAACGATGAGCCGTTTGACTGGAATCAGGAAAAACAGTTGATGGCCATGTCCGCTCAGGACAGCAAGCACTGATTTTCAACTGCTCATGAAAAGGCCCGCATAGTTGTCCATGCGGGCCTTTTTTATCTGCGCGGTTAAAGCAGCCCCTCACTCTCCGGCAACTCATAAGCCATCGCGGCGTTGATCACGCCACCCGACTTGCCTGGCTTGCTCAGGGTCGGTTCTTTCTCCAGGCACTCCACCAGATAATCGATAAATACCCGCAGCTTCGGCGGCAGGTAACGCGTCGGCGAATGCAGCAACCAGAGCCCTCCGTGGTAGGACGCCAGAAACGTCCAGTCCGGCAGCACCTGCACCACCAACTTCTGCTCCAGCGCATAGCGCGCGGTGAAATACGGCAGACTGCCAATACCGATGTGCTGCAGCACCGCGCCCAGACGCACGCCCGTGTGGTTGGCCGCATACCGCCCGCGCACCCCAACCGTCACCACTTTGCTGCCCTTTTTGAATTTCCAGCGCGCATCGCTCGGGGTTTCGCCCAGATAGATGCAGCTGTGATTGAGCAAATCATGTGGATGCGTCGGCGTGCCGTGTTCGGCGAGGTATTGCGGGGTGGCGCAGAGCAAATGATCGATGGTCAGCAGTTGCCGCCCGACCAGCCCGGCCGGAGGGCGATCAGTAATGCGGATCGCCAGATCGACATGATCATCGATCAGATCGACCTGCCGATCTTCCAGCAGCAGCTCGACATCGACCTTGGGATAACGGCGCAAAAATTCAGGCATGTGCGGATGAATGACAAATCGTCCCACCGCCTTCGGCACACTGACCCGCACCAGTCCTTCGGCTTCATGGGTGAATTGGCCACTGATCTCCATCACTGACTTGGCCGCACTGACCATCTCCTGACAGCGCTTGAACACCTCTTCACCGCCATCACTCAGGCGCAGCTTGCGCGTGGTGCGCTGCAGCAAGCGCGTGGCCAAGGCCTTTTCCAATCGCGAAATGCTGCGACTCACCGCCGACGGTGAAGATCCGAGCTGCCGTGCCGCTTCAGAGAAGCTGCCGGCCTCCACGACCTTGACGAAGATCGCCATCTCGCCGAGCAGGGGGAGCGGGAGATTTATGCTCACAGCGCACAAGTCCTTTGATGTTTGAACGGATTATCACGTTATTACACGATTCATATAATAAAAATAGAAACTTTAATAAGGGCATGGAATATGACGCTTCGCCTCTTTTTCCATAGTGATGACCTCAAGGCCAATGTGGAAGTCCTCGACTGCACGCCCCACGAGAACGAATTTGCCGTAGTGCTGCGCGCCACGCTGTTTCATCCGCAAGGTGGCGGCCAACCCTGCGATACCGGCTGGATCGGCGAAAGCCAGGTACTGCGCGTCGTCCAGGAACCCGATCGGATCATTCATTACGTTGATCGTCCGGTGAAACTCGGCATGACCATGATCCGCATCGATGAACAGCGTCGCTGCTTCAACACGCGCATGCACTCGGCCGGGCACCTGATCGGGCATTTCGTGCAAGCGCTGGGCTGGACGCCGATCAAGGCACACCACTGGCCGGACGAGGGCCGGGTGCAATTCAAGCCGGGTGACGCCGCTCAGGAAGTTGACGCAGACAGCGTTCAACACGGCATCGGCCAGTGGATTGAGCACGATCTGCCGCGCCTGACTTCGCTGCGCGAAGGCGCGCGGGAAATCGGCTTTGGTGATCTGCCTGCCTACGGCTGCGGTGGCACCCATGTACGTAGCCTGAAGGATCTGGGCACAGTCACGATCGCGTCCCTTTCGCAGAAGAAAGGCACGTTGTCCGTCCACTACAGCGTGGATTGAGCATTTCGGACGCTGCCCGCGCAGCGTCCGGCGCCGGGGAACCGCGCTCGCCGGTTCCGTTGACTATCGATAGATGGACCTAAATAACATGATGCTAGACGTCGAGCGTCTCGATGAGACGTGCATAAAAAAACTGGCCAACGAAGAAGTCCTCGCCATCCGCGTCAAAGGCTTTTTGCCCGAACCGCTGGCGATCCAGATTGGCGACAAGATTCTCGCTCCAGGCTTTGAGGGCTACATCAACGCACCGAGTATCGGCCGTATCGGCATGGCGTTTTATGAGGCGGAAAACCAGCCGCTGTTGATCGAGGATTACTTCGAACGCGCTACCAGCAACATCGCCGAACTGCGCAATCGTTGTGCGCCCTACTCCTCGCCGGTCGACACGCTGCGCTGCATGCTCGACGAATCCTGGCCGGCCGGTGCGCATCTGGAAAACCTCTACGGGCGCAAAATGTATGTCGGCCTGTCTCGCGTGGTGAAACCCGGCGTGTGCTTCCTCGCCCATCACGACATTTTCGCCAAGGACGCGCCGGAGAGCTTTCAGGCGCGCAGCCTCGAAGCGCAGTTCGCCTGCAACGTCTATCTGAACATGCCGACCGAGGGCGGTGCGTTGCAAATGTGGGACGACGACATTACCCCGGATCAGTTTGACGAAATGCGTGGCGACAGTTACGGCATCGACCCGGCGCTGCTCGGCCCGCCCACCCTTGAGGTGCGCCCCGAACCCGGTGATTTCATCATGTTCAATTCGCGCTGCATGCACTCGGTGACGCCGGGTGTGGCGGATCCGCGCCTGAGCCTGTCCTTCTTTGTCGGCTATCGCGGCAATGCTTCACCCCTGACTTTCTGGAGCTGAGATGTTATCGAATTACCTGGGCGAGTTTCTGGCGCTGGCCACCATTCATTTCCTCGCTGTGGTCGCTCCCGGCCCGGACTTCGCCGTGACCATTCGCCAGAGCGTGCGCTTTGGCCGACTGGTGGGAATCTGCACGGCGCTGGGCATCGGTGCGGGGATTTCCGTACACGTTCTCTATACGTTGCTCGGCGTTGGCGCATTGATGCACACCACCCCGTGGTTGCTGACGGTCGCTAAAGTGATTGGCGGTGCCTACATCCTGTATCTGGGTGTCAGCCTGTTGCGCAGCAAACCGAAATCGACACTTGAAGGTGACAAAGGCACCGATGAGCCGGTCGCTGAACAAACCTTGTTCAAAGCCTTCAGCACCGGTTTCCTGACCAATGCCACCAACCCCAAAGCCACGCTGTTTTTTCTGGCGATCTTCACCACGATCATCAGCGCCAGTACGCCGCTGCAGATCCAGGCGTTTTATGGCTTGTGGATGTGCTTTGTGAACGCGTTGTGGTTCGTGATCGTCGCGCTGTTTTTCTCCAGCAACAAAGTGCGCTTGCTGTTCATGCGCATGGGCCACTGGTTCGAACGCACGATGGGCGTGGTGCTGATTCTGTTTGCCGGTCGACTGATGCTGTCCTGGTAATTTGCCCTGCAACGCAAAAGGCCCGCCGACTTTCATCGGCGGGCCTTTTTCATTTCAACTGCCGGGCGCTAACCTGACCCGACTGCTATGAATAAACCGCGAGCCCATCAACACTGTTGCCAGCGTCAACGCGGTAATCAGACCTGACCAGATGCCTTGCGGACCCCACTCCAGGCCAAAGGCCAATCCGACACCCAGCGGTACGCCCACTCCCCAATAGCAAAAGATCGCGATCCACATGGGTATGCGAGTGTCCTGCAAACCGCGCAACGCGCCGGCGGACAACATCTGCAAACCGTCGGGAAATTGCAGTGCTGCGGCGTATAACAACAGCGTCGAGGCCAACGCGGTCACGGCGATGTCCGAACTGTACAAACTGGCGATCGCTTCATTGCCCAACAGCAGTATCAGCACCGACACACTTTGGGCCGCGAGGACGATGACACACCCCGCCCATGCGGCCTGCCTGACACCCTTGAAATCACCGCGCCCCAATGCATGCCCGACGCGCACTGTCGTCGCCTCGGCCACGGCGACCGGGATCATGAAACACAACTGAGCCAGGTTCACCGCAATCTGATGAGCTGCAAGAAAAGTCGATCCCAGCCGCCCGATCAACAACGACGTGACAATAAACAGACTGCCCTGCATCAGGATGGCAATGCCAATCGGCATGCCCGTCCTCAACAAATCGGCGATTGCCGCACGGCATGGCGGATCGAAACGGGCGAACAGCTGCAAATGCGCAAGACGTTTGCCGTACCAAAGATACCCGGCAAACAGCAGTGCCTGAAGCCACATCATGATCGCCGACGCGATGCCCAGACCTTGCGCGCCCAACTCGGGAAACCCGAGCTTGCCGTTGGTCAGCACATACCCCAGAGGTGCCAGGACCAACAGCCCGCCGAAGCTGAAAATCATCGTCGGGCGCATCCAGTGCATCCCTTCGCATAAATAGCGCATGCAGAAAAACAACGTCAGCGCCGGACTCCCCCAACGCACCGCGTGCAAAAAGGCCTGCGCCCCGGGAATCATCTCCTCGGCGATGCCGGCAGGCTCCAGCAGCACCGGCGCGATACTCAGGAAGACAAACATCAGCAGGCCCATCGACAACGCCAGCCACAAAGCCTGGCGAAAAATCGGGCCAATCTCAGACAGGCGATCAGCGCCAGACAAGCGCGCCACCGAGGCCGTGAGCGCGATCAACGTGCCAATCGGCACCAGCATCGGTAGCCACAGCAGCGCGGTGCCAAGCGTCACGGCGGCCAAGGTGTCTGTGCCGTGATTGCCGGCAATGAGATTGTCAACGAAGGCAATCAATCCGGCACACACGTGCCCCACGACCAACGGCAGCGCCAGAAGCGCCGTTGCACGAACCTCGGGCAGAGCGCCACGAGATGCAGATATCAATGACATTAAGAGAAGATCCTGAGAGGCGATAAACGGGATCGGCCACGGGAGCCGACGACGGGATCGTTATCCCAGAATCAACCTTGCGCTGGCTGTCGGACGCTTCCGGATTTTTCGTTTTCGCTGTAGGAGATTTGTAACAGAGGGCAGAAATACAAAAAACGCACAAACAAAAACGCCGCTCATCACTGAGCGGCGTTTTTGTGAATTTGGAGCGGGAAACGAGACTCGAACTCGCGACCCCGACCTTGGCAAGGTCGTGCTCTACCAACTGAGCTATTCCCGCAATGGCGTCCCCTAGGGGACTCGAACCCCTGTTACCGCCGTGAAAGGGCGGTGTCCTAGGCCACTAGACGAAGGGGACAGGCTACAACTTTCACTAATAAAAACGCCGCTCACTGAGCGGCGTTTTTGAATTTGGAGCGGGAAACGAGACTCGAACTCGCGACCCCGACCTTGGCAAGGTCGTGCTCTACCAACTGAGCTATTCCCGCAAATGGCGTCCCCTAGGGGACTCGAACCCCTGTTACCGCCGTGAAAGGGCGGTGTCCTAGGCCACTAGACGAAGGGGACACGCTACCCGGAACACATGGTGTGTGTTTCGGTGTCCAGATCCGTATCCGAAGACTTGGTTCTGGTTTCACTCAGCACCGCCCGAAAGCACTGCTGTTTAAAATTGGAGCGGGAAACGAGACTCGAACTCGCGACCCCGACCTTGGCAAGGTCGTGCTCTACCAACTGAGCTATTCCCGCATTGGCGTCCCCTAGGGGACTCGAACCCCTGTTACCGCCGTGAAAGGGCGGTGTCCTAGGCCACTAGACGAAGGGGACACACTACAACATTCACTCCCTGCTGCGCTTCGCTGTGTGCTTTACGCTGCAAGTGGCGCGCATTCTATGGATGGATTGGGAGGTCGTCAACCCCCAGATATAAATTTATTTAAATCAATGACTTCGACCTGCTTTACGGGGCCAGGCAGGCTTTTCCGTCGACCGACGATTGACGCCTATATTCCGGCAGTCGCCAAGACGTTATAGTCCGCGCACAGTGATGGCAATCTGCATATCAAGCGCCAGCATTCATATAAGCAGCACGCGGCCGATACAGATTGACCAGCCGATCCAACTCGTCGAGCGGTGCTAGGCGCCTAAATGCCCAGCCACTACACTCGCATGCGAACCCTATAAAGAGGTCTTACCGGTGACACCACTCATGATCACCCTGCTAGTCATAGCCGGGATCGCAATTCTGATCGCCATTGGCTACATGAACCATGTGGTGGAAAACAACAAACTGGAGAAGGCCCGCACCAAAGTCGAACTCAACGACCGCCTGCGCCGCTGTGGCGAACTGACCGAAACCTTTCCCGGCCAGTTCATGACCCCGGCACTCAAGCTGCTGCTGACCCGCCTGGAACTCAACGTCTGCCAGCGCCTGCTGAACCTTGAGAAAACCAGCGCAACCACCAAGGCACGCATCGGCGAACTCAGCGCACTGGTCGCCCAGGGTGAATCGATCCCCGTGAACAACCCGCCCGCGCCGATCCTGACCGAAGCCAAAGCCAAAGACGTACGCTTCCTCCTCGAAGCCCTGCACGGCCAGATCACCCGCGCCGCCCATGACGGCTTCCTGCCACCGAACGAAGCCAAACACTGGGTGCGCGAAGTCCGCCACATTCTGGTCCTGCTGCACATCGAGTTCTTCAACAACCTCGGCCAACAATCCCTGCAACAAAACCAGCCAGGCCAGGCCCGCCTCGCCTTCGAACGCGGCGTGCAATACCTGCGCAAACAGCAGAACCCGCAGATCTACTCCGAACAACTGCAATACCTGGAAAAACTCCTCGCCCGCGCCAACGCCCAAGTGATGGACAAAATTGCACCGGTAGAAGGTGAAGAGAACCAACTGACAGCCGGCCTCAAAGATGTTGAGGCGGATGCAGACTGGAAAAAGAAAGTGATCTACGACTGATAACAGATGCTGAAGAGAAGCCACCGAAAGGTGGCTTTTTTGTGCACTGAAAGTTCCGACCGCCAGACCCTCGCTGACCAAACCGCCCTCTTCAGGAGCAAGCCCCCTCCCACAATTTGAAGCCGGCTCACCCGCCAGAGCTTGGTCGGCTATCAGGCCGCCATCGCTGGCAAGCCAGCTCCCACAAAGAAATGAGTACATCCCAAACGCGGCGCATGCCGCCCCACCCAACACAATGAGCGTTAGCTCGAGTACCGCTTTTGACCTTCACCACTCAACACAATGAGCGTTAGCTCGAGTACCGCCTTTGACCTTCACCACCCAACACAATGAGCGTTAGCTCGAGTACCGCTTTTGACCTTCACCACTCAACACAATGAGCGTTAGCTCGAGTACCGCTCTTGATCTCAACGCCCGTCGGCAGGCTGAGTGGAGGGATTGATCCGGGGGGCAGGCGCGTAGCGCCGTTCGACGAAGTCGAACACATCGAGAGGAGGTGCAGCGAAGCAAACCGGAGGCGATGCACCCGGAACAATCCCGGAGCGAAGGAACCCGAGCCACAGCGAGGGCCGAACGTCAGGGCAAAGCCTTTTGGGTTACCTTTTCGGCGTTTGGAAAAGGTGACCCGCCGTAAGGGCGGAACCCTAAGCCGCCATCACCCAAAAAACGGATATACCCCCAAACCCCAAGAACATGGTCGGCCCACAGGCCGCCAAGTCAAAGCCGAAAATGCCCAACCATCCCGCGCAACTCACTCCCCAACTGCGCCAGCTCAATACTCGAAGCCGCATTCCCGCGCATCGCCAACGAAGACTGATCAGCACTCGCGCGAATACTCGTCACACTGCGATTGATCTCCTCAGCCACCGAACTCTGCTCCTCGGCCGCCGCCGCAATCTGCTGATTCATCTGCTGAATCAACGACACCGCCGCCGCAATACTCCCCAACGCGCTTTCCGTCTGCAGCGCATCACTCACCGCCAGCTTCACCAACTCACCACTGCTCTGAATCTGCTGCACCGACGAATGCGCCGCCGCACGCAAGGCACTGACCAACCGCTCGATCTCCTCGGTCGATTGCTGCGTACGCCGCGCCAACGCACGCACCTCATCGGCCACCACCGCAAACCCCCTGCCCTGCTCCCCGGCCCGCGCAGCCTCGATCGCCGCATTCAACGCCAGCAAGTTGGTCTGCTCGGCCACGCTTTTGATCACCTCCAGCACCGTACCGATATTCTGGATTTCGGCACTGAGGCTTTCGATGCTGGAACTGGCCGACGTCGCCGAATCCGCCAATTGCTCGATCCGCGCCATGCTCTGGCGCACCACCTGCTGACCACTCTCGACCTTGCCGTCCGCCGTCTGCGCCGCCAACGCCGCTTCTTCAGCATTGCGCGCAACATCGTGGACGGTAGCGGTCATCTGGTTCATGGCCGTGGCCACCTGCTCGGTTTCTTCCTTCTGACTGCTGACCTCAAGATTGGTCTGCTCGGTCACCGCCGATAACGATTGCGCGGAACTGGCCAGTTGTTCAATGCCGGCCTGCAACCCGCTGACAATCGTGCTCAACCCCGCCCCCATCTGCTGCATCGCCAACATCAACTGGCCAATTTCGTCACGTCGGCTGACGTCAACTGTGGCACTCAAATCACCCGCAGCAATCCGTTGCGCGACTTCGATCACGCTGCGCAACGGCGCGACGATCAAACGCGTGATCACCCACGCGGCCAGCAGCCCGACCAGCAGCGCCAGCGCCGAAGAACCGAGAATCAGCACCGAGTTCTTTTTCAGCTCTGCCTGCATGGCCCCGTCTTCGGCGACGTAAGCCTGATCCACCCGGTCCATCACTTGTGCAGCGCGCTGATGCAGCTGTTCGTAAACAGTCTTTTCCTGAGCCAGCAGTCCGGTGTACTCGGCCAGTTTGTCGTTGAACCCGGCGATGTGCCCGGAGACTTCATTGAGCACCGTCAGATAACCCTCGTCCTTGATCGTGGATTTCAGCGCCTCGGCCTGGGCCTGGGCCTGCGCGGCCTGTTCGATATTGCCCTTACCGGCACTGTCGGCATCGCCCTTGCGGCTTTGATCGAGACGGATCCGCGCTTCATTCATCGCTTGTAGCATCAACCTCGACACCTGACTGACCTGACTGGCCTGTTCGATGAACTGCGCGCCATCCTTGCCCTCAGTGTCCTTCAAGGTATACGCACCGTCATCGGCCAGCCCGGCCTGCAACACGTCGAGGTTGTTGGCTACGCTGGATACCGACCAACTGGCCATTTCCAGCGCCAGATCCTTGGCCTGGGTCAAGGAGACGAACTCATCGAACGCCTTGCGATAGGCACCCAGGGACTGTTCGACATCGGTCATGACCGGCACATTGGCCGACGACTGCGCTTTGAGTTCGTTGGCCTTGGCGATGAGCCCATCAAGCCCTTCGCGCAAGGCATCCGCGGTTTTCGGGTTACCGCGCAAGGCGTATTCCTGTTCGAGCAGGCGCACCTTGAGCAGACCGCTATTGAGCGATGACATCTGCTTGAGCCCGTCGAAGCGCTGACTGATGGTCTGCAGGGACCAGACGCCAATGGCGGCGACCAGCGCGGTCAACAGCAGCACCAGTACAAACCCGATACCCAGTTTTTTCGCCATACCGAGGTTGGCAAAACGTCCTTGCACGGCCGAAATCATTGCGCGTAGTCCCCTGCCATAGTCAGTTGACGAAGAGTCGCAATGGCCATGAACCAGCACAAGTCTCTGGCGTCGGAATAATGGCAAAAAGCTACGCCCGCGTCGTTTTCAGAACACTTGAGGTCGATCCACACCGGTATTGCGAAAAAACAGTCGAGCCCGCGGATCACAGGCGTAAGCCACGTTGATACGGCACCACTCGCCGGCCTCGCCACTGGGACTGAATGCATCCGGGGCCGATAGCTGTACGCCGCAGCGTTGAGCCTGTCTGCGCACCCCGGCCTGATCGGCCATCCGCGAACGCGCCCAGATAAACAAGCCACCGCAGGGTTTGCCGAATATCTCCCAATCGGCATCCTCCAGTGCCTGCAACGCCGCAGCGCGATCGGCATTCAGGCGCTGGCGCTGGCGCTGCACCAGTTTGCGGTAGGCACCCGTCGCCATCAGGCTGGCCAGCACGGCCTCGGCAAACCTTGAGCCACCCAGACCACTGACCATCTTGACCTGAGCCAGTCGCGCAACCAACTCGCTGTCGGCGTACACGAACCCGACTCGCAACGAGCTGCTCAACGTCTTGGAAAAGCTGCCCACGTAAATCACCCGCCCCTCATCATCCAGCGCGGCCAGACGCGTGCCATTGCCCGTGTGCAAGTCCGCGTAGACGTCGTCTTCAATCAGGCGCAAATCGTAGGTCTTGCTCAATTGCACGATGCGCTGGGCCACCGCCGGTGTCAGGCAACTGCCAGTGGGATTGTGATGGTGGCTGTTGATGAACAACGCGACGGGCCGAAATTGCCGCAGCAGCGCTTCAAGCGCCTCGATATCCGGCCCGCTCGGTGTGCGACGCACTTCAAGCATGCGGATGCCATGCAGGCGCAACAGGTCGAACAGTGGCGCATAACCCGGGGATTCAACGACCACACAGTCGCCGGCCTTGAACAGGGTTCGAACGATCAGATCCAGCGCGTGACTGGCGCCGCCAGTGCTGAGCAATTGCGTGCTGCGCGCTTCGATGCCGAACAGTTTCAGGCGTTTGACAATTTGTTCGCGCAAGGCCGGCAGCCCCAGGGGCGTGCTGTAGTTGAACAGACTGGCCATGTCGGTGCGCGCCACTTCACGCAACGCGTAACTGAGATCGTCGGGCTCGCGCCAGCTCTCCGGTAAGCCGCCAGCACCCAGTTTCAAGCCGCCGGCAGCGCCGCACACCACATCGCACCAGGCATGGCGTCCCTCGAACGGCAACGATTCTTCCTCTTCGCTCTGCTTCGATGGCGATGCTGCGACGATAAAACCTGCGCCTTGGCGCGTGGTCAGAACGCCCTGCGATACCAACCGCTCGCAGGCCTCGACGACACATGACTGACTGAGCAGATTACCCTTGGCAATTTGCCGAACGGAGGGCAAGCGAGTGGCCGGCGGTACCCCGCTTTGCAAGATCCATTCAGTCAATCCGTCAACAATCTGCTGCACGACCGGCACCATTGCCTGTCGATCAATTCTCAATTCCATGAGCAAGCAAACTCCTGTCCGTTTTGCTGGCGGCAGTTAATCACAGCCGCGCCGCACAGGCTGTGCGACAACGCCGCCAAAAGCGACCGATCTAATCATTTGATACACATTGTTTAGGCGTTTAAGGGAACTGAACGCGGCCCATAAAAAAGCCCGCACGAATGCGGGCTTCTTCCAGCGACAGGGTTCAGAACGCGGTAACGCCGCCGTCCACCGCCAGCGAATGACCGGTGGTGAATGCCGCACCGTCGCTGCACAGGTACAGCACGGCGCTGGCGATCTCCTCGACCTTGCCGATACGCCCGACCGGGTGCATGGCGTTGGCGAACTCGCCCTTCTTCGGATCGGCCTCGTAGGCCCTGCGGAACATGTCCGTGTCGATCACCGCCGGACACACTGCGTTGACACGGATTTTCTTCTTCGCGTATTCAATGGCCGCCGATTTGGTCAGGCCGATCACCGCGTGCTTCGATGCCGCGTAAATACTCATTTTCGGCGCCGCACCGAGCCCGGCCACCGAGGCGGTGTTGACGATCGCCCCGCCGCCCTGCGCCAGCAACAGTGGCAGCTGGTATTTCATGCACAGCCAGACGCCTTTGACATTGACGCCCATGATCGCGTCGAACTCGTCCATCGAGCCTTCTGCCAATTTGCCTTTCTCGATTTCGATCCCGGCATTGTTGAAGGCATAGTCGAGACGGCCGTAGGTATTGATTACCTCGTCCATCAGATTTTTCACTTCGCTTTCGACGGTGACGTTGCAACGCACGAAGGTCGCTTCGCCACCGGCTGTACGAATCAGCGCCACCGTACCTTCGCCCCCGGCAGCGTCCAGATCCGCCACCACGACTTTCAAGCCTTCGGCGGCAAATGCCTGGGCGGTCGCCCGGCCAATGCCGTTGGCGGCGCCGGTGACTACGGCAACCTGACCGGAAAACGTCATGCTCATTGTTATGTCCTCGAACGGATAGATGCAGGGGAGCTTTTATGCAACACAGCATAGCCACAGGGGTCCGTAGGGCGTCAGCACTATCAGAGGGCTGTCTAGGCGCCCATGCGCCGCAGTGATAAACCCATGCCGGTGACTATCACTGCACTGGATCGACGTGCATTCGCCGCATCAGCCAACCTTGCGACATCGTCACTGAAGGTCTATCAACAAGGCTTCATTCAATTCGAGTGCCTGCCATGACCAACCAGACCAATCGCCAGTTCCTGCTCGCCAAGCGCCCGGTGGGCGCTGCGACCCGCGAGACCTTCACTTATCAGGAAGTACCGGTGGGCGAGCCGGCGGCGGGACAGATTCTGGTCAAGAACGAATATCTGTCCCTCGATCCGGCCATGCGCGGCTGGATGAACGAGGGAAAATCCTACATCCCGCCGGTCGGCATCGGCGAAGTCATGCGCGCCCTGGGCGTAGGCAAAGTCGTCGCGTCGAACAATCCGGGGTTTGCGGTCGGGGACTACGTCAACGGTGCCATTGGCGTGCAGGATTATTTCCTCGGTGAGCCCAGAGGTTTCTACAAAGTCGATCCGAAACTGGCGCCGCTGCCGGTCTATTTGTCCGCGCTGGGCATGACCGGCATGACCGCCTACTTCGCTTTGCTCGATGTCGGCGCACCGAAGGCGGGTGACACCGTGGTGCTCTCCGGTGCAGCCGGTGCGGTGGGCAGCATTGCCGGGCAGATCGCCAAGATCAAAGGCTGCCGCGTGGTCGGCATCGCCGGCGGCGCTGACAAGTGCAAATACCTGATTGATGAACTGGGCTTCGACGGCGCCATCGATTACAAAAACGAAGACCTGTTGGCCGGGCTCAAGCGTGAATGCCCGAAAGGCGTGGACGTGTATTTCGATAACGTGGGCGGTGAGATTCTCGACGCCGTGCTGAGTCGCCTGGCGCCGAAAGCGCGGGTGGTGATCTGCGGTGCCATCAGCCAGTACAACAACAAGGAAGCGGTCAAAGGCCCGGCCAACTATCTGTCGCTACTGGTCAATCGCGCGCGAATGGAAGGTTTTGTGGTGATGGACTATGCGGCGCAGTACGCAAGTGCCGCGCAGGAGATGGCCGGGTGGATGGCCAAGGGGCAACTCAAGAGCAAGGAAGACATCGTCGAAGGACTGGAGACCTTCCCGGAGACGCTGATGAAATTGTTCAGCGGCGAGAACTTTGGCAAGTTGGTGCTCAAAGTTTAAGGCCACCACAAAACAAATGTAGGAGTGAGCCTGCTCGCGATAGCGATCTGTCAAACAACGGTAATGTTGACCGACAGACCGCTATCGCGAGCAGGCTCACTCCTACAGGGTGTTGCGGTATTTGCTTAGGCGATTTCGGCGACTACCGAAGCCAATGCCTGGGCCGGGTCAGCGGCCTGGCTGATTGGACGGCCGATCACCAGATAGTCGGAACCGGCATCCAGCGCCTGACGCGGGGTCAGGATGCGGCGTTGATCGTCCTGCGCGCTGCCCGCCGGACGAATCCCCGGGGTCACCAATTGCAACGACGGGTGGGCGGTTTTCAGGGCCTGGGCTTCCAGCGCGGAGCACACCAGACCGTCCATCCCGGCATTCTCGGCCAGCGCCGCCAGACGCAGCACCTGCTCTTGCGGCTCGATATCCAGGCCGATGCCGGCCAGATCCTCACGCTCCATGCTGGTCAACACAGTCACGCCGATCAGCAGCGGTTGCGGGCCGGTGCGCTTGTCCAGCTCTTCACGGCAGGCCGCCATCATGCGCATGCCGCCGGAGCAGTGTACGTTGACCATCCACACGCCCAT
Source organism: Pseudomonas sp. Seg1 (assembly GCF_018326005.1). Lineage (NCBI taxonomy): Bacteria > Pseudomonadati > Pseudomonadota > Gammaproteobacteria > Pseudomonadales > Pseudomonadaceae > Pseudomonas > Pseudomonas sp. Seg1. The sequence continues at coordinate 4,827,541 of NZ_AP021903.1, forward strand.
TTCAGCGGCAGCTTTCACAGCCATCGCGGTGGTGTTGGGAATGTCGTGGAATTTCAGGTCGAGGAACACTTCAAAACCCTTGTCACGCAGGGTACCGACAATTTCGGCGGCGCAACTGGTGAACAATTCCTTGCCCACTTTGACCCGGCACAGTTTCGGGTCCAACTGGTCGGCCAGCTTCAGTGCGGCGTCACGGGTGGGAAAATCCAGGGCGACGATGATAGGAGTCTGGCAGGCGGACATGGATGGGCTCTCAGGCAAGTCGAAATCGGCGCGCATTGTAGCGGAACCGGCGGCGGCGCGGCACCCGATGATCGGTAAATCGTCGCCCCGGCCGTGATCAGCATAGCGCTCGCTGCTATTGTGTCGAACTCGATACACAACCGACACGCCGCCAACAAGCGCCCACGCTAGCCTCGCCAGCCGCAACACGTCCTTACATCAGCACTTCCCGCCCTTCGGCTGGACGCCTATGCTGAAACCACCACCTCGCAGCCCATCTTTGTGGTTGGCGGCCAACTGGCAGATGAACAGCCCCATGCACAACACCCAAACGACCGCAACTGATGAGCCCAAAGACGACAAGCGCTGGAGCATTCGTGCCCTGATCGTCGACGATGACGTGCCGATCCGTGAGCTGATGATCGATTACCTCGCGCGTTTCAACATCCACGCCAGCGGCGTCACCGACGGCGCGGCGATGCGTCAGGCGATGCAGGCCGAGCACTTCGACGTCGTCGTGCTTGATCTGATGCTGCCCGGCGAAGACGGCTTGTCGCTGTGCCGCTGGCTGCGCGCCGAATCGGACATCCCGATCCTGATGCTGACTGCCCGTTGCGAACCCACCGACCGCATCATCGGTCTGGAACTGGGCGCCGATGATTACATGGCCAAACCGTTCGAACCCCGTGAACTGGTCGCTCGCATCCAGACCATCCTGCGTCGGGTACGCGACGATCGCACCGAGCAACGGGCCAACATTCGCTTCGATAACTGGCGCTTGAACAGCGTCCTTCGCCAGTTGATCGCTGACGATGGCCTCGTCGTGCCGCTGTCCAACGCCGAATTCCGCCTGCTCTGGGTATTCATCGAACGCCCGCGCCGGGTGCTCAGCCGCGAACAGTTGCTCGACGCCGCCCGTGGCCGCTCGATCGAAGCCTTCGACCGCAGCATCGACCTGCTCGTCTCGCGCCTGCGGCAAAAACTTGGCGACGATCCGAAGGCTCCGCAACTGATCAAAACCGTACGCGGTGAGGGTTACCTGTTCGACGCGCGGGACATCGGCTGATGCGGGCGCGCTTCGACACGCTGTTCGGTCGCCTGTTTGGCGTGCTGTTCGTGGCGATCGTCCTCGCGCACCTGCTGGCCTTCGCCTGGTTCCACCACTACGGCCCGCCTCCGCCACCACCTCCGCCGGAGTTTTCGCAAAACGCCGAGGGGCAGCGACCGCCCCCGGATCCACGTTATCCGCCACGCCCGCCGCGCCCCTGGTTTGGCGGGCCGATCGTGCCGCTGACCTTTCAGTTTGTCTCGTTGATGATCGCTGCCTGGTACGGCGCCAAACTGCTCAGCCGACCGATCCAGCGTCTCAGCGACGCCGCCGAGCGCCTCAGCGAAGACCTCGACAGCCCCCCGCTCGATGAGTCCGGCCCTCGAGAAGCAAGGCAAGCCGCGCATACCTTCAACCTGATGCAACAACGCATTCAAGAACAGGTCCAGCAACGCGCGCGCATGCTCGGTGCGGTATCCCATGACCTGCGCACACCGCTGTCGCGGCTGAAACTGCGTCTGGAAAATATCAGCGACGACAAGCTGCAAAGTCAGATGCGTCAGGACCTCAACGACATGATCGGCATGCTCGACGCCACCCTCACCTACCTGCACGAACAACGTACCAGCGAAGCGCTGCAACTGATGGACGTGCAGGCGCTGGTCGAATCGCTGTGCGAAAACGCCCAGGATCAAGGCGCAGACGTGCAAGTCAGCGGCCATTGCGCGCCACTGCCAGTGCAACCGATGGCACTGCGCTCGTGTATCAACAACCTGATGGACAACGCCCTGCGCTATGCCGGCCAGGCACGCATCGAACTGCTGGATCAGCGCGAGCAACTGCTGATCCGTGTGATCGATCATGGGCCAGGGATTGCCGAGGACAAACGTGAGGCGGTGTTTGAGCCGTTCTATCGCCTGGAAGGTTCGCGCAACCGCAATTCCGGTGGCGTGGGATTGGGCATGACCATCGCCCGGGAAGCGGCTCAGCGTCTGGGTGGGCAATTGAATCTGGAAGAAACCCCGGGCGGCGGCCTGACCGCCATCATCCGCCTGCCAAGAATCTAAAGATCTGTGTACCCACCGGTACAAACCCCACATACCCACGACAACTTGCCCCTTGAGGCTGCATAAGCCGGTACGCCCACCGGTTTACCGTCCAAGGAGTGAGCCCGATGATCGGTAGCGTCAGCAACTACACGAGCTATACCAGCACCAGCAGCACCACCACGCAAAACGCGCGCAGCCAGCAACTGCAAAAACAACTGTTCGCCAAGCTCGACAGCAACGGCGACGGCGCGGTGGATCAAGACGAACTCAACAGCGCCTTGTCGCAAAAGTCCGACGATGGTCTGCTGGTCAACCTGAGCAAACAATTCGGCGATCTGGACAGCGACGGCAGCGGCAACCTCAGCGCCGAAGAAATGACCGCCATGGCGCCGCCACCGCCACGAGATCAGGCCCCGAACACCGACCTCGCCGACGCCCTGATCAGCGCCCTCGACACCGATGGCGAAGGCGCCATCAGCGGCGACGAACTGAGCAGCGGCCTCACCAGCGCTGGCAGCACCGTCGACAGCAACGAAATCTTCTCGGCCTTGGACAAAAACAAGGACGGCACCGTCAGTCAGGACGAACTCACCGCCAGCCTGACGCCACCGCCGCCTCCACCACAAGTCAACAGCGACGAACTGTTCAGCCAGCTTGATGCCGATGGTGATGGCAGCGTCACCGCCAGCGAATTGAGTAGCGCGTTGCAGGTTAGTGACAGCACCTCGACAACCAGCACTGATACCAGTGCGGCGCTGCTCAAGGTTTTGGATAGCGACAGTAGTGGTGGTGTGAGCAGTGATGAATTGAAGGCCGCGTTACAGGCGGGGCGTGAGCGTCCGTCGGATGAAGAGACGGCCAGTGCGCAGACCACGGCCGAAGCGCTGAACCGCATGATTGCCAATCTGAGTAGGCAGTATTCGCTTACCAGCGCCGCGCCGGTGGGCAAATATCTCAATGTTGCTACGTAAATGAATCTTGTGTAGGAGCTGCCGGAGGCTGCTCCTACATGGGAATTGGTATGCATCTGGGTTTGGGGAGCATATCCGTTGCTGCGGTGATGGCTGATTAGGGTTCCGCCCTTACGGCGGGTCACTTTTTGCAGACGACGAAAAATTTGGGTTTAGGGGGCATATCCGTTGCTGCGGTGATGGCTGCTTGGGGTTCCGCCCTTACGGCGGGTCACTTTTTTGCAGACACCGAAAACTTCAGGTTTGGGGGCATATCCGTTGCTGCGGGTGTTGCTGATTAGGGTTCCGCCCTTACGGCGGGTCACTTTTTCCAGACGCCGAAAAAGTAACCAAAAAGGCTGCTCCCGGACGTACGGCACTTCGCTTAGGCTCAGTGTTCCCTCGCTACGGTGTCCATCCGGGGGCATCGCCTCCGGTTTGCTGCGCTGCACCTCCTCTCGATGTGTTTGGCTTCGCCAAACGGCGCTGCGCGCCTACCCCCCGGATGAACACCTCCGCTCGGCCTGCCGATGGGCCTGAAGATCAAGAGCAGGATCAAAAGCCAAAGCCAAAGCAGATCAAAAGATTGCAGCCTTCGGCAGTGCCTACAAGGCATGAGTACAACCGCCAGAGCTTGGTCGACTGTCAGGTCGCCATCGCTGGCAAGCCAGCTCCCACAGGGGTGGAGTACAACCGCCAGAGCTTGGTCGACTGTCAGGTCGCCATCGCTGGCAAGCCAGTTCCCACAGGGGTGGAGTACAACCGCCAGAGCTTGGTCGACTATCAGGTCGCCATCGCTGGCAAGCCAGCTCCCACAGGGGTGGAGTACAACCGCCAGAGCTTGGTCGACTATCAGGTCGCCATCACTGGCAAGCCAGCTCCCACAGGGGTGGAGTACAACCGACAGAAACAGGTCGGCTATCAGGCCGCCATCACTGGCAAGCCAGCTCCCACAAAAAAATGAGTCCCCCCCCGCACGCGGCGCATGCCGCCCCACTCAACACAATGAGCGTTAGCTCGAGTACCGCTCTTGATCTCAAGCGCCCGTCGGAAGGCTGAGCGGAGGGATTGATCCGGGGTGGGAGCGCAGCGACCGTTTGGCGAAGCCAAACACATCGAGAGGAGGTGCAGCGCAGCAAACCGGAGGCGATGCCCCCCGGATCGATCCCGGAGCGAAGGAACCCGAGCCACAGCGAGGGCCGTACGTCAGGGTAAAGCCTTTTTGGTTACTTTTTCGGCGTCTGGAAAAAGTGACCCGCCGTAAGGGCGGAACCCTAATCAGCAACACCCGCAGCAACGGATATGCTCACAACCCCCCAAAAAAACCCCACCTAAACCCGAGCCTGACTCTTACTCCAATCCGTCAACAAACTATAAGCAACAGCCAAAAGCGTAGGCCCGATAAACAACCCGATAAACCCAAACGCAATCAACCCGCCAAACACCCCAAGCAACACAATCACCAACGGCAGATTCCCGCCCCGGCTGATCAGATACGGCTTCAGAACGTTATCCACACCACTGATGATAAACGTCCCCCAGATCCCCAAAAACACCGCCATCCCATACTCACCCTTCCAGGCCAGCCAAGCCGTAGCCGGCACCCACACCAACGGTGGCCCCATCGGAATCAGACTCAGCAGAAACGTGACGATCCCCAACACCAGCGCCCCCGGCACCCCGGCAATCAAAAACCCGATCAACGCCAGAACCGCCTGCGCCGCCGCCGTACCGATCACCCCGTTCACCACCCGCTGCACCGTGCCAGCCACCAACTCGATGTAATACCCGGCGCGCTCGCCAATCAAACGCTCCAGCAACCGATGAGCAAACGCCGCCAGACGCGGCCCGTCGCGATAGAAAAAGAACACAAAGACAATGCTCAGCGTCAGCTCGAGAATCCCGCCGCCGATCTGCGCACTGCGCGCCAGCAACCAGTTACCGACCTGCCCCAGATAAGGCTTGATCGACACCATCAGTGCCGCGCCCTGCTGATCGATGCTGTCCCAGATCCCGACCAGTCGCTCACCCACCAACGGCAAGGTACCAAGCCAGGCCGGCGCTTCCGGCAATCCATCGACCTGCACGTCTTTGATGAAGGCGGTGGCATCGCGCACATGATCGGCGAGGTTGAACCCCAGCCAGACCAATGGCGCCGCCACCAACAACATCCAGCCCAGGGTCAGGATCGCCGCAGCCAGCGACTCTCGGCCATTGAGCAGCCGGGTCAGAAGCCGCATCAGCGGCCAACTGGCAAACGCCAGCACCGCGCCCCAGAACAGCGCCGACCAGAACGGCGCCATCACCCAGAGGCTGGCACCAAACAACACCAGCAGCAGGATCTGCACCAGCAGTCGATCGTTATTGAGCATGTAGAGTCTCGAAAAAATCAGTCAGGCCAAGAATAGGCGAACACAGCGCGCGTGCTCGCCCGATAGAGCTTATCGCAACAGATCGATGCGTAAGCCAGAGCCGTCGACACTGCCGGTTTCCATCCGCGCCGCGCGCACGCCCTGATTGATCAGGGCCTGTCGCCAGGCCTCGGCTTTCGGCCCGGACACCGTCACGCGCAACGTCGTATCGAGATTAAGACCACGGGAAATCAGGCGTAGCCAGGTGTCATCCGGATCATTCACGCGATCAGGGAAATCCAGTTCACCGGTGCTTTTCAGTTGGCGCAACAAAGTCGCCGACGTCGGCAGCAACTCACCCAGCGGCGCAACGGCCTCGAACTGTTCGACATGCAGATACGCTTTGCGATTGCCGCGGGTAATGCTGTAAAGCGCCACCAGCGTGTTGTCCTTCGGTGCCGCCAGCCTCAGCAACAGATAGGCCTGTTGCTCGTCAGCCCCGTACAACTTGGAATTACCGAACACCTCGTTGGCCCACAGGCTGCTTTCGCCGCAGTCCCGCGCCTGGCACCAGAACAGCAACTCGGCGTCCTGCTTTTGCAGGGCCTCGCGGGCGGCGGTGAAGGCTTCGGTGGCGGAATGTTCGGGCGGCAACTCGTAGGTCACCGAAGTGGTCTGGCCACGGGCAGTCACCTGACCGTCGAAACGCAACTGGCCACTGATCTTGCGGATCGCGCCCAACGGGTAGATCCGCTCCAGTTCCACCGGCGGGCGATAGTCGACGATTTGCGCATCGGCCAGGCGCGGCACGATCTGCAGATCCTGACTGCCCGGCACATCGGCGGCGAACGAAACGGAACTGAAACAGCACAGTGCCAGCAGACTGAGTGATCGCTTGGTCAGGCTCATCGGATCGGCATGGCTTGGCGGTTCGGGGTCGTAGCGGTATAGAAATCCATCGTGGTTGTCTCCCATTTCAACCCGCCCAGCCTCGACAGTTGCCCGCGGCAAGTCAAGGAATGGCGAAGAAGCGATTGAAACAGTCTGCGACAAGATCCGCGCCGGCCTCATCGTTCAGGTGCAAATGGTGCCCACCTGCCAGCTGTTCCCGGCTAAAGGGTAGACGCTCCAGCAGTTCAGAGTGTTTGGCCAGCATGCCGTCGGCGGCGACGATCAGTTGCGCCGGGCAAGTGATGCGCTGAACGAAGGCCATCGCCTGCTCCTGGGTCAGGCGCAGCGGTGATGGCAGGGTCAGGCGGTTGTCGGTCCGCCAGGTGTAACCACCGGGCACCGGCATCAAGCCGCGCTGAGCCAACAACTCGGCGGCTTCACGACTGACCGCCACCAGGCCTTTCATCCGCGCTTCGATGGCGCGGTCGAGGGTGTTGTAGACCGGTTTGCGCTTCTCGCGCAGATCCAGCTGTGCCTGCAGAGCCATGCCCATGCGCTCGGCAGCGTTTTCGCCTTTATCTGTAGGAGGAATCACCCCATCGATCAACGCCAGATGCGTGATCCGCTCGGGCAACGATCCCGCCAGCACCAGCGAGACAATCGCACCCATCGAGTGCCCGAGCAGGCCGAAACGCGTCCAGCCCAGTTGCTCGGCGACTTGCAGCACATCATGCGCGTAGTCCCACAGCGCATAGCCAGCGCCATTGGGCCGATGCCCGGAGTGCCCGTGCCCGGCCATGTCCAGCGCAATGATGCGCAAGCCTTTGAGCTTCGGTGCCAGCCGCGCAAAGCTGTTGGCGTTGTCGAGCCAGCCATGCAGGGCGATCACCGGCAAGCCGTCCTCGGGTCCGAACAAATGCGCCGCCAGTTCGATATGCGGCAGGCTCAGGCGCACTTCTTCGAAAACAGGGCTCATGCGCAATCCTTGTCCTGACGGGATTCCCAGCGGGTGAACAGGTTTTTCAGCAACCGTGCGGTGTCTTGCGGGCGCTCAAGGGGAAACATGTGCCCGCCGGGCATGCTCAGCGCCTCACCTTGCGGCATGCGCGACACGAAACGAGTGTGATGGCGCATGACCACGTTGCTTTTGTGCCCGCGCACCACCGCCAGCGGCACTTTCAATTGCCGGGTACGGCCTGGGCTTGTGTGCGGCACGCCGCGATAGATGCTGATCTCGGTGGCTGGGTCGAAACGCAGGCGCAGCTTGTCGCCCACCGGATGTAAACCGTGTTGCAGGTAAGCGTCGAAGCATTCCGGATCGAAACCGCGAAAAAGCGACTTGCCAGCGAAGTAACTGCGCGCACTGTCGAGGTCGGCAAACTCCTCACGGCGCCCCAGGGTGCGCCCGGCCGGGGTCAGCCTGTCGATGAAACCAAAGCGTTTGGCGGCGCGAATGACCCACTGATCACTGCGGGTCAGTACAGGGGAATCGAGCATCACCACACCGCGATACAACTCAGGGCAACGCAGCGCCGCGTGCAGGTGCAGAACGCCGCCAAATGAATGACCGACACCCCACACCGGTTGATCCTGCTGCTGCAAATGGTGGATCAACTCGTCGACCAGGTTGTACCAGTTGTCATCCGCCGGGAAACGCGGGTCATGCGCATGCTGTTGCAGATGCGCAACCCGATACTCGGGCGCCAGCGCCGCGAACAACTTGCCATAGGTGCCCGAAGGGAACCCGTTGGCGTGGGCGAAAAAGATAGGTTGCGACATACAGGCAAATCCATGAACGGGAAACGTGGCGTTGATTGTCCGCAAGACCACGTTCTGCGGCAATGACCGTAACTGCCAGGAATGATGACAGTCAGGTCAACGCCATGGGCAAATCGGCAATTACCGTGCCGGCGGCTGCTCACCCAGCGGTACCACCGCCATGGTCAGGCGTGACACACAGCTGGCCTTGCCTTCATCACTGGTCAAACGGATATCCCAGACGTGCGTCGTACGGCCGATATGAATCGGCTTGGCCACCGCTGTCACCCGGCCACTGCGCAAACCACGCAGATGGTTGGCGTTGATTTCCAGCCCCACGCAGTAAAACTTGCTGGCATCGATGCACAGATAACTGGCCATCGAACCGACGGTTTCCGCCAGCACCACCGACGCGCCGCCATGCAGCAAGCCGTAAGGCTGATGAGTGCGATGGTCGATGACCATGCTCGCGGTCAGCGACTCTTCATCGAACGCTTCAAAGCGAATATCCAGCACTTCGCCGATGGTGTTTTTCTGGATTGCGTTCAACTGCTCGATGTCGGGAGTGGTACGCCACAGGCTCATCGCAGACTTCCTTTGTTGTTTTGGTCGACGCTCAATCCTGCCACAGCACCGCCTCGCTGCGCTCGCTCCATTCTTCGAAGCGGGCGCCGTAGGTGTCTTCGATAACGTTACGCTTGATTTTCAGGGTCGGCGTGAGAAAGCCGTTTTCCACCGCCCAACTGTCCTTGACCACCACCAGTCGCCGCAGACGCTCGTGCTTGTCGAGCACGGCGTTGACCTCCTCCAGCAGTTTCTCCAGACTCGAATGCAGACTCGCCCGGCCCTCCTCCTGATTGACCGTCGACAGCACACACAAACCCAACGGCGCACTCAAGCCATCACCGACCACACACACCTGTTCGATCCGCGAATGCACCGCCAGACGGTTTTCAATGGGTGCCGGGGCGACGTATTTGCCCTTGCTGGTCTTGAAGATTTCCTTGAGCCGACCGGTCAGGCGCAAACGTCCTTCGGCATCCTGTTCGCCCTTGTCGCCGGTACGCAGGAAGCCGTCCTCGGTGAGCGTTTCGACGGTCTTCTGTGGTTCTTTGAAGTAGCCCAGCATGTTCGCCTGACTGCGCACCTGCACCTCGCCGGACGCGTCGATACGCACCTCGACATCCGGGCACGGTTTACCGATCCAGCCCTGCTTGTATTGGCCCGGCAGGCAGATATGCGAATAACCGCAACTCTCGGTCATACCGTAGACCTCCAGCACATCGAGGCCGAGTTTCTGATACCAGGTAAGCAAGGTCTGTGGCACCGGCGCCGCGCCGGACAAAGCCACGCGCAAGGCATCCAGCCCCAACCCCGCCAGCACTTTGTGCCCTACCCGCTTGCCAATGAACGGCAGGCCAAGGAGAAAATCCAGACGCTTCGCCGGGATCTTGCTGTAGACGCCCATCTGAAATTTGGTCCAGATCCGTGGCACACCAAACATCGCGGTTGGCCGCGCGCGCTTGAGATCGGTGATGAAGGTGTCGAGGCTTTCGGCAAAGAACACTGTCTGCCCGGTGTAGATCGATGCCAGTTCAACGAACATGCGCTCGGCAACGTGGCACAGCGGCAGGTATGACAGCAGCCGGTCGTTCTCATTGAGCCCGAACAGTTGCGTGCCACGGGTCGTGGCGAAACCGAGATTGGCAAAGCTGTGCATTACGCCTTTGGGCAGGCCGGTGGTGCCGGAGGTATAGATGATCGTCGCCAGTTGTTCAGCGGCAGGACGCGGATCGTCCTGAATCGACGAGCAACGCTGCAAGTCCGCCCAGTTGAAATCGAACTCGCCTGGTGGATGCAGCGGCAAGCTGATGGTCGGCAAATCGGCGGGCACGCCTTTCGCCATTCCGGGCCAGTCATCGAGTTTGCCGATAAACGCCAGCACGCTTTCCGAATGCTTGAGCACTTGGGCCACCGAGTCGGCGGTGAGATTGGGATACAGCGGCACCGAAACATGCCCGGCCATCCAGATGGCGAGGTCGGCGATGATCCAGTGTGCGCAGTTTTTCGAGATCAGAGCGATGTGGCTGCCGGGCGGCAACTCCCGCGCGCGCAGCCAGTGCGCGGCGCAGCGGGCCTGATGGCCGACGTCGGCCCAGGTCAGGGTCTCGACCTGCCCGCCACCGATGGGCTGTACGAGAAAGCGTTGGCGCGGATGCCGGGCCTCGCGTTCGTAAAACACGTCCAGCGGCAAACGGAATGCGGCAGACATGCGACTCGCTCCTGTTTTTTGGGTCTGGAGCAAGCGTAGTCAACCAAGCAAGTGCTTGGTTGGAAAATTCAAACAAATAATTTCATCGGATTTGCAGGCCTTATCGCTGGCGAGCCAGCTCCCACAGACTCAGTGTGATCTTTCAATTCAAGTTCACAAAAGATCCTGTGGGAGCTGGCTTGCCAGCGATGAAGGCGACTCGATCTCAGGGGTGCTTGAGGCTGTTGAGCTTCATCGAACCGATCAGCAACTCGCTGTGTTCCAGCTCAGCCAGGCCAGCGGTGCTGACCTTCTCCGGCGGATAGCCGGCGCCATGCTGCAGATAGCTGAGCAGATTGCCCACCAAAGGGTTGTGGCTGACCAGTAGCACATTGCTCACCGACACCAGTTGTTCGGCCACCCGGTCCGGATCGACCTCCGGCGTCAGCCAATCGACCGTACGGATCTCCGGTTCAAAACCCAACGCCTCGCGAACAATCTGCGCGGTCTGTTGCGCGCGCAGATAGGGGCTGGCGTAGATCGCCGTCAGCGGCTGGCCGATCAGGTGAGCGGCGCTGTTCAAGGCTTCTTTGCGACCGTGATCAGTCAGTTCCCGCTCGGAGTCAGGACACGAGCCGTAAGGCACAGCCTCACCGTGACGCAACACCCAGAGTTTCATAGCTTGGGCTCCTCATCGCGGGCCGGGTGCGGTGCTGGCGGCACGACGTGTGGCGCCTCACCTTCCGGCGTACGCGGCGTTGGCCAGTCGGCGAACGGCCACGGTTTCTGGTCGCTGTGGAAACTGCCGAAGCGGCCGATCTGCGCCAGAAACTGGCTCAGGCTGTCGCCGAAGTTCATCAGGCTGGCGCTCGGGGCGCCATAGATCAGTCTATATACAAGCTGCACCAGCACCACCGCGCCGAGGATAAACTGCGCCACCTGCCAGACCAATATGTAGACGATCATCCACAACACCCGCAGCAGGATGGATTCGTACTTGGCTTCGGTTTTCGGATCGTTCATGGCTCACTCCCTGCTGAATCAGTTGAAACCACTGGTGGAAATAAAGTCGACGTCGGTTTTCGGCTCGGCCCGCATCAGCAGACCGATGACCTGTTCCAGCGTGCGCCCCTCAAACAGGATCGCGTGCAGCCCGGCGACCAGCGGCATGTACACGCCCACCTCCTGGGATTTGGCCTTGAGCACTTTCAGGGTGTTGACCCCTTCGGCGACTTCACCGAGGCGCGACACCGCGTCCTCAAGACTCAGGCCCTGGCCCAGGGCGAAACCGACCTGATAGTTGCGGCTCTTCGGCGACGAGCACGTCACGATCAAGTCGCCAACACCGGCCAGACCGAGGAAGGTCATCGGGTTGGCGCCCTGATTCACCGCAAACCGGGTCATTTCGGCCAAGGCGCGAGTGATCAGCATGCTCTTGGTGTTTTCGCCCATCTCCAGCGCCACCGCCATGCCGGCAATGATCGCGTAAACGTTTTTCAGCGCCCCGCCCAACTCGACACCGAAACGATCAGCACTGGCGTACACGCGGAAGGTGCGGCCATGCAATGCGGCCTGCACCTGTTTGCACAGTTCTTCGTCTTCACTGGCGACCACCGTGGCGGTCAGCGCATGCTCGGCGATTTCCCGCGCAAGATTCGGTCCGGACAACACGCCGATGCGCGCTTGCGGGGCGATCTCTTCGAGGATCTGGCTCATCAGTTTGAAGGTGTGGGCTTCGATGCCTTTGGTCAGGCTGACCAGCATCTTGCCGCGCAAGCGCTCGGCGTGAGCCGCCAGCACCGTGCGCAAGGCACTGGACGGCAGCGCGACAAAGCACAAGTCGCAGGCGTCGAGGGTTTCCTGCAGGTCAGTGACGGCGGTCACCCCCGGCAGAATCTTGATGCCTTTGAGGTAACGCGGGTTTTCGCGATTGACCCGGATGGCCTCGGCCTGCTCGGGATCACGCATCCACTGCCGGACTTGATGGCCGTTCTCGGCCAAAAGATTGGCCACGGCGGTTCCAAAACTTCCGCCTCCCAGGACCGCAATCGGGCGCTGTTCAGTCATATGCAATCCGTTAATCCATACCAGTGGCGATGCCGGCATTATACGGGGCGACCCGGTCGCGGCCAGCCCCCGCGTCAATTACCGACACTTGTAGGAAGAAGACCAATAAAACCTAGGAAAATGCCTCTAACGTGACTGGAAAAGTCGCTGCCCTCGGTTAACATGCGCGCCAATTCTTAGCTCTATAGGCTGTGTCGTGTTTTTTGCCGCTCTCCCACCGCGTTCCTCCCTGCTGCTCGCGCTGTTGTTCAGCCCGTTGTTGCAGGCGGACGACCTGTTCATGGACAGCGAAGCGCTGCCGCAGGTGTTGACCGCCACGCGTCTGAAGCAGACGCCCGCAGAAGTGCCGGGGAGCATGACCGTACTCGACAGCGAATTGATCAACGCCAGCGGTGCCCGCGACATCAGTGAACTGCTGCGGCTGGTGCCGGGGATGATGGTCGGCAACATCAGCGGCAATCAGGCGGCGGTCAATTACCACGGCACCAACGCCACCGAAGCGCGGCGCATGCAGGTGCTGATCGATGGCCGCTCGGTTTATCGCGCAGGCCTGGCGACGGTGGACTGGAGCGACATTCCGGTGGCCATCGAGGACATCGAGCGCATCGAAGTCTTTCGCGGCCCGAACACCGTCAGCTACGGCGCCAACGCACTGATGGCAGTGGTCAACATCATCACCCGCAACCCGGCGGACAGCCACGGCACGCGCCTGAAGTACACCCGTGGCCAACGCGGCATCAATGACTTCTATGCCAGCCAGGGCACCGGTTGGAATGGCGGCGATCTGCGCCTGTCGCTGTCCGGCCAGGAAGACGATGGATTCGACCGCGACCGCAGCGGTGCCGATTACCGTGACAGCCGCCGCTTGAACCGCTTCAGCCTCGCCGTCAGCCAGACCCTCAGCGACAACCAGAGCCTCGACTGGCAGGTCAACGCTAAGGATGGCAGCAACCAGCGGCCCTACACGTACCGGCCGGTGTTCTCGGGGATTACCGCCGCCGGGAACAATTCCGACGTGGTGGCCAAGGACTACGCCGGTTCGGTGCGCTGGAATCTCGACATCAACCCGGAGCACAGCCTCTATATCCAAGGTTCGGCTCAGCACTGGGATCGTCAGCAAACCTGGCGTGCCTGCGACGCCGAGGTGTCGTTCAGCCCGGAGCTGACGCAACTGTGGCAGCTCAACCCGAATTACACCGAACGTCTGGCACGCAACATCACCCGCTTCACCGGCCCGGGCGCCGCCCCCGGTACGCCGCAGGAAATGGCGTTGGCCAACCGCGTACTCGATCAATGGCGCAACGGCGCCAGCCAGACTCTGTGCGGCGACATTGACCAGAGCGCCCGCGAATCACGCTACGACCTCGAACTGCAAGACACCCTCAGCCTGTCCGACAGCGTGCGTCTGGTCAGCGGCATGAACTATCGTTACGACCGGGCTGATTCCGAGACTTACTTCAACGGCACGCTGGACGACACCACCTGGCGCGCGTTCGGCCAACTGGAATGGCGCGCCAGTGAACACTGGCTGTTGCAGGGCGGTGCGATGTTCGAAGACACGCAACTGATCGGCAGTTCACTGACGCCACGCTTCGCGGTCAATTACCTGATCAATCCGCGCCATAGTCTGCGCGCGGTGTACTCGGAGGCGATTCGCTCGCCGGACATGTTCGAGAACAACGTCAACTGGAGCTATCAGGTCAGCAAGCTGCGTCCCTCGGCCTACGGCCAGTCTTCGGCGCGTTACTTCGTCAAGACTCGCGGCCCCGGCGATCTCGATCAGGAACACATGCGCTCGCGGGAGCTGGGCTACAACGGCTATTTCGCCGATCTGGGTCTGGCGCTCGACGTGAAGCTGTTCTACGACGAGATCACCGGGATGATCAGCGAACCGCTGCGCAACAACCAATACATCGCCAGCAACGCCAACAGCTCACGCTTTCGCGGCACCGAAACCCAGCTAGACTGGCGCCTGGGCACCGTCGACCGCCTGCGTTTGACCTACGCCTACGTCGATGCCGAGGCGAGCAATCCGCTGGATCAGCAATTCACCGCCAGCAACAGCGGTTCCGCCGGCTGGCTGCGCGACTGGGGCCATGGCTGGAACAGTGCCCTCTTCTATTACGGCGACAATGCGCTCAACGGCTACCGCTTCGAGCGGGTCGACACGCGGATCGCCAAGCGCATTGCGCTGGGCAAGGCTCAAGTGCAATTGGCCGGCGTGCTGCAACAACGTCTCGACCATGAGCCGACCACTTTCGTCGACAACAATTACGACGAGCGCCGCGTGCTGTACTTCAGCGCCGAGCTGGAATTCTAAGGTGCGCTACGGCATGCCGCGCAAGACGCCAACTCTGGCTCAATGGCTGGCCGGGTTGTGTCTGTTTCTGACTGCGTGGCTGCACGGTGTGGCGGTGCAGGCCGCCGACATTCTGTTGACCGGCGCCGAAGAAAGCCCCGGTGTGCAAGCATTCGTGCAGGCGCTGAGTGAGCTGCGCCCGACCGACACCGTCCGCTTCCAGCCACTGGCCAGCCTGCCGGCGCCGGGTAAATTGCCGGCCAGCCTGCGCCTTATCCTGCTCGATCTGCCGAGCCTCGACTGGCGCCTGCAAGAATCCCAGGGCCCGGCGACGCTGGTGTTGCGCATCAGTCGCCTGCAAGCCCGTCAACGTTTCGGCTCGGCTCAGCCATCCCGCTTGAGCCTGTTGTGGAGCGATCCACCGCTGGGCCGACAACTGCAATTGATCCGGCGAATCCTGCCGCAGGCGCGTCGAGTTGGCGTTTTGTTCGACCAGCACAGCGAGTTTCTCCTTAAAGAGCTGCTTCTGGCGGCGCAGCCACTGAATCTGGAAATCGTCAGCCAGCGCTGGGACAACACCCACGACAGTCGCCCCTTGCAAACGGTGCTGAAAAACAGCGACGTGCTGCTGGGCCTCGACGATCCCGATCTGTACAACCCGAAAACCGCGAAAAACCTGCTGCTCAGCAGCTACTCACGACAAATGGCGCTGATTGGCCCGAACGCCGCGTTTGTCCGAGCCGGCAGCCTGGCCAGCACTTACAGCGACCAGAACGATTGGCTGAGTGTGCTCGACCATTTGCTCGACCAGCCACCCGCCAACTGGCCGCGCACGCTTTATCCCGCATCTTTCAAAGTCTCAAGTAATGCCCAGGTGGCTCGTTCTCTTGGAATCGAACCACTGAATGAAGCGTCTGTTGCCAGCGCGTTGGCTGAAGGAGAAAGCCGCCCATGAGTTTCCGTCGTCGTTGGGACATCAACACCCGCACCCAGCTGATCAGTCTGGGCCCGGCGCTGTTGCTGACCTTGTTGTTGATCAGTTTCTTTACCTTTGTGCGCATTCAGGATTTGCGCCAGGAGCTGAACCACACCGGCCAACTGATCGCCAACCAACTGGCGCCCGCCACCGAGTACGGGGTGATTTCCGGTAACAACGAAGTCCTCGAAAGCCTGCTCAAGGCCACGCTGGCGACGCCCAACGTGCGTTTTCTGGAAGTGCAGGACAGCGCCAACCGCATTCTGGTGTATGTCGAACAACCCGCGAACGCCCACAGCCGACCGCATCAGGTTGAAGTGTTTCAAGCGCCGGTGCGCTTGCAACGGATTGCCTTGCAGAATGACTTCTTCCAGGACGCCAAAGTCAGCAACGGCGGGGCCAGCGAGGACTATCTGGGGCGGGTGATCGTCGGTCTGTCCAACGATGCGTTCAGTCAGCGTCAGCAGGAAATCCTGCTCAAGGCAGGGATTCTGGCGTTGTTCGCCCTGCTCTTCACCTTTGTGCTGGCGCGACGTCTGGCCGGCAGTCTCTCGCAGCCGATTCGCGATATCGGCAACGCGGTCAAGGCGATTCAGGACGGCGACTATAAAACCCCGCTGCCGATCGTCGATGACACCGAACTCGGTGCGTTGTCGCAGCACATCAACAACCTCGCCCAGGCGCTGGAACAGGCCAGCCGTGAACAGCAGCAGGCCATGGCGCAATTGATCCAGACCCGCGAAGAAGCGGAAAAGGCCAACAACGCCAAATCCGACTTCCTGGCGATGATGAGCCATGAATTGCGCACGCCCATGAACGGTGTGCTGGGCATGCTGCAATTACTCGAAACCACGGAGATGACCGAGGAGCAGATCGAATACGCCGCCCTCGCCTCCGAGTCCACCGAGCATCTGCTCAAGGTGATCAACGATATTCTCGACTTCTCGCGCATCGAGCGTTCGGAGCTGGAGCTTGAGCACATTCCGTTCAACCTCGCCGAACTGATCGGCGCCTGCGCGCAGTCGTTCCAGCACAGCGCGGTGCAACGTGGCCTGGCCCTCAATCTGCGGATTCCCGAGGACATGCGCGGTTTGCAGGTACAGGGCGATCCGACGCGGATCCGGCAGATCCTGGTCAACCTGGTCGGCAATGCTCTGAAGTTCACCGAGCAGGGCCGGGTCAGCATCGAGGCGCAATGGCAGTCGCTCGATCACGAGCTGCTGTGGTTCACCTGCTCGGTGCGCGACAGCGGCATCGGCATCTCGTCCGAGAGCCTGGAATCGATGTTCAACGCATTCCAGCAGGCAGACAGCTCGATTTCGCGGCGCTACGGCGGCACCGGGCTCGGCCTGTCGATCGCCCGCACCCTCGCCGAACGCATGGGCGGCACCTTGCGTGCCCAGAGCGAGGAAGGTCGCGGCTCGGTATTCACCCTGGAAATTCCGTTGGCTCTTTATAAGCAGGCGTTGCCACAACTGGCCGCCCCCCGTGCGCTGAACGGCAATGGCCACGGCGAGGGGCGCAATGTGTTGCTGGTGGAAGACAACCCGGTCAACCAGACCGTGATTGAAGCAATGCTGCGCAGCCTGGGCTTTACTGTCAGTGTCGCCACCGACGGCGCGCAGGCAGTGCGCAGTGCCGAGGGCAATGATTTCGAAGTGATTTTGATGGACTGCCGTTTGCCGATCATCGATGGCTATGAGGCCACCCGGCAGATTCGCCAGCTGGCCGGGCGCAACGACGTGCCGATCATCGCGCTGACTGCCAATGCTTTGCAGGGAGACCGCGAAACCTGTCTGTCTGCAGGGATGAACGATTATCTGGCGAAGCCGTTCAAACGTAATGATCTGCAGCAGATTCTGCAGCGGTGGGTGTCGTAGTGATGGTCTTTCCACCATCTGCGACTGGCGTGAAAAGCGAAAGTGCGGCAGTCTTAGGCACCCGAATGAGCCTCAAAAGGGGCTTGAATAAAAATTTCAGTGCACAAGTGTACATTCATGTCCTTGGTGCTGTGACTTTCACCACAACGCAATAGTCTATGAGTAGGCTGCCGGTTCGAGGCATGAACGCTTCGAACGGTCGGGAAGATTTGCCCCACCTGCCGCATGGGATTATTGAGGAGCTCGCATGACCAAACAAAACGCCTTTACTCGGGAAGATCTGCTGCGCTGCAGTCGCGGTGAGCTGTTCGGCCCAGGTAACGCGCAACTGCCCGCCCCGAACATGCTGATGGTCGATCGCATCACTCTGATCAGCGAAGAAGGCGGCAAGTACGGCAAAGGTGAATTGGTCGCCGAGCTGGATATCAACCCTGATCTGTGGTTCTTCGCGTGCCACTTCGAGGGCGATCCGGTGATGCCGGGCTGCCTGGGCCTGGACGCCATGTGGCAACTGGTTGGCTTCTTCCTCGGCTGGCAAGGCTTGCCGGGCCGTGGCCGTGCGCTGGGTTCGGGCGAAGTGAAATTCTTCGGCCAGGTCCTGCCGACCGCCAAGAAAGTCACCTACAACATTCATATCAAACGCGTCCTCAAGGGCAAGCTGAACCTGGCCATCGCCGATGGTTCGGTGACTGTCGACGGTCGCGAAATCTACACCGCCGAAGGCCTTCGCGTCGGCGTGTTCACCTCCACTGACAACTTCTAAGGGTTATTCGCATGCGCCGCGTCGTTATCACTGGTCTGGGCATCGTTTCGTGCCTGGGCAATGACAAAGAGACCGTCTCCGCTAACCTGCGTGCAAGCCGCCCTGGCATCCGGTTCAACCCGGAATATGCTGAAATGGGTCTGCGTAGCCAGGTTTCCGGCTCCATCGACCTCAACCTTGAAGAACTGATCGATCGCAAGATCTATCGTTTCGTCGGCCACGCCGCGGCTTACGCCTACCTGGCCATGAAAGACGCGATCACTGACTCCGGCCTGACCGAAGAGCAAGTGTCCAACCCGCGTACCGGTCTGATTGCCGGCTCGGGTGGTGCGTCCACCTTGAACCAGATGGAAGCGCTGGACATCCTGCGCGAGAAAGGCGTGAAGCGCGTTGGCCCATACCGTGTAACGCGGACCATGAGCAGCACCGTTTCCGCTTGCCTGGCCACGCCGTTCAAGATCAAAGGCCTGAACTACTCCATCGCTTCTGCCTGCGCCACCAGTGCTCACTGCATCGGTACCGCCATGGAACAGATCCAGATGGGCAAACAGGACATCGTCTTCGCCGGTGGCGGTGAAGAAGAGCACTGGAGCCAGTCGTTCCTGTTCGACGCAATGGGCGCACTGTCCAGCAAGCGTAACGACACCCCGGAACAAGCCTCGCGCGCCTACGACGCCGACCGTGACGGTTTCGTCATTGCTGGCGGTGGCGGCATGGTTGTGGTTGAAGAGCTGGAACACGCTCTGGCCCGTGGCGCAAAAATCTACGCGGAAATCGTTGGCTACGGCGCGACCTCCGACGGCTACGACATGGTTGCCCCGAGTGGCGAAGGCGCGATCCGCTGCATGCAGATGGCGATGTCCACCGTTGATACCCCGATCGACTACCTGAACACCCACGGCACTTCGACTCCGGTCGGCGACGTTGCGGAAATGAAAGGTGTGCGTGAAGTGTTCGGCGACAAGGCTCCAGCGATCAGCTCGACCAAGAGCCTGTCCGGTCACTCCCTGGGCGCCGCCGGCGTTCACGAAGCGATCTACTGCATGCTGATGATGGAAGGCAACTTCATTGCCGGTTCCGCCAACATCGACGAGCTGGACCCTGAAGTGGCCGATCTGCCGGTGCTGACCAAGACCCGCGAGAACGCCACCATCAACACCGTGATGAGCAACAGCTTCGGCTTCGGCGGCACCAACGCCACGCTGGTACTGAAGCGCTGGGAAGGCAAGTAATTCCCCAGGCTTGAGCCACACATGAAAACGCCCCGACTGGATCGGGGCGTTTTTTTTCGCCTGCAGAAAGTAGCGGGAACACCACCGATCTCTGTGGGAGCTGGCTTGCCAGCGATGGCGTCAGCACGGGCAATATCTATGTTGTCTGACACTCCGCTATCGCTGGCAAGCCAGCTCCCACAGGGTTCTCGGGGTGTTCTGAAAATGAAACTTCTGTCATGAAACTTACCGCCCTGCGACCGAATGTCGCGGATTACGCGGCCTGCAGCACTGTTGCGTTTTACGCAAGAATACGTTGCACGAATCAAGCGTTTACTTAGCAAGCTAACAAATCATATAAAAGAGTCCTGCACACGCCTTGCTGCAGATAACTTGAGATTTGGAGCTAGCAGATGACTGTAAAAGTAACTGAACGCGACGATTCACACATGTCCCACGAAGGCGTAGCCGCCGGTATCCGTATCTGGGATGTGCATCAACAAGACTTGCTGGTCGGGATGTTCCACAACGAAATCGACGCCCACAACTACAAGGCCGAACTGGAAGTGCAAGAGCAGCAACGGGATCTGAAATCCGCCTGATTCAACCACAGCATTGAAAACGAAAAACCCCGCCATGAGCGGGGTTTTTCGTTGTTACAGCTTTATCGATTTACCACATCAGATCGTCAGGGATCTGATAGGCCGCGTACGGATCGTCCTCGGTGCTGACCTCTTCAGTCTGTACATTGAGTTGCACGATACGCTGCGGATCGCGTTCCTGGATCTTCAGGGCCGCTTCACGCGGGATCACTTCGTAACCACCGGCATGGTGGACGATCGCCAGCGAACCGCTGCTGAGCTTGTTGCGCATCAGCGTGTTGACCGAGATGCGCTTGACCTTCTTGTCGTCGACGAAGTTGTAGTAGTCCTCGGTGGTCAGCTTCGGCAGACGCGAGACTTCGATCAACTGCTTGACCTGCGCAGCCCGGGCCTTGGCCTCGGCTTTCTCTTTCTGCTGACGGTTCAGCTCCTGGTCGCGCTTGACCTTCTCGGCCATGGCTTCCTGAGCGGCGCGCTGCTGCGAGTCATCCAGTTCGATCTGGCCTTTGTGGGCCAGACGCTGCTGCTTTTGCTTGTCCTTGCTGACCTGCTTGGCCTGCTTTTGGTTGACCAGACCTGCTTTGAGCAACTGATCGCGAAGGGAAATACTCATGTGCTTACTCACTTGGGCAGTTGCTCAGCCGCAGCTAGGCAAATTCTTTTCCTGACGTTTGGCTTCACCCCACAGGGCGTCCAACTCTTCGAGGGTGCAATCTTCTATGGGACGGTGGGTGTCGCGCAATGCCTGTTCGATAAAACGGAAACGTCTTTCGAATTTGCCATTGGCGCCACGCAGTGCGGTTTCCGGGTCAACCTTCAGGTGCCGAGCCAGATTGACCACGGAAAACAGCAGGTCGCCGATCTCCTCCGCCACCGCTTGGGGATCGTTTTCGGACATGGCTTCGAGCACTTCATCGAGCTCTTCGCGGACTTTGTCGAGCACGGGCAAGGCATCCGGCCAGTCGAAACCGACCTGCCCGGCGCGCTTCTGCAATTTGGCTGAACGGGACAATGCCGGCAGCGTTGCGGGCACATCATCGAGCAACGACAGTTGCTCGGGCGCGGCGGATTTCTCGGCGCGTTCTTCGGCCTTGATCTCCTCCCAGCGCTGCTTGACCTGCTCCTCAGTCAATCGCGGCACATCCAGCGGCGCGTAGAGATCGCCGGTCGGGAACACATGCGGATGCCGACGAATCAGCTTGCGGGTGATGCTGTCGATCACCCCGGCAAATTCGAAACGCCCTTCTTCCCGGGCCAACTGACTGTAATAGACGACCTGAAACAGTAGGTCACCAAGCTCGCCCTGCAAGTGATCGAAATCACCACGCTCGATGGCGTCGGCCACTTCGTAGGCTTCTTCGAGGGTATGCGGGACGATGGTTGCGTAGGTTTGCTTGATGTCCCACGGGCAACCGTACTGCGGATCGCGCAGGCGGCTCATCAGGTGCAGCAGGTCTTCAAGGCTGTACATCATTTTTCTTTCTCACCACAAAACCCTGTGGGAGCTGGCTTGCCAGCGATGGCGTCAGCTCGGCTCTCCGGAAAGACCGAGTTGTCTGCATCGCTGGCAAGCCAGCTCCCACATTGGGTCGAAGCCATGTTCACGGAGTGCGGTTACGCCGCGTTTCGATGATGTTCGGCAACTGCGAAATCCGCCCCAGCAAGCGTCCCAGCGCGTCCAGCCCCGGGATCTCGATGGTCAGCGACATCAGCGCGGTGTTGTCTTCCTTGTTCGAGCGGGTGTTGACCGCCAGCACGTTGATCCGCTCGTTGAGCAGCACCTGCGAGACGTCGCGCAGCAGACCGGAACGGTCGTAGGCGCGGATGACGATGTCCACCGGATAGGTGAGCACCGGCACCGGGCCCCAGCTGACCTGAATGATCCGCTCCGGCTCACGCCCGCCCAGTTGCAGCACCGAGGCGCAGTCCTGACGGTGAATGCTCACGCCACGGCCCTGGGTGATGTAACCGACAATCGCGTCGCCCGGCAGCGGCTGGCAGCAACCCGCCATCTGGGTCATCAGGTTGCCGACGCCCTGGATCTGAATGTCGCCACGCTTGCCCGGTTTGTACCCGGTGGCTTTGCGCGGAATCAGTTCCAGCTGTTCGTTGCCGCGTTCCGGCTCGACCAGTTGCTGCGCCAGGTTGACCAGTTGCGCAAGACGCAGGTCGCCGGCACCGAGGGCGGCGAACATGTCCTCGGCGGTTTTCATGTTGGCCTTGTCGGCCAGCTTGTCGAAATCCACCGCAGGCAGACCGAGACGCGTCAGTTCGCGCTCGATCAGGGTTTTACCGGCCGCAACGTTCTGGTCGCGGGCCTGCAATTTGAACCAGTGAACGATCTTCGCCCGTGCCCGCGAGGTGGTGACGTAACCCAGGTTGGAGTTCAGCCAG
The DNA here is from genome assembly GCF_018326005.1 of Pseudomonas sp. Seg1. Lineage (NCBI taxonomy): Bacteria > Pseudomonadati > Pseudomonadota > Gammaproteobacteria > Pseudomonadales > Pseudomonadaceae > Pseudomonas > Pseudomonas sp. Seg1. The sequence goes on from NZ_AP021903.1 coordinate 4,850,253, forward strand.
TCACGGCTCGGTGTGCCGTGTTTGCTGGTGATGATCTCGACCTGCTCACCGGTCTGCAGGCTGTAGTTGAGCGGCACGATGCGCCCGTTGATCTTCGCGCCACGGCAGTTGTGGCCGATCTCGGTGTGCACGCGGTAGGCAAAGTCCAGCGGCGTCGCGCCTTTCGGCAAGTCGATGGCATGACCGTCGGGGGTGAAGATGTACACCCGATCCGGCTCGATATCGACCCGCAGCTGTTCAGCCAGACCGCCGATGTCGCCCAACTCTTCGTGCCACTCGAGCACCTGACGCAGCCAGGAGATTTTCTCTTCGTAGTGATTGGAGCCGGATTTGACGTCAGTACCTTTGTAGCGCCAGTGCGCGCAAACCCCGAGCTCGGCTTCTTCGTGCATGGAATGGGTGCGGATCTGCACCTCCAGCACTTTGCCTTCCGGGCCGATCACCGCGGTGTGCAGCGAGCGGTAGCCGTTCTCTTTCGGGTTGGCGATGTAGTCGTCGAATTCTTTCGGGATGTGCCGCCACAACGTGTGGACGATGCCAAGCGCGGTGTAGCAGTCGCGCATTTCCGGCACCAGCACACGAACGGCGCGAACGTCGTAGATCTGGCTGAATTCCAGACCCTTGCGCTGCATTTTGCGCCAGATCGAATAAATGTGTTTGGCCCGGCCGCTGATGTCGGCGTCGACACCGGTGGCCTGCAGTTCGTCCTTGAGCTGGGTCATCACGTCGGCGATGAAACGCTCACGATCCAGCCGTCGCTCGTGGAGCAACTTGGCGATCTGTTTGTATTGATCAGGTTCCAGGTAACGGAAGGACAAGTCCTCCAGTTCCCATTTGATATGGCCGATGCCGAGGCGGTGCGCGAGCGGCGCATAGATGTCGAAGACTTCCCGGGCGACGCGGTTGCGCTTTTCGTCGTCGGCAGTTTTCACCGCACGAATGGCGCAGGTACGTTCGGCCAGTTTGATCAGCGCGACACGCACATCGTCGACCATCGCCACGAGCATCTTGCGCAGGTTTTCCACCTGCCCTTGCGTACCCATGACCATCGACTGGCGCGGGCTGAGGCTGGCACTGATCGCGGCCATGCGTTGCACGCCGTCGATCAGTTTGGCCACCACCGGGCCGAAGCGCTGGCCGACGGCCGCGAGTTCGATCTGGCCTTCACGGACACCGCGATAAAGAACGGCGGCGACCAGCGAATCCTGATCGAGCTTGAGGTCGGCGAGAATCTCGGCGATTTCCAGACCAGTACTGAAACTGCCGGAGCCTTCGGCCCACAGATTCTTCTTGGCATTGGACTGTTGTTCGGCCTCGCGAGCGAACTCGCAGGCTTCTTTCAAGGCTTCGCGATCCAGTGCCAGATCGACACTGACCGCGTGATCGAGCCAAGCCTCGAGATTGATACTGCCGTCAGTGTTGATCGGCTGGTGTGCTCTCACCTGTACCATCTTGCTTTACCTTCCCTACGACGCAGATTCAATGCGTCAAATCGCTGACCTTCGTTGCCCGTTTGCGCTCGCGGGGCTAAAGCGAGCGCTGCGCGGACAGATCAGACGGATTCAGACGAGCCATCCTGGCTCGCTTCAAATAACGCCATGGCCTCGACATGTGCCGTCTGAGGAAACATATCGAGAATCCCGGCACGTTTTAACCGGTAGCCCTGCTTGATCAATTCGACCGTATCGCGCGCCAGAGTTGCAGGGTTGCACGACACATATACCAACCGCTTGGCACCCAGGGTCGCAAGCTTGCGCACCACCTCGAAAGCACCGTCACGCGGTGGGTCCAAGAGTACCGCAGAAAAGCCGTTTCCGATCCACTGGGCATCGGTCAAAGGCTGGGATAAATCGGCTTGAAAAAACTTTGTGTTATGCAAATTGTTGCTAGCGGCGTTCGCGGCGGCGCGATCGACCATGGTCTGCACGCCCTCCACCGCCACCACTTCGCGCACGCTTTGGGCCAGCGGCAAGGCGAAGTTGCCCAAGCCGCAGAACAGATCGAGTACACGCTCATCGCGAGTCGGCTTCAGCCAGTCCAGCGCTTGCGCGACCATCGCTTCGTTGACCCCGGCGTTGACCTGAATGAAATCTCCCGGCCGCCAGGCCAGATCCAGCCCCCACTGCTCCAGGCGATAGCCCAGCGACTGGGTGATGTCGACCGGTTGCGGTTCGCCTTCGCCATGCAGCCACAGTTGCGCTTCATGGAACTGGCAGAAGTCCTTGAGAATCGTCAGATCCGCTTCGGACAACGGCGCCATGTGCCGCAACAGCACCGCCAGCGATGAACCGCTGAACAACTCGACATGGCCCAGCGCTTGCGGTTTGCTCAGGCGACGAAGCATCTCCGGCAGCCGGGTCATGATCGGTTGCAAGGGCTGTACCAGCACCGGGCATTCGCTGATGGCGACGATGTCCTGACTGCCGGCGGCGCGGAAACCGACATCGAGCTTTTTCGCCTTTATGTCCCAGCGCACCGCAATGCGGGCACGACGGCGATAGCCGAACTCAGGGCCGGTCAACGGCGCTGCCCACTCTTGCGGTTCGACACCGGCAACCTTCGCCAATTGCTCGGCGAGCATGCGCTGTTTCAGGGCAAGCTGTTCGCTGTGGGGCAAATGCTGAACACTGCAACCGCCGCAGCGGCCGGCGTGCTGACACGGTGCCGGGCGGCGCAGCTCACTGGCCTTGAACACCCGTTCGGTGCGCGCCTCGACCACTTTGCCGTGGGCGCCGAGCACCCGCGCCTCGACCTCTTCACCGGCGAGGGCGCCGAGGACAAACCAGGTTTTACCTTCGAAAAACGCGATACCGCGACCGTCATTGGCCAGACGCTCGATGGTCAAGCGCTGTTTTTTGCCGGTCGGGATTTGCGGGGCCTTGCTGCCGCCGGTGGGCTGGAAGCGCAGGCCTCTCTCGTGCTTGGCCATCAGTTGGGCGCGTCGAAAATGCCGGTCGACAGATAACGGTCGCCACGGTCGCAGATGATCGCGACGATCACCGCGTTTTCAACTTCCTTGGACAGGCGCAGCATCGCTGCCACCGCACCACCCGAGGACACGCCGCAGAAGATGCCTTCTTCGCGGGCCAGACGACGAGTGACGTCCTCGGCTTCGCTTTGCGCCATGTCGACGATGCGGTCGACGCGGTCGGCCTGATAGATCTTCGGCAAGTATTCCTGCGGCCAGCGACGGATGCCGGGAATGGCCGAGCCTTCCATCGGTTGCAGACCGACGATCTGCACGTTGTCGCTCTGCTCTTTCAGGTAGCGCGACACGCCCATGATGGTGCCGGTAGTACCCATCGAGCTGACGAAATGAGTGATGGTGCCCTGGGTCTGACGCCAGATTTCCGGGCCGGTGGTGGTGTAGTGCGCTTCAGGGTTATCGCCATTGGCGAACTGATCGAGCACCTTGCCACGGCCTTCGGCTTCCATGCGCTGCGCGAGATCGCGCGCGCCTTCCATGCCCTCTTCCTGGCTGACCAGAATCAACTCGGCACCGTACGCGGTCATCGCCGCTTTACGCTCGGCGCTGGAGTTGTCCGGCATGATCAGGATCATCTTGTAACCCTTGATCGCGGCGGCCATGGCCAGGGCGATCCCGGTGTTGCCCGAGGTCGCTTCGATCAGCGTATCGCCCGCGTGGATCTGCCCGCGCAGTTCGGCACGGGTGATCATCGACAGCGCCGGACGATCCTTGACCGAACCCGCCGGGTTGTTCCCTTCGAGCTTGAGCAATAGGGTGTTGCTGGTGGCACCGGGCAGGCGCTGCAAACGCACCAGCGGAGTGTTGCCGACGCAATCGGCGATGGTTGGGTACTGCAGGGTCATGGCGTATTCGCAATCCAGACGTGCGGGGGCGCCTATCATACCGGCAAACCCGCGCAGGCCATATCACGCAAAGTGCGGTGCTTATGGTTTATGGGAATAAGGAGAGGCTAGCCAACGTTTTCCGGGTGCGCGGTATCCAACGCGTAAAACTCATGCAGTTTGGCTTGAAGCAGTTGTTTATCCGGCAAGCAGGTTTGATATTGCGCGATCAATGCCGGGGAAAGACTGCGATTGAGAGAGTACTCGACGACCTCGTCCTCCTTGCTGGCGCACAGCAGTAAACCGATGGCCCGGTTTTCGTGGGGCTTGCGGACATTGCGATCTAGTGCCTCAAGATAGAAATCCATCTTGCCGAGGTACTCCGGTTCAAAGCGCCCGACCTTGAGTTCAATGGCCACCAGACAGTTAAGCCCCCGGTGGAAAAACAGAAGATCGAGAGAGAAATCCCGGCCACCGACTTGCAATGGATATTCGGAACCGACAAAGCAGAAGTCGCGACCAAGTTCGATCAAGAAGATCCTGAGGCGTGATAGCAGGCCTTGGTGCAAATTGGTTTCGGAATGAGCAGAGGGCAGATCGAGGAACTCGACCATGTAGGTATCACGGAAAATCTCGAGTGCTGCGGGATGGGCTTGTTTCAGTGCCGCGGAAGCTTTCGCCGGGTTGGTGACGCTTCGTTCGAACAGAGCCGTTTTGAATTGGCGCTCCAACTCTCTTGTAGACCACTTCTCCTGAATGGCCATCCGCAGATAAAACTCGCGCTCTTCAGAGAGCTTACTCTGAGTAAAAATGAGTAAATTATGAGTCCAAGGCAATTGTGTCAGCAGTGCTGACACTTTCTGATCGCCTCGATAAATCTCATAGAACTGGCGCATCCGAAACAAATTGCGCCGAGTGAACCCTCGCAACCCCGGTTGTGTCAGAGCCAGATGATCGGCCAATTGCCCCACCACCGAATCCCCCCACTCCGCCTGCTCAATCTTGCGACTGATGTGCGCCCCCACCTGCCAATAAAGCTCAATCAGCTGTGTATTGACCGCTTGCATGGCCTTATGCCTGGCACTGTGAATCAGCGCGAGCACTTCGTTGAAGCGTTCGCCATCCGGGCTGCCAGTAAGGCTGGATACAGTCATGCGCAATTCCTTGGAGATCAGCTGAGGCACGAGCCTAAACCGTTCAGGACGCTAAAAATGACCGCTGATACAGCTTGGGAAATGTCGTACAAAAGAAGGCGAGCGCTCCTGCATACTCGCAGGATTGGCCTCCACCAACGGACTACATCGCGAGCAAGCTCGCTCTTACAGGGTGATAGGCATTCATGTAGGAACTGCGGACCGCTGCGATCTTTTGATCTTGCCCCTTAACAACATCAAAAGATCGCAGCCTCGTTTCACTCGACAGCTCCTACAGAGTTTGGTGTTGGGCGAAGATTGGTGGAACGCTGCTGGAACCTGTGGGAGCTGGCTTGCCAGCGATGGCGTCGGGGCTGACGGCACCATCATCAGCCACCAACCGCAGATTCAGCCGCAACCCCGCTTCGCTGTTCTGCGCCCAAAGACGCCCACCCTGGCGCTGCACCGCATTGCGCGCGATGCTCAACCCCAGCCCAAACCCACCGTCCCCCGGACGTGATCCGTCCAGTCGGGTGAACGGCGAAAAGATCCGCTCGAGATCCCCGTCAGCCACCCCGCCGCCCTGATCCTCCAGCCACAGATGCCAGTAATCGCCATCTCGCCGGCCATCCAGACGCACAATCCCGCCCTCAGGCGAATGACGAATGGCGTTGCGCAAAATATTCTCCAGCGCCTGCGCCAAGGTATTGAGATTGCCGCGCACCCAGCACGACGCTTCCACCGCGCACTGCAATTGCAGACTCGGCCAGCCACTTTCATAACAGGCGTTGTCGGTGAGCATCTCCCACAAGGCCTGGATCTGAATCGCTTCGTCTGGCAGTGGCGAACGGTCGGTATCGAGCCAGGCCAGTTGCAACGTGTCTTCGACCAGCCGTTGCATGCCGTCGACTTCGCGGCCGATGCGCTCGCGCAATTGCGGCAAACCCTGCTCACTTTCGCTGGCCACGCGCAGTCGGCTCAGCGGGGTTCGCAGTTCGTGTGACAGATCACGCAACAATTGCTGTTGCACGGCGACAGTGGTTTGCAGGCGTTCGGACATCGAGTCGAACGCCCGGGCCAGTTCACCGAGCTCGTCCGGCCGCTGGGTGATGCCGCTCGACAGCCGTACATTCAATTGATCGGCGCGCCAGGCATTGGCCTGCTCACGCAGGTTGTTCAGCGGCACCACCAGCAAGCGGTACAGCCCGACGCACAACAATAAAGTGAACAGCCCGGGAATCACGCCGTTGGTGATGACTCGCCAGAACACCCGGTATTTGCCCGGCACAAAGCGTTCGGGCAATTCGATCACCAGACTGCCGGCGGACGGATCCTTGGGAAACGGGATGCGCAGCCACGGCCGGCCCTGTTTGTGAATCGGCCAGTCGAGGCCGCGCAAGAAGGTCAGGTGCTGGATTTCCTGTTCATTCAATGGGTCACTGCTAAGCGACTGCAAATTGCCGCCGATGACGCCGACCCAACTGGCCTCGCGCAACTCCATGCTCTGCAACCAGTCATCGACGCCGCTGCGCCCGCCTCGCTGCCACGCCTGCTCGGCTTGCGCGGCATAACGCGCCAGCGTGCCGCGCGCCTCGTCGGAGAGGAACTGGTTGCGCTGCTCCATGTACCGGCCCCACGACCAACTGAGCCAGATCATCAACAAACAGAACGCTACCAGCAGACAGGCCAGTTTCCAGAACAACGAGTGCCGTCCCGGCAGCTCAGACATTTTCATCAGCGGCACTCAACACGTAACCCTTGCCCCACACCGTGCGCACTTCCCGCTCGGTGTAGCCGATGGCTTTGAGTTTGCGGCGGATCTGGCTGATGTGCATGTCGAGACTGCGGTCGTGCGCGGCGTAGCCGCGTTGCAGGACGTGCTGATAAAGGAAAGCCTTGCTCAGCACTTCTTCATCATTACGGTTGAGGGTTTCCAACAGGCGGAATTCGCTGCGAGTCAGGCCGGCCGCTTGCTCGCGGAAGAACACATCACATTGCTCATCGTCAAAGTGCAGCGTGCCCGTAGCCACCGGCACAGCGAGCGCTGCGGGACGACGATCAAGGGCCACCCGCCGCAGGATCGCTTCGATGCGCACATGCAGTTCGGCCATGCTGAACGGCTTGGGCAGGTAATCGTCGGCGCCCAGACGGAAACCACTGATGCGATCGGCCTCGGCACCGAGGGCCGACATCAGCAGCACCGGCGTCGAGTGGCTCTGGCGCAGTTGAGTCAGCAGGTTCAGGCCATCCAGCCCGGGCAACAGAATGTCCATCAACACCACGTCGAACACCTGGCGCCTGGCGATGTTCAGGCCTTCCTGACCGTTCTGACACCAGGTCACCTGAAAGCCGCTGCGGCCCAGATGTTCGTGAACATAGGCACCCAGAACCGGATCGTCCTCGATGGAAAGTATGCGTGGCTGGCCAACGGAAACAGGAGTCATGAGTATCTGCAAGTAATTCTCAGTTGAGCGCGATTATTCAAGATTGCCGGGCAGCGGGCAACTCAAGGTTGCGCCGTCGGACGAACGCGCCTGCGCTGGCGGACAGCAGACGAGAGTATTTTTCCGGAGATTGCCCGCGAGCAAATCGCTACACTGCGCCAATGTCGCGTGCCGGATGCACGCATGAGTCAACGGATCAGCGGGATGCAGGAGATAGGCGTGCTCAAGAAACTGGGAATCAAAGGTCGCGTGTTGTTGCTGACCTTGTTGCCGACCAGCCTGATGGCGCTGGTGTTGGGTGGTTATTTCACCTGGACGCAGCAGTCCGACCTGCAGACCCAATTGATGCAGCGCGGCGAAATGATCGCCGAGCAACTCGCACCGTTAGTGGCACCCGCCATGGGTCATGGCAACAGCGACTTGCTGGAGCGCATCGCCACTCAGTCCCTCGAACAACCCGATGTGCGCGCAGTGACCTTTCTCGCACCGGACCGCTCGCCGCTGGCCCACGCCGGCCCGACCATGCTCAATCAGGCACCGAGCGGTGACAGCGCGCACTTGCAACGGCGCAGCGGCAATGACGCGACCCGCTACCTGATGCCGGTGTTCGGCAAGCACCGCAACCTCGCCGGCGAGTTGATCCCCGAAGAATCCGACCGTCTGCTCGGCTGGGTCGAACTGGAACTGTCACACAACGGCATGCTGCTGCGCGGTTATCGCAGCCTGTTCGCCAGCCTGTTGCTGATTGCCGCCGGGCTTGCCGGTGCTGCGCTGCTCGCCTTGCGCATGGGCCGCACCATCAATCGTCCGCTGAGCCAGATCAAACAGGCTGTCGCGCAACTCAAGGATGGCCACCTGGAAACCCGCCTGCCACCGCTCGGCAGTCAGGAGCTGGATGAATTGGCGTCGGGCATCAATCGCATGGCCGGCACCTTGCAGAACGCCCGCGAAGAACTGCAGCACAGCGTCGATCAGGCCACCGAAGACGTCCGGCAGAACCTGGAAACCATCGAAATCCAGAACATCGAGCTGGATCTGGCCCGTAAAGAAGCGCTGGAAGCGAGCCGGATCAAATCCGAATTCCTTGCCAACATGAGTCACGAGATTCGCACGCCGCTCAATGGCATTCTCGGCTTCACGCATCTGCTGCAAAAAAGCGAGCTGACCCCGCGCCAGCTCGACTATCTGGGCACCATCGAAAAATCCGCTGACAGCCTGCTCGGGATCATCAACGAGATCCTCGACTTCTCCAAAATCGAGGCGGGCAAACTGGTGCTCGACCACATTCCGTTCAACTTGCGCGATCTGTTGCAGGACACCCTGACCATCCTCGCCCCCGCCGCTCACGCCAAGCAGTTGGAGCTGGTCAGCCTGGTTTATCGCGATACGCCGCTGTCGCTGGTCGGTGATCCGTTACGCCTGAAGCAGATCCTCACCAACCTGGTGAGCAACGCGATCAAGTTCACCCGCGAAGGCACCATCGTCGCCCGGGCGATGCTCGAAGAAGAACACGAAGACAGCGTGCAACTGCGCATCAGTATTCAGGACACCGGCATCGGCCTGTCGAATCAGGACGTGCGCGCGTTGTTCCAGGCGTTCAGTCAGGCCGACAATTCGCTGTCGCGTCAGCCCGGCGGTACAGGGTTGGGGCTGGTGATCTCCAAGCGCCTGATCGAACAGATGGGCGGCGAGATCGGCGTCGACAGTACGCCGGGCGAAGGCTCGGAATTCTGGATCAGCCTGAGCCTGCCGAAAACCCGTGACGACGCCGAAGACCTGCCCTCGGCGCCGTTGCTCGGACGCCGTGTAGCGGTGCTGGAAAACCACGAACTGGCGCGTCAGGCCTTGCAGCATCAACTGGAAGACTGCGGCCTCAATGTCACGCCGTTCAACACCCTGGAAAGCCTGACGAATGGCGTCACCGGCGCGCATCAGACCGATCAGGCCATCGATCTGGCGGTAATCGGCATCACCAGCAACGACATACTGCCGGAACGCCTGAACCAGCACATCTGGGACCTCGAACACCTCGGCTGCAAAGTGCTGGTGCTGTGCCCGACCACCGAACAGACACTGTTCCATCTATCGGTGCCCAACCCGCACAGCCAGCTGCAAGCCAAACCGGCCTGTACGCGCAAATTGCGCCGCGCTCTGTCGGATCTGGCCAACCCGCGCCAACCACGCAACGAGCCGAACGAACCATTGTCGAGTCGCGCACCAAAGGTGCTGTGTGTCGATGACAACCCGGCCAATCTGTTGCTGGTGCAAACGCTGCTCGAAGACATGGGCGCCAAGGTTCTCGCGGTGGAAAGCGGATACGCAGCGGTCAAAGCGGTGCAGACCGAATCCTTCGATCTGGTGTTGATGGACGTCCAGATGCCCGGCATGGACGGGCGTCAAAGCACCGAAACCATTCGCCAGTGGGAGAGCGAACGGCATTGCACACCCCTGCCGATCGTCGCGCTCACCGCGCATGCCATGGCCAACGAAAAACGTGCGTTGCTGCAAAGCGGCATGGACGACTACCTGACCAAACCGATCAGCGAGCGGCAACTGGCACAGGTGGTGCTGAAATGGACCGGTCTGGCCCTGCGCAATCAGGCGCCGGAGCGGGTCAGTGACAGCGCGGCGGGCAATCACGAATTGCCGGTGCTCGATCACGAGGAAGGCTTGCGTCTGGCCGCTGGCAAGGCGGACCTCGCGGCGGACATGCTGGCGATGCTGCTGGCCTCGCTGGAAGCCGACCGCGAAGCCATTCGCACGGCACGCGACAGCCACGACCAGAATGCTCTGATTGAACGCGTGCATCGCCTGCACGGCGCCACGCGTTACTGCGGCGTCCCGCAATTGCGCGCCGCCTGTCAGCGCAGCGAAACCCTGCTCAAACAGGACGACCCGAAAGCGTCGACGGCGCTGGATGAGCTGGAACGGGCGATCAATCGCCTCGCCGCGCAAGCGAAGATCAGCGCCTGACCCAGCGCAATACCGGCCAGCGCGAACACCGATAAAGTTGACTTGGTTTATGCCACCCGAGTCGATGCTCCAGGAGGATTTCATGCGCACGATCGTTTTCAGCAGCCAGACCTACGACCGCGACAGTTTCCTCGGTGCCGATTGCCCGGCGGGTATCGAACTGCATTTTCAACCGGCGCGGCTGAGTCTCGACACTGCCGCACTGGCCGAACATCACGAAGTGGTTTGCGCCTTTATCAACGACGACCTCAGCGCCGCCGTGCTGGAGCGTCTGGCGGCCGACGGCACACGCCTGATCGCCCTGCGCTCGGCCGGTTACAACCATGTCGACCTGGCCGCGGCGAAACGCCTGGGCCTTGACGTCGTGCGTGTCCCGGCCTACTCGCCGCATGCGGTGGCCGAGCATGCCGTGGCCCTGATCCTCGCCCTCAACCGGCGCTTGCACCGCGCCTACAACCGCACCCGTGAAGGCGATTTCAGTCTGCATGGCCTGACCGGTTTCGATCTGGTCGGCAAGACGGTCGGCATCGTCGGCACCGGGCAGATCGGCGCCACCTTCGCGAAAATCATGCACGGTTTCGGTTGTGAACTGCTCGCGTACGACCCGTACCCGAATCCTCAGGTGCTGGCCTTGGGTGCCCGTTATCTGAGCCTGCAGGAGTTGCTCGCGCAGTCGCGAATCATCAGCCTGCACTGCCCGCTCAACGAGCAGAGCAAACACCTGATCAACCGCGACTCACTGGCGCACATGCAGGCGGGGGCGATGCTCATCAACACCGGTCGCGGCGGCCTGGTGGACACCCCGGCGCTGATCGATGCCTTGAAGGACGGGCAACTGGGTTATCTGGGTCTGGATGTGTATGAGGAAGAGGCGCAGCTGTTTTTCGAGGACCGCTCCGACCTGCCGTTGCAGGACGACGTGCTGGCGCGCTTGCTGACCTTTCCGAATGTGATCATCACCGCGCATCAGGCGTTTCTGACGCGCGAGGCGCTGGGCGCGATTGCTGCGACGACCCTGGACAATATCGCGACCTGGGCCGCGGGGTCACCGCAGAACCAGGTCGAGGGTTAAGCGCTTTAGCGCTTACTTAAGGGAGGACGCCAGAATCAGCAGCGCCAGCCAGCCAAAACCGAACAGGCGTTGTTTTGCCGAGTGACCACTGCGCAGCAGGAACCAGACAAACACCATCGGCAACAGGAACACCATGATCTTCAGCCAGCCTTCCACCGGGCGGCTGCCATCCTCATTGATATGCGTCACGGCTGCTTGCGCGGCCGGTTGCTGACGCCGTTGCCCCGCCGCTGCCGGCATGATGTTCGGTAACGGCTCTGGACTTTCAGGCGCGATGACAGCAGCCTCGGCCACAGTCCTGTTGCGCGGCAGACTGCCGAAAGAAATCGTCGCAGGCTTAGCCGGTGCCCCGGCGCTCTGCGCGTCGGCCTGTTGTTGCGCCATCGGCGCCCCGCAATGAATGCACGCCGAGGCTTGCGAGCTGATGCTGCGCTTACATTCATAACATTCGATCAGCGCCATGTTCCGTTCCTTCAGAGTCGAGGGCGGCAGTTTGCCATGGGCCAAGGTCGATTTGAACCTGATCGAAGGTCGCAAGCGCACGTCAATTTGCAACGTGGCCCGTGCTAGCATGTCGCGCATATTTGGAGGACCCATGGTCGAACACGATTTCCGCTACAACCTGATGAACCCGCAACACACCCTCACCGAATGCCGCGCCCTTGTACCGGGCCGCTATCAGGTCACCGGCAACGGTGGCTCGATCCGCATCGGTGACGCCCTGTTGGTCACCCTCAAAGGCAGCAAGGACTTGTCCATGCGCCTGACCGTCGAAACCGTCCGCCACCTGATCAACCCGCCAGGCCAATGGACCGCGATGACCACGGGCCCGGTGTTCGGCGAACTGGCGATTCACACCTGGCAGGTCAACTGCGACAGCTGCGCCAAAGAGCTGAGCTTCGAGTTCGCAGTAGACGCCAAGCTGGGCAAAGCCGCAGAAAAACCGGCCGCCACGGCGCGCATTGCCGAGTTGGGCTGGAAAGCCGTTGGCGAGAAACATCTGTGCCCGAAATGCCAGGAGCCTGCGTGATGAAACGCCTTGCCCTGACCGCTCTGGTCGGTGTTGGCCTGGCGGGCTGCGCCGCGGAGCCTGTGCAACTGCAACAGAACCGCAGCTACATTCTGGAGTGGATCGGCGAACGGCCATTGATGGATTACAGCCATCTGACCGTGACCCTCGGCGATGATGGCCGCGCCTACGGCAACGGCGGCTGCAACCATTGGTTCGCGCCGTACACCCTCGATGGTGACAAGCTGAGCTTCGGCAAGATCGGCAAGACCCGCAAGCTGTGCGCGCCAGCACTGATGGAGCAGGAACAACGCTTCCTTCAGGCGCTGGAGCAGGTCGAGCGCTGGGATATTTCGCCGATCGAACAGATGCGCTTCTGGCCGGCGCAAGGCAAGCCGTTGCGCTGGTGGCTGGAAGAGGGTTGACCCTCAGACAGCCAAAGCCCTCATCGGAACGCCGCCCGCCTAGCCCTCTCCCAGAGGGAGAGGGGACTGATTGGGGGATATTGGAGAGGTACGCCGACCTGATCCTGTGTCGGTGAATCCATAATCGACTTGATGCAGCCTCACCGATGACCTGATCGACTGGGTCTTTCAGGTCGATGTAGGTCGCAAGACACTGCGGTCGGCCCCCTCTCCCTCCGGGAGTGTATGTACCGGAGACATGGTGGACAGGTGTTCGGAGACATGGTGGACACTTTTTAATAGACACATTGCTCATCACCAAGGAGATGACCTGTGTCCTGGGAAGAGGTGTCCACCGTGCAGCTTCGTTCAGAGTTTGTGCATTTGGCTCGGCAAGAAGGAGCCAATGTCCGGCAGCTTTGCCGCCGATTCAATATCAGCCCAAGCACTGCCTACAAATGGCTCAACAGGTTTGAAACTTCAGGTGCAGAGGGCTTGATCGATCAGTCTCGACGACCGAAGACGTCACCCAAACGCTGCGCTGAAGAGGTTGAGCAGCAGATTCTGACCGTGAGTGAGGAATACGCGGCTTGGGGCGCTCGCAAGCTCAAACGTGTGCTGGAAGACAGCGGCGTAGTAATGCCTTCGGTCAGTACCGTGCATGCGGTTTTACAGCGTCATTCACGCGTTGATTCAAAGGCCGCTGAGATTAAACCGTTTATCCGCTTCGAGCATGAAGCGCCCAACGATCTTTGGCAGATGGACTTCAAGGGCCATATCAGCCTGGCTCAGGGACGTTGCCATCCGTTGACGATACTGGACGATCATTCGCGGTTTTCGCTGTGTATCGCGGCCTGCCTCGATGAGCGACGTGAAACCGTTCAGGAGCATCTAATCCGGGTCTTTCGGCGTCATGGTCTGCCTTTGCGCATGACGATGGACAACGGTTCACCCTGGGGTGACCAGACTGGCGTTTATACCGCGCTGGAGGTCTGGCTGATGAGTCAGGGCATCAAGGTCGGGCACTCTCGACCTTATCATCCGCAAACCCAAGGAAAGCTGGAACGCTTCCACCGCAGCCTGAAAAATGAAGTCCTGCGAGACCGACATTTTATTGATCTCAACGGTGCACAACGCGCGTTTGATATCTGGCGTGATATCTACAACCAGAAGCGTCCACATCAAGCGTTGGACATGCAGGTGCCTGCTACTCGCTACAGCAGCAGCCCACGGGAATATCAGGAGCAGCCCGCGGCGCCGGAGTACGACGATGGGGATGTGGTCAGGAAGGTTCAGGTGAAGGGCGAGATCTACTGGCGGAACCGTGAATACACAGTCGGAAAAGCTTTTTATGGGAGGTCAGTAGCTATCCGGGAAACGACGGAAGATGGCATCCACGATGTCTACTGGAGTAGACATCGTATTGCCCGAATCGACTTGAACTTGCAGATCGTTACGGCAGGTAAGAAGATCTAAAACCGTCCACCATGTCTCCGAACATGTGTCCACCATGTCTCCGGTACATACAGGGAGAGGGCTGGGGTGAGGGGCTTTTGAAGGCTATTTGTTCGCCTGCAACGCCTCAAGCCTGGCCATCACCCCCGCCGCTGTCTGCTCCCCCAGCAACTGCTCCTGCACCTTGCCCTTGTTGTCGATGATGTACGTCACCGGCAAGGCCTCACTGCGCGGCAAGTCGAACAACTCCGCCGGATCCTGCGCCAGTACAGTGAACTTGATGCCGAGTTTTTCACTGGCGTCTTTCAGTTCTACACCCTGCACGTTGTCGAAGTTGACCCCGAATACACCGACATTCTTGCTCTTGAGTTCATCCGCCAAATGGTTGAGTTCAGGGATTTCCGTGCGGCACGGGCCACACCATTCAGCCCAGTAGTTGATCACCACCCATTGTTTGTCGAGGCGCTCGGACGCCACTTTCTGACCGTTCTGGTCGATACCATAGTCATTGCCGCAGCCCCCCAGCATCAACGCCCCGATTATCGTCAATGCCGCTGCCAATCGCCGTGTCATGTCCTGTTCCTTGTGAAAATTTGAATACGCCTGCGACCCATCGCCTCCCGAGGTTCTGGATTGCGCGTTGCACAGTTAGAATAGCCGCCACTTTACGCCAGAAGCGACCCGCCATGACCGATCTGACGCTTTATCACAATCCGCGCTGCTCGAAATCCCGCGGCGCGCTGGAACTGCTTGAAGCCCGCGGCCTGACGCCAAACGTCGTGCGCTACCTCGAAACCCCGCTGGACGCCGCACAGATCAAGGCCCTGCTCGGCAAGCTCGGGATCAGCGCACGGCAGTTGCTGCGTACCGGGGAAGATGAATACAAAACCCTGAACCTGGCCGACGCCAGTCTCACCGAGAAACAATTGATCGAAGCGATCGCGGCCCATCCCAAGCTGATGGAACGACCGATTCTGGAAGTCGGCGACAAAGCCGTCATCGGCCGTCCACCGGAGCAGGTCCTGGAGTTGCTGCCGTGAGCGCGCCGTACATTCTGGTTCTGTATTACAGCCGCAGCGGCTCGACCAACGAGATGGCCCGGCAGATCGCCCGTGGTGTCGAGCAGGCCGGCCTCGAAGCGCGTTTGCGCACTGTGCCGGCGATCTCCACCGAGTGCGAAGCCGTGGCCCCGGACATCCCGGACGAAGGCGCGCTCTACGCGACCCTCGATGACTTGAAGAACTGCGCCGGTCTGGCCCTCGGCAGTCCGACCCGGTTCGGCAACATGGCTGCACCGCTCAAATACTTCCTCGACGGCACCAGCAACCTCTGGCTGACCGGCGCCCTCGTCGGCAAA
The DNA here is from genome assembly GCF_018326005.1 of Pseudomonas sp. Seg1. Lineage (NCBI taxonomy): Bacteria > Pseudomonadati > Pseudomonadota > Gammaproteobacteria > Pseudomonadales > Pseudomonadaceae > Pseudomonas > Pseudomonas sp. Seg1. Next base: position 4,865,910 of record NZ_AP021903.1, read on the forward strand.
CCGGCCGGCGTGTTCACCTCCACCGCTAGCCTGCATGGCGGCCAGGAAACCACGCTGCTGTCGATGATGCTGCCGTTGCTGCACCACGGCATGCTGATCACCGGCCTGCCCTACAGCGAATCGGCGCTCTTGGAAACCCAGGGCGGCGGCACACCGTACGGCGCCAGCCATCACGCTGGGGCGGATGGTAAAAGTGGCCTCGATCAGCACGAAGTCGCACTGTGCCGGGCGCTGGGCCTGCGTCTGGCCAAGACTGCGCAGAAACTGGAGGGCTGACGGTGGCGAAGAAGCCGAAAATCCTGCCCTCCATCGAGTGGCTTGAGCCGCGAGTGAAGGCGATGCGGGTGATCAGCCTGCTGAGCTTCTTTGCTTTGGCCGGACTGCTCGCCGCCTACTATCTGGTATTCGCCGACCTGCATGGCGCCCGACCGTGGGTGATTCTGCTGGTCGAGCTGATCCCGTGGCTGGTCCTCGCCCCGGCGATGATCATGGGCAGCGCCCGTGGGCATTCGTGGATGTGTTTTGTGGTGAATCTGTATTTCATCAAAGGCGCACTGGCGGCGTATGACCCGAACCGGCAGATGTTTGGTGTGCTGGAGATGGTCGCGAGCCTGGCGGTGTTCTGCTCAGCGCTGCTGTATGTGCGGTGGCGGTATCAGTTGAATCGCAAACTGGCTGGCGAGGGCGAGATCAGCGTCGCCTAAGCCGACGCCATCGCTGGCAAGTCGAATCGTCGCACCGCAGCTCCCACAGGATCTGTGTTGAAACACAATAATGTGATCAATACAAAAACTGTGGGAGCTGGCTTGCCAGCGATTGGGGCGACGCGGTCTTAATGATTCACGGTGTACGCGAGCATCATCGAGATCTGGCTCATCGCCCGCCCGCCGCTCTGTTCATGCCACTGGTTGAATGCATCCTGCACAATCGTCAGATCGCGCAGACTGGTCGGCACCTTGTCGACGATATTCTGCGCATTCAGCGCCGCGACCACGTCATAGCTCGGCACAAAGGTATCCTTGCCGACCATGCGCAAAAACCGTGGGGCCGATAGTCCGCCCAGTTGATGGCCGTGTTTTTTCAGGTAGGTCCACAGGCCGACAATGTCGGTCACCGGCCAGTCGGCGATCAGCGCGCCGAAACTGCCCTTGTCTTTCTCGACATCCAGAATGAACTGCGCATTGCGCGGCACGCTCTTGAGCTTGCCCAGGTGACGGATGATCCGCGCATCCTGCATCAGCCGTTCAAGATGTTCGGCACTCATCAGCACGACTTTTTCCGGATCGAACTTGAAGAACACTTCTTCGAAGGCCGGCCACTTGGCATCCACCAGACTGTGCTTGAGCCCGGCACGAAACACGCGCAGGGCCATGGTCGAGAGGTAGCGATCGTCGCTGATTTTGCGCAATTGCGCCGGGGTCTTGGGAACGGGCAGATGGGCTTCCAGTTCAGCCGCCGAACCAAAGCGGTTCAGACAGTATTCGTGCAGCCACTTGTAATCGCGCATGCCCTCTCCTGGGAAATGAAACGAAAATCCAATGTAGGAGTGAGCCCTGTGGTGAGGGGATTTATCCCCGATGGGGCGCGAAGCGCCCCGAGAAGAGCTTGGGTCTGCTGCGCAGTCCATCGGGGCGGTGCGACGTTTCGCTAAATCCCCTCACCACAGGGCTCACTCCTACAGTTTGTGTTTAAAGGTTTACGACATTGACGAAGCGCGAAGCCGCCGTCTCATCGATCTTCAGGCTGGTGAAGTCGAACAGGTTGCGGTCGGCCAGTTGGGACGGCACCACATTCTGCAGACTGCGGAAGATGCTTTCAGTTCGCCCCGGGGTCTTGCGATCCCAGTCCTGAAGCATTTCCTTGACCACCTGACGCTGCAGGTTTTCCTGCGAACCGCAGAGGTTGCACGGGATGATCGGGAATTCCTTGAGGTCCGAGTAGGCCTGGATGTCCTTCTCGTTGCAGTACGCCAGCGGACGGATCACCACGTTGCGGCCGTCATCGGCGCGCAACTTCGGCGGCATCGCCTTGAGGGTGCCGTTGAAGAACATGTTGAGGAAGAACGTCTCGACGATGTCGTCGCGATGATGACCGAGGGCCATTTTGGTCGCGCCGATTTCGTCGGCAAAGGTATACAGCGTGCCACGACGCAGGCGCGAGCACAGCGAGCAGGTGGTCTTGCCTTCCGGGATCAGCTCTTTGACCACCGAGTAAGTGTCTTTCTCGACGATGTGGTACTCGATGCCCAGCTCTTTGAGGTAGGCCGGCAGCACGTGCTCGGGGAAGCCCGGCTGCTTCTGGTCCATGTTCACCGCGACGATCTCGAACTTGATCGGTGCAACCTTCTGCAGGTGCATCAGCACGTCGAGCATGGTGTAGCTGTCCTTGCCTCCGGACAGGCAGACCATGACCTTGTCGCCGTCTTCAATCATGTTGAAGTCGGCGACCGCTTCCCCGGCCAGGCGGCGCAGGCGCTTTTGCAGTTTGTTCTGGTTGACCGTAAGAGTGCCCATGACGCGAAATCCGTGAGGTGTGACGAAGGGCCGGCATTTTACGCAAAAACGTCGTGGGGGCGAAGGGCCGTGGGTCTGTCCCATTCTTCCGAGGTCTGCATTGCCCTCTGTGGCGAGGGGATTCATCCCCGATCGGCTGCGCAGCAGTCGTCAAGCCATCCACCGCGAAGTATCGGGAAAATAGAGTTCTGAGGTTTTGGGGCTGCTTCGCACCCCATCGGGGATGAATCCCCTCACCACAAATGTATTTCCAGGATAACCAAGAGTTGATACCAAGAGCCTGCGGCGATTAAGCCCCCTGTTTACAGCGCGATTTGCTCTAAGCCCCTAGTCCCTGTGCGGTTAAGTCCTTTCTATACTGCGACATAAGGTCGCACACATCTGAAGACCTGAATTTGCTCGGCCTCATTGGCCCGTAGGCGCTCCGTTGGGGGGCGATGGCAATAACAAGAGGAGTGACTGGCATGATCCATCACGTAGTGGGACTTTTTACCCACCCCGATCAGGAATGGAAGGAAATCCGTGGCGACCAAGAGGAAAGCATCAGCCATATGTACCTGACACACACGCTGATTCTGGCGGCGATCCCCGCTGTCTCGGCGTTCATCGGCACCACGCAGGTCGGTTGGGTGATCGGCAATCGCGCGCCGGTCATGCTCACGGTCGAAAGCGCCATCTGGATGACGGTCATGTCGTATCTGGCGATGCTCGGCGGGGTCGCGGTGATGGGCGCGTTTGTGCACTGGATGGCCCGCACCTACGACGCCAACCCGAGTCTGGCCCGTTGCGTGGCGTTTGCCACCTACACCGCGACACCGTTGTTTGTCGGCGGGCTGGCGGCGCTGTATCCGCATATGTGGCTGGGGATGATCGTCGGCACGGCGGCCATCTGCTACACGGTGTATCTGTTGTATGTGGGGCTGCCGACCTTCATGAATATTCCGTCGGACGAAGGTTTTCTGTTTTCCAGCTCGGTGCTGGCGGTGGGTCTGGTGGTGCTGGTGGCCATCATGGCGTTCACCGTGATCGTCTGGGGCCTGGGCGTGGGGCCCGTGTACACCAACTGACGCAATGACTCTCCGAGAAAAACAAGATCTGCCAATACAGGCCGCCGCAAGGCGGCCTTCTCGTATCGCTGATGACCATTCGGCAGTTCGGCGATTCGCAAGTCCACAGGGTTGCGGCATACTCGACGCCTCTGGAGATCCATCAAGCATGCCCGAGCAACTCAATACCCGCGTCGAAGACTGTTACCAACTCGCTGAATCCTTTTTCAAACGTCATTTCCAACGCCCCGTGGTGAGCCTCAAGCTGCGCGGGCAAAAAGCCGGGGTCGCGCATCTGCACGAGAACCTGCTGCGCTTCAACCCGCAGTTGTACCGGGAAAACACCGAACACTTCCTCAAACAGACCGTGGCCCACGAAGTCGCGCACCTGATCGCCCATCAACTGTTCGGCGACCGCATCCAGCCCCATGGCGAGGAGTGGCAACTGATCATGCGTGGCGTCTACGAACTGCCGCCGGATCGCTGCCACACGTATGCAATCAAACGCCGCAGCGTGACCCGCTATATCTATAAGTGCCCGTGTGCCGACAGTGATTTTCCGTTTTCGGCGCAGCGCCATAGCCTGGTGCGGCAGGGGCGGCGGTATTTGTGCCGGCGGTGTCGGAGCACTTTGGTGTTCAGTGGTGAGATGCGCGTGGAATAGTCAGTTTTGCAGTGACCTGACTGGCCCCATCGCTGGCAAGCCAGCTCCCACAGTGTCCGAGGTGGCCACATAAACCATGTCCGACACAAAACCTGTGGGAGCTGGCTTGCCAGCGATAGGGCCAACACAGACGCTAAAGAATCACCTTGGATGCACGCAACTCGACAATCCGCTCAGCACTGAACCCCAACTCCCCCAACACTTGATCCGTATGCTGCCCCACCCCCGCGCCAACATGCCGTGGCGCCGGCAACGCCTCGGAAAATTTCAACGGACACGCCATTTGCGCCTGGGTCGTGCCATCCCCGCGCGGCACCTGGGTCACCAGTTCCCGAGCCTGTAACTGTGGATGGCGCACCGCCTCCCCCAGATTCAATACTGGCTCGACACACGCATCGATCCCGGCAAACATCTCGCACAGTTCGGCAAAGTCATGTTTTTCGAATTCGACCGTCAGCGCGTATTTCAACGCCCGCTGCTGCTCAGGCTTGGGCGACAAGCCTTGCGCCGCCAACTCCGGGCGACCCAGCGCCGTGCACAATTGATGCATGAACCCAGGCTCGAGACTGCCTACCGACATCCAGCGCCCGTCGCGAGAGCGGTAGTAGTCGTAAAAGCTGCCCCCGTTGAGCATCTGATCTTCCCGACCCGGCGACTCGCCGCAAGCCAGATACCCGGCACCGGCCATGGCGTTCAGGCTGAACGCGCAGTCGGTCATGCTCACGTCCAGATGCGTGCCCTGCCCGGTGTGCTGGCGGGCAATCACCGCCGCCAGCAGCCCGATCACCCCGTGCAGCGAACCACCGGCAACATCCGCCACCTGCATGCCCAGCGGCAACGGCCCGCTGTCGGCGCGGCCGGTGTAACTCGATAACCCCGCCAGCGCCAGATAATTGATGTCGTGCCCGGCGCGATCCTTGTACGGCCCGGTCTGGCCGTAACCGGTGATCGACACGTAGATCAGCTTCGGGTTGATCGCCTTCAGCGCCTCATAACCCAGGCCCAGACGCTCCATCACGCCGGGGCGAAACTGCTCGAGGACGATGTCGTAGTCGGCCAGCAGTTGCTTGACCACCTCCAGTGCCTCGGGCTGTTTCAGGTCGAGTGCGAGGCTGCGCTTGTTGCGATTGAGATAGGCATGACTGGCCGACATGCCCTGATCGTGAGGCGGCAACACCCGCAGCAGATCCAGACGGGTCGGCGACTCGATCCGCAACACTTCGGCGCCCATGTCGGCCAGCAACAGCGAGGCGAACGGCCCCGGCAGCAGCGTCGAGAAGTCGAGGATTTTCAGTGAGGCCAGCGGTGCAGACATGGGCGAACTCCTTGGGCGATGCACTCAGCCTAGGCAGCGATACCGCGTACGGCAATCACCGGAAATGTCAGCGAGTGTGACCGTTACGCTCAAATCGCAGGCAAGAAAAAACCCCTGTGGCGAGGGGATTCATCCCCGATGGACTGCGCAGTATTCCCTTCTTTTCAGTCAAAGAAGGGGCCGCTGCGCAATTCATCGGGGATAAATCCCCTCACCACAAGGGCTCTTCACAATCCGGCATCGCAGTGATGCCGGTTTTTTACTTACTTGACGTTGCTCGGCGTCGGGCCTTCAGCCACACCCAGGTCGTCTTCAGGACGGGTATCAGCGATACCGCGACCACCCGAAGCCAGCTCGGCTTGCAGGGTATCGGTGTCCAGCTCTTTCACCCACTTGGCAACCACGATGGTCGCAACGGCGTTACCCACCAGGTTGGTCAGTGCGCGTGCTTCGGACATGAAGCGGTCGATACCGAGGATCAGCGCCAGACCGGCCACCGGCAGGTGACCCACAGCCGACAGCGTGGCCGCCAGCACGATGAAGCCCGAACCGGTCACACCGGCAGCGCCTTTGGAGGACAGCAGCAACACCACCAGCAGCGTGATCTGATGGGTGATGTCCATGTGCGTGTCAGTTGCCTGAGCAATGAACACCGCCGCCATGGTCAGGTAGATCGCAGTACCGTCGAGGTTGAACGAGTAGCCCGTCGGGATCACCAGACCCACGACCGATTTCTTCGCGCCCAGACGCTCCATCTTGATCAGCATGCGTGGCAGTACCGATTCCGACGACGAGGTGCCGAGTACGATCAGCAGCTCTTCACGGATGTAGCGGATCATCTTCAGCACGCTGAAACCGTGCATGCGCGCGATACCGCCGAGCACGATCAGAATGAACGCCAGGCAAGTGATGTAGAAGCAGATCATCAACTGACCCAACTGCACCAGCGAGCCGACACCGTAGGCACCGATGGTGAATGCCATCGCACCGAAGGCACCGATTGGCGCGAGCTTCATGATCATGTTGATGATGTTGAACATCACGTGAGCGAAGCGATCGATGAAGTCGAGGATCGGACGGCCATAGTCGCCCAGGCGATGCAGGGCGAAACCGAAGATCACCGAGAACATCAGCACTTGCAGGATGTCACCGGTAGCGAACGCGCCGACGATGGTGGTCGGGATCACGTTGAGCAGGAAGCCGACAACGCTCTGGTCAGCACCGGCTGCTACATAAGAAGCGACTTTCGAAGCGTCGAGGGTGGCCACGTCGATGTGCATGCCGTTGCCCGGCTGCACGACGTTGACCACGACCAGACCGACCAGCAGGGCGATGGTCGAAACGATTTCGAAGTAAAGGAGTGCGTAACCACCGGTCTTGCCGACCGACTTCATGCTCTGCATGCCGGCGATGCCGCTGACCACGGTGCAGAAGATGATCGGAGCGATGATCATTTTGATCAGTTTGATGAACCCGTCACCCAGCGGTTTTACCGCCACGCCGAATTGCGGGTAGTAGTGACCGAGCGCGATACCGATACAAATTGCGACGATCACCTGGAAATACAGGGATTTGTACAGTGGCTGACGAGTCGTCATTGCAAGATTCCTCAAGCGTCCCGCGTGGCAGCATCCATCTGCTGACCGCGAAACCTGAATTGCGAACCCTCCTGCACTGGAGGGATTTGTTGTGTCGAGCGACGCTTTTTCCTGCCGGATCAACGCACGCTTCTGTCGCTCTTATCGCAAACGTCGTGCCACTTTGGTGCGTTTCGTAGCAAGCCTTTTGATATCAGGGATTACAGGGTCGTTTTTGTCACCGTCTGGTTACTCCAGTGTGGCGGATTTCCGCCAACTCGCCCGATCTCGTCCTACAATTTGGCGGAAATCCGCCTTGTTGCCCGGTTCACCCCCGGCTACCATCCGGCGCCAGAGGAAGGATTTGCCGCTTATGCGCGAACGCACCATCGCCAGTCATTTCGCCCGTGCCGCCCTCGGTGGTGCGCGCCGCCTCGGATTCGATTATTCGGGCCTGCTGCTGGAACTGGGGATCAGCCCTGAATTGCTCGACGAGCCCCGTGCGCGCATCGCCCCGGAGCAGTTCACCCGATTGATCCAGAGCCTGTGGCTGGCACTGGACGACGAATACCTGGGGTTCGGCATGGCACCGAGCAAACCCGGCAGCTTCGCCATGATGTGCCACGCCTCGATTCATTGCCGCAATCTGGAAAAAGCCCTGCAACGCGGCTTATTGTTTTATAGCCTATTCCCCGACGCCCCGCGCCTGACCCTGAGCCGCGAAGACGAATGGGTGCGCCTGAGCCTCGATGATTCACAGTTGTGGGACCCGGATCACTTCCTCACCGAAAGCCTGCTGGTGATCTGGCATCGCCTCGGCAGTTGGCTGATCGGCCAGCGCATCCGCCTGGAGCAGGCGACGTTCAGCTACGCGAAACCTGCGCACGGCGCAGAATACGACCTGCTGTTTCCCTGCCCGTTGGTGTTTTCAGCGGATCAAAGCAGTCTGCTGTTTCACAGCCGTTACCTGCACATGCCGTTGTTGCAGGACGAACGCACGCTCAAGCATTTCCTTGAGCGCTCTCCCGCCGACCTGCTCTCGCGCCCCGACGGCGGCGACAGTCTCAGCAGCCGCCTGCGTCGTTTGCTCAGCAGTGACACTAATCGTTGGCCGGATCTGGAAGCCGTGGCGGCGCACCTGCACATCAGTCCACAAACACTGCGTCGGCATTTGCGCGAGGAAGGCAGCAGTTTTCAGGAGTTGAAAGATCAGTTGCGGCGGGATATCGCCATTTATCATCTGGGGCGGGCGGATCTGTCGTTGCAACAGATTGCCGAGCAGCTGGGGTTTTCCGAGCCGTCGGCGTTTCATCGGGCTTTCAAGAAGTGGACGGGGGTGACGCCGGGGGCTTATCGGGCGCAGGAGCAGTGAGGTGTCTTCGAGATCTCGCCTTCTGGAATACCGTGGATTTCGGAGGTGGGTTTGTTTGTCTGGGATTTCTGGGGGTTTGGGGTTTGGGGTTTGGGGTTTGGGGTTTGGGAGCATATCCGTTGCTGCGGTAACGGCTGATTAGGGTTCCGCCCTTACGGCGGGTCACTTTTGGCAAACGCCCCAAAAGTAACCAAAAGGGCTGCTCCCGGACGTACGGCACTTCGCCTAGGCTCAGTGTTCCCTCGCTACGGTGTCCATCCGGGGGCATCGCCTCCGGTTTGCTTCGCTGCACCTCCTCTCGATGTGTTTGGCTTCGCCAAACGGCGCTGCGCGCCTGCCCCGGATGAACACCTCCGCTCGGCCTGCCGATGGGGCTGAAGATCAAGAGCAGGATCAAAAGCCAGATCAACAGCCAAATCAAGAGCCCCTCACCCTAGCCCTCTCCCGGAGGGAGAGGGGACTGGCCGAGGTGTTTGGGAGAGCTACACCGACTTGAAACACCGAGTCGAACTCAGATTCTGAAAGATTCACAAATCGGCTCCCTCTCCTAGGGGAGAGGGCTGGGGTGAGGGGCAAACCCAACACAAAACCAAAGCCGACCGCACGCTTCTCACCCCTCAACACAATGAGCGTTAGCTCAAGTACCGCTCTTGATCTCCACCACTCAACACAATGAGCGTTAGCTCGAGTACCGCTTTTGATCTCAACGCCCGTCGGAAGGCTGAGCGGAGGGATTGATCCGGGGTGGGAGCGCAGCGACCGTTTGGCGAAGCCAAACACATCGAGAGGAGGTGCAGCGAAGCAAACCGGAGGCGATGACCCCCGGATCGATCCCGGAGCGAAGGAACCCGAGCCACAGCGAGAGCCGTACGTCAGGGTAAAGCCTTTTTGGTTACTTTTTCGGCGTCTGGAAAAAGTGACCCGCCGTAAGGGCGGAACCATAGGAAGCCGTTACCGCAGCAACGGATATGCCCCCAAACCCAGCCCCCCCCCTCAAACCGCAGGAAAATGAATCCGAAACGCCGCCCCCCCCATCGGCGAATCCCCCAACATCAACTTCGCGTTATAACTCTCGATAATATCCTTGACCACAGCCAACCCGATCCCCTGCCCCGGATGCTGCCGATCCAACCGCTCCCCACGCTCCAGAATCCGCGCCCGCTGATCCGGCGGCACCCCCGGCCCATCATCCTCGACACACAAGTCAATCCCGGCCAGGCTCTCACGCACACTGATACGCACCTCACCCAGACACAGCCGATACGCGTTCTCCAGCAAATTCCCCATCATTTCCAACAAAGCGCCCTGCTCGATCGGCACATAACAATGCTCCGGCAAATCAAACGCCACCCGCACCTGCTTGTCGCGATACACCTTGTCCAACGTATCGCACAGACTTTTAAGCACCGGTTGCAAGCGCACCTGATGCCGCACCAGACCGCTTTTACGCAAACTCGCCCGCTGCAACTGATAACTGATCTGCTGACTCATACGCTCGATCTGGCTCTGCAGCACCCAGGCCTGATCCAGATCCTTGGGCCGTTGCGCCATGTCCTCACTGACCCCCTGCAACACCGCCAACGGCGTTTTCAGACTGTGCGCCAAATCATCCAGAGAATCGCGATAACGACTGCGCTGCTGCCGCTCGCTCAGCAGCAATCGGTTCAGCGAGCCCGTCAGACGCAACAGCTCGCGCGGGTGTTGCTCAGTGAGACTTTCACGCGTGCCGCCCTCGATCTCATCCAGCTCCTGACTGAGTTGACGCAAGGCCTTGAGGCCCCAGGTCAAGCCGATCCACAACAGCGCCAGCAAAACGAGCAACGCTGCGCCGAAGCCCAGATAAAGATTTTCGCGCAAGCCTTCAAGGGTAGTTTCGTACTCGCGCACTGGTTGCAGGGCGACGATGCTGAACGCCGCACTTTTACCGCCAAGGAGTTTCACTTCAACGTCGTAGACGAAGAACTCCTGACCGCTGGCCTCACGAATTCGCGCGAATTCGTTACCGAGGCCGTCGTAACGCGGCTTGTAGTTGATCTGTTCCTCTTGAGTGGCTTTCGAGCGCCAGACCAGATGCCCCTCACGGTCGTAGATATAGCCGAGTAGCCGGAAGTCGGTGAGGTTGAAACGCTCATCCGGCAACTGCGAAGGCATGACCAGTTTGCCGTTTTCAATGCGCGCAGCCGAGATCAGCGTGGTGACGTCCGAAGCCAGGCGCTGCTCGATCGAGTCCTGCAACGCGAGGCTGAATGCGCCCTGCATGGCCGGCAGCAAGGCGAGCATGAACAACACCGCCAACGTGGTGGCGGCGAGCATCAACCGGACGCGAAGAGAACGAATCAAGTGCAGCGCTCATTGAACAGGTAGCCGAGGCCGCGCACGGTGTCGATCGGCTTGAACCCGGCCGGTCCTTCGAGTTTGCGGCGCAAGCGGCCGACCAGCACTTCGATGACGTTCGGATCGCGCTCGTCGTCGTCCGGATAGAGTTGCTCCATCAGGCGATCCTTGGGCACCACTTGCTGGTGATGGCGCATGAGGTATTCGAGGATGCGGTACTCGTACGCGGTCAGCGCCAGCGGTTGCTCGTCGAGTGTCGCCTGCTTGCGATTGAGGTCGAGCAACAGCGGGCCGGCGACGATGGTCGACTGGGTAAAACCGCTGGAGCGGCGCAGCAAGGCATTCAGGCGCGCGTCGAGTTCTTCGAACTGGAAGGGTTTGACCACGTAGTCGTCGGCGCCGGCAGCGAGGCCTTCGACCTTGTCCTGCCAGTTGCCACGTGCGGTGAGGATCAGGATCGGGAAGGTCTTGCCGCCCGAGCGCAACTGGCGGATCAGGTCGAGACCGCCCATGCCCGGCAGACCGAGATCGATCACCGCCAGGTCAAAGTTGAACTGTCCGGTCTGGTACAACGCCTCCTCGGCATTGGCCACGGACTCGACCACGTGGCCGCTCTCCGTCAGACGGGTTTGCAGGTGATGGCGCAACAGCGCTTCATCTTCGACAACCAACAGTTTCATATCGCTCTCCCGGGCAAATCAGAATCTCCAAAAACACACCTGTGGGAGCGAGCCTGCTCGCGAAATCGGTGGATCAGTCAATGAAGATGTCGACTGACACATCGCCTTCGCGAGCAGGCTCGCTCCCACATTTAGCCTGGCGGCAACACTTTAGAAAAAGTAGTTGGCCGACAGGTAAGTCTGCGCGCTACTGGTCAGGTCCAGCGAGCCTTGCTTGCTGCCACCGCGTTCGCTCATCTCGGTGCTGGCATTGCTGCGCAGGTAACGGTAACCGAGTTCCACCGAAGTGTTTTGCGAAACTTGCTGCATCACACCGAACTGGCCGCCGACCGCGTAACCGATGTCACTGTCGCGGCTATAGCCTGGCGACTCCTGGGTCAACTTGGTCAAACCCGCCGTCGCGCCGCCGAACAATTTGGTGGTGCTGCCCACCGGGTAGAACAGATCGTAGCTGCCCAGCAGGTTTTCCTGGCGCAGTTTAATGCCATTGTGCGAACCGGACACGTTGTCGTAAGTCGCGTAGTAGCGGCCCTGCGAGTTTTGCTGGCCGAGGCGTACGCCGTAAGTGTTGTTGCCGTCGATCGCGCCGGTGGCGTTAGGGTGATCGAGGTTGTTGTTCAGAGCATGGGATTTGTCGATCTTGTCACTGGTCTGGCCGAAGGTCAGGCCGGCGAAGTTTGAAGTGGTGTCGGCCTGGGCCGCGACGCTGGCGCTCATTACGGTCAATGCCAGCAGCAGTTTATTAAAACGAGTCATGGGATTTCCTCTTTCACAGTGCTGTTTGGGTATGGCGCAAGGTTACTGACCCTCCCCTGTACCGCCCCTGAACACTCTCTGAACCTGGCCTGAACCAAATCGACTAGGCTGTTCTGAGCACTTTTCGCCAAGGAGACCGATATGCGCCTGTTCCTCGCCCTCACGTTCCTCGCTGTCAGCAGCCTCACTCAGGCTGCGATCAAGACCGCAGAAATCCCCTATCAAAGTGCCGACGGCACACAGCTGATTGGCTACTACGCCTACGACGACGCCATCAAAGGCAAACGCCCGGGGATTGTCGTGGTGCATGAGTGGTGGGGCTTGAACGAGTACGCCAAGCGCCGCGCACGGGACCTGGCTGAGCTGGGATATAGCGCGCTGGCGATTGATATGTACGGCGAGGGCAAGAACACCGAGCACCCGAAAGACGCCATGGCGTTCATGCAGGCGGCAACCCAGGATGCGGCGGCCTCCAGCAAACGTTTTGAGGCCGGGCTGAACCTGCTGAAGAAACAACCGCAGACCGACGCGAACAAACTCGCGGCCATTGGTTACTGCTTCGGCGGTGGCGTAGTGCTGAATGCGGCGCGCCAGGGTGAACCGCTGGCCGGTGTGGTGAGTTTCCACGGTGCACTGGCGACCAAGACCCCGGCCACACCCGGCAGTGTGAAGGCGAAGATTCTGGTGGAACATGGCGCCCTGGACAGCATGGTCACGCCGGACAACGTCAGCGCCTTCAAAGCGGAAATGGACAAGGCCGGTGCAGACTATAAGTTCGTCAGTCTTGACGGTGCCAAGCATGGCTTTACCAATCCGGATGCCGATCGCTTGAGCCACGGCGAGCACGGCGGCCCGGATATCGGCTACAACAAGGCTGCCGATGAAAAATCCTGGGCGGACATGAAAGCGTTCCTCCAGAAGATCTTCAGCTGACCCGCCCGCACCTGATCGTTCCCACGCTCCGCGTGGGGATGCAGCCCGGGACGCTCTGCGTCCCAAAGCGGACGCAGAGCGTCCATTGAGGTGTTCCCACACAGAGCATCGGAACGATCAGTGCCTCTACCCAGTTTGACTGCCAAACGGCAAAATGCCTGCCATGAATCCTACCCCCGCCCTGCCCGCTTGCTGCACCCCGCTCGATACCCACTGGCCAATGCCGACGGTGTTGCCTGACACCGTGCTGCTCAGCACTCACTTCGATCCGTCACAACTGCTCGGTGATGATTTCCAGCGCAGCGCTATCGAGCCACCGCCAAGCATTCAACGCTCGGTGGCCAAGCGCCAGGCGGAGTTTCTCGCCGGGCGCATCTGCGCCCGCGCGGCGTTACAGCAATTGGAAGGCACTGCAGTGGTCCCGGCGATCGGCGAAGATCGCGCGCCGGTGTGGCCGGCACATATCTGCGGTTCGATCACTCACAGCACCGGTCGTGCGGCAGCGATTGTCGCCAACAAGCAGCATTGGCGCGGTCTGGGCATGGATCTGGAAAACCTGCTCAACACCGAACGCGCCGAGCGTCTCGCCGGGGAAATCCTCATACCGGCAGAAATGCGGCGCATGGCCGCCGGTGAGAGGGAGCAACTGGCACTGTGGGTGACGCTGACGTTTTCGGTGAAAGAAAGCCTGTTCAAGGCGCTTTACCCGATCGTGCAGAAGCGCTTTTACTTCGAGCACGCGGAAGTGCTGGAGTGGACGGAACAGGGCCACGTGCGCTTGCGCTTGTTGACGGACTTGTCGAACGAATGGCGCAACGGCACAGAGCTGGATGCGCAGTTCGGGGTGCAGGATGGGCAGTTGTTGAGTCTGGTCAGCATTGCGGCCTGAAATCTTTATCGTCTGTCGGGGCCTCATCGCTGGCAAGCCAGCTCCCACAGTGCCGGTGATGAACACAGACTTGATGTACACCCTGAAACCTGTGGGAGCCGACTTGCCAGCTCCACAGTGCCGGTGATGAACACAGACTTGATGTACGCCCTGAAACCTGTGGGAGCTGGCTTGCCAGCTCTACAGTGCCGGTGATGGACACAGACTTGATGTACGCCCTGAAACCTGTGGGAGCTGGCTTGCCAGCGATGGGGCCAGCACTACTATCCACGATTCAGCGGCGCTCCTGATTCCTCGGCCAGCTCAGGCTGAAGCAAGCCCCACCCAGACTCTTGCTCTTGCCAATGATTGCGCGGCCGTCATGCCAATGGATGATCCGCCGCACAATCGACAAGCCCAAGCCATGTCCGCCTGACGCCCGGGTACGGCTGTCATCCAGACGCAGGAACGGCGTGAAGATTCGCTCCCACGCCACTTCCGGCACACCCGGCCCGTCGTCCTCGACGTCCACCCGGCAACGCAGCTGCCCAACCTGATAACTCACCGTAACGTTGGAACGCGCATGGCGCATGGCGTTACTCACTAGATTCTGTAACGCCCGATGCAGATAACGCGGCTCGGCCTCGACCCAGGCGTCGTCGTTATCAGCTGCAGACAGGCACAAGCCGCGCTGCACCGTGACCTCGGCGCGCAGCGGCGCCAGTTCTTCAATGACCTGATTGACCAGCGCGTCGAGATCAATGCGCTGGAACGTCAGCGCCGGCGAGCCCTGCTCCAGCCGGGCATAGGTGAGCATTTCATCGACCAGCTTATCGAGGTCTTCGATGTCGTGATCCATGCCCTCACGGTACTTTTCCAGCGCTTGCGGGGTGGTCGCCGAACCGATCATCTCCAGACCGAAACGCAAGCGCGCCACCGGCGTGCGCAACTCGTGGGATACCGCGCGCACCAGTTCACGCTGGATCGCCAGCAACTGCTGCAAGTGCTCAGCCATTTTGTTGAACGCCGAGGCCAGGCGTCCGACCGAGTCGGCACCGCGCGCGGGCACACGGGTTTCCAGGCTGCCCTTGGCGATACGTGTGGCCGCCGCTTCAAGGCCGCGCAAACGCCGTTCGAGCTGGCGCACCAACAGATAAACGATAAGGCCGATCAAACTCAGGCCGAGCGCGGCGATCAACACCAGCCACTCCGGCGGATACGGATTCATCTGATACAGCGGGCCGATTTCCAGCACCCAAGGCGTGCCGACCATGCCGGCAAACACGCGGATCGAATCGCCGCCCTTGCCCAACGCCATCACCGTGTCGCCCTCAGCCACGCGACGACTCTGATCCTCATCCATGTCGGCGTCGTTCACCGTGACCAGGCGCAGATCGAATCCGAAGCCCTTCTCTTCCTTTATTTGCGCCAACCGCTTGGGCTGCTCGCCCACGGGTACGCGCACCAGCTCATCGGCCAACAGGTAAATCGTCGCGCGG
This sequence comes from Pseudomonas sp. Seg1, assembly GCF_018326005.1. NCBI lineage: Bacteria > Pseudomonadati > Pseudomonadota > Gammaproteobacteria > Pseudomonadales > Pseudomonadaceae > Pseudomonas > Pseudomonas sp. Seg1. The sequence goes on from NZ_AP021903.1 coordinate 4,881,467, forward strand.
GCCAGTTGCTCGCTGATCTGCTGCACCTCTCCTACCAGCACAAGTTGTTCCTTGTCGCTGACCAGCCGGTAGACCTTTGCTGCATGCGGCCCGGTCTGCTCCACCAGCGCCTGACCGCGCTGGACCCGGGTGCGCTGGGTCAGATCGAGATCGGTCTCGGCAAACTTTTTCAGCGCCAGCGGAATCCCGAGCAAACGCTCCCACACCAGCAGCGCGCGATGGCGCTCGGTTTCGTTCATCGGTTGCAGATTGTCGGCCATCAGCGAGAACGTGCCATGGGCCAGGCGCTCGCGGTATTGCTCGCTGCGCACCTGGTTAAGCAGGTTCAGCGCGAGCACGCCGAGCACCGCCACCAGAATCAGTGCGGCGCACATGCCGCCGTAAATGCGCAGGAAGATCGAGTTCACAGCGGCAGGTCGACGCAGGCTTCGGGGACAAACAGATAGCCTTTGCTGCGGATGGTCTTGATCAGGCGCGGGTGATCGGGGTCATCGCCGATTTTCGGGCGGATGCGCGAGATGCGTACATCGATCGAGCGATCCTGGCCGTCATAGCCGATGCCACGCAGCGCGGTGAAGATTTCCTCCCGGGACAGAATTCGCCCGGCATTGGACACCAACAGCCAGAGCAGATCGAATTCGGCGCTGGTCAACTCGATGCCGTTGTCGCTCAACCAGGCTTCGCGCAAAGCGTCGTCCACCACCAGTGGCCCAAATTGCAGTCGACGGCTTTTTTCCGCGACGGGCTCCGGTGAGTCACTGCGTCGCAGCAGCGCCTGAATCCGCGCCAGCAACAGGCGTGGGCGCACCGGTTTGCAGACGTAATCGTCGGCACCAAGATCAAGCCCCTGAATCTGATCGGCATCGTCGGTACGCGCCGTGAGCATCAGGATCGGCCCGTCATAACGGTCGCGCACCTTGCGGCAGATACTCAGGCCATCTTCACCGGGCAGCATCAGATCGAGGATGACCAGATCCGGTTGCTCCTTGATGATCCGCGCCGCCGCCAGTGCACCGTTGCCTTCGATTTCGACGCGCAGTCCATTGGCTTGCAGGTAGTCGCGAGTGAGTTCGGCCAGACGCTGATCATCCTCGACTATCAATACCTGAAAGGCTTGTTGCTCCACCGGTGACCTCTGCTTGCTGTTTTTATTAATAGAAGGGATCGCTTGGATCAGCTCCTGCAAAAGCATGCGTGGTGCCAGATCATCCTGATCATTTGTCATGTTTCTGGAGGAAAAATATGCCTGCGCATGGCCCGATTGTATAAACGGCGTACAGCCAGAACACAAGTCGGTAAATGCGTTCGGACAAGGCGGTTTTTTGTGATAGGGTTCGCGCCCTTAAAAATCCGCTGAAGCGTTTTTCCCGGTGAAAAAACAGTGACAAACGGTCTAGCTCAGCAGGTTCGCGGCCTACACGCGAATTCGCCGTTTCGCACACAATTTACGCACAGGTTTATCCACAGGCTATACATTGCAATAGCCCCCCAAAACGCATTATCTTGTAGCCCGCGCTCAAAAAAACCCTACATGTAGGGGTTGAGACAAAAAACCAAACACAAACCGGACAGTGAATTCAAGGCTTTTTATTGCCATTGTCGGGTTGAACCAAACGTATTTTCACAAGCCCAAACCGCGCCTGCGGATGGCTACCGTTTTTCAGTCGGCAACGACGATAACGGTACGGGTGTTGCAGTCTGAAACTGCGCCCCGAAAGGAATGCGGTTTGACGCGGATCGCGCGAACCGAAGACTTCGGCATGGAAGCGGCGCCCACAAGGCCCCCTTCCTGAACTGTCCCGAAGTCGTTATGCCCGGCGCGTGCCGGTTGTAGTGCTTCAGGACGGAACGGTGGGCACCGTGATGGTGCCCAAACAAACATAGAGAACGTGGAGACACCCATGCAAACCGACACAACTCGCGAGAACCCGCAGGGCACCTTGCCGCAGGCCGCCGATTCGACTTCGGATCTGGCAGCCACCGCGCCTGGTCAACTGCGCGTGATCAAGCGTAATGGCACTGTCGTTCCTTACACCGATGACAAGATCACCGTCGCTATCACCAAAGCGTTTCTCGCAGTTGAGGGCGGCACCGCTGCCGCTTCGTCGCGAATCCACGACACCGTTGCCCGCCTGACCGAACAGGTCACCGCGACCTTCAAGCGTCGCATGCCATCGGGCGGCACCATCCACATCGAAGAAATCCAGGACCAGGTCGAACTGGCCCTGATGCGTGCCGGCGAGCAGAAAGTTGCTCGCGACTACGTGATCTATCGTGACGGTCGTTCGAAAGAACGCGCTGCCCACGCCCCGGCCGAAGAAGCGGTCAACGCGCATCCGTCGATCCGCATCACCCGCGCCGACGGCAGCCTGGCACCGCTCGACATGGGCCGCCTGAACACCATCGTCACCGAGGCCTGCGAAGGTCTGGAAGAAGTCGACGGCGACCTGATCCAGCGCGAAACCTTGAAAAACCTGTACGACGGCGTGGCTCTGACCGACGTCAACACCGCTCTGGTGATGACTGCCCGTACGTTGGTTGAGCGCGAGCCGAACTACTCGTTCGTGACCGCCCGCCTGCTGATGGACACCCTGCGTGCCGAAGGCCTGAACTTCCTCGAAGTCGCCGAAAGCGCCACCCATCACGAAATGGCCGACCTGTACGCCAAGGCGCTGCCGGCTTACATCGCCAAAGGTATCGAGTTCGAACTGCTGAACCCTGTGCTGGCCACCTTCGACCTGGAAAAACTGGGCAAGGCGATCAACCACGAGCGCGATCAGCAATTCACCTACCTGGGCCTGCAAACCCTGTACGACCGCTACTTCATCCACAAGGATGGCGTGCGTTTCGAGCTGCCACAGATCTTCTTCATGCGTGTGGCCATGGGCCTGGCGATCGAAGAGAAGCAGAAAGAAGATCGTGCGATCGAGTTCTATAACTTGTTGTCGTCGTTCGACTACATGGCTTCGACCCCGACACTGTTCAACGCCGGTACCCTGCGTCCACAGCTGTCGAGCTGCTACCTGACCACCGTTCCGGACGACCTGTCGGGCATCTACCACGCGATCCACGACAACGCCATGCTGTCGAAATTCGCTGGCGGCCTGGGCAACGACTGGACGCCGGTACGTGCACTGGGCTCGTACATCAAAGGCACCAACGGCAAGTCGCAAGGTGTGGTTCCGTTCCTCAAAGTCGTGAACGACACGGCCGTCGCCGTTAACCAGGGTGGCAAGCGCAAAGGCGCTGTCTGTGCCTACCTGGAAACCTGGCACATGGACATCGAAGAGTTCATCGAGCTGCGCAAGAACACCGGTGATGATCGTCGTCGTACCCACGACATGAACACTGCCAACTGGATCCCTGACCTGTTCATGAAGCGTGTCTTCGATGACGGCAAGTGGACCCTGTTCTCGCCATCCGAAGTTCCGGACCTGCACGACCTGACCGGTAAAGCCTTCGAAGAGCGCTACGAGTACTACGAAGCCCTGACCGAGTACCCGGGCAAGGTCAAGCTGTTCAAGACCATCCAGGCCAAAGACCTGTGGCGCAAAATGCTCTCCATGCTGTTCGAAACCGGCCACCCATGGCTGACTTTCAAAGACCCGTGCAACCTGCGTAGCCCGCAGCAGCACGTCGGCGTGGTTCACAGCTCGAACCTGTGCACCGAGATCACCTTGAACACCAACAAGGACGAGATCGCCGTTTGCAACCTGGGCTCGATCAACCTGCCAAACCACATCGTGGATGGCAAGCTGGACACCGCCAAGCTGCAACGCACCGTGAACACTGCCGTGCGCATGCTCGACAACGTGATCGACATCAACTACTACTCGGTGCCGCAAGCGAAGAACTCCAACTTCCGCCACCGTCCGGTTGGTCTGGGCATCATGGGCTTCCAGGACGCCTTGTACCTGCAGCACATCGCCTACGGTTCCGACGCTGCCGTCGAATTCGCCGACAAGTCGATGGAAGCGGTCAGCTACTTCGCGATCCAGGCGTCCTGCGACCTGGCCGACGAGCGTGGCGCGTACGAGACGTTCAACGGCTCGCTGTGGTCCAAAGGCATCCTGCCACTGGATTCGCAACAGATCCTGATCGAACAACGCGGCCAGAAGTACATCGACGTTGACCTGAACGAAACCCTCGACTGGGCACCGGTTCGCGCCCGTGTACAGAAAGGCATTCGTAACTCCAACATCATGGCCATCGCACCGACCGCGACCATCGCCAACATCACTGGCGTATCGCAGTCGATCGAACCGACCTACCAGAACCTGTATGTGAAATCGAACCTGTCGGGCGAATTCACCGTGATCAACCCGTACCTGGTTCGCGACCTCAAGGCTCGCGGTCTGTGGGACTCGGTCATGATCAACGACCTGAAGTACTACGACGGTTCGGTTCAGCAGATCGAGCGCATCCCGCAAGAACTCAAAGAGCTCTACGCGACTGCCTTCGAAGTGGACACCAAGTGGATCGTTGACGCCGCCAGCCGTCGTCAGAAGTGGATCGACCAGGCTCAATCGCTGAACCTGTATATCGCTGGTGCATCGGGCAAGAAGCTCGACGTGACCTACCGCATGGCTTGGTACCGTGGTCTGAAAACCACTTACTACCTCCGTGCCCTGGCCGCGACCAGCACCGAGAAGTCGACCATCAACACCGGCAAGCTGAACGCTGTTTCCAGCGGCGGCAACCACGGTGACGATTCGGTTCTGGCCGCTCCAGCCGGTCCGGCGCCAGTGCCAAAGGCTTGCGCGATTGACGAGCCGGATTGCGAAGCTTGCCAATAAGCTGAGCACTTTCAGGTGCCGAAAGACACCTGAATGAAAAAAGCCCCTGACTGACCTCTGGTTTGTCGGGGGCTTTTTTTTGCATCAGTGTTGAGCCAGATAGATCTGGGCTGGCTGACTGGCCGCCGTCGCTGGCAGCGAGCAAAGCTCCCACCCCTTCTGCTGTCCACCACTCGACGGGATGAGCGTCGGCTCGACAGCAGCTCTTGATATTAGAGGCCGTTTAGGGGATTGGGGTTTGGGGGTTGTGAGCATATCCGTTGCTGCGGGTGTTGCGGATTAGGGTTCCGCCCTTACGGCGGGTCACTTTTTCCAGACGCCGAAAAAGTAACCAAAAAGGCTGCTCCCGGACGTACGGCACTTCGCTTAGGCTCAGTGTTCCCTCGCTACGGTGTCCATCCGGGGGCATCGCCTCCGGTTTGCTTCGCTGCACCTCCTCTCGATGTGTTTGGCTTCGCCAAACGGCGCTGCGCGCCTACCCCCCGGATGAACACCTCCGCTCGGCCTGCCGATGGGCCTGAAAATCAAGATCAAAAGCCAAAGCCAAAGCCAAAGCCAAAGCCAAAGCCAAAGCCAAAGCCAAAGCCAAAGCCAAAGCCAAAGCCAAAGCCAAAGCCAATCAAAAGATTGCAGCCTTCGGCAGTGCCTACAAGGCATGAGTACAACCGCCAGAGCTTTGTCGAATGTCAGGTCGCCATCGCTGGCAAGCCAGCTCCCACAGGGGTGAAGTACAACAGACAGAAACAGGTCGGCTGTCAGGCCGCCATCACTGGCAAGCCAGCTCCCACAGGGGTGGAGTACAACCGACAGAAACAGGCCGGCTGTCAGGTCGCCATCGCTGGCAAGCCAGCTCCCACAGGGGTGGAGTACAACCGACAGAAACAGGTCGGCTATCAGGCCGCCATCACTGGCAAGCCAGCTCCCACAGGGGTGAAGTACAACCGACAGAAACAGGTCGGCTGTCAGGCCGCCATCACTGACAAGCAAGCTCCCACAGGAGTGGAGTACAACCGACAGAAACAGGTCGGCTGTCAGGCCGCCATCACTGGCAAGCCAGCCCCCACAGGGGTGAAGTACAACCGACAGAAACAGGTCGGCTGTCAGGCCGCCACTACTGGCAGCCAGCTCCCACAGGGGTGGAGTACAACCGACAGAAACAGGTCGGCTGTCAGGCCGCCATCACTGGCAAGCCAGCTCCCACAAAAAAATGAGTACACCCCCGCACGCGGCGCATGCCGCCCCACTCAACACAATGAGCGTTAGCTCGAGTACCGCTCTTGATCTCAAGCGCCCGTCGGAAGGCTGAGCGGAGGGATTGATCCGGGGTGGGAGCGCAGCGACCGTTTGGCGAAGCCAAACACATCGAGAGGAGGTGCAGCGAAGCAAACCGGAGGCGATGACCCCCGGATCGATCACGCAGCGAAGGAACCCGAGCCACAGCGAGGGCCGTACGTCAGGGTAAAGCCTTTTTGGTTACTTTTTCGGCGTCTGGAAAAAGTGACCCGCCGTAAGGGCGGAACCCTAATCAGCAACACCCGCAGCAACGGATATACCCCCAAAACCCAAAACCCACCCCAAAAAAAGCCCCTCAAAAAGAGGGGCTCCTTGAACAACCAAAAACCCGAATCAGGTCATCTGAATGATGGTCTGCATGATGGTGCTCTGAGTCGAAATAGTCTTCGCGTTCGCCTGATAGTTGCTCTGACCCTTGATCAGATCAACCAGCTCATTGGTCAGGTTAACGTTCGACTCTTCCAGCGAGTTAGACGCGATCGAACCCAAAGTACCGGTTTCCGGCGCATCGTAACCCGGGATACCCGAAGCGAAAGTCTCCTTCCAGCTGGTACCGCCAATCGCCTGCAAGCCCTGTTCGTTGGTGAAGCTCGCCAACGCAACCTGGCCGATGGCCTTGCTCTGGTTGTTGCTGAAGTTGGCGAACAACGTACCGGTGCCGTCGATGGTCAGGTTAGTGATCTGGCCAGTGGCGTAACCATCCTGAGTCGGAATCGAACGCGCAGTGTCAGCGTTGTACTGAGTGGTCTTGGCCATCGAAATGGTCACGCCCTTCGTGTTCGCCGCTGCGCCGTTAGGCACAAAGGCGCCGTTGATCACGTTGCCCGGTACCCAGCCTTTGAGCGTCAGGTCGCTACTGATGATCGGCTTCGTGGCATCCGCCGGATTTGGCGTGCTGACCTGAAGCAAGTTGCCGGACGAATCGAATGTCAGTGTCGAAGCAACCGGATCGACCTTGGTTGGATCGCTACCGGCTGCATCCGGGTTACGACCATCTACCAACGTGTAAACCTTCCAGGTGTTCTCGCCAGTCTTGACCATGTACTGATCCATGACGTGCGAGTTGCCCTGCGTGTCATAGATCGGGGTGCTGAAGCTCTTGGTGTATGTCTCAAGCTTGCTCGGATCAAACTTGACGGCGGTGGCGCCCGTATCAACGATCACCGGTGCCTTCGAGTTCAGGTTGATGCTCGAAGTCACCAGGGAAGTCGACTTCGGCGCCAGGTTCGAGGTATCGATTTTCAGGTCGGTCAATACGCCGTTGATGATCTTGCCGTTGGCATCCACACCGTAACCCTGCAGACGCGAGGTGTAGTCGGTGTTGGTGATGTAACCGGCGTTGTCGACCTTGAACGTACCGGCACGGGTATAGGAAATCGAACCGTTGTTGCTCATGGTGAAGAAGCCGGAACCGTTGATGCCCATGTCCAGCACGTTACCGGTGTTGTTGATGTCACCCTGGGTGAACTGCTGGGAAACGTTGGCCAGGCGCACGCCGTTACCGATCACTTTGCTGCCGCTACCCAGGCGAGTGGCCGAGTAAACGTCTTCGAATTCTGCACGGGACGATTTGAAACCGGCGGTCGCGACGTTGGCGATGTTGTTGCCGGTCACGTCCAGTTGCTTGTTGGCTGCATAGAGACCGCTAAGGCCGATATTGAAAGACATATTCCACTCCTTTGTGCCGGTTAGTCGGCTCTATATACCAATGGTTTGTACTTTGGACAGGGCAACGGTGCCCTTGCCAGCGAGGTTGAGCATCAGCTCGCCACCGGTCTGGCTGATGGTCACGCTGCTGACCGTGGCTGGCAGGTAGGTCGCCAGGTCCGTCGCGGTGCCATTGATCGGCGCACTGGCCTTGAAGGTGTAAGTTCCGGCAGGCACCAGCGCGCCGTCCTTGTCCTTGCCATCCCAGGTGAAGCTGGCGTTGCCGGCCGCGCGACTGCCCAGATCAATGACGCGTACGGCTTTGCCATCCTTGTCGGTAACGGTCACGGTGCCGCCAGCGATGGACGTCGACAGGTTCAACGAACCGGTAAGGCCTTTGCTCGGATCATCGAGCTGCGCACTGTTGGTCTGCACGATCACGTTGCGACCCACCAGCGAAGATGCCTGCAACGCTTGCGAAGAGTTGTAGTTGCCGGCCAGGCCACTCACGGTGGAGTTCAGCGTGGTGATGCCTTCCAGGCTGCTGAACTGCGCCAACTGCGCAACGAACGCGCTGTTGTCTTGCGGATCGAGCGGGTTCTGGTTTTTCAGCTGGGTAACCAGCAGTTGCAGGAACGCATCCTTGCCCAGCGCCTTGCCGCCAGTGGCGCTGTTGGTGGCCGAGGCGATGCCACCCGTGGTCGTACTGCTCGTTTTTTTCGAGGAGTTCGCCAGGATGTCCTTCAGGCTCAGGGTGCCGGTGGAATCGGTAACACTCATGACAGTCGCCCCTTATTACTGACCGAGGGTCAGCACCTTCTGCATCATGGTTTTGGCGGTGTTCATCATTTCGGCGTTGGTCTGGAACGACCGGCTCGCGGAAATCATGTCAGCCATTTCTTCCACCACGTTGACGTTCGGGTAGTAGACGTAGCCCTTGGCGTCGGCGGCCGGATGGTTCGGCTCGTAACGCGCTTCGAGGTTGCTCTGGTCTTCGACCACGCCGAGCACCTGCACGCCTTGACCGGCGGCATCCTGGCTCTGGAACAGCGAGTTGCTGCCGCTGTTCTGGCCACCCTGGAACATGGTGGCGAACACCGGGTGACGGGCGCGATAGGTCTGGTCGATGCTCGACGAGACGGTCTCGGCGTTGGCGATGTTCGAGGCCACGGTGTTCAGACGCGTGGTCTGTGCGCTCATGCCGCTGCCGGCAATGTTGAAAACGCTGGACAGGGACATGGATTACTCTCCGCGCAGGGCTGACACCAGCCCTTTGAATTTGCTGTTGAGCAGGGTGAAGCTGGCCTGGAAGCCAACGGCGTTTTCCGCGTAGTTCGACTGTTCCAGTTGAGCGTCCACGGTGTTCTGGTCGATCGACGGTTGCATCGGCGTGCGATACAGCAGCGATTCGTCGCCATTGCCCAGACCTTCAGCCTCGATGTGACGGCTGTTGGTCATGTTCAGGGCGATGGTGCCGTTGGCGTTCTTCTGGGTCTGTGCTTCAAGCACTTTGGAGAAGTCCAGATCCCGAGCCTTGTAGTTCGGGGTATCGGCGTTGGCGATGTTGTTCGCCAGGACTTCGGCACGCTGGGCGCGGAAGCCAAGAGCCTTTTCGTGAATGCCGAGCGCTTTATCGAAACTGATGCTCATGTCGGGAACCTTCGGGTGACCGGTTTTTCGTAACTGAGCTTTAGCAAGCGCCGTGCCAATGCGAGAAACGCCCGAAAACCGGGGGTTTGCGCGGTGCCGGCAAAGCGGCAATGCCAGAAAAGCGGCAACCGGTTTCCGCCGCATGCCGCTTTTCTGCCGCTTGCCTACGTTCTATCAGCCAACACTGAACCCTGTGGGAGCGGGCTTGCCCGCGATGGCGGTATGTCTGGTTAATTTAAATCGACTGACACGACGCTATCGCGGGCAAGCCCGCTCCCACAGGGTTTTGCGGTGATTCCGGCTTGAACGCCAGGCATAAAAAAGGGAAGCCTTTAGGGCCTCCCGTTTTTTGTGTTGCCGATGCAATCACTTCGCCTGGTAAATGATCCCCGGGCTGCACTGGACCATCTGGTAATGATCCGGCAAACCGTTCAGCGCTTCGGAAGCGCCAAGGAACAGATAACCGCCCGGCTTCAACGTACTGTGAATGCGCAACAGGATGTCTTTCTTCACCTCGGCGGAGAAGTAAATCAGCACGTTGCGGCAGAACACGATGTCGAACTTGCCCAGGCTTGCGTAGCTGTCGAGCAGGTTGAACGAGCGGAATTCCACCCGATTCTTGATCGGCGCCTTGATCACCCAGCGCCCCGGCCCTTTCGGGTCGAAGTAACGCTGCAGGCGTTCCGGCGACAAACCGCGACCGATCGCCAGGCTGTCGTACTCGCCAGTCTTGCAGTTGGTCAGCATCAGGCCGGACAGGTCAGTCGCAACAATCTGCACGCCCATCTTCAACTGACCGAGGTTGCTGCGCTCGAACTCGTCGATCGACATCGACAGCGAATACGGTTCCTGACCCGACGAGCACGCCGCCGACCAGATCCGCAGACGCTGGTTGGGACTGGCCTTGATCGCCTCGGGCAGCACCTTGTTCTTCAAGACTTCAAACGGATAGGTGTCACGAAACCACAGGGTTTCGTTGGTCGTCATGGCATCGACCACCTGCTCGCGCAAACCGCTGCGCGGCTGGGTCTGGATGCGCTGTACCAGCTCACCCAGGGATTTGATGCCTTGCTGCTCCATCAGTTTGTTGAGACGGCTCGAGACCAGGTACTGCTTGTTTTCACCGAGCAAAATGCCACAGGCTTTTTCCAGGAATACCCGGAACTGTTCGAAATCCAAATTACCCGTAGACAATGATGCCGCCTCTTAAATCGTGTTGACCGCCAGGGGCAAAAGGCCCCTAGCTGATATCTGCTGCTTTGATCCGGTCGACTACCCGGGATGCCAGGTCATCAGGACGGAATTTGGCCAGGAAGTCATCAGCACCGACTTTCTTGACCATCGCCTGATTGAATACCCCGGACAACGAAGTATGCAGGATGATATGAAGCTTTTGCATGCGCGCGTCGCCGCGGATCTCCGCCGTCAGGGTGTACCCGTCCATCTCCGGCATCTCGATGTCGGAGATCATCATCAGGAACTCTTCTTCCGGCTTCTTGCCCTCGTCGACCAACTTGCGCAGGTAATCCAGCGCCTGCTTGCCGTCGTTCAACGCCACCACTTCGACGCCGATCGTCTGCAGGCAACGCGTGACCTGCTTGCGCGCCACCGACGAGTCATCGACCGTCAGCACCCGCAGCGACAACGCCTTGGTCTGGGTCTCGACATCGACCACGCCGACCGAAATCGCTTCCGGCGTCGGTGCGACTTCCGCCAGCACTTTCTCGACGTCGATGATTTCGACTAACTGATTGTCCACCCGAGTCACAGCGGTCAGGTAATGATCGCGACCGGTACCCTTGGGTGGTGGATGAATCTCTTCCCAGTTCATGTTGACGATGCGCTCCACCGAGCGGACCAGGAAACCCTGGGTCTTGGTGTTGTACTCCGTGATGATCACGAACGGGTTTTTCTTGTCTTTCAACGCACCCGAGCCGGTGGCCATTGCCAGATCAAGGATCGGAATGGTCGCCCCCCGGATATTCGCCACCCCGCACACGACAGGACTGGACTTGGGCATCAACGTCAGTGACGGGCATTGCAGCACTTCCCGCACCTTGAACACGTTGATGCCGTAGAGCTGCTGACCGTCGAGACGGAACAACAACAGCTCCAGGCGATTCTGCCCTACCAGTTGCGTGCGCTGGTTCACCGAATCCATTACACCAGCCATGCCCAGACTCCTACACCAACGCCAAGTGTTGTTGCGACGCACATTCATTGCTAAACGGCACGGCGCTTGCTTTTTAACTCGTATGAACGCTCAAACGACATTTTTTCGACGCCTGACATCTCCCCTTCGCAGAGGGCTTTGCGCGGTGTCCGCCGTTTGCTTCTTTTTCGCTGGCAGCCCTGCCATTGCTGATGCGGTTACCTTGCCTGACATGCTTATCGGCGTCACTCAGGGCTTTCTTGAGTTCACCGTAGAAGACTATCTGGCTACCAGTCAAACGGAAGGCCGTTACGAAATCGAAGTCAACCAGCTCGACCCCCGTATGCGCATGCCTATGTGCGACAAGGAATTGACAGCGTCGCTGGAGAGTCCGGCACGTCCGCTGGGCCGGGTAACCGTCAAGGTTCGCTGTGAAGGCAGCTCGCCCTGGACCGTGTTCGTGCCCGCTCAAGTCCGCCTGTTTCGCGAGATTGTGACCACCACCCGACCACTCAAACGCGCCGGGATTATCGAGCCGCAGGATGTGACCTTGCGTGAACGCGACATCAGCGTGATCAATCAAGGTTTTCTGACCTCGGTAGACGAAGCGATCGGGCAAAAATTAACCCGACCAACGGTCGCCGATCAGGTCATTACCCTGGTCCACCTCGAACAGGCAGAAGTCGTGCGCAAGGGCGATCAAGTGGTCATCACCGCCCGCAGCGGCACGCTTGCCGTGCGCATGCCCGGCGAAGCACTGGCCAATGGCGGTTTGAAAGAACAGATCCGGGTGAAAAACCTCAACTCCCAACGCGTCATCAAGGCGCAAGTCACCGCGCCGGGCCAGGTGGAAGTCGCCATGTAAAACACTCATGAGAAAACTGGCGCGGACCCCGTCGCTTCCCTAAACTGTGCCGCAGCAGGACACGCGACGGCGCATGCAGACTCATTGGCAAATGAGCCTAAAGTTTTCCAGGGGATGGCCGAAAACATGGCAAGCGTCCAAATTCCCAGAGGTTTTTTATCATGGTCATCGATTTCAGCCGTTTGAACAGCTCCTCGTCCCTTACGGGCAGTACACGTACCAGCAACGCCAAGGAAACCGCCGAAACCGGCACTTCGGCGCCGCTGAATACCCCGGCCGAAACGGCCAGCACCGTAAAAAGCGGGGAATCGGTACACCTCAGTAATGAGGCTCAACAGTTGCAGAAGGTCACTGACAAGCTGCGCGATCAGCCTGCTGTCGACAAAGCCCGTGTGGCTGAGTTGAAAGCCGCGATTGCCGATGGCAGCTATAAAGTCGACAGCAACCGTGTAGCCAGCAAACTGCTCAACTTCGAAGCCCAGCGCTAGGCTTTCGCCGGCGCCAGGCTTTTGGACGCTTAAAACCCAAGGCCAGCCATGCACGACACTAACTTACTGCAACTGATCAACGACGACTTTGCTCCAGCTCAAGATTTGCTGGAGTTACTGCAAACCGAGTCCCTCGCCTTGCACGGTCGTGACATGCCACTGCTGGAAGAAATTCTGGCGCGCAAACAGGCGTTGATCATTCTGCTTGAACAGCATGGCCGCAAACGCAGCGAAATTCTCGCCAGCCTTGGCCTGTCGACGGATCGCCAAGGTCTCGAGCAACTGGCCAGCCAGTCGAGCATCGGCGCGCAGTTGCTGACGCAAGGTGACGCATTGACCGATCTCATCGCTCAGTGCCAGGCCGCCAATGTCAAGAATGGCCAATCGATCCAGATCCAGCAGGCCACCACGGCCAATCAGCTGAAAATCCTCACCGGCGGCGAACCGCCAGCGCTGTATGACGCCAGCGGCACTTTCGCCAAACCTACCAAGCCACGTACGCTCAGCCAGGCGTGAGCCATTCGACGGGCCCGCACTATCAACCCGTGAAACATGCTGGCAAAATGCTGGCTAGCCATCGTCAAATTTTGTCTGGAGATTGAGAAAACGTGCCAAACGCCCTAAGCGCGGATGATGCTCCGCAGCCACCAAAGGTGCTCACCACGCCACTGGAAATCTCCAGCAACCTGCGCCAACTGCAAGATAGCCACGACCCGCTGATCATCACGTTCCACGAACGCAGCCAGCGCTTCCAGAGCTACCTGATCAAAGTCGACCGCGACAGCGCCTCGATTGCCCTCGACGAAATGATCCCGCGCGATGGCGAACGCTTCCTGCTCGCCGGCGAACCGTTCAGGGTCGAAGGTTTCCATGAAGGCGTACGCATTGCCTGGGAATGCACCGGCACGCTGAACATTGAAGAGTCCGACGGTGACCGCTTCTATACCGGCGAGCTACCGACCGAGGTGGTTTACCACCAGCGCCGTAACGCTTTCCGCGCCGCACTGAAACTGACCGATCTGGTCAGCGTCGAACTGGGCGGCGAGAAGCTCAAGGCGCCGATCAACGGCAAGTTGCTGGATATTTCCGCCACTGGCTGCAAGTTGCGTTTCGAAGGCGACATCACTGACCGCCTGCAACTTGGCCAGGTCTACGACCGCATGATCGCCCCGCCGTTGTTCGGCAACCAGCCGGCTTCGGTTGAACTGCGGTATCTGCACTTCGAAGAAAAACTCAACATCACCTTCGCCGGCCTGCGCTTCCACAACATCAGCGGCCAGGCTGCACGCAACGTTGAGCGTTTCGTTTATCAGTTGCAGCGTGAAGCCCGGCGCTTCGATAAAGACGATCTCTGAATCGAACGCATCGGCATAAATAGAAAGGGCAGTCCTTGGCGGGACTGCCCTTTTTTATTTCCAACAAAATACCCGATTCCGAATGATTACTTGTGGCGAGGGGATTTATCCCCGATAGGGTGCGAAGCGCCCTCAAACCATTCAATGCGCTGTATCAGTGAAATCCGGTAGCCCGGGCCGGGGCCACTTCGTGTCCCATCGGGGATAAATCCCCTCACCACAGGGGAATTCCGTCGGCGCTCGTTAAGGCCTGGCACCACTGATATCCGGCGCGGGTTTTTCGCTATCGTCATCCGGGCCTGCTACCACCTCAGACTCAGGTTCTTTCTCAGGTTCTGGCTCGGGCTCAGGTTCCGGCGTCACCGTATTCTGCATCTGCTCCTGCACCACCTGCTCATCAACACGCGGATCCAGCGCAGCCACCAGCGGCGAACTCGACATGCTGTCCGGCATCGCGACGTGATGCAGCGGTGCATCGTCGACCTGATGCAGGTTGGTTACGGCTTTCGGACGGATCCGCCACACCAGCACCATCGCGAAGAAGCTGAAGAACGCGTACAGGCTCTGGCTGCCGAGAAACTTCATCAGCACACCCGCCAGTAGCGGACCGATACTGGCACCGACTCCGTACGTCACCAGCAGCATCGCCGTCAGCGACACTCGGCGATCCCCTTCGACGTGGTCGTTGGAAAATGCCACGGCCAGCGGATACAAACAGAACTGCACCAGCGAACAGAGGAAGCCGACCACAAACAGCACTTCCAGCGGCACCTGCGGCAGGATCGCCAATGGCAACGCCGCCACTGCGAGGAACCCGGCAAAGCAGCGGATCAGCAGCGCGCGGTCGTAACGGTCAGACAACCAGCCCAGAGGCCACTGCACCAGCAGTCCGGCAAAAATGCAGCTACCCATGAACAGACCGACCTGCTCGGTCGACAAGCCTTGCTGCGAGGCATACAACGGTGCCAGACCATAAAACGAGCCAATGATCAGCCCCGCACCGAGCACCGTGCTCAACGATTGCGGCACGCGCTTGATAAAGAAGCGCGGCTCCATTGGCGCCGGATGCAACGGTGCCGGGTGAATCCGCCGGGTCAGCGTCACCGGCACCAGACACAGCGCAAAGCACAGCGCGACCAGCATCAGCAACTCCAGCCCTAGGCCGGGATGCATGACCAGAATCAACTGACCCAACACCAGCCCCAGATACGAAGCGATCATGTAGCCACTGAACACCAGGCCGCGCTGGTTGGCGTCAGCCTGCTCATTGAGCCAGCTCTCGATCACCATGTATTGGCACATCATGCCCAGACCGACAATGGTCCGCAGCACCAGCCAGGCCGGTAACCAATCCACCAGACCATGCCCGAGCACCGCCGCGCCGACAATCCCGGCACACGCCGAATACGCGCGGATATGCCCGACCCGGGCGATCAACCGGTGGCCGATCTTGCCGCCCAGCACCAGACCGAAATAGTTGGCCGCCATCAGCGCACCGACCCACAGTCCGTCAACATGGTCAGCGGCCAGGCGCAATGCCAGGTAAGTAGATAGAAGGCCTGAGCCGATCAACATCATCAGCGAGGCGAAATACAGCGCTCGAAAGGATTTCCAGATTTGGCGCATCGGCGTTCCGAGCGGCTCCTTGCAGTAAATATCGGGCTACCAGAACGATAGCCCGATGGCGACGTTACGTCAGGCCTGGGCTGCTAGAACACGTCGTTCCCAGGGAGTGATTTCATCAAAGAAGCTGGTCAACTCCATGGTCTTCGAAGCGATGTAGCCTTCGATGAACTCCTGCCCGAACAGTTCCCTCGCCAATTGGCTACGTTTCAGACGTTCGAGCGCGGCATGCAAGGTACACGGCAGTGCAAGATTGTCCGGCACCTCGAATTCACCCTGAATCGCTTCGCTCGGCTCAAGCTCCTGTTCGATGCCATGCAAACCGGCGGCCAGACTGGCGGCGATGGCCAGATACGGATTGGCATCGGCGCCCGGCAAACGGTTTTCGACCCGACGGGCAACCGGCGAACTCGCAGGAATCCGCAATCCCGCCGCACGGTTATCGTGGGACCAGCAAGCATTGTTCGGCGACGCATACGGATGGCACAGGCGCTGGTAGGAGTTCACATTCGGGGCGAACAGCGCGGTGAAATCCGCCATGCCGGCCTGCTGTCCGCCGATGAAGTGGCGGAACATTGCGGTCGGTTCGCCACGCTCATCGCTGAAGACATTCTTGCCGGTCGCGATGTCGACCAGGCTCTGGTGAATGTGCATTGAACTGCCCGGCGTGTGCGCCAGTGGCTTGGCCATGCACACCACGGTCAGGCCATGTTTGAGCGCAACTTCTTTGAGCAGGTGCTTGAACAAAAAAGTCTGGTCGGCCAGCAACAGGGGATCACCGTGCAACAGGTTGATCTCGAACTGGCTGACGCCCATTTCGTGCATGAAGGTGTCACGTGGCAGGCCGAGGGCCGCCATGCATTTATAGACTTCATTGAAGAACGGCCGCAGTCCGTTGTTGGAACTGACACTGAAGGCCGACTGGCCATCCTCGCGACGACCATCGATACCGACTGGCGGACGGAAGGGTTGAGTCGGATCGGTGTTCGGCGCGAAGACAAAGAATTCCAGTTCGGTCGCCACCACTGGCGCCAGGCCTCGCTCGGCATAACGGGCAATGACTTTCTTGAGTTGACCACGGGTCGACAGATTGGAGCTTTCGCCAGTCAATTCATCGGCGTCGCAAATGGCCAGGGCACGCGGATCATCACTCCACGGCAAAGGATGGATCTGGGTCGGTTCGGCAATCAGAGCGAGATCGCCGTCATCGCTGCCGTAAAACCGCGCTGCCGGATAACCGCCCATGATGCATTGCAGCAGCACACCCCGCGCCAACTGCAAACGCCGCCCTTCGAGGAAACCCTCGGCGGTCATCACCTTGCCCCGTGGTACGCCGTTCAAATCCGGCGTAACACATTCAATCTCATCAATGCCGGTCAGTCGCTGTGCGAGTGAACGCTGGCCATCGGTTGTCATGACGCAATCCTTGTTATTGTGCGAGCCGCGAACGGCGACCCGTACAAAATAGGCTCCGGCTGTTCGGAATATCAAGCAGCGTCAAACAAAATCCCGCGTCACGGTAAATAAAGGCTAAACACCCCGCCGCCCAACGGGCCGCCGTTGCTGATTTCGGTACGCCCTTCGACGCCGTTGCGCTGATGCAGCGCGGCGATGCGGTTGGCGAAATACAAGCCCAGCCCCGTACTGCCACTGCTGTGATTGATGCCTTGCACGTAATCGGCCTGACGTTCGAGCATCTCGAGCGGATAACCGTCGCCATCATCATTGATGCTCAGCACCAGTTGCCCGGCTTCGTCGCTGACGGTAATCAGCAACGATTCGCGAGCATAACGAATCGCGTTGTTGATGCAGTTGCCGAGCACCGAGGCGATGAGTTCGCGATCGAAGAATCCCAGCGGACTCAGCGGATCAACTTCATAAGTGGCGATGATCCCGCGACTGGCGAATACCTCTTGATGCGCCGCCAGTTGCGCTTCGATGAAATCATCCAGTTCGTGATACGCCGGCTGCAACGGCATCTGGTTGACGCCGAGCTTATACAGCCCAAGCAACTGCACCAGCATGCCGTTGAGGTGGGCAAATTCGAAGTCGATCACGCCCTGCTCCGCGCCATTGCGCTGCCCCTCGGGCAAACGCGCCAGCCATTGACTGTGGGCCTGCATCAGCATGGCCAGGGAGTTCTTCATGTCGTGGACGGTGGAGGCGATCACCGTGGAAAAATCCAGAGATTGCTCGTCTTGGTTCATTCGCCAAACGCCTTGCTTTTCAGCTTCTGATAACGCGCAAAACGCGCGTCGGTGTCGGGCATCAGGCCGACCATTTTCAGGCAGGCCCGACATTCTTCCAGCTCCGCCGACGGCACACTGGTATCGGTGCCGTGCAGCAGCGACTGGGCCATGTTCAGCGCGATACTGATGTTCTTCGGTTGCATCTTCAGCGCCTTGCGGAACACCTCGCGGGCCTCCACCAGGTTGCCGGTCTTGTACACGCGCACGCCCTGACGGTTGAGGTCGGCGGCAGCGTTGCTGGAACTGAGGATAGTCGGGTCATCGGTGAGCTTGGCGATGTCTTTCATCACCGCCGGATCGTCGCCGTAGATTTCCGCGCAGCTCTTGAGCATCGAGGTGCCCGCCTCGGCCTGACCGAGCATCTGCAATTGCTTGGCGACCAACAGCGCCGCTTCCGGGCTCATGAACTGCTCCATGCCGTCGAGACGCATCAGCGCTTGCTCGGTGAGCTTGTCGGCGGTTTCGGCGTCGTTGAGCAACAGGCTAGTGGCCTTCATCAAACGCGCGCGAATCTGCAAACCGGGGTCGCTCGGGTTCTCCTTGGCCACCGCGCTGAGGGTGGTGTTGATCTCCAGCCGCGTGCGCGTATCGAGACCGCGCTCGCTGCCCTTGCTGATCAGCGCATGGGCCAGGCCCAAGTTGCTTTCCGGGTCCTTGAAACGCGACTGAGCGCCCTGCGATACAGCCTGGCGGTAAGCCCGCGAAGCGGTGTCGAAATCTTCGTTGGCCATCGCCAGCTTACCGAGCAACGCCTGTCGACGCACCGCCAGCGGCGACAACCGAATCGCCTCTTCCAGCACCCGTTGCGCGCCTTTGGTATCGCCCTCGGAAACCAGCACATCGGCCATGCCGTCGTATAGCGCCGGCATCATCGGGAACACCTTCAGCGCCTTCTCATAAACGCCCTTGGCTTGCGCAACTTGTCCGCGCTTGAACAACAACTTGCCCAGTCCGGCAAACGCCCACGGCAACGGACGATCAGCAATGATGCTGTCGTAGAGGCGTTCCAGCGCTTCGTTCTGATTCAAATCGCGCAAGGCATCGGCGCGATAGCGCAGGCACAGCGGCGAATAGCGAATGTCCTGTTTGCACAGGGCGATGCAGGCGTTGAGCACCTCGACCGGTTTGCCACGGTCGAGGGCTTGCAGAATAGGTTTGAGCAACGTCTTGCGCTGCTCCAGACGCTCCAGCCGCTGAGCCAGGCCTGAGCGGTTGAACGGTTTGGTCAGGTAGGCATCCGGCTCGTGTTCCAGGGCACTGAGCACCATCGCCTGACTGGTTTCGGCGGTGACCATGACAAACACCGCTTCATGGCTGATGAGCTTTTCCAGCATTAGGTCTTCCAGCACCTGCTGGCCGTTCTTCTTGCCGTCGCCGAGGTGGAAATCCTGCAGGATGAAATCGTAGGACTTCTGCGCGCACATCTTCAGCGCCTGCTCGCCGGTGTCGGCGGTGTCCACGTCCTTGACCCCAAGTTCACGCAGCATCGAGCGCACGGAACTGCGGAAATCCGAGAAATCATCGACGATCAGAAAACTCTTTTGGTGATACGACAGCATCGAGGATTTCCAGGCAATTGAAGTAGATGAACCGAGGCAATTTTCAGGCGCGCAGATGATAGCTGGAGGCCAAATGCTATCAAGCGATTTCACACGCGGCCGATGAGATTGCAAGAGCCGTTCGGGTTATCGGCCAGAAGTGCCGTTCCCTGAAGCGCACGCTTCAAGATTCCTTGCGCAGCGATTACCCTGCGCGCCTGGCAACTTCCCACTACAAGGCTGACCTCGTGTACCTCAAAGGACGCTACATCGTGTCCGCTTGTGCGCTGCTGTTTATCCAGCACGCCATGGCGACCGGAATGGACTGCACAAAAGCGGCGAACGCCGTCGAAAAGACTATTTGTGCCAATACCGCTTTGTATGAACTGGATACGCAGATGGGCGAGGTTTATCGGGATCTGATGAAGGCTTCCGTCGAGACTCGAGCGCAACTGAAGAGCACGCAACGGCTTTGGTTGAAAACGCGAAATGAGTGCGCTGAGGATGTTTCGTGCCTGGATCAGCGTTATCGCGAACAGCTGAAAAGTTTGCAGGCGCAGTGGGCTGAAGTTGTCGCCCAGCAGCCGACCGGCGTCGACAAAGAGGTACTGGATGATCTGCAAAAGCGTATTCAGGCGGCCAGTCAAAATGATCCGGAGTTTGCTCTGGAACGGACGCTCGCTTCACTGACGATAAAAAGCCCTGAGACGCTGTTTTCCTCAGAGCCTGACGACGATCAGTTCTCTGATAAAACCCACATCCCTAAGCGCATCCCCAAGGGTGTTTCCCCCGACGAGTGGAAAGCTTTGAGCGCCACGGACTTCGAGGCTGAAACTGCTCAGGGCCCAACGTCGTTCACCCTGCTGGATCTGGACAATGACGGGCAACGCGACCTTATCGTTCAGACCTACACCGGTGGCACCGGCCTGTTCACGTTCGTGGAAATCTTTCACCGTGATGGCGACCGGTTCACCCGCAGAACCCAGGCGTCCGACGGCGAATCCATTGGCGGCTCCCTCTACTCCATCAACGAGCGTGGGTCCAACCAGTCTGTGAACTGGATCAGCCTTCGCGGCAAGGTCTACGCCGCCTATCGTGACAGCTGGTACGGCGTCGATAACATCTACCTGCTCAGCCCGTGGCAACCGAATCACTTGGTGCCCAAGCTGACGGTTCGTTATCGCTATCAACTGAGCATCCCTCGCACTCAGCCTGATGATCAGCACAAAAGCACTTATAAACTGAAACCAGACCTACACCGGGCACTCACCCAAGGCTTGGCTACAGTCGAGGAAGAAACCTCCGACACCGGGCAAGAGCGAAAGCCCATGTGCCCGATTCCTCCGTCCGCCACCGACAGCGAGGAATATTACGGTTACGGCGCAGGCTATTACGCCATCGAGCAAGTCGCCGACTTCCCGGTGATCATCGGTAGCGAATGCTTTATTGCGCGACTGAATAACTGGTTCGGCACCTACAGCGCAAAGGATGGCCTGTATGCGCAAGTGACTCTGCGCAAGCCAGGCGCGATAGACCAGGAGCGCGATTACAAGGTCAATGGACGTCGGCGCATGACCACGATCAGCACGTCCATCAGCAAACCCGGAGGTGGTGCTGAGGAATAGCCCTGGCGCCTGCCCCATGAAAAAGCCCCGACAGATGACTCCGTGCGGGGCTTTTTTCATCTGAACGTCATCGACTTTTTGCAATCACAGCCGTCATGTATTGATTCAGATCGCGAAAATCCTGAACTGTCCAAACGTGTGGCGGTACCTTCACAGCGTTCTCGCGCAATGTTCTGGGGATCAAGTCCCCGTTTGGGCGAAGAATGACGGATGACACGATAACGCCCGGATAATCCTTCAGGCGTTGTTTGAAAGCCGAGGTTGTCAGATCGGGCGTCGGTGGATTGCTTTTTTTCGCCAAGGGGCCTGATGCCTTGAGATCGCCGCCGTGGCACATGGCGCATCGCTGCGAATAAAGATTCTTCCCGTTGACGTTATCCGCGAAGGATAGTGACGGTTGAATCAGCGATAACCCCACTAGCGCAGCGATGAGTAATACTTTCAGGCCATCCATTGGCATCATCCTTAAACGGCAGTGAATACGAAAAAGCCCCCTTCCGGATCATCCTGAAAGGGGCTTTATTTGCTTCTTCTGCTGCCACGCGGCTGATGCAGATAAACGTAGCCGTCAGAAGAAGGGCCTGAACAGGCCGAAATCATATGGTGTCCCAGGGCAGGTTCGAACTGCCAACCTTCCCCTTAGGAGGGCTATCCAAGCGCCTGTAAACACTAGCAAAACCCCGCATTCATTGGGATTTTCATCCGGTTGTGTCCGTAAAAACGACGTCGTATAGTTCTTTTTGCACCCAGAATGCACCCATGCTAACAAACTGAAAGAAAAGCTCACCGCCAAGTTGCTGGCGTCCCTGCAGATAACCGGCCACGAATATGAGGTCCACGATACCACCGTTAGCGGTCTGTTCGTGCTTGTCACTGCCGCGGGCGCCAAGTCCTATGTAGTGACCTGGGCCAGGGGCCGCAAGAAGACATTGGGTCGCATTGGCATACTGACGTTGGAGCAAGCGCGAGCGGAGGCTACTCAATATCTTGCAGAGGCAAGAACCCTGGGGGAACCGCTAGCCGTTACCCAAGGACGAAGAGGCGCTACCCTCCCTTCCTTACGCGAGTTTATCGATGACATATATATGCCTTGGTTCAAAGCGCACCACAAAGGGTATGAGAAAACCCTGCACACGCTCGACCACAACTTCAAAGCAATCATGCCCCAGCGTCTCGATGCAATCACTGGCTGCGACCTGGACCAGATCCGTACGGGATGGATGCAGTCAGGCAATAAGCCGTCGACGGTCAACAGGAAGATGGGCTCAATCAGCGGCGTATTCAGCAGAGCCGTTGAATGGGAGTACATCGATGCCCACCCGATGGACAGGCTCAAAGCCTTAAAGGTCGACTCGATGGGACTGGTCCGCTACTTAGATGCTGAAGAGACCAAACGACTTCGGGAAGCACTCGACGCCCGTCAAGAAGAAGCTCGTGCAGAACGTGAGAGTGCGAACAAGTGGCGAGCGGAGAGAGATAAGGCTTGTGAGTAAGGTCTGATCAAGCGCCTGATTGAGGTGGACGGGCAGTTAATCGAGGGCGAGCTGGACTAGATTCATACACATGCACAAGACCTACGAAGTTGTTAAAAAGCGCAATTCTCGGGCAAGACGTGCGAGGAGATGGAAGCGGACGTATTGTCAGCGCCGCACAAAACTTTTAATGACTAAAGACAAAAATCCTGAAGCAAGCCGCTTGTTTTTTTTTCAGCTTTGATAGCAGAATGCCTCCATAGGTATATTATAGATAAGGATGTTTATGAAGATTTCCGTTGAAGGATATAAGTCTATTGCAGACGAACGATCGATAATCGTTGGGGGGCTAACTATATTATCCGGAGCAAATAGTTCCGGAAAATCAAGCTTCATGCAGCCTCTACTACTAATAAAGCAGTCATTAGAAAACGATTTTGACGCGGGCTCATTATTACTTGACGGCCCTAACGTACGACTCACCGACTCAAGTGAGATCGTATCTAAAGTCCCCGAAACAAAACCAGCTCATTTCTCCGTATCAGTCCGTACAGACAAAGGTTACACTAGGGCAGTGTATAAATTCACTCCTAAGCGGGGAATCACCATAGACAGTGTCTATGACGAAAGCGAGCACTTTAAAGATGGCCTTCACCTATATCTAGGTTTGAAGTCCTCAGAAATTAAGAAAATCCTAGACAATAAACAATTCGAACACTTCAAAACATTATTCCAATCTATTCCTGGATTAATTTGGAAGGTTGTGCGAGATCGTTGTTTCCTCGAGATACAAATGCAGATCTCGAAAAAAACAACTCCATTTGGAGCAGGTATTGCACCTGCACAAAGGCTCATAAACATAGCCACAAATCTTATTCACGTACCCGGTTTGCGAGGAAACCCTGAAAGATCATATAGGGTTGCCTCATCAGAGTCTTTATACCCAGGCTCATTTGAAAGATATGTCGCCAGCATTATTTATAAGTGGAAAACAACGCCACGCTTAAAGCCAAAATTCTTTAAGCTAATCGAATGGCTAAATCAGCTTGGATTGGCCTCAGCAATTGAAGTTTCATCCATCAACGAAACGAGACTCGAAGTAAAAATATCGAGACATAGAGGTTGTGGTGGTAACTCAGCTGACTACGTGAATATCGCCGACGTAGGTTTCGGTGTTTCGCAAACCTTGCCTGTTCTCGTAGCATTACTCGCAGCGAAAAAGGGGCAAGTCGTTTACATTGAGCAGCCGGAACTACACCTACACCCGAGAGCACAGTACGAATTATCTAAAATAATCGCTTCAGCAGTTTCGAATGATAGCATCGACGTTGTTATTGAAACGCACAGCTCAATCTTAATACGAGGAGTTCAGATTCTTGTTGCCAAAGGCGAAATGGATGGCGATTCAGTCAATCTCAACTGGTTTGTTCAAAATCCGACAACAGGACAAACAGAAATAACACAGGCCACTCTAGATAAATATGGTGCATTTGGTGACTGGCCCGAAGACTTCGACAGCATCGCACTAGATGTAGAGCAAGAATATCTCGATGCAGTCGAAGAGGCAGCTAACAATGAAAATTAAATGTGAGCGGTTTGTCTTAGACGCAGATGTTGCAAGATGTGCCGGACTAAGCGAGGTCCCGAGTTCGAAAGGGGCAAGAAATGTCATGCAGGCTATGATCAAGTCGGAAACAATTGCAATATTCTGCCCCACTTTATCTGAAGAGTGGAAAAAACACCGTTCAAAATTTTCGGCAAGCTGGCTTTCATCAATGACAGCTAAAAAGAAGATATTACGAGTAAAACCTACTGAATCAGTCGCGAATGAAATACGCGTTGCGGCAATATCTGAAGAAAACAAGCGGATCGCAGAAAAAGACGCCCATATTGTTGACGCTGCTGTAGATCAGAACGCGATAATTGCGTCAAATGACAATGCCGCGCGCGCAGTTTTTCAGCAGATATTGAATGGTTCTGCAACGATGGAAGCGCTCGTATGGGTATCACCTACGGCTTCCAGCGAAGAAATAGTTTCTTTAATCGAAAGGCCTGGATTCATCCCCGAAGCATGGAAAGTATGAGCGTGACCAACTCGACTCTTCGTCCCTTCGAGGGCTACAACGACAGATCTCAGAGTCATGAATCTGATGTCGCACGAAGATAGCAGGCACCGATCGCGTCGTTACCCTGGGCTCGCGCCGCAGCGACAATGCGCACCAGTGTCCGATTGCAGTCAGACCGGAAACTTTCTCCGTCATGATCGGTTGGCCGCCAATGAACATTACGAAAATCTAGTCAGTAACCAACTACGCCCCATTCGAATGCTATCAACATAAAGCTAGGGTGCCAGGTTACCGTCACTTTGGGGGTGGATCTAAATAAATAGCAGTAGCAGCGTGGCAGCTATTGAATTCAATGAGACTCATGCGATCGGTCTAAAGACTCAGGTAAAATCACCCTATCACCTACGCAAAAAGGATTTTATGAAAGAGCAAATTGCCGGCTTCTTTGTTCGACCAATTTATATTGGGATTTTTTTTCTGACTCTCATGCCAGTATTTGCCGCAATATATTATTGCATTGGCGACAAAGAGTTTTATAACTCTCCATCCGACTTCTGGAGCTTTCTGTACTTCAGCATTGTAACGATAACCACTTTAGGATTTGGAGATATTTATCCTTTAACGACTCTTACCAAGCTTCTAGTAGCATTCGAAGTTATAATGGGCGCGCTCTGCGCCGGTCTATTCCTTAATGCATGCTCCTATACAATTTCAGAGCGCTCTGCTAAAGCCGAGCGCACAAAACAAGATTACGAATCGAATCTTAAGCACTTCAAGAATAGCCAAGCCTTAATGCTGAACCAAGATTCGATCGTGAGCTACCACCTTAAGCTGTACGTCTTAAGGGCTTGGACAGTCTGCTCTCCTCTATCAAGCAGAGATCGCTATTCTTTTGACGCTATGCTGGGCCTAAATGGAGTCGAAAAACTACGGCTTTCATTCAGCGACATGAAGGACTTGCATAGACCGTCTTTACTTCAGAAGGATTCCTATCAAACCAGCGCCGTCGTAGCTTATTTCAGAGAGCTCCACCTATTTATATCTGCAATCAAAGACATGCTAAACTTTGCACCTGCAAGGGAATGGCCAGCACTACAGTCAGCATGCTTAGAATTCATCTATTTTAGCAACAGCCTTGACTGCTCAGAATTGATAATTAAAAATGAAACAACAAATGCCGGTGATAAAATACTAGCAAGCATTGCCGCAGAAATAATCTCAGAAAAAACCGAAGATCCAGAGCTTAAAAGCACAGGCAACATTGTAGACCCATACGTCAATCTTTATTATTTAATTAAGAAAAGTATTGAATTTTGTGCTTATTATCGAGAAGAAATTGAGAAAATTGCACTTGATGCAGGACCGACGAACACTCCAATCTGACAGCAGGCTGGAACAGGTCAAACGCATTTCCGGATATGGTGGGAATTTCGCCTGGAGTAAATGCAGGTGGGCAGGAAGAAAACGTATGAAACTCAACGTCAGTGGTAAAAAGATATTCGGCAACGGGATAAGTTTTGACGGTGAGTACCCCGCCCTCCAAGCGGTGCTGATCAACGAGCGAGTGATGGTGATATTCGACTGGATGGCCTTTGAGAGGGATATCCCTGCTCGAAACCTCTTCTGCTATGACCGCTCCGGCAATCTTCTATGGCGCGCGCCAGCTATTGGAATGGGGGCCGTTGATGCCTATACCGACGTGACGAACGAGGAGCCGCTGTGGGTTGGGAACTTTGCTGGCTGCAGTTGCCGGATCGATGAAGCGTCTGGCCAGGTGCTAGAGACTCGCTTTACGAAATGACTGGCTCACATTTGAGTGATCCAGACCAAACTGAGATTCCCTCACTTTGCCCTGGCCGCGAACCACCGAGGATTTCTCCGTGGTTCGAAATTCCCACCGTTCAGGGGTATTTCCCCATTGAAGGGTCAGGCCTATTGAGGGAAGGTTTCCACCGACGGAGTAAACCTGTCCCTCGCAAGATCCGAAGTTGGTCATTGGTACGCGACATGTTTTCATAATTCGCAAAACGTGTCACGACACCTGCCCTACCGGAATGGGATGGCAGGTCCAGCCCCCAATTGAGGTCGGGTCGTTCAACTTCCCCCTTTAGGGAGTGTTCCTCAAATTGAGGAAGTCCCACCACTCGCCAGTGCCCCCCCCCCCCCCCGCACCCGACCTCAGATTTAGGGTGAACGAATCGTTCGCCTGAGCTGCTGTATCACTTTGCCTAGTATCGAATTACTGCAACAAAAATCCCTCCTTCCGATCCGCCAAAACCAACTATTTCAGTCCCGCTCCATCCTGTTTCGTGTAGCACTTAAGGTGTGCCTGAGCTGATACGCGAAAATTCGTGTTTATTTGCGCATTCCGCTCGATAAGTGACACTCATAGTGCAACATTATTAGCAGAACACCTTAACTGATACGGACAGCACATCATGTTCATCCGCGCATACCTCCCAGCATCGACTGAAGAGCAGGATGCCGGCCTGCCCGGGCTTCACTCGAGCAATTCGCCACCGACCACAACAAGGTAATCGCCAGTGTGTACCTGGAGAACGCCAGCGGCGCGTCGGCAGATCGGCCTGAGTTGCTACGCCTGCTCAAAGATGCGCGCAAGGTTGACGTACTGCTGGTGGAGTCGATAGACCGCCTCTCGCGCCTTCCTGTGGATGATTGGCAGAAGCTCAAGGCTGTGGTCGATTCCAAGGGTTTGCGCATCGTCGCACTCGACCTGCCGACCAGCCACCTGGGAATGCGGGACACCAAGGGCGATGAGTTCACCGGCCGGATGCTGGGCGCGATTAACTCAATGCTAGTGGAGATGATGGCGGCGATTGCACGCAAGGATTACGAGCAGCGGCGCGAACGACAGGACCAGGGCATCGAAAAAGCAAAAGCCGCAGGTAAGTACCAAGGGCGACCAGTCGATCAGGATCTACACAAACGCGTTTCTGAACTGCTCTACGCCGGCCTGGGTATTCGCGCCACGGCTAGGCACGCTAACTGCTCAACAACTACGGTGCTTAGGATAAAACAGTCAGTATTGACTCAGCCTGCCCTGATAGAACCCATCTGAGACAGAACGGCGTAAGAGAACACCAGCCTATCGTTTACGCTACCTCTACTAGAGCTTTCTATCTTCTCGATCTTAGCAGCCATAAAAAATCCATTTGTATTTTTGAAGACGACTACTTCACCGATCATAGGGGTGCGTGTACGAGAGGAAAAATCACAGCTCTGTGGATTAACGACTTCTCGAGCTTCCTTCGCACCTCTCGCAATCGCCACGCCAGCAATGTTGTGAGGATCGCTGTAGACGTGAATCGAGGTGCTAGAAGCGCTGCTCCATTTAGTGAGGAAGTCTAGCTTCCCAAAGCCGCATAAAAATTCGCCATTGTTGTTGGAGTAGTCGAAATCTACGACCCCCTCCAGATCTGATGACGCAAAACCGGATAAACCTGCAACCAATTTTTCCAGGCCGTCGGTAGCCAATGGTGCCGAAGCCTGTGATTTGCTTTCTTCCATAGAACGAATAGCTGCGGCAGCGACTGTCGAGGGCGAAAGGCTTTGAAACGGACTCTGGCCGCGCACCGGACGCCGATTTATTCGCTGATCATAGATATCAAGAATCAAATCAGCATAGCTCTGCTCAAATTCAGGATCATTCCGGAAATCGACATACACTTTAGAAGTGAGAAATATCGGCACGCTATCCCCATCTATGACAGGTACACGGACGACTGGGATGATTTTCTCCAGTTTTACATTTCTCATGAGCTGTGCGGTGAGAATCATTGCTTCGTATCCAACCCCTCCCTTGCCTGAGTCGGCTTTGGAGACATAGGTAGGTGTGCAAACGGCAATCACTTTGTCCGCGGATGCCATGGAGTGCATGAAGCGCGGAAGATCCCCTCCGGATGGAAGATCCCATTGATCAAGAATGACGTGAATTCCATCGAACTCAAGCCGTCTAGCAAGGACCTCAACCCATTCCTTATGATCTCGGCTGTCGTGCGAATATGAGATGAAGACGCTAACTAACGGTGATCCTTCGGAAGCATTTGGCATAAGCAACCTCTAAAGGTCAAAAGCGACTTTGATCACCAATTGCACCCACCATGTAACCACAGAAGCTAAGAGATGGTGGGGAGAACGGCGGGAAGCCTCGAATTATATGGTGTCCCAGGGCAGGTTCGAACTGCCAACCTTCCCCTTAGGAGGGGGATGCTCTATCCAATTGAGCTACTGAGACACAGGGTTGTCGCGGCTGAACGCCACGCGACGGACGGCGTGCATGTTAACGGCAGGGCCCCGATTTGTCATGTCGTCCGTAGGGCTTTTTAAGTGTAGGCAGGCGCCCTGCAATCCTGCGGGAAGTTTTACCGTGCATTTTGCACTACCGCAAAACGCCATCATTGCAGAGTGCAACCTCGTCAATCCGAAAAACTCTGCCAAATGCTTGTTTTTAAAGGACTTAACAGCGGTTAGACTGTTGGCACGACGGCTGCTTTGTCTGTTCATCGAGAACAATCGGAGCACCGCGCCATGAACAGCACTCTCTTGCTTGCAAACGCAATCGCATTGACGGTTTTGGTCGGTCCTCACTTTGTTCCGGAGCGCGCCGAGCCGGTCGCCCAACGCATGCCGCATTACTTGCAGGTGCAGCGAGCGCCGCAGTTGGCGGTGTTGAACGCGCAGAGCTTCGCGCCTCAAGCGGTCAGCGAGCCGCAGCAGGCAATGTCAGCACACGTTTCCGAACGTCTGGTTTTTTGAAATATTTTCAGGAGTACAGCATGTCCAAATCAGCAGCAGGATTTCTGATCCTCGCCTTATTGAGTGGCGTTGTGCATTTTTCGCTGTTCGAGGAAACCGAAATCACCCTGCCCCTGGTTGGTTGTGGCGTGTTTGCGGTGTTGTTCGTGCTGGCGCTGGTCGCCGGGCGCAAGATCAAATTTGATCCGGTGTTGCGTTGATTTTTATCCATTTCAGCAGTTGATTGACGGCGTCTGCCAAGGCGCCCGAGTTATCGATCAGGTGGACGGGCTCATCACTTGATCGCCTGTCCTTGAACAGCGTATTGCGGGCCAGTCTCGCGTCGATTTGCTCCAGCGTCTCGCGGCCCCGTCTGAGCAGTCGCTCACGCAAGACCTCATCCTTCACCGTCAATAAAACCGGCAGCAGTGTCGGGTAGCGCTCAAGTGCCTGCCGTAGGTTGGCGCGAGAACCATTCACCAATACATGTCGCCCGGATTTCAACCACTCGTCCATTTGTGCGGGAATGCCATAGGCGAGGCCATTGGCCTGCCAGGCGAGGGAAAAATCGCCTGCCCGCTGGCACTGTTCGAACTCTTCTGGCGTCACGCCAATTGCGTCTTCGCCCACCGATTCCGCTGAGCGCGTGATCACTCGACGCATCACTTCGCAGTTCAACGCACGAAGTGGCTCACGGGCGGCCTCAATCAGGCTGTCCTTGCCTGAGCCGGACGGTCCCATCAGATAAATAAGCCTGCCATCCATCTTGAAAACGCCCTCCGGCATGCTTCAGCGCTAGTAAATCGGCAAATTGCCACTATCCTGTACAGGTAAGGAACAAGGATCGAAAGCCGCATAGCATGCACGCTCTGAGGTCTTCGGACATCAACTGATGTGCACTTGGAAGCGGTCAGTCATGCGGGTGAAGGCAAAGTTTTCAAACCAGTCCGCATTTCTGATAATTGGTGCTGGCATTACGCCTTTACCCGGCTCAATATTTGTCACAGAATTGACGCCAATGATCTGGCAATTTTGAGGCATGATGCCGGCCTCTTAACAATTCAGGTTGAACCATTTGGCGCGGATGCTTGTCCTACCACACATCCTGCGGCCAATTCCGAGAACCGCTCCCCTGAACTAACCGGTTAAATATATGCGCCCATTGAAACAGGCAATTTATTCCAGCCGTACGGCTGACAAGTTTGTCGTACGTCTGCCAGACGGAATGCGTGAACGCATTGCCGAGGTGGCTCGCAATCATCATCGCAGCATGAACTCCGAGATCATTGCGCGCCTTGAGCAGAGTCTTATTCAGGAAGGCGCACTGGGCGAAGAGCTGAGCATGCGCCTGGACAGCCCGGAGCTGTCGTTGCACGAGCGCGAGCTGCTGCAACGCTTCCGTCAACTGTCTCACCGTCAGCAGAACGCGTTGGTGTCCTTGATCGCCCACGACGCTGAAATGGCCGCAGACGCGTCCTGAGCCACACCGAACAGCTCAAAGCCAGCATAAGTGCTGGCTTTTTTTTGCCTGCGATTCGACACGTTAGCCGCCAGGCACACATTCGTGGTGAGGGGATTTATCCCCGATGGACTGCGAAGCGGCCCCAAAAAGAGGGACTGCTGCGCAGTCCATCGGGGATAAATCCCCTCGCCACAGGTTACCAATCACCCATCAGACAGGCACAAAAAAGCCCGCCATTCGGCGGGCTTTTGCATTGCAGCGAATCAGAGCAGGAAGATCGTCGCCAACCCCAGGAAGATGAAGAAACCACCGCTGTCGGTCATTGCAGTGATCATGACGCTGGCCCCCATTGCCGGGTCGCGCCCCATCTTCGCCAGCGTCATCGGGATCAATACACCCATCAACGCCGCCAGCAACAGGTTGAGGGTCATTGCCGCAGTCATCACGACGCCCAGCGACCAGCTGCCGTAAAGCAGGTAGGCGACGACACCGATGACCCCGCCCCAGACCAGACCATTGATCAGCCCGACCGCCAACTCTTTGCGCATCAGACGCGACGTGTTACCGGTGCTGACCTGGTCGAGCGCCATGGCACGCACGATCATGGTGATCGTCTGGTTACCGGAGTTGCCACCGATACCCGCCACGATCGGCATGAGCGCCGCGAGCGCTACCAGCTTCTCGATCGAACCTTCAAACAGGCCGATCACCCGGGACGCAACGAACGCGGTAATCAGGTTGACCGCCAGCCACGCCCAACGGTTACGCAGCGATTTCCACACCGACGCGAAGATGTCTTCCTCTTCACGCAGACCCGCCATGTTGAGGACTTCGCTTTCGCTCTCCTCACGAATCAGGTCGACCATTTCGTCGATGGTCAGACGGCCGATAAGCTTGCCGTTCTTGTCGACCACCGGGGCGGAGATCAAGTCGTAACGCTCGAACGCCTGAGCGGCGTCGTAGGCATCTTCGTCCGGGTGGAAACTCACCGGATCGCTGGCCATGACTTCAGCAACCTGTTTGTCCGGGTCGTTGACCAGCAAACGCTTGATCGGCAGCACGCCCTTGAGCACGCCGTCGTAGTCGACCACAAACAGTTTGTCGGTATGGCCGGGAAGCTCTTTGAGACGACGCAGATAGCGCAGAACCACTTCGAGGCTGACATCCTCACGAATGGTCACCATCTCGAAGTCCATCAGCGCACCGACCTGCTCCTCGTCATAGGACAAGGCCGATCGCACGCGCTCACGCTGTTGGTTATCCAGACTCTCCATCAGCTCATGGACGACGTCTCGCGGCAGCTCGGAGGCCAGGTCAGCAAGTTCGTCGGCGTCCATGTCCCTGGCGGCCGCCAGGAGCTCGTGATCGTCCATGTCGGCGATCAGCGTTTCACGGACCGAATCGGATACTTCGAGAAGAATGTCGCCGTCGCGGTCAGCCTTGACCAGTTGCCAGAGCGTCAGACGATCGTCCAGCGGCAAGGCTTCGAGAATGTAGGCGACGTCGGCGGAGTGCAGATCATCGAGCTTGCGTTGCAACTCGACGAGATTTTGCCGGTGAACCAGGTTTTCAACCCGGTCGTGATGCGCGCCTTCCTGGCGATGAGTCAGGTCTTCGACGACCCGTTGGCGCTGCAGCAGCTCAACGACTTGAGCCAGGCGATCCTGCAGGCTTTCCTGTGTTTTCTTTACTTCGATTTCAGACATAGGCGAACTCCACTCCCAGCAGCGGGGCACGCCGGAAGGATCAATCAGTCAATTCATGATTGGTGAAACGAGGTACTGAGTAACTACTGGGTAAGTCCATGGAGGTTTTCCATAAGCCCCGGCGGGGCTGACGGGCGCAATGATACACCGCCTGACGGTTTTAAACGTTAAAAAATCGTGGCCGAAACAAGCGCTTGCGAAACAAACCTGAGCGCTCTCCTGATCCATGCAAATGCGACGACTCATCCTGAAAAGAAAACACACGGGCAGTGAAAAATGTAGCGACTACCCTTGAGCATAGATCGTCATGGAGGACGTCGAATGCCATCGAAAACATCTCGTTTTGTACTGAGCAGCCTGCTCTGCCTGCCGCCCGCCGGGGCCGCCACCACCCTTCACCGCTGCGAGGCCGCTGACGGCAGCATCACGTTCACCTCAATGAGTTGCGCGAGCGGCGAACGGCGCTCCGTGCAGGAAGCTCACCCTTACCTGCCCGGATCGGTCGTGGCGATCATGCCGGAGCACAACCACGAAGAAATATCCGCTATGAGAACCAATGGCCGAGAAGCAGGCGTTGTTGGTCGCACAGAAGATCAATGCGGAAATCTGATCGACGCCAGGCAACGCCGGGAAGCGATCATCAATCGCCGCATCATTGCCGGCATGAGTCAGCAGGATGTCGAGAGCGCGCTGGGCAAACCGGACAAGGTCAACATTCGGACATCGACCACGAGCTACCGGTATGACCTCAAGCGAGGCCGAAGTGCTCAAGTCGATTTTGATGAGAGAGGATGCGTGAAAGGAAAAGCCAAATCCCGGACAGCAAAAAGCCCGCGTTAAACGCGGGCTTTTCGGTATATGGTGCACTCGACAGGATTCGAACCTGTGACCGCTCGGTTCGTAGCCGAGTACTCTATCCAGCTGAGCTACGAGTGCATTTTGTGTTTTTAGACCAGACCACAACTGGCTGAAGCCAAGTTACTTGCATTGCTGCAACCAACTCTTAAATGGTGCACTCGACAGGATTCGAACCTGTGACCGCTCGGTTCGTAGCCGAGTACTCTATCCAGCTGAGCTACGAGTGCATTTGTGCTTGTTAGACCAGATCACACCTGGTTGAAGCCAAGCCACTTACATTGCTGTAACTGACTCTTAAATGGTGCACTCGACAGGATTCGAACCTGTGACCGCTCGGTTCGTAGCCGAGTACTCTATCCAGCTGAGCTACGAGTGCATTTTGTTGCGCCGCATTATAGCCCGTCTAATCTCTATTCCAACCACTTTTTCTATAAATTTCAACAACTTACCGAAAAAGCCAGATTACAACGTACTAAGCAAATAATGGCGGAGAACGGGGGATTCGAACCCCCGACACCCTTTTGAGGTGTACTCCCTTAGCAGGGGAGCGCCTTCGGCCACTCGGCCAGCTCTCCGCAACACGGGGCGTATCTTAACCAACCTTTTCCCCGTTTGCAAACATAAAAATCGATAAAAATTAATGGCTTGGTTCTTCGTCCTTCTCTTTCTTTATACGCAGGTAAATTTCCTCACGGTGCACGGCAACCTCTTTCGGAGCGTTCACACCGATGCGCACTTGATTTCCTTTAACGCCGAGCACGGTCACGGTGATTTCGCCATCACCGATAATCAGGCTTTCTGCGCACCGACGAGTCAGAATCAGCATACCTTTCTCCTCACGCAATTCAGTTCAGGGACAACAGTCTGCAAAAAAAAGGCACCCGACCTACAACCGGAGCGATCGTAGCCCTACATGCCTGAGTATTGACCAGCGCGAGCAAAAGAACAGTTCAGGGCTCGCGCCATTCAAAAAATAAAGGGCGCGGTCAAACCGCGCCCTTCAGTGAAGCGGAATCACTCACCCTGACGGGCAGGCGCATCCAGTTCGAAAGCCGTGTGCAGCGCGCGCACAGCCAATTCCAGGTACTTCTCTTCGATCACCACGGAAACCTTGATTTCCGAAGTCGAGATCATCTGGATGTTGATGCTTTCCTTTGCCAGGGATTCGAACATGCGGCTGGCCACGCCTGCGTGGGAACGCATGCCGACGCCGACGATCGAGACCTTGGCAATCTTGGTGTCGCCTACCACTTCCCGGGCACCGATCTCGCGAGCGGTGTTTTCCAGCACGGTCTGTGCGGCCTGGTAGTCGTTGCGGTGCACGGTGAAGGTGAAGTCGGTGGTGTTATCGTGCGCAACGTTCTGCACGATCATGTCGACTTCGATATTCGCGGCACTGATCGGGCCGAGAATCTTGAACGCCACACCGGGGGTGTCTGGCACGCCACGGATGGTCAGCTTGGCTTCATCGCGGTTGAAAGCGATGCCGGAAATGATCGGCTGTTCCATGGTTTCCTCTTCATCAATAGTAATGAGGGTGCCCGGACCCTCCTTGAAGCTGTGCAGTACGCGCAGCGGTACGTTGTACTTGCCGGCGAATTCCACCGCACGGATCTGCAACACCTTGGAACCGAGGCTGGCCATCTCCAGCATCTCTTCGAAAGTGATCTTGTCCAGACGCTGAGCGACCGGCACCACACGCGGGTCGGTGGTGTAGACACCATCGACGTCGGTGTAGATCTGGCATTCATCGGCTTTCAGCGCTGCCGCCAGTGCCACACCCGTGGTGTCGGAACCGCCGCGACCGAGGGTGGTAATGTTGCCGTGCTCGTCGACGCCCTGGAAACCGGCGACAACCACCACGCGACCTGCTTTCAGATCACCGCGAATCTTCTGGTCATCAATCTGCAAGATACGCGCTTTATTGTGCGCACTGTCCGTCAGGATCCGCACCTGATTACCGGTGTACGACACCGCCGGCACACCGCGCTTGATCAGCGCCATGGCCAACAGGGCAATCGTCACCTGCTCACCGGTGGAAACGATCACGTCCAGTTCACGCGGAACCGGTTGAGCCTCGCCACTGATTTGCTTGGCCAGATCGATCAGACGGTTGGTTTCGCCGCTCATTGCAGACAGCACAACCACCAGGTCATCGCCGGCATCGCGGAATTTCTTAACCTTGTCGGCGACCTGCTCGATTCTCTCGACAGTGCCGACCGAGGTGCCTCCAAATTTCTGTACGATCAAAGCCATTTCAAAGCCGCCTCTGCCCATGAAGGGCGCCCAATAATCACTCGAACAGCCGCCGGGCCCGCCACTAGACTGCGGGCTCGACGGGCCGTCTTATAAAGCCTGCTCGACGAATGGAACGGTCAGCGCCAGTGCGCCATCCAGCGCGCCGGCATCGATACCGCCGCCCTGCGCCATGTCTGGACGACCACCGCCCTTCCCGCCCACTGCCGCAGCAGCCTGTTTCATCAAATCACCGGCTTTGAGTTGGCCAGTCAGGTCTTTGGTTACGCCTGCAACCAGAACGACCTTTTCCTCATGGACACTGCCGAGCAGGATCACTGCGCGGCCGAGTTTGTTTTTCAGCTGATCGACCAGCGCCAGCAGCGCCTTGCCGTCCTGACCATCCAGACGCGCGGCCAGAACCTTCACGCCTTTGACGTCGACTGCCGAGTTCGACAGATCGTCGCCAGCGGCGCTGGCAGCCTTGGCCTGCAATTGCTCCAGTTGCTTTTCCAGCGCGCGGTTGCGCTCCAGCACGGCGGACAGCTTGTCGATCAGGTTGTCGCGGCTACCCTTGACCAGGTTGGCCGCTTCCTTGAGTTGTTCTTCAGCAGCGTTCAAGTAGGCCAGTGCCGCAGCACCGGTGACTGCCTCGATACGACGCACGCCCGAAGCCACACCGCCTTCGCTGATGATTTTCAGCAGGCCGATGTCGCCGGTACGGTTGGCGTGGATACCGCCGCACAGCTCGACGGAGAAATCACCGCCCATGCTCAGCACGCGCACGTTGTCGCCGTACTTCTCGCCAAACAGCGCCATGGCGCCTTTGTTCTTGGCGGTTTCGATGTCGGTCTCTTCGGTTTCAACCGCGGAGTTCTTGCGAATCTCGGCGTTGACGATGTCTTCCAGCGCTTTGATTTGCTCAGGCTTGATCGCTTCAAAGTGGCTGAAGTCGAAACGCAGGCGTTGGCTGTCCACCAACGAGCCTTTCTGCTGAACGTGCTCACCCAGAACCTGACGCAGTGCAGCGTGCAGCAAGTGGGTGGCCGAGTGGTTCAGCGAAGTGGCGTGACGCACCTCGGCATCGACGTGGGTTTCCACTGGCGCGCCAATAGTCAGGCTGCCCGAGTCCAGCACACCGTGGTGCAGGAAGGCGCCGCCGGTCTTGGTGGTGTCGCGTACGTCGAAACGGGCGTTGCCCGCTTGCAAATAACCGCAGTCGCCGATCTGGCCGCCGGATTCAGCGTAGAACGGCGTCTGGTTCAGCACGATCACCGCCTCTTCGCCTTCATTCAAGACGTCGACCGACTTGCCTTCTTTATAGATAGCGACGATTTTTGCCGAACCGCTGGTGTCGGTGTAGCCGGTGAACTCAGTGGCCACATCAACCTTGACCAGCGTGTTGTAGTCCAGACCGAACGAGCTGGCCGAACGCGCACGAACACGCTGGGCTTCCATTTCACGCTCGAAGCCGACTTCGTCAACGGTCAGGCCGCGCTCGCGGGCGATGTCCGCGGTCAGGTCCATCGGGAAACCGTAGGTGTCGTAGAGTTTGAACACCACGTCGCCTGGCACCACGGTACCTTTGAGTTCTGCCAGATCCTGCTCGAGGATCTTCAGGCCGTGCTCCAGGGTCTTGGAGAACTGTTCTTCTTCAGCCTTGAGCACGCGCTCGATGTTGCTCTGCTGCTTCTTCAGTTCCGGGAAGGCTTCGCCCATCTCGGCAACCAGTGCCGCAACGATCTTGTAGAAGAAGCTGCCAGTGGCGCCCAGTTTGTTGCCGTGACGGCAGGCGCGACGAATGATCCGGCGCAGCACATAACCGCGGCCTTCGTTGGACGGCAGCACGCCGTCGGCAATCAGGAAACCGCACGAACGAATGTGGTCGGAAACGACTTTCAGCGAAGACTGGTCGCCATTCTCGCAGCCGATGGCTTCAGCCGAGGCCTTCAGCAGATTCTTGAACAGGTCGATGTCGTAGTTGGAATTGACGTGCTGCATCACCGCACTGATCCGCTCCAGGCCCATGCCGGTGTCGACCGACGGCGCTGGCAACGGATGCAACACACCATCGGCGGTGCGGTTGAACTGCATGAACACGTTGTTCCAGATCTCGATGTAACGGTCGCCATCTTCTTCCGGCGAGCCCGGTGGGCCACCCCAGATGTGGTCGCCGTGATCGTAGAAAATCTCGGTGCATGGGCCGCACGGGCCGGTATCGCCCATGGTCCAGAAGTTGTCGGAAGCGTACGGCGCGCCTTTGTTGTCGCCGATGCGAATCATGCGCTCGACCGGCACACCGATCTGTTTGGTCCAGATGTCATACGCTTCGTCATCGGAGGCGTAGACGGTAACCCAGAGCTTTTCCTTCGGCAGTTTCAGCACGCCGGTGAGGAAGGTCCAGGCGAAGGTGATCGCGTCGTGCTTGAAATAGTCACCGAAGCTGAAGTTACCGAGCATTTCGAAGAACGTGTGGTGACGAGCGGTATAACCGACGTTTTCCAGGTCGCTGTTCTTGCCACCGGCGCGCACGCATTTCTGGCTGCTGGTCGCACGGGTGTACGCACGTTTTTCCTGGCCCAGGAAGCAGTCCTTGAACTGGTTCATCCCCGCGTTAGTGAACAGCAGGGTTGGGTCGTTGCCCGGAATCAAAGAGCTGGAGGCTACACGGGTGTGGCCTTGCTCTTCGAAGAAGCGAAGGAAGGCTTCACGGATTTCTGCGCTTTTCATTAGGTTCTTCCACGGAGGCTGCGGCCAAAGGCCTGTTCGAAACGTCAACAGACGAAGCGACGGCAAAGGGCCGCATTATATCGGCCCTGCGCGCGGGGTACAGCGTGTTTATACGATAGAAACGGTCAATTGGACGGCTAACGCTGTCACTTGCGCGAAAACTCGACGAATGTCGCGATCACTTGCTCGATTTGCGAGCGATTGACGTCCATGTGCGTGACCATGCGCAGACGAGCGGCAGCGCTCAATTTGATCCCGCGCTCGGCGGCAAACGCCTTGAGCGCCTCGGCCTTGTCGCCCATCTGCACGTAAACCATGTTGGTCTGTACCGGCTCGACACTGAAGCCTGCACCACGCAAGCCTTCGGCGAGAAACTGCGCGTTGGCGTGGTCATCGGCCAGACGCTCGATATTGTGATCCAGCGCGTACAGCCCTGCTGCTGCCAGCAAACCGGCCTGACGCATACCACCGCCGACCATTTTGCGCAGGCGCCGCGCCTTGCCGATCAACTCGACCGAGCCGCACAGCACCGAACCAACCGGCGCGCCAAGGCCTTTGGACAGGCACACCGACACCGAATCGAAATACTGGGTGATTTGCCGGGCATCAATGCCCAGCTTGACCGCAGCGTTGTACAAGCGAGCGCCGTCCAGGTGCAGCTGCAGACCGTTGTCCTGAGTGAACTTGCGTGCCCGGGCCAGATACTCCAGCGCCAGCACCTTGCCTTGCATGGTGTTTTCCAGCGCCAGCAGTCGGGTGCGGGCAAAGTGGAAGTCATCCGGCTTGATCGCGGCGGCCACTTGATCCAGATCCAGCGAGCCGTCGGCCTGCACCTCCAGCGGCTGCGGCTGAATCGAACCGAGCACCGCTGCGCCGCCGCCCTCGTACTTATAGGTGTGCGCCTGTTGGCCAACGATGTACTCGTCACCGCGCTCGCAGTGCGCCATCAAACCGAGCAGGTTGCTCATGGTGCCGGTCGGCACGAACAGCGCAGCGGCGAAACCCAGTCGTTTTGCCAGTTCGGCTTCCAGACGATTGACCGTCGGATCTTCGCCATACACATCATCGCCGGTGGCCGCCGCGGTCATCGCGTCGAGCATGGCGGGAGTCGGTTGAGTGACGGTGTCGCTGCGAAGATCGATAACGCTCATGAACCTGGCCTCAAAGTCAGCAGGGAAAATCCCTTTACGAAGGTGAATTACTGCGGTCATTGCGCCGATTAATCAACCCTTGGCGCAGGAAAACACCATATCAGCGTTCAGAAAACTCGATAGCAATCATCAGAAAGGCGCAATGCACAGACACACAATCTGTGTTAAAAACGCTGCGCCGCCGAAAAAAGGGCGGCGTAAACGTTCTCAGGGCGGGGTGTAATTCCCCACCGGCGGTAATTGCGCGCAATGCGCATAGCCCGCGAGCGCTTGGTGACGAACACGGCTTAGGCGGTGGACGGCGACAAGGTCAGCAGACCCGGTGTGATTCCGGGGCCGACGGTCATAGTCCGGATGAAGAGAGAACGGGATTAACGCCAAAGGGCCGTCCGCGCGCTTCTGCGCTCGTGCGTACCCTTGAATCCCTTTCGATTCATAACGCCCTGTTTTTCACACAAACAGGAGTCAGAACATGCAACCCACCGCTATCGACAGCAAAAGCAAACACCCACACGGCGAGCGCGTTGCGTTCATCCAGGCCTGCTGGCACAAGGAAATCGTCGACCAGAGCCGCAAAGGCTTCCTCGCCGAAATGCTTGTTCAGGGTTATCAGGAATCGGACATCGATTTCTTTGAAGTCGGCGGCGCCTTTGAAATGCCCCTGCACGCCAAACTGCTGGCCAAGACCGGTCGTTATGCCGGTATCGTCGCGGCAGCCCTCGTCGTGGACGGCGGCATCTACCGTCACGAGTTCGTCGCCCAATCGGTGGTCAGCGGCCTCATGCAGGTACAGCTGGAAACCGAAGTGCCGGTGTTCTCGGTGTCCCTGACCCCGCACCACTTCCATGCCGGCGAAGAACATCAGAAGTTCTTCTTCGAACACTTTGTACACAAGGGTCAGGAAGCAGCACGGACTTGCGCGGATACGCTGCGCAAGGTTCGCGCACTGCGCCGCACCGAGCCACATGCTGTAGCGGTCTAAAGACGCTGAGTGAGATCTCTGGTCTCACTCTTCCCCTGTGGGAGCGGGCTTGCCCGCGATAGCGGTGGATCAGTCGCGATAGATGTCGACTGACCGTACGCCATCGCGGGCAAGCCCGCTCCCACAGGGTTTTATGGCGATCAGCTCAGGCGAGATTTTCGTCGCTGGTCGGCACGATCAGGATGCCCGCGCGCAGGCCGTTCTTGACCTTGGGATTAGGGAAGATGATGCGTGCGCCCTCCTCCTCGATGACCCAACGGGTATTGGCCAGATCTTCGGCCAGCACGTAACCCATCTCCAACTCGGAAAAGTTCTCGATATCCTGCGGCAGGTTCAGGCGGAAGGCATCGCTGTGCTTGATGATTTCCCGCGCCACGCTGAATAGCTGCAAACCATCCAACTGCGCTTCAGCCATTTCCGGCTCATTGCCTTCAATGATCTGTTTCAAACGGGTTTCCAGCAGCGACACATTGACCCCGTCGTTCTGCCCGAATGGCCGAGCCTTGCCCAACTCCAGCGTGAAGGACTCGGCATCGAGCTTGTCGTAGGTGTACGAGCTGAACACGATCGATGGCTTGTTCTGCAACAGCACCGCTTCCATGCCCGCCGCATGCAGACGCGCCAGTTCCCGGCGGGAATGCTGACGACCTTCTTTCCACGGATACAAGGCGAACTGTTCGATCTTCGAGCCGCGAATCGCCGTGTGCAAGTCATAGTGCAGACGCTGGCGATTTGGCAGGCTGAAGAAACTCGCCGCTAACCGCTCCAGCTCACAGGCGCGTATGGCTTCAGAACCGCTTGTTTGTTCATGACGGCCATTGAACAGCCGATTGACGTCCTGCTCGATGAAGCGCTCGCCTTTGCGAATGGCCTCGGGATTACCGAACAGGAACAGAATGCGAGCACGTGGCTTCAGATCGCCACGAGCGATGTCGTGCAGCAACCGGTCGAGCAACTCGATCGGTGCTGTTTCGTTGCCATGAATGCCTGCCGACAGCAGCAGATCCAGGCCATTGTCGCGAGCTTCCGGGGGCCGGACTTCCAGCGCCCCTTCGCTCAACCAGCGCATGCGCACGCCTTCGACAGTCAGTTGAGTCTTCTCCGCCGGTTCGCGGCCGGCGAGGGTCAGTTCAAGCAGTTTGCCGAGGGCGAGCATAGAGCGGTTTCCTTAGTGATCGTGGTTGCAATCCGGGCCGTGCACGTGGTCTTCGTCGTCGCCGACGTCAGCCGGTTCCATTTCCAGTTGCAGACTTACCAGATTAGTCGCCAATGGGCGCAGCAGCAGGTTGGCGTATTCCGCGTCACCTTCTTCAACGTCCACGCCGATCAGCAGTTGGCCACGGCCGTCCTGCTGGATCCACAGCTCTTTGCCTTGCCACATGACCGCGACGCGGGTGCACGAGGTTTGCAGTTGCGTGCCGTCGGTGTCTTCAAGGATCAGCTGCAGGGAATCGCTCATGTTTTTACTCTCTTGGGGAGACAAGCCGTGCGCCGCGTTCAGGCGGCGCGCCGGCCATCAATTGATCTGGAATGGATAAACCGCGCCCAGTTTAAGGATTTGCGTCAGTTCATCCAGTGCCGTCCGGCATTCAAGCAGCAACTGCGGGTCCGCCAGATCGGTTTCGCTCAGGCGGTCGCGGTAGTGCTTTTCAACCCATGCGGTCAACGAACCGTATAACGGGGCCGTCATGATAACGCCTGGGTTGACCGCCGCCAGTTCCGTTTCATTCAGCGCGACGCGCAGTCGCAGGCACGCCGGGCCACCGCCGTTCTGCATGCTTTGCTTGAGATCGAAAACCTTCACTTCGCGGATCAGACCGCCGGAGCTGGTCAGGCTTTGCAGGTAAGCCCACACGCGCTCGTTGGCCTGGCACTCTTGCGGCACGATCAGCAGCATCGAACCGTCAGGGCGCGACAGCAACTGACTGTTGAACAGGTACGAACGCACGGCGTCATCCACGGTTACCGCCGAACGCGGCACGCAGATCGATTGGAAATTGCCGCCGACCTTGGCGAGTTTGCCTTGCAGTTCGGCGAGCATTTGTTCGATGTCTAGGAACGCGTCCTCGTGATAGAACAGCGCCTCGCCGTTACCCACTGCGATCACGTCGTTGTGGAACACGCCCTGATCGATCACGGCCGGGTTCTGCTGGGCGTAAACCACGCCGTCCTCACGCAGACCGTGCAGACGCGCGACCGCTTGCGACGCTTCAAGGGTCTGGCGCGCCGGGTACTTTTGCGGTGCTGGATAACGATTGTCGAAAGCACTGCGACCGAACACGAAGAACTCGACACCGGCCTCGCCGTACTCACGGCAGAAACGCGTGTGGTTGGCCGCGCCTTCGTCGCCGAACTGCGCCACCGCCGGCAATGCCGCGTGGTGGGCGAAGTGCTGCTGATTGGCGAACATCGCGCCGAGCACGCGGCTGGTGGTCGGGTGCTCGATGCTGCGGTGGTATTTGCAGTTGAGGTTGGCGGCGGTGAAATGCACGCGACCGTCAGCGGTGTCGGCACTCGGGCTGACCGTGGCGGCGTTGGCCACCCACATGCTCGACGCCGAGCAACTGGCGACCAGCAGCGGCATGGCTTCTTTGGCGGCGCGTTCGATCACTTGCGCGTCGGTGCCACTGAAACCCAGACGGCGCAAAGCGGCCACGTCCGGACGTTCCTGCGGCGCCAGCACGCCTTGCTGAAAGCCCATTTCCATCAGCGCTTTCATTTTCGCCAGACCTTGCAGCGCCGCTTCCTTCGGATTCGAAGACTGCTGGCTGTTGCTCTGGGATGCAACGTTGCCGTAGGACAGACCACCGTAGTTATGGGTCGGCCCCACTAGACCGTCAAAATTGACTTCATAGGATTTCATCAGCGAGGCTCCACGAGAATCTGTTGTTATAGGCTTCAGTAACTAACTGTTCAGTGCGACCGCGTTGCGGCCATCGCTGGCAAGCCAGCTCCCACAAGTTCGGTGGTGTTCACAGATT
The DNA here is from genome assembly GCF_018326005.1 of Pseudomonas sp. Seg1. Classification (NCBI taxonomy): domain Bacteria; kingdom Pseudomonadati; phylum Pseudomonadota; class Gammaproteobacteria; order Pseudomonadales; family Pseudomonadaceae; genus Pseudomonas; species Pseudomonas sp. Seg1. Next base: position 4,925,146 of record NZ_AP021903.1, read on the forward strand.
CTGTGTACACCTCAATCCCTGTGGGAGCTGGCTTGCCAGCGATTGGCATCACGCCATTTTCACGCCTGGGGTCAGAGCCGCCGGCAACACCAGGCTCGGCGTTTCCAGCGAGGCCACCGGGTACGCGCAGTAATCCGCTGCGTAGTAGGCGCTGGCGCGATGGTTGCCCGACGCACCGACACCGCCGAACGGCGCGCTGCTCGCAGCACCGGTCAGTTGTTTGTTCCAGTTGACGATACCGGCGCGGCTTTCCAGCCAGAACTGCTGGTAACGCGCTTCGGAATCCGACAACAAACCGGCGGCCAGACCAAAAGCGGTGTTGTTGGCTTCAGCAATCGCCGCTTCAAAATCGGCGTAGCGGATCACTTGCAACAGTGGGCCAAACAGCTCTTCGTCGGAGCGCTCGGCCACCGCCGTCACATCGACAATGCCCGGCGTCAACAGCGCGGCTTGTGCCTGCGGCTGAGTCATCGCCAGCAACGACACGGCGCCGTTGGCCAGCAGATGTGCCTGGGCATCCATCAGCGCTTTCGCCGCGCCGAGGGAAATCACCGAGCCCATGAATGGCGCCGGTTGCTGATCGAACGCACCCACTTCAATAGTCGCGCAGACCTCAACCAGACGCTTGAGCAAGCTGTCACCCCACGCGCCTTGCGGCACCAGCAGACGTCGCGCGCAGGTGCAGCGTTGACCCGCCGAGATGAACGCCGACTGAATAATCGTGTAGACCGCCGCATCCAGATCCGCGACCTGATCGACCACCAGCGGGTTATTGCCGCCCATTTCCAGCGCCAGAATCTTGTCCGGACGCCCGGCGAATTGCTGATGCAGATGATTGCCGGTACGGCTGGAGCCAGTGAAGAACAGACCGTCGATGCCCGGGTTCGCCGCCAGCGCGATGCCGGTTTCGCGCGCGCCTTGCAGCAGATTCAACACGCCTGCCGGCAGACCGGCTTCGATCCAGCACTTGACCGTCAGCTCGGCGACTTTCGGGGTCAGCTCGCTTGGTTTGAACAACACGCTGTTACCGGCCAGCAGCGCCGGCACGATGTGACCGTTCGGCAAGTGGCCAGGGAAGTTATAAGGGCCGAACACCGCCACCACGCCGTGCGGCTTGTGGCGCAACACGGCGGTGGCGTCGCCCAATGGGCCGCTCTTCTCGCCGGTACGCTCGCGGTAGCTCTGCACCGAAATCGCGATTTTGTTGACCATGCTGGTCACTTCGGTCGCGGCTTCCCACAGCGGCTTGCCGGTCTCTTCACCAACGGTGCGGGCCAGTTCGTCGGCGTGGTTTTTCAGGGCGGCAGCGAACGCTTCGAGGACGCTGATGCGCTCTTCCAGGGTACGGCGTGCCCAACCCGGGAATGCCTGACGTGCTGCTTGCACGGCGGATTCGACCTGAGCGGCAGTGGCGCCCTCCCCCGACCACAGCACTTGCTGGGTCACCGGATTCAGCGATTGAAAAGCCTCGCCCTGACCGGCCAGCCACTCACCTGCGATGTATAGCGAATTCATTATTTCGACTCCCGTGCCGCGGACAACGCTACGGCGCGCACTTGATCGCCCGCGCTGAGTTGAAGACGTTTGGCGGTCAGCGGATCAACGACCAAAGTACCGGCGGCCAGACGGGCCGGCGCAGCAGTGATGCGGCAGTCTTCGCGCTTGCGGTTATGGATGATGAACGGTGTGGCGTCGTCGCCCGGCGTCCCCACGGCCAGCACCAGCGCTTCACTGTCACGCACTGCGCGGATCTTGCTGGTTTCGCATTCGATGGCCGGGCCGGCGTCGAAGATGTCGACGTAACCCTGATAGCTGAAACCTTCGCTCTTGAGCATCGCCAGCGCCGGCTCGGTGTCCGGGTGCACCTGGCCGATCACGCCTCGCGCATCCTCGGACAGGAAGCAGGTGTACAGCGGAAACTTCGGCATCAGTTCAGCGATGAAGGCCTTGTTGCCGACACCGGTCAGGTAATCGGCCTGACTGAATTCCATCTTGAAGAAATGCCGGCCCAGACTTTCCCAGAACGGCGAGCGCCCGGCTTCATCGGACACACCGCGCATCTCGGCGATGATCTTGTTGCCGAACAGCTCAGGGAACTCGGCGATGAACAGCATCCGCGCCTTCGACAACATGCGGCCGTTGAGGCCGTTGCGGTAATCGGCGTGGAGGAACAGCGAGCACAGTTCGGAGTTGCCGGTCAGGTCGTTGGCGAGGAACAGCGTCGGAATCTCGCGATAGATGTTCAGCTCCTGCGAGGCGCTGACGGTCAGGCCGACACGGAAGTTGTACCAAGGCTCACGCAGACCGACTGCGCCGGCAATGGCGGAAATCCCCACCACGCGACCGTCGTCGTCTTCGAGCACGAACAGGTAGTCGGTATCGCCACGGCCGGCCTCACCGCGAAAGGTCTTCTCGGCCCAGCCGACCCGATGCGCCAGGCGTTCTTCGTTGGCCGGCAAGGTAGTCAGGCCGGTGCCGGTGCTGCGGGCCAGCTCGATCAGCGCGGATAAATCGCTGCTGCGTACGGGACGAACAATCATGCTATCTCCTCAAACGGGCCGCTCTCGCCACCCGTGAAACTCGCTAAGGCGTTAAACCGCCACCAGGCGCACGCTGGCACCTTCACCGACGCCAAGGGCTTCGGCCGCTTCCAGATCCAGAGTCACCGGTTTGCCCGGCGCGTAATCCAGTTCAAGCAGCACGGCGCGGTAATCCTGCAACTGCGCATTGGCCACTAGATACTGGCGCCCGGCACCTTTGACATGCTCGCCGATCTTCACCGGCACCACGCGGCTCTGGGCGATCGAACGGATCCCCGAAACACGTGCATGCAGGGTCGGACCGCCGTCGAAAATGTCGATGTAGTGATCGGTCTCGAAGCCTTCGCGCATCAGGATGTCGAAGGTGATCTGCGCACGCGGGTGCACCTGGCCCATCGCTTCCTGAGCGGAGTCCGGCAGCAGCGGCACATAGATCGGGTAATGCGGCATCAGTTCGGCGAGGAACGTACGGCTCTTGAGACCGCACAGACGCTCGGCCGCGGCGTAGTTGAGGTCGAAGAAGTTGCGCCCGATGGCGTCCCAGAACGGCGAGTCGCCATTCTCGTCGCTGTAACCGACGATCTCGGTCACCACCGAATCGGCGAAACGCTCGGGGTGGCTGGCAACGAACAACAGACGGCCACGGGAGTTGAGCTCGGACCACGGCGACCCCACCAGTTCGCGCTGCACGTAGAAACTGGTCAGCAAGCTGTTGCCGGTCAGGTCGTGGCACTGCGAAAGCACGTGGATCTTGTTGTGGATCTTCAGCTCGCGGGAGGCGTGGACGAAGGTCTCGTTGCGGAAGCTGTAGAACGGCTCGGAATAACCGGCCGAAGCGACAATGGCCGAACAACCGACCAGTTTGCCGGTGGCGGTGTCTTCGAGGACAAAGAAATAGCTCTCCTCACCATTGAAGCTCACTTCGGCGGCAAACGAGGCTTCGCTCGCAGCGATCTTGTCGCTCAGACGTTCCACGTCATCCGGCAAGGAAGTGACACCAATCGGGCTGTCCGCAGCCAGACGCTGTACCTCGCCCAGATCAGCCATTTGCGCAGGGCGCATCACCAGCATGGTGTCACTCCTTTTCTCTTATAAATTTGCAGAAGAAAAAACACTGGACCTTGTAGGAGTGAGCCCCGTGGTGAGGGGATTTATCCCCGATGGGTTGCGCAGCAGCCCCAAGATTTTGGGGGCCGCTTCGCTGCCCATCGGGGATAAATCCCCTCACCACAAAGGTTCAATCCGACAGTTGAATCTGCCCGGTATCAAAAATTTTGATCGACGCCTGAAATGCTCAGGCGTCGAAAGGTCTATCAGGCTTGCGTCAGTTTTGCGGCAGCGCGTTCGAAGCGGTCCAGACCGGCATCGATATCGGCGTCTTCGACCACCAGGCTCGGCGCGAAACGGATCACGTCCGGGCCGGCCTGCAGAATCATCAGGCCTTCTTTTTCAGCGGCGTTGAAGATGTCCTTGGCCTTGCCTTTCCAGGCTTCGCTCAGCACACAACCGATCAACAGACCGAGACCGCGCACCTGAGTGAACAGGCCGTATTTCTCGCCGATCTGCTGCAGGCGGGTCTTGAACTTGTCGTGCTTGGCGTTGACGCCGCTCAGCACTTCAGGGGTGTTGATCACGTCGATCACCGCTTCGGCGACGGCGCACGCCAGCGGGTTGCCGCCGTAAGTGGTGCCGTGGGTGCCGACGACCAGATGCTTGGCCAGCGCTTCGGTGGTCAGCATGGCCGCGATCGGGAAACCGCCCCCCAGGCTCTTGGCGCTGGTGAGGATGTCCGGAGTCACGCCGTAATGCTGGTAGGCGAACAGGTGGCCGGTACGGCCCATGCCGGTCTGCACTTCGTCGAACACCAGCAACGCGTTGTTCGCGTCGCACAGTTCACGGGCACCTTGCAGGTAAGCCAGTTCGGCCGGCAGTACGCCGCCCTCGCCCTGGATCGGCTCCAGAACCACTGCGCAAGTCTTGTCGGAAACGGCGGCTTTCAGTGCTGCCAGATCGTTGTATGGAACGTGGGTGATGCCGGTGATTTTCGGACCGAAACCGTCGGAATACTTCGACTGGCCACCGACGTTAACGGTGAACAGAGTGCGTCCGTGGAAGCTGTTCAGTGCGGCGATGATTTCGTACTTCTCGCTGCCGAAACGATCGAACGCCACGCGACGGGCCAGCTTGAACGCGGCCTCGTTGGCTTCGGCGCCGGAGTTGCAGAAGAACACGCGCTCGGCGAACGTGGCGTCGATCAGCTTGTGCGCCAGACGCAGGGCCGGCTCGTTGGTGAACACGTTGGAAACGTGCCACAACTTGTTCGCTTGCTCGGTCAAGGCACCGACCAGCGCCGGATGCGCGTGGCCCAATACGTTGACGGCGATGCCGCCGGCGAAGTCGATCAGCTCGCGGCCGCTCTGGTCCCAGACACGGGAACCGGCGCCACGCACCGGTATGAAAGCGGCAGGCGCGTAGTTGGGAACCATAACCTGGTCGAAATCGGCGCGTTCTACCGCAGCGTGCTCAACGGACATCGGAGTCTCCTGATGAGGGCCACCCGCCTGAAACTGGCGAGCGATGGGGGGATTGTAAGGACAGTTTTCAGCCCGGCCTTGTCGCCAAGCGACAACTTCTTATAGCGCAAACCCCGGATTTTCCCGGGTTTACGGCAATGCGACATATAGCGTCGCAAAGGCGCAGTTTAAACCGGCATCGCCGATTTGCGGCAGGCCGCGCAGGATATCAATTCAGCCGGTTGTCACCGGCATAAATATGTACCGCACGTTGATCGCCACTGGCTGGTTTGCTGTCAGCTCTTCCAACGCTAAAGGAATGGCACATGCAATTGCCCGAAGGACAGCAACCGGCAGCCCCGATCGACACGAGCGACGCGCAACATCCCGACGAACACTACTTGCACCTGGTAAATACCATTCCCGACTGGCTCGGCAAAGCCTCGCCCCGCGTACGCCTGGCCCTGCGCAGCAGTCAGCCCGCACTGCCGGCCTCGCTGCAGGCTGCGCCAGTCGGGCAACACCAGCAATTGCAGGCGCTTGGCGCCGCACACTGGCGCGCTCAGAGTGAGGTTGATCAACAACTCAAACACCTGCAAGACGTCAACGCCTTCGCCGAACCGCTGCTCAAAGCAGCCCTGAAAACCGCATGCGGTCTGGATCTGGATGTCAGGAAGACCTTTCTGCGCCTCTACGTTCCCGCCACGACGCCATGGTTTGCGATCAAAACCGGCGCAGCTCGCGCCTGGACGGTCTCGTTACTCGACGCGGCACTGCACAACTTCGAAGACGCCGAAACCAAAGATGACGCCTATGAGCGCGAATCCACCTTCATCACCCAACCGTCCGCCAGCGGGCAGTTCGAAACGCTGCCTGCGATCAACAGCAAGCTGAGCGTCAGCGCCTTCATCAAGCTGTGCAGAACGCTGGACATCGGCGCTCAATACCAGACTTATCTGAAAAAACATCTCGGCTTCAACGATCCGGCCGCTGCTGCGGCACTGCAACGGAAAGTGACCACGAGCCAGCAAGCGGCACTCAAAGCCGCCCTGCAATGGGCCCGCATGAGCGGCGACCTCAGCGAGAACTGCTTTCGCCTGATCAACGGCTTGCTCGATGGCGTGCAGGGCATGCGGCTCGACGGCCAGACTCTGCTGTGTCACGACGTGTCGATGATGGCGGCACCGCTGACCGGGATTCTGGTCTTCGCTCCGGATGCCTACACGCCCCGGCACATCAGCCGGGTTGTTGCCTACGTTCCGGATGACCCGGAGCACCCGATCAAGGAGTACGCTTCCTCGGCCGCCATGGAAGCCGAACTCACCCGCCAGTTGCGTACGAAAGACTATCAGCGCTTCTTCAGCCGGTTTATCGATCAGGAACGCAGCGGTTTCTTCTTTGCCGACCTGCAGCAACGCCTGGCTCGCATCAAATGGCACAAACCCGAACCTGGCAGCTCCCTACCCGCGTGGCGAGAGGAGCCCATCGCCAAACCCGACTTGCAGCTGGTCAGCGCAGCGATCCCTGCTGAACTGTGGCGACATTCGTATCAGGCAAAACTGAACAAGATTCTCAACGACGCGAAAGTGATCGCCATCCCCACCGCAACGGTCGACAGCAGAGCCCGTTGGGCACGCTGGGATTCTCTGGTCAATATCGCGACCTCCATCATCGAAACAGCCGCTTTCGTGATTGCGCCATTCGTGCCCGGGCTGGGCGAGTTGATGATGAGTTACATGGCCTATCAACTGCTCAACGAGGCGTTCGAAGGCATCATCGACTGGACGCAGGCGAAAACCAGTGAGGCGTTCGAACACCTGATGGGCACGGTCGAATCCCTGGTTCAACTGGGTGCCTTTGCCGCAGGCGGCATGATCGGCATGGGCGAATACCGCAAGGTTCTGCCGAAGGAAATTGTCACGTTCATCGACCGCTTCAAACCCGTGGAACGGCCCGGCGGCCCTCCCCGTTACTGGGAACCGGACCTGACCCGCTACGAGCACAACGCCCCTCCCGCGCCAGACTCACGGCCAGACGCGCGCGGCCTGCATCCGCATCAGGGCAAACACCTGTTGGCGCTGGAAGACGCACACTTCGCGGTCAGTGAAGGCTCGATTCCCGGTCAGTTCCGCATTGAGCACCCCACGCGCCCCGAGGCTTACAAACCGTTGTTGCGACACAACGGCGAAGGCGCCTGGCACAGCGAACTCGAACAGCCGCTAGCCTGGGACCAACCCACGGCCTTGCGCCGGATCGGCCATTCGGTCGAATCTTTCGAACCGGCTCAGCAAGAACGCATTTTGCACGTCAGCGGCTATAACGAAGACGCCCTGCGCAAAATGCACATTGATCAGGAGTCCGTACCGCCCCTGCTGGCCGATACCATCAAACGCTTCAAGATCGATCAGGATCTACAAGTCTTCATCGAGCAACTGGACAGCGCCGAGCATTACCGCGATGCCGATCCCCTGACACAACTGCAACTGCTGACAGAACACGGCGCATGGCCGAGCGGCAAACGCCTGTGTTACTTAGACAGCCAGGGCGAGCTGATCTGGCAATCATCCAGTGACGAAGCGCTGCCGACGATCACCGTTCGCCAGAACAGCGCACAAGACGCTGACTTGCTGAAGAACTTGCTTGAGTCCCTTGATGAGCAAGACGTCAAAGGTCTGCTGGGAGAATCGTTCGGTGGCCCGACGCTTGCGCTCGATGTGCGCACGCAGGCACTTCGCAGACAACTGAGTCAATTCGCGCGGCAACACCGCTGCGCCATGTTCGAATCCCGCTACCAGCAACTGGAGACCACCGCCGATCCGCTGGCCGCACCGATCCGCCACTATGAGCCGCTGCTACCGGCCAGCGTCACCCGCGAATTGCTCGACACCGCCAACACCGCAGAGCTGCTGAGCATCAGCGAAGGGCAACTGCCCGAGCGTCAGCAGCAACTGGTGCAGCAGGCCAGTCAGCAAGTACGCATCAGCCGCGCCTATGAAGGCCTGGAACTGGACTCCGTGAGCAATGCGGATACCGACACCCTCGCGCTGCACAGCCTGCAACGTTTGCCCGGCTGGAGCGGACAAGTGCGCATCGAAATACGTGACGGTTTTTATGAAGGCCCGATACTCGACAGTACCGGGCCCGCCCAGGCCCGCGAGCAAAAAGTACTGGTGCGAAAAGCCGATGGCCGCTATCAGCCCTTTGACGATCGCGGCCAGGAACTGAGTGCCGACGGCGACTTCTTTTCCAGCGTCCTCCGCGCCTTGCCGGATGCCGAGCGCCAGGCGCTGGACCTGCACATCGGCGACGCCGGCAGACTGAAACAGGCGATTCGGGCAAATCCGCTGGAGCGCGGCGAACTGCGGGTGGCGATGGCCCAGCCGCCACTGCCGGAACCGGTGATCGATACATTGCGCCTGCTCGGTGTCGAGGGTTATCGCCCTTTGTTCCGAGAGGCGCCGCGCACGCTGGAAGAGAGAGTACGCGAGATCTACCCCAGCGATTCGCTCGCCGAAATACAGGCATTCATTGACGAGCACCAAGGGCTCCCCGGCGGAGTGCGCGGCGAACTCTCACGCCTTGATCGCGAGTACCGAAAACTCTGTGACGACCTGCGCCTCTGGGCGCTCGACGTGCCGCTCACCGACCCGCAGACCGGTCTGCCGTTGACGCCGACTCAGCGCCGCGCGGCCCTGCAAAGTCGTTCGATGCTCAGATCCCTCATCCAGCGTTGCTGGCGCAAACAGACCCGCGGACCCGCCGGGTACATGCTGCAGATCACCGATCCGATTCTTGGCCACCTGCCCTCACTCGACGCCGACTTCAGCCATGTCACCACGCTGACAATCAATGGCAGTAAAGCCACCCGAGGCCTGGAACCATTTTTGCAACGCTTCCCCAAACTGATGTATCTCGACGTGCAAAGCGCCAACTTGCCACAGCTGCCACCCGCGATCACCGCCATGCCGATTCTGCGGCACCTGATTCTGCGCGATTGCAGCCTGGGCCTTGGCGCTGCCGACCAGACTCTCCTGGCGTCACTGCCGGAGCTGACTTTTCTCGATCTGCAGGACAACCCGTTGGGCACATCGCCCGATATCCAGCCGATGACATCGCTGCGTTTCATCAACCTGACCAATACCGGTATCACCGAACCCCCCGCCAATCTGTTACACCACCCGCGCCTGGTCACCGGCAAATTTGCCGGCAACCGCATCACTGAAATACCGGACGCGCTGTTTACCCTCAATAGTCTGCTCAGTGACGGGTTCAATTTCGCCGATAACCCGCTGAGCGCAGCGTCACGTGAGCGCGTGAAAGCCCACTATCAGCGCACCACAAAACACTTTGGCGTGCTGCCTGAAGAAGCCGACGTCACCCGCACGGTTGCCCTGTTTCCGACACTGGAGCCTGCCGAGGCTACCGACGTGCTCTATCAACTGCCGGGAACGCTGGATCAAGGGCGCACGCAATTGACCCAATGGGAGGCCGAACTCAGTCAGATGAAAGCTGATCTCGCGCAATGGAGCCGCGACACCCCCAAACGCAATCCCTCGAACGGTCAATTGCTGAACATCAACGAACAGGCCAGCGAAGTCATGCACCGCGAGCGATTCGCTCAGACGCTGGAACAATTCTGGGGCACGAGAGACGCGCATCGGCCCAGCGTCCGCAGCAGTCATCTGGAAGCACAGGTCCAGTTCGCCGGCGACATGCCAACGCTGGCCGCCAATTTCAGCCACGTCTCCAAACTGAGCCTGACCGGCAATAAAAGCGCTTCATCCGTGACGGCATTTCTGCAGCGTTTTCAAAACCTGGAGGCGTTGCATTTGCGTCATTTCGATCTGGAGCCGGTGTCCACCTCGATCATCCACCTGCCGCGCCTGAGCACACTGGAACTGAAAGACTGCGCCGTCGTGCTGACACCGGAAAATCAGGACGCGCTCTGCGCCATGCCCCATCTGGAAACACTCGAACTGAGCAACAACCCGCTAGGCACGCTGCCCGACCTCAACCTGCTTCCCCAACTGACTTATCTCGATGTGGCCAACACGGGTCTGTCGACATTGCCCGGCGGTGTCACCGACCACCCGCACTTGCGCACAATGATCTTCAGTGGCAACGCCTTCACCGAGCTGCCCGCAGCCCTGTTCGAGCTACCCTCCAATCGCAGTGACGGCTTCGACTTTGCCGACAACCCGTTAACGCCAGAAACCCGCGAACAGATAAAAACCTACTACCGCAAGCACGGCAACGACTTCGAAGTGCTGGCCGACGCGGCGGACATTGCCCTGGCCCGAAAACTGTTCCCCTCGCTGGATGCGCAAGAGGCCAGCGACATGATCTATGACTTGCCCGGCACCCTGAACGATGGCCATCTCCATCTCGATCGCTGGCAAGCCGAACTCGACACAATGAAAGCCCAACTCGCCACATGGGCGTCTCAGGTTCCCATCCATAATCCCGTCAATGGCGAAGTCCTCACAGCCGTTGAAGTGTTCGACCAGTACGCGATCCGCTTGAACTTCAAACAAAAGCTGGAGGAGTTCTGGGCTCATCGTTCGGCTATTTCCGGGGCACGCGATACGGATTTATCCACGACTTTGCCGTTCATGGGCGAGATGCCCGTGCTCACAGTGGATTTCAGCCACGTCTCGGATCTGGCCCTCAGGGGCAATCCCGCGCTACAAGGCGTCGAGTCGTTTCTCGATCTATTTCCAAACGCGCAAACACTCGAGATGCGCGATTTCGAGCTGTCCGAACTGCCGACATCCATTGGCCGCATGACGGAACTCAAAGACCTGAACCTGCACAATTGTCAGATCACCCTGACCGCCGAAGGCCAGAATACGCTGACATCGCTGACCGAGCTTGAACGCCTGGATCTGAGTCAAAACCCGCTGGGCCTGGCGCCCGATCTGGCGACCATGCCGAGACTCAATGACGTGCGTCTGTCCAACTGCAGCATCGCCGACCTGCCCAACGGTCTGGCTGATCATCCCAATCTCAGAACCGCCCTGCTCGACAGCAACCGCATCACTGAATTGCCTGCAGCATTTTTTCAGATTGACCTCGATCTGGCCGACGGCGTCGATCTGTATGGCAACCCGCTGTCGGCAGCCAGTCGTGAGCGGATCAAGGCGTTTTACCTTGAGCACGCCTGCGATCTTGGTGTTTCGGCCGATCCCGCCGACCTGGCCCGGGCACGCGCACTTTTTCCGGCACTGCAAGATGGCGACGCCAGCCACATGCTCTACTCCCTGCCGGGCACACTGGATGCCGGTCGTGCCCAACTGCTGCAATGGGAAGGTGAAATCGCCCGGATGAACCGCGAGCTCGATGCCTGGACACGAGCTATTACCGAGCATGACCCACAAACCGGCCAGGCGATCAGCGCAGACGACATGGCCAGCGAACGCAGCGCCAGAAACGAGTTCAGCAGCAAACTGCAGCAGTTCTGGCGTCAGCGGCGAGCTGACAATCTGGAGTTGCGCTCCAATACCTTTATCGCAGATCTGACGTTCAACGGTGATCTGCCGGCGTTGTCGGCCGACTTCAGTCATGTCACGCAATTGTCGCTGCTGGGCAAATCGACGCAGAACGTCCCCGACGCCTTCTTGAACTGCTTCCCGGGTTTGACTGGCCTGGAAATGCGCGACTTTGCCTTGGGCCGCTTGCCGCAGGCGCTGACCCGCATGCCCCAGCTCCAGACTCTGGTGCTGAGCAAATGCGGCGTGGTCTTCGACGCTCAGGCGCAAGTCGCACTGGCGGGTTTGCCACGCCTGGTGGGGCTTGACCTGTACCACAATCCACTTGCCGTGGCGCCTGACCTCTCCCCACTCAAGGCACTGAGTTACCTCGACCTTGCCGGAACCGGGATCGATAGTGTCCCAACCGGCCTGACGCAGCTTGCTGACCTCCAGACCGCGTTATTGAACGACAACCGGATAACCGAGCTGCCTGACACGCTCTTCAACCTTCCCGACTCCATCAGCAAAGGCATTGATCTTGACAATAACCCGCTGTCGCCAGCGACCCGCGAGCAGATCAAGGCCTATTACCAACGTACCGGCAGCGATCTTTGCGTACTGGCCGAACAACCAGATATTGAGCTCGCACAAGCGCTGTACCCGCATCTGTCCGAAACCCAGGCCAGCGATCTGGTCTACGGTCTGCCCAGCACATTGGCCGACGGACGCCTTGAGCTGGCGCGTCGAAAAACCGAACTGAACAGCCTCATCAGCGAACTTGAAAGCTGGATGAATGCCGCCGTGTCTGATCCCGTCACACAGCTCCCCCTGGAGACAGAGCCACTGCTGCAGGAGCAGTACAAAAGAATGCAGGTGAAGAGCCGCCTGGAAGACGCCTGGCGGCGCAAGTCATCAGCAACACAGTCGGAATTCGTCTTGAATCTGGAGATGTCGTTCATCGGTGACCTGCCAGCCTTGCAAGCAGACTTCGGGCATATCCTCGAACTGGATCTGACCAGCACCGCAGCGATTGCACCAAAAGCCGATGGCTGGCTCGGCCACTTCCCCAATCTGCAGAGCCTGAAAATGCGCGGCTTTGAACTGGGCAGTATTCCCGCCGAGGTTTTTGGCCTGAAGCAACTCACGCTGCTGAATCTGCCCGAATGCAACATCAGCCTGACGGAAGAAGCCGCGACCGCACTCGGCGCCCTTGAAGAGCTGGGCAATTTGAACTTGCGCAACAATCCGTTGGGACGGGCGCCGGACATCAGTCGCATGCAGCAACTGACTCACCTTGATCTGAGCAATACCGGACTCACCGAGACATGGCCGGCGCTGTTCGAAAGGATCACGCTCACTCACGCCGATCTATCCAACAACGCGATCATTGAGTTGCCGATCGAGTTTTTGCGCGGTGACCACCGACTGACTGCCGACTTCGACTTCAGCGGCAACCCGTTATCGGAGGTGGCGCGCAAACGACTTGCAGACTACGCACAAGTACGTGGAGCCAGGCTGGATGCACCGCGACTCTGGCGCCAGCAAATCGCCGAGACGGAGGACGAGTTCGAGGCCTTATGGCCTACAACGGGTTGGCGTTCGTTAAGGGTTCCGCGGCCTGGGGATTAATGGCCGCCCCCCACCCGACGCGGCTCAGCCTCGCTCGGGTGGCACCGACGACAATTCGAATGGGCTGCTGCTGCGCCGCTGGTTGCGATCTTCCCGTGGCGTGGCACCGAAGAAATTGCGGTAGGCGCTAGAGAAATGCGGCCCCGAGGAGAAGCCGCACGACAGGCCGATCTGGATGATCGACTTGCTGGTTTGCATCAACATCTGCCGGGCCTTGTTCAGGCGCAGTTCCAGGTAGTACTGGCTCGGCACACGGTTGAGGTATTGCTTGAAGATCCGCTCCAGCTGCCGACGGGACACGCACACGTGCTGGGCGATTTCGTCGGTGGTCAGCGGCTCTTCGATGTTGGCTTCCATCAGCAACACGGCTTGCGTCAGTTTCGGGTGACTGGAGCCGAGGCGGTTCTGCAATGGAATGCGCTGACGCTCGCCGCCTTCACGGATGCGTTCGACCACCAGTTCCTCCGAGACGGCACCGGCCAATTCTGCGCCGTGATCACGGGCCAGCACCGCCAGCAACAGATCAAGCACCGACATCCCGCCGCACGCGGTCAGGCGATCACGGTCCCAATCGAACAGATGACTGGTGGCGATGACTTTCGGGAAACGCTCGGCGAAATCATCCTGCCAACGCCAGTGCACCGCAGCGCGATAACCGTCGAGCAAGCCCAGTTGCGCCAACGGATACACGCCGGCAGACAGACCACCGATCACGCAACCGGCACGCACCAGTTGCTTGAGCGCGCTGCTCAGTGGCGAGGCAAGTGCAGTCGGCGGCTCATCGGCCAGCAGGAACAGTTTCTGGAAGTTTTCGAGCTTGCCGGCCCACGGTTCGCCGGGCAATTGCCAGGCGCCTTCGACCGGCGACTCGGCCTGCAGAAAAGACAATTCGTAAACCACGTCCGGGTGCACCCGCTGCGCAACACGCAAAGCCTCCTCCGCCAGCGCCAAAGTCAGAGCTTTAGTGCTGGGCCAAATCAGGAAACCAATTCGATGGGCAGTCATGGGCGGGCGATCCGAAACGAAAAACAATGATGAAGGCATGGGCCAATGCTAGCCCGGAAATGAACACAAATCTCAAAGCCGACGCAGACCCATTGTGGGAGCTGGCTTGCCAGCGATGGCGGTGTATCTGTACCAGAAATGTCATCTGGCCCACCGCTATCGCTGGCAAGCCAGCTCCCACAGGGATTGTAGCCAGCCTTCAGGCTGCGAAGCATGCACTATTCCGGTGCATATCGGCAGTTCTGTTTACTTGAGGCTGCCCGACAGGAATTGCTGCAAACGCTCCGATTGCGGATTGACCAGCACTTCGCGCGGGTTGCCGCTTTCTTCAACAACACCTTTGTGCAGGAACACCAACTGGTTCGACACTTCGCGGGCAAAGCCCATTTCGTGGGTCACCACAACCATGGTCCGGCCTTCCTGAGCCAGCGCCTGCATGACCTTCAGCACGTCGCCAACCAGTTCCGGGTCGAGCGCCGAAGTCGGTTCGTCGAACAGCATCACCTCAGGTTCCATCGCCAGCGCACGGGCAATCGCCACACGCTGCTGCTCGCCACCGGACATGTGCCCAGGGAACGCGTCTTTGCGATGAGCCACGCCAACCTTGTTCAGGTAGTGCTCGGCTTTCTCGCGGGCTTCAGCCTTGGACACGCCCAGTACATGCACCGGCGCTTCCATGATGTTTTCCAGCGCGGTCATGTGCGACCACAGGTTGAAATGCTGGAACACCATCGACAGGCGCGAACGCATGCGTTGCAGCTGTTTCGGATCAGCGGCTTTCAGCGCGCCGTCCTTGTTCGCCACGAGTTTGAGCTCTTCGTTGTTGAGCAGGATCTTGCCCGCGTGCGGCTGCTCAAGCAGGTTGATGCAGCGCAGGAAAGTACTTTTGCCGGAGCCACTGGAGCCGATGATGCTGATCACATCGCCGGCTGCCGCTTTCAGGGAAACACCCTTGAGCACTTCGTGACTGCCATAGCGTTTATGCAGGTCTTGGACTTCAAGTTTGTACATGCGGTCGGTTCTCACAAAAACAGTCAGTCAGTCGTTGAGCAAGCGCCCGTGACGCAGCGCTTCGCGCCCCGCCACCTTGGCCAGCCAGAAACCGGGTTGGGCATAGCGCAGCCGTTCAATGGCAAACAGCACCCCGGACGTACCAGCACATACCGTGCTGACCCGATCGGACACAGGGTCGATCACTTCAAAAATCTCGTCACCGGCCTCGACCCATTCGCCGGGTTTACGCAGAAAACTCACCACGCCCGGGTGCGGCGCGAACAGCAGTTCGGTGCCTTCGAACGGCATGCCTTCGCACGGTTCGTGAGCCGCATTCGGCCACTCGCCGGTGATCAGGCCTTGCTCGGCAAGGAACGCGAGAATGCCTTCAGCATACGCCTCGGCATCAGCGCGACCAGTGTCGGCCTGACCGCCCAGCTCAATGGTCGTCGCCAGGCACGCCAGCGGAATTTGTGCGTCCGGGAACTGCCGCGACAGACGCAGCCACGGCAGCGAGCAAGCCTCGTCGAAGGAGCTGCCGCCGGAATCTTCCGCCAGCAAGCCGACCTTCACATTCAGATGCGCCGCCAGCGAACGCCACTGCGGCCAGTGCTGCGGCAGCGCATACATATGCAGCGCGGCTTCGGCGTCGCAGTGCAAGTCGAGCACCACATCGGCGTTACAGGCATGGCTGAGCAACACGCGCTGCATGCCTTGCAACTGGCTGCTCGCCTCGGGCAATGCCGCGAGGTGATCGGCCATCGCCTGACGGATCAGGCGAATGTTTGCGTGCGGGTCGTCACCGAGACTGTCAACCAAAGCCGCCGCTACCGGCGCGCTCAGCTCAACGAAATCACGGTTGAAATTCTTGCCGCTGCCCGCCTCGAAACGGCCCTGGAAATTGCCTTGCAGCAACTGCCCAAGCCCCAACGGATTGGCCACCGGCACCAGCTCGATCACACCGTTGAGCAAGCCTTTGGCTTCGAGCTCGCCAAGGCGCTTTTTCAGCTCCCAGGCAGTGCGCATGCCCGGCAATTCGTCAGCGTGCAGGCTGGCCTGAATGTAGGCCTTGCGCTCGCCACTGCCGAAGCGGAACACCGAAATCTTGCGCTCGCTGCCCAGGTGGCTCCACGGTAAAACGTGGTCGATGCGTTCCATATCAGTGCTTCCGCGGCGCGAGGTAGCTCAACCAGCGACGCTCGGCCAGCTTGAACAGCTTCACCAGAATGAAGGTCAGGCACAGGTAGAACACGCCAGCGGTGATGTACGCCTCGAACGGCAGATAGAACTGCGCGTTGACGGTACGTGCCGCGCCAGTGATGTCGATCAGGGTCACGATGGACGCCAGACTGGTGGTCTGCAGCATCATGATCACTTCGTTGCTGTACTGCGGCAGCGCCCGACGCAGGGCCGATGGCAGCAGGATGCGCTTGTACAGTTTGAAGCGCGACATGCCCATGGCCTTGGCCGCTTCGATCTCACCGTTCGGCGTAGCCTTGAGGCTGCCGGCGATGATTTCAGCGGTGTAGGCGCTGGTGTTGATCGCGAAGGCCAGGCACGCGCAGAACGTTGCGCTGGACAGCCACGGCCACAAGAAGCTTTCGCGTACCGCTTCGAACTGCGCCAGACCGTAGTAGATCAGGAACAGTTGCACCAGCATCGGCGTGCCGCGAATCACGTAGGTGTACAGCCACGCGGCGCCATTGACGATCGGGTTCTTCGAGACGCGCATCAGGCCCAGAGGCAACGCGCCCAGCAGACCGAAAAACAGCGACAGCGCGAGCAATTTGAGGGTGGTCACCAGGCCGCCGAGGTACAGCGGCAGAGCCTCCCAAATGACGTTGTAGTCGAAGATCATAGATCAGCCGCCCTTACGCCTACCGAGTAGCGCTTCTCAAGTTGACGCAGGATCAGCAACGACACGCTGGTGATCACCAGGTACATCGCCGCCACTGCGAGGAAGAAGGTAAAAGGCTCGCGAGTGGCATCTGCCGCCTGCTTGGCCTTGAACATCATGTCTTGCAGACCGACCACGGAAATCAGCGCGGTGGCCTTGGTCAGGACCAGCCAGTTGTTGGTGAAGCCGGGAATCGCCAGGCGAATCATCTGCGGCACCATCACTCGGAAGAACACCTGAAAACTGCTCATGCCGTACGCCATGCCGGCTTCGGCCTGGCCTTTGGGGATCGCCATGAACGCGCCCCGGAAGGTTTCCGACAGGTATGCACCGAAGATGAAACCGAGGGTGCCGATACCGGCGGCCAGCGGATTCAGGTCGATGTAATCGTCATAGCCGAGCAGCGGTGCCACGCGGTTGAGCAAGTCCTGACCGCCGTAGAAGATCAGCAGGATCAGTACCAGATCGGGAATCCCGCGGATCACCGTGGAATACAGATCGCCCAGCCAGGCCAGCCAGCGCACTGGCGACAGGCGCAGTGCAACACCGATCAGCCCGAGAACGATGGCCAGAGCCATGGACGACAAGGCGAGCTGAAGCGTCAGCCATGCGCCATCGAGGATGACAGCCCCGTAGCCTTTCAACATGATTCAGGTCCTCGAAAGTTGGGATGAAAAAATGGCGCAAACCGCAGAGATCCTGTTGCTTGCGCCATTTCGGACTTGTCGCAGAGACGTGTTACTTGCCGTAGATATCGAAGGCGAAGTACTTGTCCTGGATTGCTTTGTATTTGCCGTTTTCGCGAATGGCCGCGATGGCTGCGTTGATCTTGTCTTTCAGGGCGTCGCCCTTGCGCACTGCGATACCTACGCCGTCGCCGAAGTATTTGACGTCGGTGAACTGCGGGCCAACGAAGGCAAAGCCTTTGCCGGAATCGGTGTTCAGGAAGCCGTCTTGCAGCAGGGTGGCGTCAGCCACGGTACCGTCGAGGCGACCGGCGGCCACGTCGAGGTAGATTTCGTTCTGCGAACCGTATGGCTTGATCTCGGCACCCAGCGGGGCCAGGACTTCGCGGGCGAAACGTTCGTGGATCGAACCACGTTGTACGCCGATGTTCTTGCCCTTCAGCTCGCTCAGGTTTTCGCTGACCTGAGTGCCGGCCTTCATGACCAGACGCGCCGGGGTGTTGTAGTACTTGTTGGTGAAGTCCACGGACTTCTTGCGATCTTCAGTGATCGACATGGACGACAGGATCGCGTCGATCTTGCGCACTTTCAGTGCCGGGATCAGACCGTCGAACTCTTGCTCGACCCACACACACTTGACCTGCATCTGCTCGCACAGGGCGTTGCCGATGTCGTAGTCGAAACCGACGATGCTGCCATCCGGCGCCTTCGAGGCGAACGGAGGGTAAGCCGCTTCGATACCGATCTTCAGAGGTTTTTCGTCAGCGAAGGAATTCAGCGACAGCACGGAGGACAGTGCCAGGGCGCCAAGCAGCACAAGTTTCTTCATCTTGGGACTCCATCGGTAAAGGGCAAAAACGGCAGAGTGAGCGACAGCCCAATATGCGAATGGGTGAATCGGGAAATCGGTTGCTGCATCGGTGGGAAATTTCCCATTGAAACCGTCGGAGGTTTCAACGTCAGCCACGATGAGCGAGTGATCGGCATTCTAACGACAGGCCCGAAGCCGATATTTCTTCAATGCGACAACTAATTACAGATGCACAGAGAAAGCGACTTGGGCGCATTGACAGCCCTGCAAATTCATGCAAGAGCGAACGATTGTGAACCGATCTATGCTGCAAATTGCGGGCCTATTATTCGCAAACCCTTCTAATCCGGCAAGCGCAGCGTTGTGTCTTATTTTTCACCGGGGGTTTTGAGGCTCTAAAACGGGGCGATGCGTTTCCCTTTGCCCCGGTTTGATGCGGGCGGTTACACATTCGGTTACGTGGATGAGCTTGGGTAACAGCGGGAAATGTCCTACGGCGCAAATCGATAATTATTGGTTGGGTGAGTACGCGTTCCGACAGCGGACTACACCGGCGCCTGACAAATTGCTATCGCTGGCAAGCCAGCTCCCACAGGGATTTGTGCTGGCACCGAAATATCCGACACACCACAAAACCTGTGGGAGCTAGCCTGCTGGCGATGAGGCCAACCCAGCCAACCCACATTTGTGCCGAAACTGAAATTTCCGAAACACCACAACCCCTGTGGGAGCTGGCTTGCCAGCGATGAGGCCAGACCAGCCAACCCACATTTGCGCCGAAACTGAAATCTCCGAAACACCACAACCCCTGTGGGAGCTGGCTTGCCAGCGATGGGGCCAGACCAGCCAACCCACATTTGCGCCGAAACTGAAATCTCCGAAACACCACACCCCCTGTGGGAGCTGGCTTGCCAGCGATGGGTCCAGACCAGCCAACCCACATTTGCGCCGAAACTGAAATCTCCGAAACACCACACCCCCTGTGGGAGCTGGCTTGCCAGCGATGGGGCCAGACCAGCCACCACAAAAACAGCAGACACAAAAAAGCCCCGCCCGGCATCACCGGACAGGGCTCCATGCCTCTAACGCTTAAGCAACATTCATCGTCTTGTGCGTATCAATCAAATGCTGCACCACACCCGGATCCGCCAGGGTCGAGATATCCCCCAACCCATCGTATTCCGCCGTAGCAATCTTGCGCAGAATCCGCCGCATGATCTTGCCCGAACGGGTCTTCGGCAGCCCCGGTGCCCACTGGATCACGTCCGGCGAAGCAATCGGCCCGATCTCTTTGCGCACCCAGTTTTTCAACTCCAGACGCAGCTGTTCGCTCGGCTCCTCGCCATTCTTCAACGTGACATAGACATAAATGCCCTGCCCCTTGATGTCATGCGGCACCCCAACCACCGCCGCTTCGGCAACCTTCGGATGCGCAACCATCGCGCTCTCGATCTCCGCCGTGCCCATGCGGTGACCCGACACATTGAGCACGTCATCGACACGCCCGGTGATCCAGTAGTAACCATCGGCATCACGACGCGCGCCGTCACCGGTGAAATACATGCCCCGGAACGTCTTGAAGTAGGTATCAACGAAACGATCATGATCGCCATACAGCGTACGCGCCTGACCTGGCCACGAATCGAGAATCACCAGATTGCCTTCAGCCTCGCCTTCAATAATGTTACCGAGGTTGTCGACCAGCGCCGGCACCACACCGAAGAACGGCCGCGCCGCCGAACCCGGCTTCAGCGCATGCGCACCCGGCAGCGGGCTCATCATGTTGCCGCCGGTTTCGGTCTGCCACCAGGTATCGACGATCGGGCAACGCGACTTGCCGACATTCTTGTAGTACCAGTCCCACGCTTCCGGGTTGATCGGCTCACCCACCGAACCGAGCAGACGCAGGCTGCTGCCATCCGCGCCTTCAACCGCAGCCTGACCCGAGGCCATCATCGCGCGGATCGCGGTCGGTGCGGTGTAGAGGATATTGACCTTGTGCTTGTCGACGATCTTCGCCACCCGAGTGATGTCCGGGTAGTTCGGCACGCCTTCGAACAGCAGCGTGGTCGCGCCATTGGCCAGCGGGCCGTAGACGATATAACTGTGGCCAGTGACCCAGCCGACGTCAGCAGTGCACCAATAAACTTCGCCCGGACGGTAGTCGAACACGCGCTCGTGAGTCATCGCCGCATACAACAGATAACCGCCGGTGGTGTGCTGCACGCCCTTCGGCTTGCCGGTGGAGCCGGAGGTATAAAGGATGAACAGCGCTTCTTCCGCGCCCATCTCTTTCGGCGCGCAGACGGTGCCCGCCACTTTCATCAGGTCTTCGTACCAGATGTCGCGATGCTGGTTCCACTTGATGTCGCCGCCGGTACGCTTGCAGACGATGACTTTCTGAATGCTGCTGGTTTCCGGGTTGGTCAGTGCGTCGTCGACGTTGGCCTTGAGGGAAATCTTCTTGCCGGCACGAATACCTTCGTCAGCGGTGATCACCACTTTCGAGCGGCAGTCGATGATGCGACCGGCCAGGGCTTCCGGCGAGAAACCGCCGAACACCACCGAGTGAATCGCGCCAATCCGGGTGCAGGCCAGCATGGCGACCACGGCTTCGGGAATCATCGGCATATAAATGGTCACCACGTCGCCACGGTGAACGTCCTGACCACGCAGGGCGTTGGCCAGTTTGCACACTTGTTCGTGCAGTTCGCGGTAGGTGATGTTGCGGCTTTCGGAAGGATCGTCGCCTTCCCAGATGATCGCGACTTGATCGCCGCGCTCGGCCAGATGACGGTCGAGGCAGTTGTAGGAAACGTTCAGGGTGCCGTCGGCAAACCACTTGATGTCGACATGGTGATCGTCGAACGACGTCTGTTTCACCGTGGTGAAAGGCTTGATCCAGTCGAGACGCTTGGCTTGCTCGCGCCAGAAACCGTCAGGGTTGACGACCGACTGCTGGTACATGGCTTTGTAGGTCGCCTCGTCAGTCAGCGTGTTAGCCAGAACCTCGGGACGAACGGGATACAGAGAAGCCGCACTCATCTTTCCTACCTCGGTGTAATAGTTGTTTTTGTATGACCCTGTTGTAACGGGGCCGGGCCCATAGAACCATTCGACGATGGTAGTAACAAGCCCCTACAAAACATCCAGACATCCCCAAGTCGGCCCGCGAACACCCCTCCCGAATATCACGCAACCCCTGTGGGAGCTGGCTTGCCAGCGATTCAGACAACTCGGTCCCACAGACAAAACACCCGGCTATCAATCTCCATCTCAAGGGATTGTTACCAAATCTGCCAAAGGTGTTTATCAAAACCCGCTCTGTTTACCCCCACCCCATCTCCCTAAAATTCACCTCGCCGACAAGGCAAACGCGATTAACAACGTTACAGCCCCCACGAAGGCCGTTAATCCAGCTCTCAAGTAATAACTGCAAACGATGAAGTTCCACACGCAACCCTAAAAAGGTTGCGTGACCCCACTCGACCTCAAAAAGGTAAATCTGAAATGAAAGCTTTATTGGTTCTGGCCCTCAGCAGTCTGTGCGCAACCGCCATGGCAGACGAGGTCCCGACTGATGTCGCACAGCAACAACCAGCTATCGAGGAATACACTTACTCGACCCACCTGGACATCGCCAACGTTGTATCCATGAGCGAAGTGCCAAATGTCTGCGAAGTTGTTCCGATGAAAATGGAATACGACGACTCCAAGGGTCAGCGGCACATCCTGCGTTACAGCGTCATGGGCAACGGCTGCACCAATTGATGATTTGAGACTGCACCGAATTGGATCTCTCCGCGCAACATTGAGGGTCGATTCCAGCCCGACTTCGGTCGGGCTCAGTTGTGTCTGGAGTCGTCAAAAGTGCTTGCAAAACACTAGATGTAGTAAAAACCGTGAATTTTTGTTCGTTTTTTGAGCGATTCCGCATTTGCGAGATTTTTACGAAAAAAAATCTATCCCCGGCAAAGCCCTGTAAACCCACGCTCTCATCGAAAAACCACCCTCCCCGACCGCTCCATGCGCGGATTCGCCTCAGCACAGCCGTGTTTTTTTCCCTATAATGCCGCCCTAATCGGGTCAGCAATATTCCCTTACAGGGATCAAAAGCCATTCTGAAGCCCCGCAGTCGCGTTCAACGTGATCTGCGCCCGTCAGAGGCTCTCGGAAACCCGTACAAAATTCTGTTTGATGCCTGCGTTTAGCTGCTGCAAAGAACGATTCCTTTAGATCCAACGCGGTCTGTACGACCGTGTGAAAAACCAACCAATCAGGTTTCACACGGGCGACAGGCCCTCACGCAGGAGACGACACGTCATGCTGAGCTGGGACGAATTCGACAAAGAAGACAGTGAAGTAGCAACCGTGAAAGGCGCCAACGCCGGCCACGCTACTGAAGCCAACATGGACCGCCTCGACAACGCCGGCGGTGCTGCGGCACTCGAAGCCCGCGCCGTCACCGCCGCCGACTCGGCCGCCGTGGCCCGCGCCAAGGCTGCACTGAACTCCCTCGACGTCGCCGAAGGCCTCGCCGAACTCGAAGGCGCCTCCGCCCGTGTCGCCGTTGACGAAAAGCGCATGATCAACTGCCGCGCCGACCTCAACCAACTCGTGCCATTCAAGTACGACTGGGCTTGGCAGAAGTATCTGGACGGTTGCGCAAACCACTGGATGCCGCAAGAAGTCAACATGACCGCCGACATCGCCCTCTGGAAAGACCCGGAAGGCCTGACCGACGACGAGCGCCGCATCGTCATGCGCAACCTCGGCTTCTTCTCCACCGCCGACTCCCTGGTTGCCAACAACCTGGTCCTGGCCGTGTACCGCCTGATCACCAACCCGGAATGCCGCCAGTACATCCTGCGCCAGGCTTTCGAAGAAGCGATCCACACCCACGCCTACCAGTACTGCATCGAATCGCTGGCCATGGATGAAGGCGAAATCTTCAACATGTACCACGAGATCCCATCGGTTGCTAAAAAAGCAGCCTGGGGCCTGAAGTACACCCGTTCGATCTCCGATCCGAAGTTCGAAACCGGCACCCCAGACACCGACAAAGAGCTGCTGCGCAACCTGATCGCCTACTACTGCGTTCTGGAAGGCATCTTCTTCTACTGCGGCTTCACCCAAATCCTCTCCATGGGCCGCCGCAACAAAATGACCGGCGTCGCCGAGCAGTTCCAATACATCCTGCGCGACGAATCCATGCACCTGAACTTCGGCATCGACGTGATCAACCAGATCAAAATCGAAAACCCACACCTGTGGGATGCCGAGATGAAAGAAGAAGCGACCCAGATGATTCTGCAGGGTACGCAGCTGGAGATTGAATACGCACGTGACACCATGCCTCGCGGGGTGTTGGGTATGAACGCGGCGATGATGGAGGACTACCTGAAGTTCATCGCTAACCGTCGTTTGAGCCAGATTGGTTTGAAGGAAGAGTATCCGGGGACTACGAATCCGTTCCCTTGGATGAGTGAGATTATGGACTTGAAGAAAGAGAAGAATTTCTTTGAGACCAGAGTGATTGAGTATCAGACTGGTGGTGCTCTGAGCTGGGACTAACTAATAGTCTCGCTCGCCACGATTTGACGATTGCTGCCTGAGTCGACGAGTCGAGAAAGCTAAAAGCCCCGATCTGATCGGGGCTTTTTTATGGGCGATTGGTAATCCTTTTTACGCCTACGTCACAGCGTTCAATCTCCTACAGCACTTACAGTCGCTTCCCATTGAAGCCTGCCAAGAGCACTACTAAGCTCTATCGCAGGTGCCTAAGAAACGCCCAACGTAGAAAGCTTGGTCAGTGACACAGACGCGTAATTCGTCGGTGGCAACTGCTCTGCTCGTTGGGATTTCTTAAGTCCACTCTACGTTGGGGTCAGGCCCTCCCAAAATCCATAACGTAGAGGTCATAGATATGTCTGATCCATGCTCGGCAACCGTCTTCTCTCGCCACAATCTTTTTTTACATGCCCTTCTATGGGAAAACCAGCCTTGGTTTTCCGCCCGCGATGTCGGCCGCTTGATTGGTTTTCATCTGAATGACCGGGTGGTCAATAAGCTAGATAGCGATCAACGCCGCATTATGTGGATTGAGTACTTTCGAGAACCAGAACAGCATCTGATGCTTAGTGAATCCGGGGTGTATGCGCTGCTGGTCTATCACTACGTTCCGGGGAATCGGCTGTTGCGTGAGTGGCTGACCAATGAGGTAGTGCCTACCTTGCGCGACGCTGCGGATTCGGGAGATTCAAATCGGCCAATGTTGAGTTTGTTGGATTGGCCAGAGATGTCGTTGAGTTTGCTGCATTGGCGGGATGAGGGGTGGATTCGGCTAAGGGATATGCCTTACCTGTTGAACGATCAGAAGCCACGACGAACTTCTCTAGAGAAACCCTGGTGGCGACGGGTTGCGCAGGTGTTTCAGTCCTCGAAGCACTCGATGGGCTAGGGATGGTTTTGTAGGATCGCGCAGGATCTGTCGCTTTTTTCTGTAGGATTTTTCGTAGACAGAGGTGATGGCCACTAAGTATCGTCCGAGGGTTTTCAACCCTCGGCGATTGTATGGACACGGATAAAAGTAACAGCGATTGGAGTGAGGTCGAGATTCAGGCGGCAGTCGATGCCTATCTCAAGATGCTTGCACGCGAGCAGAGCGGCCAGAAATTCGTCAAGACTGAGGAAAATCGAATCCTGCGTGAAGGCCCGTTAGCCGGTCGGACTAAAGGCTCTGTCGAGTTCCGGATGCAGAACATTTCTACCGTGTTGGCTGAGATGGATAGAAAGCGTATTCAAGGCTACAAACCTGCCAAGAATGTTGGCGCGAATGTGGCGCGCAGCATTCGCATGGCGCTAAATGCTTCTATTATTTTGACGCCTGAAGATTCTGCTCCGACTGCGGATGAAGAACTATTGGAGCGCCGGGCAGCAAAATTTGAGAGTCAGGCGTTTCTGTATGTACCAAAAGGCATCAAGAATCCGGTACAGGCTGAATGCAAAAAAAAGACATATCTTCGAGATCCTGAATTAAGGGCTTGGGTTCGCCAGCAGGCTAATGGTAGGTGCGAAGGTTGTGGCAACCCCGCACCGTTTGAAAAGAGTGGTGAGCCTTTTTTGGAGGTGCACCACGTTAAGCATCTCTCGGAGAATGGATCAGATCGCCCATCGAATGTTGTTGCGCTATGTCCTAACTTTCACCAACGCTGTCATCACTCGAGCGATAAGCTTGAATTCACTGCTGAGCGCTATAAAAAGATAACAAGATTAAAACAAGAGCAAGAAGGAAGAATGGCAGTCATCCTTCCCACCTAAAAACCTCATCCTGCACTAAATTTGCTTAGTCCAACGCTCACAGGCCCAAGCCGCGATATCTGCGCCGCGCTTTTTAATCATCTCGATATTCCACTCTTTTAAATTAGATATCGTTTTTGGTGTTCTATACAAAGTCTCATCACGATAAATTACCTGAGTATCCTCCCAACTCCTATTGCTCTTTTTAGAGTTTGAAGGGCTACTGAGCGGGACCAAGTTACCCCACGTATCACAAAAACGACTATGCTCGCCATCATCAACATTCCAGTTAGATGAATTCTGAGGCATAACATGATCGATAGTCATTGGCTGAGAATGAGAGATTGGATCCCCATCAAATCCATTCTCATACTCCACTATCACATACTTGCTTATTTTCCTAGAATAAAGAGGCTTATTACAGATCGCATCGAAAAACATTTCATCATCAGGAAATACAACCGTTTTATTTTCAGAAATTATATCCATAAATAGGGCCGGCTTATTACACCCACCTTTATCACATATCTTATTAAACATATCTTTGAATAATGCATGCAAGCCTGTGGGCTCATAACCGCAAATAGCACGACGCACTAAGAACGACTCGACTAACTCCAAGTAAGTCGCAAATATATCTTGCTTTAGCTTATCCTCCGCCACCAAGCTAAAAAGCCTAAAAACAAATGGCAGCACTGACGTAGGCATTTTTATGCGCTTCAGGCTAACAATTGAATCCAATGTACGGACAGACAACTCATACCTTTGCTGCGCCTCAGACAACTCCGCGTCCCCACCCACAAAACAAAGATAGATATCCTTATGGCGCTTAATATCCTTGATGATATCTAGTGCACTCCAATCTTTCCATCTAGCTTTAAGGGTAGTGAGCATTTTTGACTTGGTTGTGGATGGAGTATCTGACAACGAAAAAGGAAAGAAATAATTTTCAAAATGATCACCCATTGATTCTTCAAGGGGCAACCAGTAAGAGCGATAGACCATCTCAGTAGCTTCTGGATTCTCCAAAGTCTTCTGAAAAACCAAATTTCTGATCAAATCCTTACTGTCTAACTTTATCCCTTTTGCATTGAGACTATCAAAAACCTGGTGAGGATCCTGATCATCCCCCAAGTAAATAGTTACCACTTGCAGTCTTTCAAGCAGCACAACAAGGTACTTCTCAAAGAGTTCCTCGCTAAAACTGCCTGTTTCATCCAGGCAGGATTTTTCAATCAACCTTCCGATTTCTATATTCGCGTCCTTTATACGACCAGCTTTATCACCATGATCAAATAAAGATTTCGCAGAGTATTTATCAGGAATTTCGCGAAGAACATTATTTAATTGCCGCAAATCAAGCAGAGTAGGAAGGATCTTGGGCTCCCCACGCTGTTTTGTTTTCTGAATCAGAACATACTTCTCGAACAAATCTTTGGCTACATCGTTAAGACCATATTTTTCAGCAAGCAGACCAAACTGAATAATAAAAAAATAGATGGTAGACAAACGTTGCTGCCCATCAATGATTTCTATATCGTCGGCATTGAATGCCCTACCAGCACTTTTTATATCGAAAACAACCGCACCTAAAAATCTCGAGGATTCAACGCCTTCCACAATTTGCGTGATGTCATCCCAAAGTTCACTAATCTGAGACTTGCCCCAAACGTACTGCCGCTGAAAGAGAGGGGAACGGTAGCAAGCCTCCTTCTCAAAAATTTCCACCATCGAGCTAGCTCCAGCCTCAATCCCTTTCATAAGAAGTACTCCGCGCTAGTATTTTTCAATATGGTTAGTATCAACAGTTGTAATTTTCCCTGCGGCAGGATCAAAAAATTCTTACAACTGTTGATTTTTTCTCAATTTTCTTGCCTGCTGAATGGTCAAATGACGACTATTCCTACGGAGATTAAGTACTATCTTACAAGCGGTGTTGCAACCTCTGTAGGAATCTATTTTTTCCTACCAAGGCTATTTTTCATGCCATCAGTTATCGGTAGGCCTGACACACCCAAGAAACAGGAATCGAGCGACGGTGTCTGGATCTAGGCATATCCAAGGAGCTTTTCCGGATTGTGCTCTGTCTACAAATGATCGTTTTCCCCATCATTACTACCCCTCCCCCACTCAAGGATCCGAGCCCTACCATGAAATTCGATCTCGCCTACTGCCTCAGCCTCGACGACAAGTTGTCGATCTATGATGTTCGCGATCTCAATTTCGATGAGACGGTGGCCTTCGATTCCGCGAACGAACACTTCCAGTGCCCCAACGATGCCTGTCGTTCGGCGTTCGAGGCTTCCAATGAGTTGGGTACTTTCAACGCCAAGAACGTGAATTACGTGCGCACGCCGCACTTCAAAAATCTGCCAACTACGCAGCATGTGGCGGGTTGTCCGTATGTGAGTTTGAAGGCGTCGGCGCCTGGCGTTGAGACGGCGGATGGCGAGGTGGATGACGGGCGTGAGGAGCATTTCCCTTCAGAGTTGTTGCTCACCCGGCGTGAGTATGTGCGCAAGCCTGTCGCGCCAGCGGTGGCGGCGGATGTGTTGCGGGATGATCCGGTGCGGGTGGCGGCGGTGAGTGGTAAAGAGTCGGCGAGTCGTGAGTCGGCGCCGGACAAGACCAGTGTGTTTGCGCATCCGGTGGAGTGTTTTGTTTCCAACTTCGCGGACAAGGAGTTGCTCAAGCGCATGCCGTTGAAGGTCGGTGAGCATTCGGCGCCGTACAGTTCGTTCTTCAAGAAGATTGAGTATCTGACGGACAACAAGGGGCTGATTTACTGGGGGCGGATCAAGAAGATCGAGGACTTCCACAGCGGTGCCAGTTTTCGTATCGATTTCGAGGACAAGGTCTGGTTCAAGAAACCCGAGGACAGTAAGAAGAAGCCGTATCCGGTCAGCGTTTATCTGAACAAGAAGCTGATCGACAACTACCGCAAGCGCAAGGCGTTTCTGGAAGAGATCAAGCACGCGGCGGATAGCGACAAGGCGTTGTTCTGTTTCTTCTATGGGGTGACGCCGGAGTTGAAGCAGGTGCCTGGCAAGAAGAACCCCGAAAAGCCTTTCGAGGTCTTCAATGCCAATATCGAGAACCTGGATCACTTCATCATTCGTGAAGCGCCGGGTCTGGAGTGAGGGTTAGCCCTGGGGCAGTTGCAGTTTGACGGCGCCGGGGTGTTGTTTGACGAGTGAGTACGGCAGGATCGACCAGTCGGGTGAATCGCAGTCTCGGTCTATGCGGGCGAAGTACGCGCCGATGTACAAACCTTTTTCGGTGAAGTGCCAGTTGGAATAGCTCCAGTTGTCTTCATTGGTGAAGTCGCAACTTTCATCAACGCCTTCCGCCGGTTTCTTCATTTCATCCGGGTACAGCGCGGTGAGTTGTTTGATCAGCCACGGCTTGAAGACTTCGCTTTGGTACTTTGAGCGCGCTGCATCTTCGGCCTCGGTCAACGGCTGGTCACCGCCTCTGTAACGATCAGCGTGAAGGATTGGCTGCCCCTCGCCCACCCAGAGCACGTCTTCGAGCGACAACGGATGGCCGGTTTTCACATCGATGTTAAGTGGGGAATCGCCGAAGTCCGGATGCGCGCCGCCGCAGTCGTAACTGGTGGAAATGTTCAGGCTGATGACGCTGGGCGAGATAAATGTCGGGGTGACGTCCTGTAGGAATTCGGCGTAACCGCGACCTCGCAACTGGCAACCGTAGTAACTGATGGCCTCGTCCCACAAGCGTCCGAGCAACTGCTGGTTAACCCGTTGCAGATCTTCTTTTGGCATCCCGGAT
This sequence comes from Pseudomonas sp. Seg1, assembly GCF_018326005.1. Lineage (NCBI taxonomy): Bacteria > Pseudomonadati > Pseudomonadota > Gammaproteobacteria > Pseudomonadales > Pseudomonadaceae > Pseudomonas > Pseudomonas sp. Seg1. The sequence continues at coordinate 4,954,781 of NZ_AP021903.1, forward strand.
TCGATGCTGAACATGGACATCTTGGTATCAGGCTCTTCCCACCATTGCAGGGAGTAGCCCATGAAGTCCTGCTTTTTCCCGGGTTTGAGTTTCAGGCCCTGAAGCCGTAGATATTCGTAGGGCTCGCTCTTGGGCAACTTGGCGATGTAGGGCAATGCATTCGCCGGTACTTCGGGAAGTGGCGTATCGGTGACCAGTACGGGCAGTTTTTTGCCTTTAGCGTTTTGCCATTCGCCCTTCCAGCCGGCCTCAATCGGTTTCAGTTTGAGGGTCGGTAATGGCTTGTCCGGGTCCATACGATTGCTGCCCTCTGTGAGCAGCAAGACGTCATTTTTATAAGTGCCGTTAAGCTCTAGATCGCGGTGAAATTTCTCATAGAAGTAGCGACCGGTGACTTGCTCCGGGTCACTAATATCGACTTCGAAGACGATCGGCATTTTGCCCAACGTGCCGGTGAACACCATCCGATTATCTTCGGCGTGCGCGAAGGATAGCAGCGAGAACAGCACAGCGGCGCAGGTTGCCAGGCGCATCAGTCCCTTGAGCATTGATCGATCCTTGAAAGAGGCGGAGGCCGTGCCGGCATTGGAGGATTGGCACGGATAAATTCGCGGCGATTATGGCGGGGTTACGCTTGGTAATCGAGGGTCTGCGCTTGAAAGATAACGCCACCTCAAGGCAGTTGCAGTGCAACCCCGCCCGGATGTTGTTTGACGATTGTGTACGGCAGAACGCTCCAGTCCACGAATCCGCAGACCGCCGCGACGTGGGCAAATGATGGCTCGATCTTGATGCCCTGTTCCGTGAAGTGCCAACCCGGATAATGCCAGGGATAATCCTCGTCGTAGCCGCAATCGTTTTCACCCTCGGAGGTGACGGTCATTTCGGTTGGGTAGAGTTTCAGCAACTGTGCGACCAACCAAGGTGCCAGTTCAGTGGCGCGGTAGTTCGACCACGCTGTCGAAGAGCCGGGTGAGCCCGCAGCGAAATCTTCATATTCCTCGTAGTGCAACGGCTTGCCCTGCCCCACCCACAAAACATCATCAAGGGTCAGAAGCTTGCCTGTCTTGGTATCGATGTTGAGCGCGTCGTGGCTTTGATCCGGATAGGCGCCACCGCAGTAATAGTCCGATGAAATCCGCACGCTCATCACGGTGGACGACATCCACAGTGGCTGGCTCCACTGCGCGTAACTTCCGGAACAACCATAAGAAGACAACACTTCGCCCCACAAACGCGCCATCAATTTTTGGTTGATACGTCGACGCTCTTCGAGGGAGTAACCGGACACCACTTCAAACAGGGAAGTGTCCGTCTTCGGCTCGGTCCACCACTGCAGCGTGTAGCCCATGAAAGTGTCGGTCTTGCCTTTTTTGAGTGTGACGCCTTGCAGCCGCAGATATTCGTAAGGGTACTTATCGTGAAGTGTGATGAAAAAGGGTAAGGCATCGGCGGGTACTTCGGGGATGACGGCTGGCTCTAAGTCGATCTTCAGGGTCTTACCGGCAGTACTTGTCCACTCGCCACTCCAACCATTAGTTGTCGGCTGCAGACGAAGGGTCGGGCGCGAGTCTTCCATTCGCGAACCTTCTTCCAGCACCAGTGTTTCCCCGTCCAGGGCACCGTCGAGTGGCAGATCCTTGCGGTATTTCTTATAGAAGTAACGACCGTCTCCAGTGCGAGGATTTATTTCGAGGACAATGGCCGCTTTACCCAAAGTGCCGGTGTAGACCTGCGCACCGTTGTCGGCCCAAGTTGCCGTCGAGACAAACAACCCCGTCAGTAAAAGAACAGCGAAAAGGCGCAACAGTCCTCGGAACATCACTTCATCCTTGAATAAACGAGCAACTGCCCGCGAAAAATAGCCGTGGATTATGTCGAGGTTGTGCGGGGGAATCGAGCGTCTTCGTTATTAGCTCAAACACATGCTGATCATCACCATCATGAGCAGACCGATATACACCCGCGCATGCACCCGATCCGGTATCCGTCCGATCCACGGCGTCGCCAGTCGAATCCCCAACAACGAGCCGAGCGTCAGCACCGCAAACGCCAGCAAGTCCACATACCCGACGAACCATGTTCCGAGGTCTGTCTCGCTGAAACCGGCCATTGCCATGTACGTCAACGTTCCGGCCACTGCCACCGGTACGCTGAGCGGATTGGCCATGGACGTTGCCTGGGACATGCTCAGCCCGCAACGACGCAACAGCGGCACGGTCATGACGCTTCCTCCTACACCAAGAAACGTCGCGATGGCGCCGATGCCTACACCTCCGCCGGACGTTTCTGTATTGCCAAGTCGGCGTGGGATGACGCCTTCGGTGCGGGTGAGGAATCCGCGTCTGAGCAAGCAGTCGATGATGGTCACGCCGAGGTAGGCGATGAAGGCATAGCGGATGACTTCACCGCTGACCCACACCGCTGCTATCGCACCGATAACCGCGCCCAGTCCGATGAAGCCGCCGAGCGGCCACAGGTAATGACCGATCAGGTTACCGGCGCGGCGGTGTTTGTCGGTGGCGATGAGCGCATTGACGATCATCACGCAGGTCGAGGTGGCGACAGCGATGTGCATTGCCGATTGGCCAACCGGGTCGTCGGCGCCGTGGCTGGCGGTGAGCATTCGATACAGCAGCGGTACGACGACGAAGCCGCCGCCGAAGCCAAAGAGCACAGCGGTGATGCCGGTCAGGCAGCCGAAGAGTGTCAGCAGAAGATAGAACATGGCGCGTCGTCCGTGGGTGGGGAGCGGTCGACGATAGAGCGTCAGTACTTGGCCTGCTTCAGCAAGTCAGCCAATAATGTTTGCGTTTACGCCAACCGCCGAGTGCCCCTAGATGCGCAATGTCTCGATCAATCTGCTGGATGACACACCACGCCCGGTGGTGGCGATCGGTACGGATTATTCCCACGGTCACTTGCTGCCTTTTCATACGCATCGGCGGGCGCAGTTGCTGTACGGCGCGACCGGGGTGATGCAGGTCAGCACCCATGATGGCAACTGGATCGTGCCGCCACAGCGGGCGGTGTGGATTCCGCCGGGGGTGGCGCATGAGGTGTTGATGCTGGGGGTGAGCACTCGCAGTGTGTATATCGAACCGGGTGCCGTGGATCTGGGGGAGCGCTGCCAAGTGATCAATGTCTCGCCGTTGATGCGGCACTTGCTGATGGAGGCGGTGGAGGTGCCGCTGACGTATGACCCGAGCGGTCGCGATGGTGTATTGATCGATTTGTTACTGCATGAACTGCAACGCAGCGCACCTTTACCGTTGCATATTCCGCTGCCATCTGACGGAAAACTCCTCACGCTGTGTCAGAACTTTCTTCATCAGCCGAACGCCCATCAGTCGCCACAGCACTGGGCCGAGCAGTTACACATAAGCTTGCGCACATTCAACAGACTGTTTCGCCAGCAGACCGGGTTGAGCTTCAGCCAATGGCGGCAACAGGCCTGTGTGGTGCAGGCGCTGGCGCGATTGGCCGCGGGTGAAGCGGTGACGCGTATTGCGCTGGACTTCGGTTATGAAAGCCCGGCGGCGTTCTCGACGATGTTCCGGCGCATTCTCGGCCAGCCACCGTCCGTCTGGTTGGAGGCGGCAAATTAGCGCAAATCAAAAAATGCGTTTGATCCCGGTCGAAAACAACTGTACAAAAACACAGTACATTTTCAATCAGCACTCTTGAGCCCGGAGCACACCATGGCCTCTCTTGCGATGAACCACATCCTCGAACGCATTGCCCTTTTCCAGTTCACCCCGACTCACTGCGTGCAGGCCCGAGCGATGCTGGGCTGGAGCGTGGATCAGCTATCGCGGGAAGCTGAGGTTTCGGTGGACGACATTCTGCGGTTTGAAGCGCAGCAAGAGGTGGCGGATGCGGCGCGTTTGGCGCTGGCGTATCGGTTTGAATCGCGCGGATTGGTGTTCTTTCCCGGATTTGCGCCGGGACGCAGTGCGAGTTTGAACGCGATGGCTTCGGAAACGGCCGGGCGTGGGGATTATGCGATGGCTGAGTGAGCACTTGCTGAGTAAGCAGTTGTGGTGAGGGGATTTATCCCCGATGGGCCGCGACGCGGCCCCAAACAAGGCCTGCTGCGCAGTCCATCGGGGATAAATCCCCTCACCACAAGATCAACATCAGCTCTTAACTGATTGATATCAAGCGTTCTGCACCACCGCCCCACTCTCCCCTTCAACCCCCAACCACCACGCATCCCCGCGTTGTGGTTGAGCGATGTTGAACGCTTCACCCATTTGCGGCGTGGTGATCGAAACGCTGCGCTCCCAGGCCAGCGCCAGGATCCGGTCAAACGGTTCATGCCAGGCATGCATCGCCAGATCGAACGTGCCGTTGTGAATCGGAAACAGCCAGCGGCCCTTGAGGTCGAGGTGGGCTTGCAGGGTTTGTTCGGGTTGCATGTGCACGTGCGGCCATTCGACGTTGTAGGCGCCGGTTTCCATCAGGGTCAGGTCGAATGGGCCGTACTGTTCGCCGATGCGCTTGAAGCCGTCGAAGTAGCCGCTGTCGCCGCTGAAGAAGATCCGGGTGTCGCCGTCGATCATCACCCATGAGGCCCACAGAGTGCTGTTGCCGTCGAACAGACCACGACCGGAGAAGTGCTGCGACGGCGTGGCGATGAAGCGAATGCCGGCGACTTCGGTGCCCTGCCACCAGTCGAACTGGCGGACCTTGTTGGCATCGATACCCCACTTGATCAAGGTGTCGCCGACGCCCAGCGGCGTCAGGAACAGGTTGGTTTTCACCGCCAGCCTGAGCACGGCTTCGTAATCGAGGTGGTCGTAGTGGTTGTGGGACAGGATCACCGCTTCGATCGGCGGCAACTGATCGATGCTGATCGGTGGTTGGTGAAAGCGTTTCGGGCCGGCCCATTGCACCGGCGAGGCGCGCTCGGCGAAGACCGGGTCGGTGATCCAGAATTTGTCCTGCATCTTCAGCAGCAAGGTAGAGTGACCGAGGCGATAGACGCTGTGGTTTGGCGCCGCGAGCAGGTCTTCACGGGTCAGCGGTTGTACCGGAATCGGCGCGGCTGGCCGGGTGTTGCGCGGTTTGTGGAAGATCATGTTCCACATGATGCGCAGCATCTTGCGCAAACCTTCGCGTTGCACTGGCGCATGATTGCGGAACAGCCCTTGATCCTGTCGAGAGGCTTCAGGCGTGGAAATTTTATCCGGGAGGGAAACTGGATTGGCCATGACTGAATGACTCCAGAAAAACCGCGCAATTCGCGGTATTTCACGGTGGGACGATAAATGGCCAAGGCACGCACGCATCAGCCGAACTTTCTGTTTTTTAAGTTGCGAGGATTAACGCAACATTACACTGGTCGGTGTAGTTTCTAGGTTGCATCAAAGCTGCCGACAAGTAAACTGCCAAGTGTAATTTCATTATTGACCTGCCGAAGCGTACTTATGACAGCTCCACAGCGACTCACCGACCGTAAACGCGAAGCGATCATTCAGGCGGCGATTGCCGAATTTCGTGCCAACGGTTTCGAGATCACCAGCATGGACAAGATCGCGGCTACCGCCGGGGTGTCGAAGCGCACGGTGTACAACCATTTCCCCAGCAAGGAAGAGCTGTTCGCCGAAATTCTCAATCAATTGTGGACGCGGATCAGCGCGGAACAGTCGGTCACCTATGACCCTGAACAGCCACTGCGCGATCAGTTGCGGCAGATGCTGCTGGCCAAGGTGCAGATGATGGCGGATGAAAACTTTCTGACCCTGGCGCGGGTGGCGATTGCGGCGACGATTCATTCTCCGAAGCGTGCGCAAAACATGGTCGAGCGTATGGGCGAACGCGAGGAAGCACTGACCGTGTGGATTCGCGCCGCGCAGGCCGATGGCCGGTTGAAACCGGTTGATCCGCAATTTGCCGCGCATCAGGTGCAGGGGTTGCTCAAAACCTTTGGGTTCTGGCCGCAGATGTCGCTGGGTCAGCCACCGCTGGATGCCGAGATGCAGAATGCGGTGGCCGAATCGGCGCTGGAGATGTTTCTGGCGCGCTATCAGCTCTAAAACGGTCCTGTCTTGCGCGTCTCATCGATTAAATGGCTCGGAAGGACACTGATTATTCCCGCTGGAATAAATGACAATGTCCGACAATCGACCGACGGACGGTCGACCTGAAAAAGATACTGCAAAGTATTTCAGGATGAATTGCGCGCAGGACATCATGGAAAACCAACGCGGCAAAGGCTTGTCATTCGCCAGACGCATCTATCTGCCACGGGCCATCGGTCTCGGTGTTGGTTTTTTCAGCGTCGGCGCGGCACTGTATCCGCTGAACATGCCGACCTGGCTGTGGCTACTGTTGGTGTTCAACGGTTTTATCTGGCCGCATCTGGCCTTTCAAGTATCGACCCGCTCGGCATTCCCCTATCAGGCCGAACGCCGCAACCTGTTGTATGACTCGCTGTGCGGCGGTTTCTGGGCCGCGTGTTGTCAGTTCAATCCGCTGACCGCCGTGACCATCCTGTCAATGATGACCATGAACAACGTCGCTGCCGGTGGTCGACGTCTGTTTGTCTTGGGTGCCATTACTCAAGTCGCGGGCATACTGCTCGGTGGATTGATCTTCGGCTTCAAGTTCAACCCGATGATGACGCAAACCCAGGTCTGGGCCTGCTTGCCGATGCTCACGCTGTATCCGCTGGCCGTGGGCATGGTCTGTTACCAATTGGCAATCAAACTGGCCCAGCACAAACGCACGTTGAGCGCCCTGAGCCGCACCGACAGCCTGACCGGATTGCTCAATCACGGTGCCTGGAAAGACCTGCTGCACCTGAAGTTTCAGCAATGCCGTCAGCACAATACGCAAGCGATTCTGGCGCTGATTGATATCGACCATTTCAAGCTGATCAATGACAGCTACGGCCATATCGTCGGTGATGCGGTGCTGCAGCAATTGAGCCGCGAACTTAAACGTCTGCTCGATGCCGGTGAACTGGCCGGGCGCTACGGCGGTGATGAGTTCTGCGTGATTCTGCCGGATCTGCCGCTGAACAAAGCAGAGTCTTTGATGGAGCAACTGCGTCAGGCACTGGATCAATACCGCCATCCGGATGTGCCGGAAATGCGCGTCAGCCTGAGTATCGGTCTGGCTCGTTTTCAGCCGAACTACAGTGATGCGATTGCCTGGCTGGATGACGCCGACAAGGCGCTGTACACCGCCAAACATACCGGCCGCAACACTATCAGCGTGGCGTTGAGTCACTCGGCGACGCGCGCAGGGCTATAGTGACGCGACGTCCCAATGCCCTGCCGAGAGCGCCATGAATTCCGAGAAAACCGAAACACCCGCCCCTGTCGATCACCTGCGCTTCCATCGCCCGCACGCCCATTTGGCCACCACCTTCGGCAACGACAACTTCGCCCTGCGTGCCGAGGCGTTCGCGCGGTTCTTCGGCACGCCGATGTTTCTCGGTGCGCAAACCCTGATCGTGGTGTTGTGGGTCAGCCTCAACGTATTTGGCGTGACCACATTCGACGTTTATCCCTTCATTCTGTTGAATCTGGCGTTCAGCCTGCAATCGGCCTACGCCGCGCCGCTGATCCTGCTGGCACAAACCCGTCAGGCTGCACGCGACAAGGCGCAATCGGACGCCGACGCGCAACACCGTGAAGCACTGGCGCAAGCCAACACCGAACGCCAGGCGGAGGCTGCGAAAAACTCCGCGCAATTGCTCGAGTTGCTGGAGCAGAACACGCGCCTCACCGAGATGACCAAAAGCCTGACCGAACGCATTGAAGGCCTGACGCGCGAGCTGCACGCGCATGTGTGTCAGAACCCGCAACGCTGATCAGGGCAGACGCAGCGCCCGCCCGAGTTCATCGAACAGCGTGACCACCGAACGCAATGCCCGGCAATCCGGGCGTGTCAGCAGCCACAGCGCGGTGTCGTAACCATGCAAGGGTTCGCTCAAGGCCCGCAAACCGTCGGTGATCAGAAAATCCGGCAACGCCGCAACTCCGAGGCCGGCCCGCACCAGTTCCGTGACTGAAAGCATGCTGTTGCAACGATAACCCGGCGTCACACCGGGCAACTGCTGGCGACGCCAGGCGATGGTCGGGTGATCGGGCAGAAAGTCGTCCGGGGCGATCCAGGTCAGCGCGGCCAGATCTGACGCGTCGACGTGCTGTAAATAGCGTTCGCTGGCGCAGACCCGGTAGGAAATCTTCGCCAATTGCCGTCCGACCAGATGCTCCGGCGGTGTGCGTGTCAGGCGCAGGGCGATGTCAGCGTCACGACGGCTAAGGTTGGCGAAATCGTTGGAGGTACTCAACTCGATGGTCAGCGCCGGGTAGTTGGGCATGAACTGCGCCAGCGCCGGCAGCAGCAAACCCTGCAACACCGAGTCGGTGCAGGTCAGGCGCACCGTGCCGCTGACCACTTCACCGCCCTGCTCCACACCGATCCGCGCAGCTTCGAGGGCTTGTTCGGCGCGTTCGGCCTGCTCGGCGAGCGTCTGCGCCAGCGTCGTCGGCAAGTAACCGGCACGGCTTTTTTCGAACAGTTGTTGACCGAGGGCGGCTTCGAGACGGCGCACGGCGCGAAACACGGTCGAGACGTCTACTTTTAAAAGTTGCGAAGCGCGGGCCAGCGAGCCACCGCGCACCAGCGCGAGGATCAGCGCCAGATCCGGGTAGTCGAGCCGATAGTGCGTCGCTGCATTAATCACTTGGGGAAACGCCCATATTGAGTGCGTGAGCGCCAATCTATAGTGGTCACCAACAACCGACAATCATGTTCTCTCTGAGCCAAACCCAAAATCTGTGGCGAGGGGATTTATCCCCGATGGGCTGCGAAGCGGCCCCATAATTTCAAGAGCAACGACAGCTTCGCAGCCGATCGGAGGCGGTGCGACGTTTCGCTAAATCCCCTCACCACAGATAAGTTTCAACTCACCGAGTTTAGAAAAGGAAATCCCATGGCCATTTCCATCGCCCTGATCGGCGATTACGACCCGCAAGTCACCGCCCACCAGGCCATTCCCATGGCACTCGGGCAGGTGGCCGAACACCTCGACCGTCCACTGACTTTCCGCTGGCTGGCCACTGACCAAATCGACGCCAACACCGCGCTGCAAGACTTCGACGGTTTCTGGTGCGTCCCCGCCAGCCCCTATAAAAGCGAAGACGGCGCGCTGCGGGCGATCCGTTTTGCCCGCGAACAACAGCGTCCTTTCCTCGGCACCTGCGGTGGTTTTCAGCATGCCGTTCTGGAATTTTCCCGCAATGTACTGGGCTGGGCCGATGCCGAACATGGCGAAACCTCGCCCGATTCCGCAAGAGCCGTGCTCACGCCACTGACCTGTTCGCTGGTGGAAGCCGTGGACAGCATTCATCTGGTGCGCGGTTCGTTGATCGCCAAGGCGTACGAAACGTCCGAGATTCGTGAAGGCTATCGCTGCCGCTTCGGTGTGAATCCGCAGTTCGAGCGTGATCTGTTAAACAATCAGCTACAAGCCGTGGGGCACGATTCGGCGGGCGACTTGCGGGCGATCGAACTCGCAAACCACCCGTTCTTTGTCGCCACGCTGTTCCAACCGGAACGCGCAGCGCTCAAGGGCCAGATGCCGCCACTGGTGCGAGCGTTTATCGAAGCCTGCACGGAGCAAAGTCGATGAAACCAGAATGTTTTGCGGTGATCTTCACCTCGACCCGCACCGAGGGCGACAACGGTTACGCCGAGGCGTCCGAGCGCATGATGGAACTGGTCAGCGAACAGCCGGGATTTCTCGGCATCGACTCGATTCGCGGGGCGGACGGGGTCGGGATCACGATTTCGTACTGGGACAGTGAGTCGGCGATTCTGGCGTGGCGCAACCATCCCGAGCATCGGGTGATTCAGGAACGTGGGCGGGAGGTCTGGTATTCGGCGTTTCAGACGCGGGTGTGTCGGGTTGAGCGGGAGTATCGCTTCGGCCAGTGAGCATGCTGTGCAGTCACTGCCCTCATCGCTGGCAAGCCAGCTCCCACAAGGTATTGCGTGGCTCTGAAGGTCACGCTGTACCTGTGGGAGCTGGCTTGCCAGCGAAGGGGCCAGAAGCTTCACCGCAAAAACCTTCAGCCCCGCACCAGACTGCGCACCGCGACAATCTCCGGCACTTCAACCTTGCTCATGTAAACCCGCAACGGCTCGGTGATGTTGATACGGTCATCGATATTCTGATCCAGCAGCAACTGAATAAGCTCACGTTTAAGGGTCATGGTCGTTTCCGATACCCGCGCCCAGACAAATTCACTGGTCGCAATGATGCCGTCATCCGCCACGTCCATGCCGAACGAATCTTCGCTGAAGCGCACGATGTATTGACCGGTCTTGCGGTTGAGGCCGACAAAGCCCTTGAGGTCGTCGGCTGCCTGGCAGATGAGTTGGGAGGTGATGCGCATGGTAAACCTCACGAAATGTTGATCGATGGTTTACACGCAGGGCGAAACAGTAGGCGCGCCCTCTGCCGGGACGTCTGCCGTGGGCAAGCGTACTGCAAACGGCGCCACAAAAGTGCAGGAAAAATCGCTTTTAATACGTTTATGTCGGTCTGGCGATAGCACGCAATCGATTCAGTTGTTAAAAGGTACGTCTTTGAAAATGCCCTGCGAAAGGAACTCGAACATGCCCGCCACTTTCACCAAAAGCGCCCTCATGCTGAGCCTGCTGCTCGGTATCGGTCAGGCGCACGCCGCCGATGTCGATGCGCTGGCCGCCGCCCACGGCATTCCGCACCCGGCGGTCATCGCCCACCGTGGCGCGTCGTTCGATGCTCCGGAATCCACCGCCGCTTCCTACAAACTGGCGCGCGACCTGGGTGCCGATTATCTGGAAATGGACCTGCAACGCAGCAAGGATGGCGTGTTGTTCGCCCTGCACGACAACAACCTGCAGCGCACCACCGACGTCGCGACCAAGTTCCCCGAGCGCAAGGACAGCCCGGCCACAGCCTTCACCATGGCCGAACTGAAAACCCTCGACGCCGGTAGCTGGTACAACAAGTCCTACCCGGATCGCGCACGCCCGTCCTACGCCGGGCTGAAAATTCTGACCCTCGATGAAATCATCGACATCGCCCAGGCCAATCCGCAGCATAAGCCGGGCCTGTACATCGAGACCAAAGAGCCGCAACTGTTCCCAGGCATCGAGAAAGACCTGAAAGAGAAACTTCAGGACCGCGGCTGGCTGAGCCCGGCCGGTTCGAAACTGGCGAAAAGCGCACTGGGTGTCGGTCAGGGCAAAGGCAAGGTGATCCTGCAAACCTTCGAGAAAAACAGCCTCGAACTGCTGCAAAAGGAAATGCCGCAAGTGCCGAAGATCCTTCTTCTGTGGGTCGGCGAAGGCAGCATCGAGCCGAAATCCAAGGTGACCTTTGCCGACTCCGGCGAGAAGGACAAGAACGTTTTCTACGGTAAACAGGAACCGAAGTCCGAAGCCGAATTCAAGCAGTGGGTGGATTACGCCAAGGCTCAAGGTGCAATCGGTACCGGTCCTTCGGCGAAGCTGACCAAGGGCGGCGATCAGAGCTATTCGGATCTGGTGCAACCGTGGATGAATAAGTACACCCACGATCAGGGCCTGCTGGTGCACGTTTACACCGTCGACGAGCCAGTGGACTTCGAGAAAGTCATGGCCGCAGGCGTCGATGGCATTTTCACCAACCGCGCCAGCGAACTGTTGAAGTTCTATAAACGCCCGGCCGCTGCCAGTGTCGATCAGGTGTTGAAGAACAACGGTTTCTGAGTGACCACACACACCGAGTGGACGGGCCGCCTCTGGCTGGGGCACGACTATGGCCTGATCCACGGAGTGTCGGGGCGCACGGCGCCCCATTCCCACTATGCCCACCAGATTATTCTTGCCCCCGAGCGCCCCGTAACGGTGTTGCTCGATGGCGAAACCCTCAGCGTCTCGCAGCTGTTGATTGCCTCAAACGTGCGCCATGCGATTGTTGAAGCGCCGGACCCGCTGTTTACCGTTTATGCCGAACCGTTGCTGTTTGCTGCGCCCACGTTGCGTGAGGCGTTGTTTAACGCCGAACTGACGTTGCCTGCGCTTGATCTGGCGATACGCCAATGCCCGCGTCGTTCGCTGAGTGACCCGCGCATCGAACGTGCGCTAGCGGCGCTGGACGCTTCACTGACCGATAAAGTCGCCGCCCGCGCCGTGGCCGATACGGCGAATTTATCCCTGAGCCAGTTGCAGCGACTGTTGGTCAGTCAGGTCGGTTTGCCGGTGCGCAGGCTGGTGTTGTGGCGGCGTCTGCGCAGGGCGATGGCCTCGATTCTGGCGGGCGAGTCAGTGACATCCGCTGCACACAACGCAGGTTTCGCCGATTCGGCGCACTTCTCGCGCAGCCTGAAAAAACTCTTCGGCGTCACCGCGCGCCAGGCCTTGCAACACATCGACCTGACACTGCTCGACTGAGTCAGCGGCGCAGCGCATCGGGCACTTGCGGTTCGCGACTCGACGTCACCGTTTCAAACGGATCGAGCAATTGCGCCACATAGTCGCGAGGGAAATCCGGGCGGCTGCCAATCCCCAGATCGCCTTGGCCGATGCGGTAATCCTCGGTGTAGAAACCGGTGCCCAGCAGCCAGTCCCACACGGTGAAGAACAGCCCGAAATTAACGTCGCCGGCTCGCCCGTACTTCATGTGATGGAAACGATGCAGTGGTGCCCAGGCGAAGATCCAGCGCAGAAAGCCGAGGCGCATATCGACATTCGAATGTTGCAACAACAGTTGGATCGCAATGGCGAATGCCAAGAGCGTTGCGACCTGCAACGGAATGCCCAGCACCAGCAACGGCAACAGCCCCGCCGAGGCTTCGAGCAGTTGATGCAACGGATGCTTCATCAAACCGTTGAAGCCGTATAAACGTTCAACACTGTGATGCACGGCATGTAATCGCCACAGCCACGACACGCGATGACTGGCGTAATGCATCAGGCTGATACCGGCATCGGCAATGACAATCGCCAGCCCCAGTTGCAACCACAACGGCCAGCCTCTTGGCCACACACCGTCAATCGCCAGCACGACGACCAGTCCCGGTAGTGCAAGCAACCCCAAGGCACTCAACGCTTCGTTGACCAGCGCATGGAGGATGTCGCGCCGACGATCACCGGCCGCACGATTCCAGTACACCTCGTAAGGCAGCGCCCACTCGGCGATGAACGACACCGCCAGCGCGGCAATAAACAGCGGCAACAACCACAGTGTCGAGACCTCTGCCAGCCACACACCCAGTCCGATAAAGCCGCCCCAGAACAACGGCGCGTACAACCCGGCCATCAAACGCTTCATGTGCACCTCCATTGATCGAAGGCACAGCATGAAATCTCCCGGCGCGGGGTAATTGAACAAACGACGCAATCGAACGGGCGGTTTTAAGGGTGAGTTAAGTTGCGCTGGTTAATCTGAACTCACTGAAACAGCACACCCGCTCAGACAAACACTAAAGGATTGAACCGATGAAAACTTTGACTGCCCTGTTTACCGCCGCTGCCCTGACCCTCACCGCTGGCCTGGCCCAGGCTGACGTCCGCGTCGATCAGATCCCTGAGTTGGTCAAGTCCGGCAAGATCAAGTCGCTGGAGTCGATGAACGCCGAAGCACTGAAACTGCATCCGGGTGCGACCATCACCGACACCGATCTGGATAACCACTTCAACGGGTATGAGTACGAAGTTGAATTGAAAACCGCTGATGGCAAAGAGTTCGACGTCGACTTCGACGCCACCACCGGCAAGGTGCTGAGCAACAAGCAAGACACCTGATTCAACGCCCATCCAAAGCCGCACGATCCATCGATCGTGCGGCTTTTTCATGCCCGCACAAATCCCTTGTAGGAGTGAGCCTGCTCGCGATGGCGGTGGATCAGTCGACATCACCGTTGCTGACCCACCGTCATCGCGAGCAGGCTCACTCCTACAGGTTTTTCTGCCTGCCGTAGGATTTATGGCCGATCCAGATTCTGTAGGAGCTGTCGAGTGAAACGAGCGTGCCGCAGCTCCTGCAGGGTTTACGCCGAAGTGCTGACCAGCGAACCCGAGGTGCTTGAATCGGTATCCTGCAACGCCTGCAACAATGAGGCTGTTGCGGTGGACAGGGAGGCGGAAGTGGCAGTGATTTGCGCCTGAGCCGCCGCCACTTCAGTCGCCTTGGCATCCGCGCTTTCCTGCTTCGCCTGCGCCGCTTGCAACGCTTGCAACGCTTGCTGCTGTTCCTGCAATTGCTTCTGCAGTTCGGCAATCTGCTTGCGCAGTTCTTTCACCGTGTCCGATTCATCGCTGCTGCTGGAACTGCTATCGCCAGAAGGCGCTGCGCCGCCCGCCGCTTTCGGTGCATCGCTGGCGGCGCCAGTGCTGGCGACTGCGCTGGTGGAGTTTTCTTCACTGGTGTCGCTGACTGCGGCTTTGCTGGCCGAGGTAGCGACGGGTTGAGTGATCGAAACGGAGGTGATGCTGACCATGGGAAGGCTCCAATGCCGGTTATGAATAACCGGTCATCGTCGGTGGTCAGCTCAACTTGAGATCGACTGTGTACCGACTCGGTATCCGAACCGGTACACATTCAATCGCGTCAGGCGCTCAAGCGCGCGGTGACTTCGTTCAGTTGCCCGGACAGACCATGCAGGTTCTGGCTGGCGCTTTCGGTGCGCTGGACATTGTCGAGGTTGGTGCTGGCGATCGAGGTGATTTCGGTCAGGTTGCGAGAAATATCTTCGGCCACCGACGTCTGTTCTTCTGCCGCCGTCGCGATCTGGCGGTTCATGTCGCGAATCGCCTCCACGGCATGGGTGATGCGCTCAAGCATCGCGCCCGCCTGAGTCACTTGCTCGACACTTTCGTCGCTGCGGGTCTGGCCGCTGTCGATGGCTTGGGCCGCGTCCACCGCGCCGGTCTGCACGCTCTGGATGATCTGATTGATCTCGATGATCGACTCTGCCGTACGCTGCGCCAGATTGCGCACTTCGTCAGCGACCACGGCAAAACCACGCCCGGCCTCACCCGCCCGCGCCGCTTCAATCGCCGCGTTGAGCGCCAGCAGATTGGTCTGCTCGGCAATGCCGCGAATCACTTCCAGCACCTTGCCGATGCGCCCGCTGTCCGCTTCCAGACGACGGATCACCGTGGCGGTGTTGGCGATTTCGCCGCGCATCTGGGTGATGCTGTGGATGGTGCTCTGCATGACCTTTTCACCCTGCTGGGCGGACTGGTCGGCATCGTCGGCGGCCCGCGCTGCATCGGCGGCGTGACGCGCCACTTCCTGAGCGGTGGCAGACATTTCGTTCATCGCCGTGGCCACTTGATCGGTGCGGTTGAACTGCTCGTTGGTGCCGCCGGCCATGGTCGTGGCGATCGCATTCAACTCGCCGCTGGCGCTGTCCAGATCACTGGCGCTGCGCTGCAAACGGGCGAAGGTGTCGGCGAGGAAATCGCGCAGGGTGTTGGCGGCTGCGGCGAGGTTGCCGAGTTCATCCTGACGGTCGCTGACCACGCGTTCGGCGAGTTTGCCGCGGCTCAGTTGAGTGACGTAGTCAATCAGTTTGCGGATCGGCTCAACCAGATTACGGTTGACCAGCCACAGGCTCAGCAGGCCAATCAGCAGGCCCGAAGCAAGCATTACCAACAGCCCGAGCCATACGGTGCGATCGGCCTCGGCACTGATCTGCACCGACTGTTCGGTGCCCTGTTTGCGCAGTTCGCTGACCAGTTCGCTCATCTGATCGCTGGCCGCACGGTCGACGCCTTTGACGGCGGTGTCGCCCGCCGTTGGATCGCCACCGGCAGCGACGTAGGCATCGCGGCCCTTCTGGTAGGCGCTGCCTAGCTGGCGATGCTCTTCGCGCAAACGCTCGATGCGGTTTTTCAGGCTCGGCTCGATGCCCTTCTGGCTGGCCAGTTCACCAAGGATGTTCTGCACATCGCGCTGACGATCCTCGAACTGGCCCCAATACTTGGCCAGGTCTGCCGGTTGCTTGCCGCGCAGCAGCACGTTTTTCCATTCCTGTACCTGCACCTTGAATTGCAGGTTGGCCTCGTCGATAAGTTGCGAGGTGTGCAACGGGCCAGCGATCAACTGACTGTAGCTCTGCACGCCGTTGGACAGGAAATGGAAACAGGCCAGCGCGATCAACAGCATCGCCAGCAGGCTGCCGCTCAGCAGGGCGAGAATTTGCGCTCTCAGGGATTTTTGCAGCATCGCAAGATACTCAGGACAGGGATGAGGCACGCCCGGTGAGGCGTGGGATTTTGCCGGACATCCATGTCGGCGAGCCTTGGCTGATGGCCAAGCGCGCGCAACGTAACCTAAGCGTGATCGGCGTGCCAGAGCGCTTCTTGAAGAAAATCCGACCGCCGGTAAGACATTGATCTGACGTCATTTTTCAGTCACACAAGTGTCATGTGCGCTTGCGATGATCCGGCTCAGTGAACCTGCCATTCCCGCGATCGACGCGCCCTCTTCGCAGCGAGCCTTCATGAACCACAGCCTCGATACCAGCCATCGCGATCCTGACCTGTTTGGCTTGCTCTACGGTTTCCGTTTCCTGCCCGGTGAGCGTGGCCGCGAAGTCGATTCGGCGACGGCTCTGCGTTGTTTGCAGGACGACAGCGACAGCGGTGAATTCCTCTGGCTGCACCTGAACCTGGCGCACGCTGCCTGTGAGCGCTGGATGAAAAGTCATCTGCAACTGCCCGAAGAATTTTTCGAGGCGCTGCACGAAGGCTCGCGTTCGACGCGCATCGAGCATGTCGATTCGGCGTTGCTGGCGGTGGTCAACGACGTGGTGTTCAACCTCAGCAGTATGGTTTCCTCGGACGTCTCGACGCTGTGGGTCTGCGTGCGCAGCAAGTTGATTGTCAGCGCGCGCCTGCAACCGTTGCACTCGGTGGACAAACTGCGCTCGTCGGTGAAGGCCGGCGAGCGCTTTCGTTCGCCGTCGGAACTGCTCGTGCACTTGCTGCGCGATCAGGGCGAAGTGCTGACGCAGATCGTGCGCAAGACCAGCCTGAGCGTCGATCAGGTCGAGGATGAATTGCTCTCCTCGCGGCTGTCGACCAACCGCGCCGAACTCGGCGCCAACCGCCGGGTGCTGGTGCGCTTGCAGCGGCTGCTGGCGCTGGAGCCGGGTTCCTTACTGCGCCTGCTCAATCGTCCGCCGCCGTGGTTGCAGAAGGAGGACGTCAAGGAGCTGCGCAAATCCACCGAGGAGTTCGCACTGATCATCAACGACCTCACCGCGCTCGGCGAGCGGATCAAACTGCTCCAGGAAGAGATCGCCGCCAACCTCAACGAACAGAGCAACCGCACGCTGTTCACCCTGACCGTGGTGACGGTGCTGGCGCTGCCGATCAACATCATTGCCGGTTTTTTTCGGGATGAATGTCGGCGGCGTGCCGTTGTCGCAGGATCCGGAGGGGTTCTGGATATTGGTGGCGCTGGTGGCGACGTTTACGGTGATTGCCGGGCGTTGGGCGTTTCGTAAACGCGGCGATTACTGACGTCTCCACACGCTCGTTCCCACGCTCTGCGTGGGAATGCATCAAGTGACGCTCTGCGTCACAGGGACGCGGAGCGTCCCGGGCGGCGTTCCCACGCAGAGCGTGGGAACGAGCAGTAGACCGACGGCAGGGCTATTCATCCAAACACTGACCTGACGCAGTCTCTCTGTAATATTTAGCAACGATCATGGGCGACATTCCTTCCCTCGCTCAGGATTGTCCGCTCATGGCTACTCCCTCCCTGACCACCCGCCAGGCGTCCGCCCCCAGCGGCAGGCCGGCTCTGGACAAGAAAACCGGCCCGTTTACCTACGTGATCTTTTTCGCCGTGCTGGCGATGGGGATGCTGTTCACCGCCTACAGCCTGATGCACGACATGCACGAACTCGGCACGGTGGTCACCACCTGGACGCCATTCCTGCTGCTCGGCGTGGCGCTGTTGATTGCGCTGGGCTTCGAGTTCGTCAACGGTTTCCACGACACCGCCAACGCCGTCGCCACGGTGATTTACACCCACTCGTTGCCGCCGAATGTGGCCGTGGTCTGGTCGGGGTTCTTCAACTTTCTCGGGGTGCTGCTCTCAAGCGGCGCGGTGGCGTTCGGCATTATCGCTTTGCTGCCGGTGGAGTTGATTCTGCAGGTGGGTTCGTCGGCCGGTTTCGCAATGATTTTCGCCCTGCTGATCGCCGCGATTCTGTGGAACCTCGGCACCTGGTGGCTGGGCTTGCCGGCCTCGTCTTCGCACACCTTGATCGGCTCGATCATCGGCGTCGGCGTGGCCAATGCCTTGATGCACGGACGCGACGGCACCAGCGGTGTCGACTGGGCGCAGGCAACCAAGATCGGTTACGCGTTGCTGCTGTCGCCACTGGTGGGTTTCGGTTGCGCGGCGCTGTTGCTGCTGGCGCTGCGCGCCTTCGTGAAGAACCGTTCGCTGTACAAGGCACCGGAAGGCAACACCCCACCGCCGTGGTGGATTCGCGGTTTGCTGATCCTCACCTGCACCGGCGTGTCTTTCGCCCACGGCTCCAATGACGGCCAAAAAGGCATGGGCCTGATCATGCTGATTCTGGTCGGCACCTTGCCGATGGCCTACGCATTGAACCGCACCATGCCAGAAGAGCAATCGTTGCAGTTCGCCGCCGTCGCGCAAGTCACCCAGCAAGCGCTGGTGAACAGTGCGCCGCTGCCGACACCGGCCGATCCCCGCGCAGTGCTCTCCGATTACGTGCGCAGCAAGGAAGCCACGCCGCAGCTGATCCCCGCCCTCGCCGCCCTCACCGGGCACATCGGCGAAGAAGTCAAAGGCTACGGCTCGCTGGCGAAAGTTCCGGCTGAGGCCATGGGCAACGTGCGCAACGACATGTACCTGGCCAGCGAAAGCATTCGCCTGATGGACAAGAACAAGGTCGGCAACTTCGACGCTGACACCAGCAGCAAGCTGCAACTGTTCAAGCAGCAGATCGACAACGCCACGCGGTTTATTCCGCTGTGGGTGAAGATCGCCGTGGCCATCGCGCTGGGGCTGGGCACCATGGTTGGCTGGAAGCGGATTGTGGTGACGGTGGGTGAAAAAATCGGCAAGACCCACCTGACTTACGCCCAGGGCGCATCGGCGGAAACCGTGGCGATGCTGACCATTGGCGCCGCCGATATGTTCGGCTTGCCGGTGTCGACCACCCATGTGTTGTCCTCGGGCGTGGCCGGGACCATGGTCGCCAATGGCGGCGGCTTGCAGATGAAGACCATCCGCAATTTGCTGATGGCCTGGGTGCTGACGCTTCCCGCCGCCATCCTGCTGTCCGGCAGCCTGTATTGGCTGTTCACTCAGATTTTCTGAACAAGGAAAATCCCTGTGGGAGCGGGCTTGCCCGCAATTGCGGTGTATCAGCTAAATCAATGCTGAATGTGCCGGCGCCATCGCGGGCAAGCCCGCTCCCACAGTGTTCCGGGTGTTGGTCAGAGAGCGGAGCGAATCACATCGCCCAGCCAATCCATGAACACCCGCACCCGCAGCGGCAAATGCCGTTGCCGCGCATACAACAATGAAACCCCCATCGCCGGCGCATTGAACTGCGGCAGCACCGCCACCAACTCACCGGTTTGCAGATATGAGTGCAGGCCGGTATTGGGCACCTGCACAATCCCGAAGCCGCCCAGACACGCCGACTCATAAGCATCGGTGCTGTTGACCGTCACACTGCCGGCCATCGGTACGCGGCGGGTCTGCCCCGCCTCCTCATAGACAAACCCTTCCGAACGCGAGCCCAACACACCGACGTAATGCACCAGCAGATGCTGCGCCAGATCCTCAAGCGTCTGCGGCACGCCATAACGTTCAAGGTAAGCAGGGCTGGCGCAGTTGATCATGTTGACGTCGCACAGATGCCGCGCCACCACTGACTGGTCCGGCTGCGCGCCGACGCGCAGCACGCAATCGAAACCTTCGCTGAGCAGGTCGACGCGGCGGTCGGTGCTGCTGATTTCCATCTCCAGATTGGGATGGCGATCGATGAATTGCGGCAGCCGTGGCATCACCACGCGCCGGGCGAGAATGTTCGGCATGTCGACACGAATGCGACCGGTCAGTGAGGCCTCGTCCTGACGAAACAAGCCTTCGATTTCGTCCATGTGCGAGAGCAAATCCTTGCTGCGCTCGTACAACACCAGCCCGTCCTGCGTCGCTTGCACCTTGCGCGTGGTGCGTTGCAACAGCCGCGTGCCGAGCAAGGCTTCCAGCGCCTGCACGTGTTCGGACACCGTAGAGCGCGGCAGGCCGAGGTTTTCTCCGGCGAGGGTGAAACTCGATAACTCGCTGACCCGAACGAAGGTGCGCAGCAGTTCCAGTTTGTTCATGGGCCACCTGTTGATTGTTCGGATTAACCGACCAGTGATTCCGCTTTCAGCCTGTTTATCACCTCGGAGCGGATAAATAAACTTTGATCCATCTACTCCACTGCACCCGAGGAAGTCCCATGAACCGCAAAATCGCATTGATCACCGGCGCCAGTCGTGGCCTGGGCAAGAACGCCGCACTGCACCTCGCCGCCCAGGGCATCGACATCATCGGCACCTACAACAGCCGCGCCGATGAAGCCCAGGCGCTGGAGAGCGAAATCGCAGCACTCGGCGGCAAAGCCGTGATGCTGCAACTGGATGTCGGCCGCAGCGAAGGCTTCGCCGATTTCGCCGCGCGAGTCGAACAGGCGCTGCAGCAGTTTGATCGTCAGCGCTTCGATTTCCTGATCAACAATGCCGGGATTGGCGTACATGCACTGTTTGCCGAGACCACGCCAGAGCAGTTCGACCTGCTGATGAACATTCAGTTGAAAGGACCGTTTTTCCTGACCCAGCAACTGCTGCCGCTGATCAACGACGGCGGGCGGATCATCAACATCTCCAGCGGCCTGACCCGCTTCAGCCTGCCGGGTTACGGCGCCTACGCAGCGATGAAGGGTGCGATGGAAGTGCTGACCCGATACCAGGCCAAGGAGCTGGGCGCGCGGCAGATCGGCGTGAACATTCTGGCGCCGGGGGCGATCGAGACGGACTTTGGTGGCGGCGCGGTGCGCGACAATTCGGCATTGAACGCGATGGTTGCCAGCAACACGGCGCTGGGCCGGGCCGGTCAGCCGGATGACATTGGCGGGGCGTTGGCGCTGCTGTTGTCGGACGGTGGGCAGTGGATCAACGGCCAGCGGATTGAAGCATCGGGCGGGATGTTCCTCTAACTTATCCAGCGCGGTGATACCTCTGTGGCGAGGGGATTTATCCCCGATGGACTGCGCAGCAGGCCCCTCCTTTCTGGATCAAAAGAAGGGCCGCTACGCGCCCCATCGGGGATAAATCCCCTCACCACAGGTTTTACATTCGCCACAGGTTTTAGTTAACCCTCACAGGCGTGGCGGGTCATCAAGCGCTCACGCAGCACGTCATAGCCCCAGTGATACACGTAGGTGTACGGCAGGAAGAACAACAGCACACCAACGTCGAGCAAAAACGCCTGCCACAGACTGACCGACAGCCACCACGCAATCAGCGGCACACCCATCACGATCAAACCACCCTCGAACAGCAACGCGTGCACCACCCGCACCCAAGCGTTGTGCGCGATGTTCATGCGCTCAAGCATGCGGTCGAAGAAGCGGTTGAACACCACGTTCCAGGCCAGCGCCAGCAACGCGATCAACACCGTCACCGCGCCCATGTCGAGCAGCGGTTTTTGCATGATCCACGCCAGCAGCGGCGTACAGATAATGATCGCCAGCAGCTCGAAACCGATGGCCTGGAAGATACGTTCAGTGAGGGACTTGTTGGCAGTCATGGCCTGACTCCTTGAGTGAAGATGGTTGCCATGATCTGCCCTCACACCGATACTTCATAACCAATAACCATCGATCAAGGCGATAGTTCATGGCCTCCCAAGAAGTGCTGTTGGCGTTTGTCCAGGCGGCAACCCAAGGCTCGTTTTCCGCAGCGGCACGCAAACTGGGGCGCAGTCAGTCGACCATCAGTGCGGCGGTGGCGAGCCTGGAAATTGATCTGGACCTGGTGCTGTTCGACCGCAGCAGCCGCAAACCGACCCTGACCCCGGCCGGCCACGTCATGCTGCAGCGAGCCGAGGCGATTCTCGCGGCCAACAGCCGTCTGGAAATGACTGCGCGGCAATTGTCCCAGGGCGTCGAGCCGAAACTGACGGTGGCGCTGTCCGACACCTACCAATCGGCGCGTTTCGAAGCGGCGCTGATGGAGTTCGAGCAGCGTTATCCGGATCTGGAGCTGGAATGCCTGATTGCTGAGTGCGATGACTTGATCGAGCTGGTCCAGCGCGGCCGGGCGCATCTGGCCTTTGCCGAAATGCAGGATATTTATCCGCCAGACCTGGTGACATCGACTGTCGCCGAGCGCACCGATATCGCCTTGTTTGTCAGCCCTGAGCATCCGCTGACGACACTGGAAAACATCGATCAAACCATCCTGGAACAACATCGCGAACTGCGCCTGGCGACGATCATCAATCCGTACGACAGTCGCGCAAAAGGCCGTGTGTGGTCGGCGCCGAGCTACCTGATGCTGATGGAAATGGCCGAAATGGGTTTCGGCTGGGCACCGCTGCCGCGTTGGCTGGTGGAGCGTTTCGGCAATGACACGCTGGTGGAATTGAACGTGCGCGGCTGGCCGAAACCGGTGTTTGTCGATGCGCTGTGGTCGCGGCTGTACCCACCGGGGCCGGCGGGGAGCTGGTTGCTGAGCAAGATGCTGGAATAGGGGTGACCCCATTCGCGAGCAGGCTCGCTCCCACAGGAGAATGCATTCCAAATGTGGGAGCGAGCCTGCTCGCGAAAGGGTCGGCACTGCCATTGAAGGTTTCGGATCAATCCAATTGCGACAGGCGCGCCTCGATAAATCGCCGCTCGGGCTCTTGTCGGGTTAATTCCAAAGCGCGGAGGTATGCCGCCCGCGCCTCCTCCACCCTGCCCAACTGCCGACAAAACTCCGCCCGCGCCGAATGCGCCAGGTGGTAATCCTGCAGTTCACCGCGATCCAGAATCCCTTCGATCAATCGCAACCCGGCCAGCGCCCCATCACGCTTGGCCACTGCCACCGCCCTGTTCAACTCGATCACCGGCGACGGCACCGCCCGCAGCAGCACGTCATACAGCCCGACGATCTCTTGCCAATCCGTCTCCGCGGCCGTCGGCGCTTCGGCATGCACCGCCGCAATCGCCGCTTGCAAACAATACGGCCCGAACCGCCGCGTAGTCAGCGCCCGTTCCACCAGCGCACAACCTTCGGCGATCAGCTCGGCATCCCACTGCGCGCGATCCTGATCATCCAGCAGCACCAGTTCACCACTGGGCGAGGTACGCGCCGGCCGTCTCGACTCATGCAACAGCATCAGCGCCAGAAGCCCCATCACCTCCGGTTCCGGCAACAACTCCATCAATAACCGCCCCAGCCGGATCGCTTCGCGGGTCAGCTCCTCACGCGTCACTTCCGCGCCCATCGACGCCGAATAGCCCTCGTTGAACACCAGATAAATCACCCGCAACACACTGTCGAGGCGTTCGGGCAATTCGCTCAGGCTCGGAACCTGGTAGGGGATTTTCGCGTCACGAATCTTCGCTTTCGCCCGCACGATGCGCTGGGCGATCGCCGCCGGTGCCGAGAGAAACGCCCGGGCGATTTCTTCGGTGGTCAGGTCGCAGACTTCACGCAAGGTCAGTGGCACTTGCGCATCCGCCGCCAGCGCCGGGTGACAGCAAGTGAAGATCAGCCGCAGACGATCGTCTTCCACGTCTTCGCCACTCCAGTCGGACTGCTCCAACGCTTCAAGTTGCGCCAGCAACAACGGTTGCGAAGCCTTGAAGCGCGCCCGTCGGCGCAACACATCAATCGCCTTGAAGCGCCCGGTGGACACCAGCCAGGTGCGCGGGTTGTCGGGTACGCCGTCGCGCTGCCAGCGCTCGACCGCGACGAAGAACGCCTCATGCAAGGCTTCTTCGGCGAGGTCGAAATCGCCGAGCAGGCGAATCAGCGTCGCCAGGATCCGCCGCGATTCTTCGCGGTAGACCTGCTCGACCCGCGCCCGGACCTCAGACATTCAACTGCCGCACGGGGCGCACTTCGACGCTGCCGACTCGCGCTGCCGGGATATTGCCGGCCACCTGAATCGCTTCGTTGAGATCCTTGGCATCGATCAGGTAAAACCCCGCCAACTGCTCTTTGGTTTCAGCGAACGGACCGTCGGTGATCGACAGTTTGCCGTTACGCATGCGCACCGTGGTGGCGGTCTGCACCGACTCCAGCGCTTCGGCCGCGACCATCCGCCCGCTGCCCTGAATCGACTCGGCGTAGGCCCAGCATTCGGCGTCTTCCGGGCTGTCGGGCGATGAATGCAGCAGGCGCTCATCGCTGTAGACCAGGCATAGATATTTCATGGCGTTCTCCCGATTCGAACGGATCAACTATGGCTGAAGATCAGGGTTGCACATCAAACAGGGTGGCGCCGCTCATCGGATCGAACGGCGCCGACCAGTGCTCGTGGACGATCCGCCACTGCCCACTGACTTGCCGATAGCAGGCGGTGACGCGCATCCAGCAGCTTTGGGTTTCGCCTTTGTCATTGGTGCCGCCGCAATTGGCCACCCAGTGGGCGAAGGCGATGTTGTCGGCGCTCTCGATGGCGATTTCGTGGAATTCGAAAATGTGCGGGCCGGGGCACATTTCCATGCAGGCCACCCAGTGCGCGCGGTAGGCCGGTTTGCCTTTGAATTGCAGGGCCTTGATCGCGTCGAAAGAGACGATGTCGTCGGCGTACAGCGCCATGACCGTTTCCACATCCTTGGTCATGACCGCTTCGCGGTAGGTATTGATCAGGGTCTGGATTTCGCTTTGTGCGCTCATGGTGTTCTCCGTGTTTTTGTTGTGAAGACACCTTTAGTCGTTCGGCCATTGGACAGATCGACAGACGAAACAAAAAATTTCCGCCGAAGACAAAATCGCTAGAATCCGAGACTCATCTTTGTAGGAAAAAGGAAATTCCCGTGTCAGCCCAACTCGTGCCGTACGACAGCCTGAACGCTTTACAGCGTCAGCAGGTCGAGGCGATTGAGATCCACCCCGAGCAAATCAAGTTCTCCGGCGATATTCATGGCGCCCTGCACACGTTGCTGTCGAAACCCGGCCCTGGCGTGAAAGGCTTTGCGCTGTTGGCTGAGGAAGTGCCGGTGGCATTTCTGTTGCTCAAGCGCCCGCCGGTGTTGCCCGCCTGGGCCGACGAACACAGCGCCACGCTGCATGCGTTGCAGGTCGATCATCGCGCCCAGGGCAAAGGCTACGGCAAGGCCTGTCTGCAAGCCCTACCGCAAGTTGCGCGCGAGGCATGGCCAGAGATCAAGGGGCTGGAATTGTCGGTGGACGCCGACAACGAGGCGGCGATCGCGCTGTACGCCAAATACGGTTTCGTCGACAGCGGCGAAGCATACAAAGGTCGAATCGGTTACGAGCGGCGCATGGGAATGTTCTTTTAAGTCATCAAGGGGATGCACGATGATCGATTCAATCGAAGCACTGGAAGCTATTTACGGATTGCCGCACGAGCGTGCGGTGCGCAAGCAGATCACCTTTCTCAACGACGACTATCAGGCGATGGTGCGCGTCTCGCCCTTGGTGGTGGTCAGCTCGGTCGGCGCCGATGGCCTCGACAATTCACCCCGTGGCGATGCGCCGGGGTTTGTGCGCATCATCGACGAACGCACCCTGGCCCTGCCGGACCGCCCGGGCAATAACCGCATCGATACCTTGCGCAATGTGCTGCACGATCCACGGGTGTCGCTGCTGTTCATCATTCCGGGGATTGGCGAGACCTTGCGAGTCAATGGCACGGCGCAGATCAGTGCTGATCCTGAGTTGCTGGAAAGCTTTGCAGTGAATGGCAAACCGGCGAAAACCGTGTTGCTGGTAACAGTGGAAGCGGCGTTTTTCCATTGTTCGAAAGCGTTTGTGCGCTCGGATGCGTGGAACCCCGAGACCCACCTGCCGCGTTCGGCGTTGCCGACGGCTGGCGCCTTTCACAAACGTCTGAACGATGGCCAGTTCGACGCCGACACGTACGACCGTGAAGCGCCAAAAAGGGTACTCGACACGCTCTACTAAACGCTGAACTACAAACAACGCAGAACCCTGTGGGAGCTGGCTTGCCAGCGATGGCGTCGGCACATCAAACATTGATGTCGACTGAACCACCGCTATCGCTGGCAAGCCAGCTCCCACAGGTTATGTGTTGCCACAGGTTATGTGTGATGTCTTACAGAGTCAGGATCATCTCGTGCCACGCCATGCCGCCGTGGTCGGACTCGGACGGTTTGATGTAGGCGAAGCCAAACCCGGCATACAGCGGAATGTGCTTTTCCTTGCACATCAGGTGAATCGTCGCTTTATCCATCCCGCGCATGCGGTCGATGAATTCGGCCATCAAGCGCTTGGCCAGGCCCTGGCCCTGATAATCCGGGTGCACCACCACCGACATGATCACCACGTTCGGCCCCGCCGGATCGTGGCCGATCAGTTCCTTGAACGCCTCGTCCGACATCTGCACATCAAACGCCGCGCCCGAGTTGACGAAACCGGCGACCACGCCATCCACTTCGGCCACGATAAAGCCCTCGGGCCAGGTGGCAATGCGCGTGGCGATCTTTTCGCGGGTGGCGGCTTCGTCGCCTTCATAGGCAACGGTTTCGATGGCGTAGCAGCGGTCCAGGTCGGCAGCGGTGACGTTGCGAATGACGGTGTTCATGGCAGCTCGGAAATCAGCGGAAAAAGTGCGCCCAGCTTAAAGGAATAAGGTGTTCATATCGATCCGTGCGGGCAGCGTAAAGCCTGCGTATAAGCGCTTTTCTTCAGGTCCAGGGGCGGCTATTGCTGTGGAGTGTCTCTGATTACCCTTGGGGGAAACCGTTTATGAGCAGCGTTGAAATCGGTCTGTTGATGGTGTTGGGCATCAGTACGTTCGGCTTTATCACCCTGGGCATCGACCTGTTGCGGGCGCGCCGTAAACAGCGGTGAAAGCATGAGGCGGATCATTGATCCGCCTCATTGTTGTGTGCTCAGGCTCTTTTGCTGTCGACCGGCACGCAGATTTCCAGCTTGCCGGTGTGCAGCTTCGGATTGAAATCGGCGCTGTAGCGTTCCAGCTCAGGGGCGTTGAGTTCCACGTAGTGAGAGCTTGGCAGCCAGGTTTTGTAGATGTATTGCAGGGTCTGCGGCAACTGATCGAGCGGCCCTTTGTGTTCAAACACCGCGTACTGCCGGGGCAGCACTTCGACCCACTGGTAGACCTTCTGGTCGAGGTCATCGAGTTTGCTGATTTCCACCCCGGCGATGTAATCGAAGCCACCCTTGCCGTCGAAGTTGCTGCAAACCCCGTAGGTCACTTCGTTTTTTTGTCCCTGAATCTTTCCCAGGTGCGGCAAGAACTTTTCCCACAGCGCGGGGATGTCCTTTGCGGTGTCTTGGGTAAATCGACCGCGAAAACCTGCAATCAGCAGAAAGTGTCCATGTTCGAAGCGAGGTTCAGCCACTTCGACGCGTTTTTGCTCATCCATGACTCGACTCCTGGAACAAAGAAGGGGTTCGGCTGGGAGTATAGAAAGCCAAAACCAATTCGCACGGTTACAGCGAATGCAACTGCTCGACGGCACCGGACCCGACAAACTCGTTATAACCCGATACGATCACGTACACCGCGAAATAGCAGAAGATCGCCGCAGATGCCATGTAGGAATAGCGCAACAGCTTGTCACCCAACAGCTTGCCGCCGTGGCTCGCGGCGAAGCACAAACCGGCCGACCACAGCAGCCCCGCGCAGAGAAAACCACCAAGGAACAACGCCGAACTTAGGGGGCCACCGCCACCGGAACGGGCGATCAGCGTGCCACCGACGGCGGCGAACCAGAGGATTGCGCTCGGTGAGGACATCGCGAGGAAGATCCCGCGAAAGAACTCCTTGCGATGGGAGTTCTGCCCCACTTCGGCCGTCGCCGCCAACTGCGCCTCGTGATGGATCGCCGAATAAATCATCTTCGCCGCAAAGTAGATCAGCAGCGCCGAACCGCCGATCCACAGGACCCAGCGCACGCTTTCGTATTGCAGCAAAACGGTCATCCCGGCCAGCGCCAGCACCGCATAAATCAGATCACCAACGCAGGTGCCGAGGCCGAGCGCGAAGCCCTGAAAGTAACCACGCTGCATCGCCAAAGTGATCATTGCGATGTTGGCCACGCCAATGTCCAGGCACAGCGAAAGGCTCAGCAAGAAGCCGCTGGTGAATTCCATCTACCGATTTCCTTGGGAAAATTTGTTTACGCACAGGCTGGACAGTCTGCCATCACAGCCCTTATCTTCGCCAACAGGTCACCGCAGTGACCAGCGTCGCTCGGACGGTTCCGGGCGCTTACGTTATCCGAGGCAACAATGGCCGAACAAGGTTCGCCGCGCCGCTTTGCGCGCATAGATCGACTCCCCCCTTACGTTTTCAACATCACCGCCGAGCTGAAGATGGCCGCGCGGCGTCGTGGTGAAGACATCATCGACTTGAGCATGGGCAACCCCGATGGGGCCACGCCGCCGCACATTGTCGAAAAACTCGTACAAGTCGCTCAACGCGAAGACACCCACGGTTATTCCACGTCCAAGGGCATTCCACGCCTGCGCCGGGCGATTTCCAACTGGTACAAGCAACGCTACGAGGTCGACATCGACCCGGAAAGCGAAGCCATCGTCACCATCGGTTCCAAGGAAGGCCTGGCGCATTTGATGCTGGCGACCCTGGATCAGGGCGATACGGTGCTGGTGCCAAACCCGAGTTATCCGATTCACATTTACGGTGCGGTGATTGCCGGCGCGCAGGTGCGTTCGGTGCCGCTGGTGCCCGGTGTAGACTTCTTCGCCGAGCTGGAACGAGCGATTCGCGGCTCGATCCCGAAGCCGAAAATGATGATCCTCGGCTTCCCGTCCAACCCCACCGCGCAGTGCGTGGAGCTGGATTTCTTCGAACGGGTGATCGCCCTCGCCAAGCAATACGACGTGCTGGTGATTCATGATCTGGCCTACGCTGACATCGTCTACGACGGCTGGAAAGCCCCGTCGATCATGCAGGTGCCGGGCGCCAAGGACATCGCGGTGGAATTTTTCACCCTGTCCAAGAGCTACAACATGGCCGGCTGGCGCATCGGCTTCATGGTCGGTAATCCGGAACTGGTCAACGCTCTGGCGCGGATCAAGAGCTATCACGACTACGGCACCTTCACCCCGCTGCAAGTCGCGGCGATTGCTGCGTTGGAAGGCGATCAACAGTGCGTGCGCGATATCGCCGAGCAATATCGTCAGCGCCGCAACGTGCTGGTCAAAGGCCTGCATGAGCTGGGTTGGATGGTCGAGAATCCAAAGGCGTCGATGTATGTCTGGGCGAAGATTCCCGAGGCGTATGCGCATCTGGGTTCGCTGGAGTTCGCCAAGAAGCTGCTGGCCGAGGCCAAGGTCTGCGTCTCGCCGGGGGTGGGTTTTGGTGAGTATGGCGACGATCACGTGCGTTTTGCGCTGATCGAAAACCAGGACCGGATTCGTCAGGCCGTGCGCGGGATTCGCGGGATGTTCCGGGCGGATGGCTTAGTTACCAAATAACTGACCCACCTGGGATCGTTCCCACGCTCCGCGTGGGAATGCCTCAATGGACGCTCTGCGTCCGCTTTGGGACGCAGAGCGTCCCGGGCTGCATTCCCACGCAGAGCGTGGGAACGATCCGCAAACCACGAAATCCGCCCACAAAAAAACCGCATCGCTGCGGTTTTTTTGTGCCTGCGAGGTCGGTTACACGAACAGCGACAACAGCAGGATAAAGCCCAACGCGACGATGGAGAGGATGGTTTCCATCGCGGTCCAGGTCTTGAAGGTTTCAGCGACGGTCATGTTGAAGTACTGCTTCACCAACCAGAAACCGGCGTCGTTGACGTGGGACAGGATCAGCGAACCGGCACCCGTCGCGAGCACCAGCAGCTCACGGTTGACGCCCGGAATCATCCCCACCACCGGCACCACAATGCCTGCACCGGTAATGGTCGCAACGGTCGCCGAACCGGTTGCAATGCGGATCACCGCAGCTACCAGCCAAGCCAACAGAATCGGCGAGATCTGCGCGCTGACCGCCATGTGGCCGATCACGTCGCCCACGCCGCTGGTAACTAGCATCTGCTTGAAGCCGCCGCCGGCACCGATGATCAGAATGATCGCGGCGGTCGGCGCCAGGCTCGCGTCGAGCCACTTGAGCATCTGCTGAGAACCGATGCCCTGTTTGTGGCCAAAGGTGTACAGCGACAGCAGCAACGCCAGCAGCAGTGCCGAGATCGGGTGACCGATCATGTCCATCCAGGTGCGGAAGAAATGACCGTCCGGCAGCGCCACGTCAGCAAAGGTTTTCAGCAGCATCAGGAACACCGGCAGCAGCACGGTGATCAGGGTGATGCTGAAGCTCGGCAGTTTCGCCGAGTCATCGTTTTCACGGGCCAGTTGATCGACCAGTTCCTGGTTCGGATGACCGGGAATGTGCTTGGCGATGAACGTACCGAAGATCGGACCGGCGATAATTGCCGTCGGCAGCGCGACGATCAGACCGTACAGAATGGTCTTGCCGATGTCGGCGCCGAACACGCCGATGGCCAGCAGCGGGCCCGGGTGCGGTGGCACCAGACCGTGCACGGCAGACAGACCGGCGAGCAGCGGGATACCGATCTTGATGATCGACACACCGGTGCGGCGCGCGACGATGAACACCAGCGGAATCAGCAGGACAAAGCCGATTTCGAAGAACAACGGAATGCCCACCAGAAACGCGGCGAACATCATCGCCCACTGGACTTTGTCTTTACCGAACGCGCGAATCAGGGTCTGCGCGATCTGATCGGCACCGCCAGACTCAGCCATCATTTTGCCGAGCATGGTGCCCAGCGCGAGGATGATGCCGACGAAACCGAGCACGCCACCGAAGCCGTCCTGGAACGCCTTGATGATCGTGCCGATCGGCATGCCGGACGTCAGGCCGAGGAACGCGGCCGCGATGGTCAGGGAGATAAATGGATGAATCTTGAACTTGGTGATCAGGATGATAAGTCCGATCACCGTCACTACTGCATCGAGCAGCAGGTAGGCGTCGTGGGACATGCCAAACATTGGGGGTGTCTCCTGGCTTGTTGTTGTTATTAAAGCGGGTTAAACAGAATTCGTGAGGACAGCGCTAGCTCTTTCAACACACTCATACCGCCTGCTTCAAACCGTGGGCCTGCCACCAGACATGAGCCTGGGACGCCAGTTCTTCAACGCTGTGGATCGAGGCATTCAACGCCAGGGTCAACGGCTCGCCTTTAGGCGATTCGAGGGTGGCGAACTGGCTTTCGATCAACGTGGCCGGCATGAAGTGGCCCGGACGATGGGACACGCGGTCGGCCGCGACTTCAGGGGTCAGCTCAAGAAACACGAAGCCCAGGCCCGGCAAGGCGCTGCGCAACACTTCGCGATAACTGTGTTTAAGGGCCGAGCAGGTCAGCACCGGGTGTTCGCCCAGCGCATCGACGCGACGCAGTTCATCGCACAGGCTGTCGAGCCAGCCGGCACGGTCGTCGTCGTTCAGGGGGATCCCCGCGCTCATCTTTTCGATGTTCGCGGCCGGATGGAAAGTATCGCCTTCAATGGCAGTGGCGCCGCTCAATTGGCACAGGGCCTCGCTGACGCACGTCTTGCCGCAACCGGCAACGCCCATGATGACCAGGGCGGTGATGGGATGACTCATATAACACCTCAGCGCGCAGACAGCGCTACCTTTGCTAGCTATGACTCTAGTGCACAGGCAGAAGTTGCCGACGCCTTCTTGTCGTTTTTTTGGGTTGCAGCAGGTTTTGTTCCCAGCGCCAAAAAGCGAAGATCAGGCAGGACCTCGCTTACGCATTTACAGCTGCATCAGGACAGCGCTACCTTAGTGCCTTGATTTTTGTTTGGCAAGCCGCCCGATGACCACCCCTAAAAACGATAAAAATACCCGCACCACCGGCCGTCCCACCCTGAATGAAGTTGCCCGTTTGG
This sequence comes from Pseudomonas sp. Seg1, assembly GCF_018326005.1. Classification (NCBI taxonomy): domain Bacteria; kingdom Pseudomonadati; phylum Pseudomonadota; class Gammaproteobacteria; order Pseudomonadales; family Pseudomonadaceae; genus Pseudomonas; species Pseudomonas sp. Seg1. Next base: position 4,986,938 of record NZ_AP021903.1, read on the forward strand.
CCGGCGTCAGCCCGATTACCGCCTCGCGCGCCTTGCGCGGGGTCAGCACCGTGGCCACTGAACTTGTGGAGAAAGTGCAAAAAGCCGCCAGTGAACTCAACTACGTGGTCAACCCCGCCGCCCGCGCTTTGGCCTCGGCGCAGAGCCATTCGGTGGTGGTTCTGGTGCCCTCGTTATCCAACCTCTTGTTCATCGATACGCTGGAAGCCATCCATCGGGTGTTGACGCCCAAGGGCTTCGAAGTGCTGATCGGCAACTTCCACTACTCGCGCGATGAAGAAGAAAACCTGTTGCGCAACTACATGGCTTATCAGCCACGCGGCTTTCTGCTGACCGGGTTTGATCGCACCGAAAGTTCGCGACGAATGCTCGAGGCCAGCAATATTCCCTGCGTCTACATGATGGAACTGGACAGTGCGGCAGGGGTGAATTGCGTGGGATTCTCGCAACTCAGTGCCGGTGAAACCGCGGCCGAGCATTTGCTTTCTCGCGGGCGCAAGCGTCTGGCTTATATAGGCGCACAACTCGATCAGCGCACATTGCTGCGCGGCGAAGGTTTCCGCAAAGCCCTGCAGAAGGCCGGCAAGTACGACCCGGATCTGGAAGTGCTGACACCGCGCTCCTCTTCAGTTGGTTTAGGCGGTGAGTTGTTCCTGCAATTGCTCGCGGCGCATCCGGATGTCGATGCGATCTTCTTTGGTAACGACGACCTGGCGCAGGGCGCACTGCTCGAAGCGCTGCGTATCGGGATCAAGATTCCCGAGCAAGTGGCGATTCTCGGCTTCAACGATCTGCCGATGTCCGAGCACATGGTGCCGCGCCTGAGCAGCATCAACACCCCGCGCGAGGCGATCGGCCGGCGCGCAGCCGAGCAGATGCTGACATTGATGGCCGGCAACAGCGTGGCGCGGCCGGTGGAAGACATGGGCTTCGAACTGAAAATCCGCGAAAGCACCTGACCCCACATTTTTTGTGGCACTCACAAACCCAGGGGGCAATCGCAATCCCTGTGGGAGCTGGCTTGCCAGCGATGGCGTCAGGTCAGTCGATAAATGGTTGGCTGACACGACGCTATCGCTGGCAAGCCAGCTCCCACATTGGATATTCACTGTTTCTAATGGCTGAGTAATTCAACCAGTGCCAATGCGCCCTTCTGGAGCGGCTGGCTCTTGAGCCATACGGCATGCACCGGCAGCACCAGGCCGTTTTCGATGTTGCGAAAATTCAGCCGTTTCAAGCGGCCGCTGTCCAGCCACGGCTGCACCACCGACAGTGGGAAGTTGCCCCAGCCCAATCCCGCCTCGACCATTTCCATCGCCGTCTCAAGGCTGTCGGTGCGCCAGTGCGATTGCGCCACCAGCGGCCGTGTATCGCTGATCGGCAAATCACGGCTGGCGACGAAGATCTGCCGGACGTGCACCAGATCCTCCAAAAACAAACCCTTCCCCTGCAACAACGGACTGTCCGCCGCCAGTGTGGCGATCATTCGCTCGCTGCCGACAAACTGAAACTGCTCCAGCACGTTCACGCTCAACCCGGCAAACGCCAGGCACACGCTGACACGGCCACTGTGCAGCATCGCCAGCACGTCATCCTGCGGTGCAGTCAGCACTTCGATGTCGAGCAGCGGATGGCGCTCGGTCATCACCTTGATCGCCGCCAGCAAGCGCCGACGGTCGATGTCCGCCACCACACCGATCGACAGCTTGCTCTCCAGGCCCAACGACAACTCCACCGCGTGCACCCGCAATTGCTTGAGTTGCTCGGCGATCAGCCGCGCATGCGGCACCAATGACAATGCCATCGCCGTCGGCTGCGGTTCGCGGTGGCTACGGTCGAACAACGGATAACCGAGTTCCGCCTCAAGATTGCCGATGCCCATGCTCACTGCCGACGGGACTTTGCCCAGCGCACGGGCAGCGGCGGAAAACGAGCCGCGCTCTATCACCGCGAGGAACAGTTCGATGCTGTCGCTGTTGAAATTCACGCCTACCACCTATCAATAAAACTGAAAGCTACTGACTTTTTCTGTCAGCACTATTGAAGCTATCTTTCGTCGCCTGCGCCAGCCCCGCTGGCCAATGAATTTGAAGAAAGAGGCAAACCCCCATGCAAGGCGTCAAACGCAAACTGGTCTACGTGTCGCTCTACGAAGTGATCGGCATGACCTTCTCCGCCCTCGGCCTGGCGTTGTTGTCCGGGACGTCACCGGGCAGCACCGGGCCATTGGCGGTGATCATCACCACCATCGCCGTGACCTGGAATTTCATTTACACCTCGCTGTTCGAGCACTGGGAAAGCCGTCAACCGTCGCGCACCCGCACAGTGAAACGGCGGATTGCCCACGCCATCGGGTTTCAACTGACGCTGATCGTGTTCCTCATTCCGTTGATCGCCTGGTGGATGAACATCAGTCTGGTGCAGGCATTTCTGTTGGATCTGGCGCTGATCATCTTCATTCCTTGCTACACGTTTGCCTTCAACTGGCTGTTTGATCGAGTGTTCGGCTTGCCAGCCTCAGCGCTACCGGATTCGACCGCTGCGGCATAAATCGTTAATTCGTAAACAGATATTGCGAGAAATCAGCGGTTTATCCGGATAAACCGCCGATATTCACAATCCATGAACTCCGATAGCAGGCTAAGCTTTTCCATCAATAAAAAATGGATCAGCCCATGACTGCTCACGCCCCCGCCGCCGCGCAAAGCGACGGCATCGACCCGATTCGCGCCGCCCAGGTGTCCGCCCGCATCGACCGCCTCCCGGCTGTCGCGACGATCTGGCGACTGGTGGCGCTGCTGTCGATCGGTGGATTTTTCGAACTCTACGACCTGTTCCAGACCGCCTATATCAGCCCCGGTCTGATCCGCGACGGCATCTTCGCCACCGGCAATCAGGGTGTGTTCGGTTTCTCCGATCAGGCAGCTTTTGCCTCGGCGACCTTCCTAGGCCTGTTCCTCGGCGCCAGTCTGCTCAGCCCGTTGGCGGATCGCTTTGGCCGCCGCGCCATCTTTACCTTCGCGCTGGTCTGGTACACGGTCGCAACGGTGCTGATGGGCATTCAGAGTTCGGCATTGGGGATCATCTGCATGCGTTTTCTGGTGGGCATCGGTCTGGGCATCGAACTGGTGACCATCGACGCCTACCTCTCGGAACTGGTGCCCAAGCGCATGCGCAGCTCGGCGTTTGCCTTCGCGTTTTTCGTGCAGTTCCTGTCGGTACCGGCGGTGGCGTTGATGTCGTGGTGGCTGGTACCGCAGGCGCCGTTCGGCGTCAGTGGCTGGCGCTGGGTGGTGTTGGCCAGCGCGGTGTTTGCGCTGTTCATCTGGTGGTTGCGCAAGCGTCTGCCGGAGTCGCCGCGCTGGCTCGCTCAGCATGGCCGTTTCGATGAGGCCAATCGGATTCTCGACGGCATTGAAGCTCGTTGCGAGAAAGATCACGGTAAACCGCTGGATGCCCCCGAGGCCGTCCCCGTGGACGTTGAAGGCAAGGGCCGTTTCGCCGACATCTGGCAGCCGCCCTATCGCCGGCGAGCGCTGATGCTGATCGTCTTCCACATCTTCCAGGCCATCGGTTTCTTCGGCTTCGGCAACTGGCTGCCGGCGCTGCTTTCCGGCCAGGGCGTCAGCGTTACTCACAGCCTGATGTACGCCTTCATCATCACTCTCGCCTACCCGCTCGGGCCGTTGCTGTTCGTGAAGTTCGCCAACCGTTTCGAGAACAAATGGCAGATTGTCGGCTCGGCCCTTGGCGCCATGACCTTCGGTACTTTGTTTGCCCTGCAGACCAGTGCGTTCGGACTGATCTTCTGTGGGGTGATGATCACCTTCTGCAACGCCTGGCTGAGCTTCAGTTATCACTCCTACCAGAGCGAATTGTTCCCGACCAATATCCGCGCCCGGGCGGTGGGTTTCTGCTATTCGTTCAGTCGCTTGTCGACGGTATTCAGCAGTCTGTTGATCGGCCTGTTTCTCGACAATTTCGGTACGCCCGGGGTGTTGGCGTTCATTGTCAGCAGCATGTTGATCGTGATGCTGACCATCGGCTACTTCGGCCCGCGCACGCGCAATCTGGCGCTGGAGAACATTGCCCATCGCTGAGGACCGGCGGTCATCTTCTGCCGTCTATCGGCAACGGCTGACCGCTTTTCATCGCCGGCTTGTTGACCAACCTTTTGAAATACAAGCACTTGCGGGACGGGCACGTTAATTGCTGCTGTACGGCAGTCAGCAATTACCTACAGGTCAATTCATCATGTTGGTCAGTGCCAAACATCAGCAAATCATCCATCTGCCCAAGCAGTTGAATGACGACGCCACCTCCACCGCCGCAGCCGGTCTGCAGGGCGGCCTGCACGGTGCCATGCTGCAGACGTTGCAGAACCAGACTCAGGCGCAAGCCACCGACGCGACCGACAAGGTCCAGGATTCGGCTACGCAGATCGCTACTCAGCAAGTTGCCGAGGCGACGCGCATCAGCGACAACGTCGACGAAGCGTTCGCCAAGACCCGCGTCAACCTGCAAGCCACCGATATCTCCGACGCGACCAAAGCCACTCCTTCGGCTACCGACGAGTTCAAGGACTACATGAGCAAGTCGCCGGAACAGCGTCTGCGCGACAACATCCTCCGGGATCTGGGCATTACCGAAGAAGACATCCAGAACATGCCGCCAGAGAAACAACTGGCAATCGGCAAGGAGATCGCCGAGCGCATGCAGGACAAGATGAAGTTGGCGCAGTCCGAGAAAGAAAACGTCAATGACGTGAAGGACAGCGACAAGTTGGCGGACAAGTTTCTCGCCGCGCTTTGATCGCTACGTGTTTGATAAAAAAGTCCTGAAAGGGACTTTTTTTATTTTCAGCAGGTAGACCACTCGTCGCATAAACCCCGCCACCTGTAATTTCTGACAGTAGACGCTCTGGGTGAACCGAGTAAACATCGACCTGCCATCCGGCTGGGGGCAATGCCCTCGATTAACAGACAAGGAAGACAGGTCATGAGCGAAAAAACCAAAGCCAGTGGGCGCTTCAATTTGAGAGCGCGAGAAAACGGTGGCGAAGAGATTGTGGTGCCAACCAAGATACATAGCGTGGAATTATCTTCGAACTCTCTGACACTGCGAGGATGGAACTACGATGATCCCAGCGAGTTGCCTTGGGGTTGCCGGATTGACATACGCGGTCCAATCAAGGTTGGTAAATATGCTATGGAACCGGGCCACTCGTTTTATAACCCAAGAAACACAGCTGAATCCTGGATGGCTACGGAAGGCGAATTTACGTTAGACGAAGTGGATTTCGAAAAAACCTTCATTAAAGGCAGCTTCCGGTTCACCGCCGTACCTACTGAAAGCCCTGGGTTGCGTGGAGATATCCACGGGACTTTTTCACTGCAGGAATACACTAAGCCTGTTGTTTAAATTGTCAGCCCACAGCCCCGCGCATTGGCGGGGCTGTGCTTATACCTTCATCAGTTCAGTTGCAGCGTCTCATTGAACTGGCTGATCGCATCGACCACATGCCGTGACCCCTGCTGAATCTCCAGAATCACCTCCCCCGCCTCGTTCGCCAGTTCCACCCCGAGCCCGGTGCGACTCAGGCTCGATTGCATGCTCGACACCGCGCTCAGTGACAGATCATGGTTCTTGCGCACCACTTCGACAATTTCCAGCGTCGCCTGGCTGGTACGGGCTGCGAGGCTGCGCACCTCATCCGCCACTACCGCGAATCCACGCCCATGCTCACCGGCTCGAGCCGCTTCGATGGCGGCATTCAGCGCCAGCAGATTGGTTTGATCGGCGATACCGCGAATGGTCTGGACGATGGTGCCGATGATGTCCGACTGTTTGCTGACCGCATCGATGCTGACCGCGGCTTCGTTGAGGTCGCGGGAAATGTCCTGAATGATCTGCACGGTTTGCTGCACGACCTGTGAGCCTTTTTGCGCGCAGGCGTCGTTTTGTACCGAAGTGCTGTGGGCCGATTCCGCGGCGTTTTGCAGCGTGGTCATTTGATGGGTGATGTCGCTGGCGAACTTCACCACTTTGTAAAGCCGGCCTTTCGCATCGAACAGCGGGTTATACGACGCTTCCAGGTAAACCATCTGCCCGGACTTGTTCTTGCGCTCGAAACGGTGCGAGTGATATTCGCCGCGATTGAGCGAGGCCCAGAAGGCCTTGTATTGCGCTGACTCGGCCTCGGCGCGATGGCAAAACAGGCTGTGGTGATGGCCGACGACTTCCGGCAGTGTGTATTGCATGGTGCGCAGAAAGTTTTCGTTGGCGCTGATCACATTGCCTTCCGGGGTGAACTCGATCACCGCCATCGAGCGACCGATGGCCGCCAGCATGCTTTCTTCTTCATGTTCCTTGTTGATCCGCGCGGTAATGTCCGACGCCACTTTGATCACACTTCTGACTTGCTTGTCCGGGCCATACACCGGCATGTAGCTGGCTTCGAGCCAGACTTCCTTGCCGCTTTTGTTCAAGCGCAGAAAAGTCCCACTGATCGGCTCGCCCCGAGCGAGATCGCGCCACAACTTGGCGTACTCCTCGCTGCGATAGAAGACTTCCTCGCAAAATATCCGGTGATGCTTGCCGCGCACTTCTTCAGCGCTGTAGCCCATGGTTTTGCAGAAGTTCTCGTTGGCATCCAGAACAATACCTTCGGGGGTGAACTCGATCATTGCCATCGAACGGCTGATCGCGGCCAACTTGGCGTTGGCCTCAGTCAGCGCACAACTGAATCGCTCGATTTCCTGCAGGTCAGCCTTGTGATGTAGGTTGAACATGGTTGTATCACCTTCAGCGCGGTCTTTTGATTTGATGAAAGTTCAGGTCTTTCAGAATCCACCACTACGTTCCACAGAACAGGCACACGCATTCCTCCACGGGAGGAAGTTGTCAGGTGATAAATGATGATCAATCGGAGAGTCCATGCAGCGACGCTCTAATCAAGACATCCTTCTCTTGATAGCCCGCTCGCGGGCCAGCCCTAACGTGTTGAAGAACTTCCATTTAAATGATGCTCCTTGTTGGTTCAGTGTCGGTGCCTCGGATTGCGCACTCTGGCAGCATGAATCACGGGCTAACGCTGTACGCGCGGCATGTTTGGCATGACGGTCGACATAGTTAGTTATGTGTGAGCATAGACAGCGCAAAGCCTTGCGCAAGGCCACTAGTCGGCCAGTATCTGGCACTTTTTGCACAAGAATCGGTTCAGCGCGGGGAGGTTTTGGCGAGGCGGACACAATCGCTGGCAAGCCAGCTCCCACAGGGTTCTGCACTATCTCAAATGAGTGCAATTTCTGTGGGAGCTGGCTTGCCAGTGAATAGGCCATTACAAACACTACAAAAACAACAGAAATGACTTACAGACTTCCACTCACCTTGTCAGCTACGTCACCCGGCACCCATGGCTTCCAGACTTGCGGCTGATCACGCAAAAACGCCTCTGCTACCACGCGCGGTTGCTGGCGTTTTTCACTCATCCCGGCCAGCGTCTGGTTGAGCAGATCAATCGGCAAATCGACTTTTTCAAAAAACTTCACCAGTTCCGGATACTGCGCCTTGAACGGTGCTGATACGCCAATCGCCAGGCTCGCCGGCATCGAGCGCGTGCCTTTCGGATTCGGGTTGTTCGCGTCGGCCAGAGTCTTCCAGGCTTCGGCATCGAACGGCGGCTCTTCAAGCTTCACCAGTTTGAAACGACCCAACAGTGGCGTCGGCGACCAGTAGTAGAACAGCACCGGTTTGCCGCGCTTGATCGACGACGCCACTTCGGCATCCAGCGCCGCGCCGGAGCCGGTGCGGAAATTGACGAAGCTGTCGTTCAGGGCATAGGCCTTGAGCTTCGGCTGTTGACGATCTCCGAGGTCCACCCGGTCGGGCTGTTGAGGAAACGTCCACGGCTCGGGTCTTCAGGGTCGCGGAACACGTCTTTATAGCGCGGCAGGTCCGCCACTGATTTCAGCTCCGGCGCCAATGGCTTGATCCCGCGCTCGGGGTCGCCCTTGATCACGTACTCCGGCACCCACCAGCCTTCAGTGGCGCCTTTGACTGTGTCGCCGAGACCAAAGACTTTGCCCTCATTGGCCGCTTTTACCCACGCCGGACTGCGCCCGGCCCATTCCTCGCCGATCACCTGAATATCGTTTTTCGCCAGCGCTGCTTCCAGACTGACGGTGCTGCCCGGCAGCGTATCCGTCGAGTAGCCGTAGCCTTTCTCGACAATCAGGCGCAGCACTTCGGTGATGAAGCTGCCGCTCTCCCAAGTGATGTCACCGAAGTGAATCGGTGCGGTTTGCTCCGCCGCAGAAACGGCGCCGACGCTCAGGCTGAGTGCCAGCAGCGAACCGCCGAGCAGGGTTTTGATCGATCTCATGCAGACCTCTTGTCTTGTAGGAATTGATTGGCACTGTGGCGCTCGCACAGCGCCTGGGAACGGGTCATGTACACGCTGACCGAACGCTGCGAGATGCCCAGTTCGGCGGCGATTTGCGGGTAGGTCAGGCCATCGATGCGTGCGAGCAGAAAGGTCGAGCGGACTTTGCCCGGCAACCGTTGCAGGCTGTGATCGAGGCGGCTGAGGGTTTGGGTCAATTGCGCGATGTCTTCCGGCGAGGCGGCGTAATCCACATCGATCTGCTGCTGGTGACGGCGCTCCAGGTCGGCGCGGCGCCAGCGTTGATATAACAGGCGTTGGGCGACGGTGGTGAGCAACGCGCGAGGTTCACGGATCGCGGTCAGGCTGGGGGCTTCGAGCAGTTGCGCGAAGGTTTCGGCGGCGATGTCCTCAACGCTGGCTGCGTCATGCAGATGCCGGCGCAGGTAGCAGCAGAGCCAGTGATAGTGGGCACGGAACAGCTTGTCGAGTTGCTGGCGGTGAGACAGATCGGCGCCGGACATAAGGGCTCCTTGGTAAAGGGTCGCTGAATGTCCGGTGTTCCGGTGGCGCGATCGTAGCAAGGCGCCTTATGCATTAATAATATTTAAATCTTATTTTTATATTCATTTTTGATCTTTCAGCGTAAGCGGCCGTAACCCAAATCTTCAGCCTCACGCTGATAATCGAGAATCACCCGATAGTCGCTTTCAGTGGCCGACAGCACTTCAACCAGCCCCAATGTCTGTGCGACGTCGGGAAGCTCACGCAGTGATTGATTCATCACTCGGCGCAACTGCTCGGCTTGCTCATCCGTGGCATTGGCAACGGTAATGAACGGCAGCGTCGGGCTGAAGGCACTGCGCGCCACCAACCGCAATCCGCTGACCTCCTCGGGTGCGTACTGTGCAAGACAGGCGTAGGTCACGCTGTCGATGGCGGCCAGATCGGCAAGATTTTCGCGCAACCAGCGAAGACTCTCGCGGTGTCCGCCGCTGACGCCGACCGAGGCGAAAAACTGGCCGTTCTGCTGCAACGGCGCCAGGCGTTGGCGCAACAGGTTCATGCCGCTGTTGGAATCCTCGCTGTTGATCACTCCGCGACTGTTGCGAAAGTCCGCGAGGATTTTGCGCGGGTCATCGGCGCGGCAGAGGATCAGGCTGCAATGGTTGCCGGCGCTGGCGTCGGGGAGTTCGTAACGAGGACGGCCGACGATTCGGACCTTGCCGCGTAGCGCCGTCATCAAGGGATAACCGCAGGTTTGGGTCAGCAGCAAATCCGGCGAAAGCCATAGTTCCGGCAGCGACAGGTTTTCCGCGTTCAGACGAATCACGCCCAAGTGTTCGAGGATGCGTGAAATCCAGCGCTCGTTCGCTGCACGGATGGGCTCAGGCGCGACATACATCAGAAGCTCTATGTGGTGTTGGGTCATCCCCATCCTTCCCTACCCATAAATAACCCTGTGGGAGCGGGCTTGCCCGCGAAGAGGCCAGCACATCCAACATCATTGTTTTCAGACAGATCGCCTTCGCGGGCACGCCCGCTCCCACAGGGTTTAGCGGTGGCCGTGCGGTCAGTGAAACGGATGCTGCGGACTGTCGATCGGCTTGAAACCATGCCGCCGCCACAACTGCCCATACCCTCGCACCAGAAACCCGCCACTGCGCGCCAGCCATTGCTCACGGCGCATCCGGTATGCCTGCGGCAAGTCGTACCACGCCAGCCCCGGCAGGTCGTGATGCACCAGATGAAAATTCAGATTCAGAAACAGCCAGCGCCACGGCCATGCGGCTTCGTTGAGCACCGTGCGTTGCTCAGGTTGCGCGTGCGGACGATGTTCATAGTAGGAGCGGATCATTGCAATCGACAGCGCCGGCACACTGATCAGCAGCAGGTAATGCCACACCGGCAAGGCGCTGTAGCGGGCGATGAACCACAGCATCAATAACGTGAACGCGCCGTGAGTCAGCCACATCAGCCACGCCTGCCGCTCGCCGTTCTTCAGCCGTTGCAGTTCCTCACTCGCCAGCGCCAAGAGCCCCAGCGGCGCACCAATCACGAATCGACCGAGGACGGTTTTGTTCAGCCAATGCAGGCCGCGCTCAAACAACGAACTGCCCTGCCAGCCCGCCGCCGTCAGGTAACGACTTTCCGGATCGACACCGGGAACGGTCAGGTCTTCATCGCGGTGATGCAACAAATGACTGTCGCGATACAGCGTGTACGGATACCACACCGCAAACGGCGCATAACCGAGGACTTTGTTGACGAAGGTCGAGCGGGTCGGATGCCCGTGGAGCAGTTCATGTTGAACCGACAACCACAGCACCAGCAGCGGAACCAGCAGCACGGTGCTCCAGCCACGACCGAGCCAATCGCTGTTGAGGACGATGGCGAACCAGGCGCCATACACGCCGATCAGCAACAGCCAGGTCGGCCACTCGGTGCGGGCAGTGAAGCGTTGTCGCAGGGTGTCGATTTGCTCGCGATGGGCGGCGTCGAAGTAATGGGGCATGGCGTTGCTCGAAACGGGATCTTGCCCTTCTGTGCAACGACGTCGATGAATCCTGCAGATTATTTTTCGGATTCAGGCTGGAGCCCGAGAACCGGGCTCCTGATGGGTGCGATCAATGGCCGAAAATGTCGACTTTCTTGGCTTTTTTCTCCGCGCGTTTTTCAATGGCGGTCTTGGCCGGTTTCTTCTTGTCGGCTTTCTTGGAATTCAAACCTTTGGACATGATGGGTACTCCACTCACAGGGCTGTAGGCTCAGGTATACACCTATCCCGAGGCGCGCGTTCTTTTATAATCGGCGCTTTGCCCACCGACAGTCCGATCCCATGCCCGATACCCAATACAGCCTGCTCGACGAGTCTCTCTGGCCGTTGATGAACAAGTTTTACCGCAGCCATCAATCCTCGATGAAAGCCGTGCGCGATGCACACTTGTGGGTGGCCCGGCGTGGCGACATTGTCGCGGCGTTGTGTTTGCGGCCGGTGGCGGGCGGGCAATGGTTGACGGGGTTGTTTGTTGATCCGGCGTGTCGTGAACAGGGGCTTGCCGCACAGTTGATCGCTGCGGCGCTGCAGGATGTAACGGAGCCAGTGTGGCTGTTCTGTCATCCGGATTTGCGCGGGTTTTATGAGCGGCGCGGGTTCAGGTTCGACCCGGCCCTGCCGCAGGCGATGGCGGAGCGATTGAGCCGGTATGCGCGGAGCAAGCCGATGATCGCGATGGAGCGCAAACCTTCAATCTGATGCAAAACCCTGTAGGAGTGAGCTTGCTCGCGATAGCAGTGTGTCAGTGACATTTTCGGTGACTGACAGACCGCTATCGCGAGCAGGCTCACTCCTACAAAGGGAATGTGTTGGCCTGGGTTAATCGTCGGCGGTTGGATCGAGGTCGGGGAACATCACTTCGGTGAAGCCGAACTTGCTGAAGTCGGTGATGCGCGACGGGTATAACCGGCCGATCAAATGATCGCATTCGTGCTGCACAACGCGCGCGTGGAAACCCGAAGCCACCCGCACAATCGGTTGGCCCTTCGGATCAAACCCTTCATAGCGAATCTGCTGATAACGCTCCACCGCACCACGCAAACCCGGCACCGACAGGCAGCCCTCAAAGCCCTCCTCCATCAACGGATTCAACGGTGTGATCAATGGGTTGATCAGTATTGTCTGCGGCACTGCTTCGGCGTCCGGGTAACGTTCGCTGTGCTCGAAACCGAAGATCACCAGTTGCAGGTCGACACCGATCTGCGGTGCGGCCAGGCCGACGCCGCCGACGCTTTCCATGGTCTGGAACATGTCGTCGATCAGTTGCCACAACTCGGGGCTGTCGAACATTTCCGGCGGGACGGGCGGAGCGATACGCAGCAGGCGTTCATCGCCCATTTTGAGGATTTCACGGATCATGATCAGACTTCGTCAGTGTCCGGCTTGAGCGAGTGATCGCGGCCCAGGCCCGAGACGTGTTGTTTGGGATGTTCGTCCAGTTCGCCGGGGACTTTCTCGCCCTCGTCCTTGCCTTCGCTGGACATGTGCTCGATCACCGCATTCATCTCCGCACCGAGCAACAACACCGCCGCGGAAATGTAGAAATACAGCAACAGCACGATGATCGCGCCGATGCTGCCATACATCGCGTTGTAGTTGGCGAAGGTTTTCACGTAGAACGCGAAACCCAACGAAGCGATGATCCACACCACCACGGCCAATACCGAACCCGGCGTGATGAAACGGAATTCCTGTTTGACGTCGGGCATCACGTAATAGATCAGGGCCACGGCGACCATCATCAAAATCACGATCACCGGCCAGCGCGCGATGGTCCAGACAGTGACGATGACTTCTTCCAGGCCAACCTGCGCGGCAATCCAGCCCATCACCTGCGGCCCGAGCACCATCAGTGCAGCAGCCACCAGCAGCATGCCGGCGATGCCGACAGTGTAGAAAATCGACAGCGGAAAACGCTTCCAGACCGGCCGGCCTTCGACCACGTCATAAGCGGCGTTCATGGCGCTCATCATCAGCCGCACGCCCGCTGAAGCGGTGTACAAGGCGATAACGATACCGACCGAGAGCAAGCCGCCCTTGGACTGTTGCAACTGGTCGATCACCGGGTTGACCTGCTCCAGCGCTTGCGGCGGCAACACCAGTTCCGATTGCAGACGCAGCCAGGAGAAGAAGTCCGGCAGGTGCAGGAAACCAATCAGGGCAATCAGAAACAGGATGAACGGGAACAGCGAGAACAGCATCTGGTAGGCCAGTGCCGATGCATAAGTCGACATCTCGTCGTCGACGAATTCAGTGACCGTGCGCACCATCACCCGGTGCAGGGGCAGACCTTTCATGTCCGGAAATATCATTCGCGTCTCCTTTCGCCGCAATACAGGTTGAAGTCGTGGCGACTCAGGGGCCGTTTTTTACCTCACGGTAGCCTACTTGGCGACCCTTGGTGGGGTCAGCGCAGGCTTTTGACACAAAAACGGCCATCCTTGGATGGCCGCTTCGCTGTTTCGTTCAAGACGCGATTACGCCTTGTCGACGGTTTTCTTCACAGCGTCTTTGGCTTTGCCAACCGCTTGCTGGGCTTCGCCTTTTTTCTCTTGAATCTTGCCTTCGGTTTGCAGCTTGGGGTTGTCGGTGGCTTTACCGACGCCTTGCTTGACGTTGCCGACCGCTTCGTTGGCCATGCCTTTTACTTTATCGCCTGTGCTACTCATGGTGTTTCTCCTTGGTGCAATTAGGGGGAAAAGTCAGTACGTAATGATTGACCGGCCGGGTTTGCGCGGAGTTTCATTTATTTTTCGGTGGTTCTTTTCGTCGCTCTGCGCAGGTTGGGCTTTATGTTTACCCGCCCAGCCCCGAGAATGCGCACCTATGGGCGCCGTGCGCCAAAGATCAGATCCCGCAGGAATGTTATGAAACTCGATAAAAAGCAGGCCATTGCCCGTAGAAACCAGGAACTGGGCGGCGCTGTGCTCGGCTCCAACAACTGCCACTTCGCCGAACTCAACCGTAACCGCAATATCTGGTGGTTCGACCTGCCGGTGTCACGCCTGGCCGTTGGTCAGTACGAGTGGATTCACCTGCTGATGCACACGCCGGCGACCGACGAACTGCTGCACCTGAAGGTGCCGACGGTGTTTCTGCGTGAAAAGCTTGAAGGTCTGGTGATTCGCAACGAGGGCAAGCGCAAGGCTGCTTTGAGCCTGGAGTTGAGTGCGGACAAGGATTCTTACTTGCAGGACATGCGTCCGGCCGGCACCAACGTGAATTTCGCGCCGTTCCGTCAGTAGGATTTGCACGATGATCGTTCCCACGCTCTGCGTGGGAACGATCAAATCCAAGCCCTGCTCTGCACCAACAAAAAGCCCCGCATCGGCGGGGCTTTTTGTTTTATGCGGCGTTCTTCGCCTTGATCTTCTTCAGCTCTTCGTCGCGCAATTCGCGACGCAGGATCTTGCCGACGTTGGTGGTCGGCAGCGCGTCGCGGAATTCCACCGAACGCGGCACCTTGTAGCCAGTGACGTTGGCGCGCATGTGCTCCATCACCGTTTCCTTGGTCAGCGTCACGCCCGGCTTGGCGACGATGAAGATCTTGATCGCCTCACCCGACTTCTCGTCCGGCACACCAATCGCGGCACACTGCAACACGCCCGGCAGAGTTGCCAGCACGTCTTCCAGTTCGTTCGGGTAGACGTTGAAACCGGAGACCAGAATCATGTCTTTCTTGCGATCGACAATGCGCATGTAGCCGTCCGGCTGGATCAGCGCGATGTCGCCGGTTTTCAGCCAGCCTTCGCTGTCGAGCATTTCATCAGTGGCTTCCTGACGCTGCCAGTAGCCCTTCATCACTTGCGGGCCCTTGACGCACAGCTCACCGATTTCGCCCAGCGGCTGCTCGACACCGTTATCGTCGATGACTTTGCACAGGGTCGATGGCACCGGAATGCCGATGGTGCCGATCTGGATGTTCTGGATCGGGTTGACCGTGGCGACCGGGCTGGTTTCGGTCATGCCGTAACCTTCGCAGATCGGGCAACCGGTCACGGCTTTCCAGCGTTCGGCGGCAGCCAGTTGCAGGGCCATGCCGCCGGACAGGGTGACTTTCAGCGCGGAAAAATCCAGCTTGCGGAAACCTTCGTTGTTGCACAGCGCCACGAACAGCGTGTTGAGGCCGACGAAACCGCTGAACTTCCACTTCGACAGTTCCTTGACCATCGCCGGCAGGTCGCGCGGGTTGCTGATCAGGATGTTGTGGTTGCCGATCAACATCATCGCCATGCAATGAAAGGTGAACGCATAGATGTGGTACAGCGGTAGCGGCGTGATCAGGATCTCGCAACCTTCATTGAGGTTGGAGCCCATCAGCGCCTTGCACTGCAACATATTGGCGACGAGGTTGCGGTGGGTCAGCATCGCACCTTTGGCCACGCCGGTGGTGCCGCCGGTGTATTGCAGCACGGCAACATCACCGCTGTCCGGGTTGGCTTCGGCCACTGGCTGGCCCTGGCCCTTGCTCAGCACGTCGTTGAACTTGACGGCTTTGGGCAGGTGATAGGCCGGGACCATTTTCTTCACGTACTTGATGACGCTGTTGATCAGCAGGCGCTTGATCGGCGGCAGCAGGTCGGCGACTTCGGTGACGATGACGTGTTTGACACCGGTTTTCGGCACCACGGTTTCGGCCAGGTGCGCCATGTTCGCCAGGCACACCAGCGCTTTTGCACCGGAGTCGTTGAATTGGTGTTCCATTTCCCGCGCGGTATACAGCGGGTTGGTGTTGACCACGATCAGCCCGGCGCGGATCGCACCGAAGACGGCTACCGGGTACTGCAGAACGTTGGGCAATTGCACGGCGATTCGATCACCGGGCTGCAAATCGGTATGCTGTTGCAGATACGCGGCAAACGCACCGGACAATTCATACAATTCACCGTAGGTGATTGTCTTGCCCAGGTTGCTGAAAGCCGGTTTGTTGGCGAAGCGTTGGCAGGATTGCTTCAACACTGCCTGAATGTTCGGATACTCGTCTGGATTGATGTCGGCAGCAATTCCAGCCGGGTATTTATCCTTCCAAAAGTCTTCGATCATGGAAGCCCACTCCTCAGCAACGCGAATTCTTCACCGCATTTGATGCGATTATTATTGGTGTGTGTTTTGTATTGGTGAATCTGGCTTTTACATAGGCCGAGAAGTCACAAAGCGCGCCGAGAGTAGCAGCTTTGCCGAGGGTCGACTAGAGCCAAAAGCGGCCCCTACAGTCACATTGATGACTCAAGACTTTCTGGCAGTCATTTTAGAGCAAAAATCCTATATCACCTTGAAAGTCCCGGATTTCGGGGGTTTTCCTGTCAAAAGCATCGCGGGCAAGCCCGCTCCCACAAGGTCTGCATAGATCCCCGTGGGAGCGTGGCTTGCCCGCGATCCGCGCTAAGCGCGGCCATTCACCGATCAGGCGATATCGCGCAACTCACGCCGCAGAATTTTCCCTACAGGCGTCATCGGCAACGACTCACGCAACACAATGTGCTTGGGTACTTTGTACGCGGTGAAGTTCTCTTTGCAGTAAGCCTTCAACTCTTCAAGGCTGACTCCGGTTTCCCGCGCCACCACAAACAGCTTCACCGCCTCCCCCGAACGTTCGTCCGGCACACCGATCACCGCGCAGTTGGCGACTTTCGGGTGGGCCATCACCACGTCCTCGATTTCGTTGGGGTACACGTTGAAACCGGAGACGATGATCATGTCCTTCTTGCGATCGACGATGCGCACGAAGCCGTCCGGATCGATCACCGCAATGTCGCCGGACTTGAACCAGCCCTCGGCATCCAGCACTTCGGCCGTGGCTTCAGGCTTTTGCCAGTAGCCTTTCATGATCTGCGGGCCTTTGATGCACAACTCGCCACGCTCGCCCAGCGGTTGTTCGACGCCGTCATCGTTGATCACTTTCAACAGCGTGCCCGGCACCGGTAAACCGACGGTGCCCAGACGTGACTGGTCGCCGTACGGGTTGGTGCAGGCCACCGGTGAGGTTTCGGTCAGGCCGTAGCCTTCAGTGATGCGGCAACCGGTGAGCTGTTCCCAGCGCTCGGCCGTGGCTTTGACCAACGCGGTGCCGCCGGAGTTGGTGAGTTTCAGGCTGGAGAAATCCAGGGTCTTGAAATCCGGGTGTTCCATCAGCGCGACAAACAGGGTGTTGAGCCCCAGCAGCGCCGAAAACTTCCAGTTCTTCAGCTCCTTGATGAACCCGGCGATGTCCCGCGGGTTGGTGATCAGCACGTTGTGATTGCCGGACACCATCATGCACATGCAATTCGCGGTGAACGCATAGATGTGATAGAGCGGCAGCGGCGCGATCATCACTTCCTGGCCTTCACGCAGCAGCGGCTGCCCATCCGGCCCGAGTTGCGCGAGACAGGCGCGCACTTGCTGCATGTTCGCCACCAGGTTGCCGTGGGTCAGCATCGCGCCTTTTGCCAGGCCCGTGGTGCCGCCGGTGTATTGCAGCACGGCGATATCGTCGAGGCTGACCTTCAGCGGCTTGATCCCCAAGCCGCGGCCCATGCGCAATGCGCTTTTGAAGGAGATCGCCTGCGGCAGCGAATACGCCGGGACCATTTTTTTCACTTTGCTGACCACGGTGTTGACCAGCCAGCCTTTGGCGGTTGGCATCAGGTCGCCCATCTTCGCTTCGATCAGGTATTGAATGTCGGTGTCGGCCAGCACTTCCTGGACTTTCTGGCCGAACATGTTCAGGTACACCAACGCCCGCGCGCCGGAATCCTTGAACTGGTGGCGCATCTCCCGCGCGGTATACAGCGGGTTGGTGTTGACCACGATCAGCCCGGCGCGCAAGGCGCCGAACACGGCAATCGGGTAATGCAGAACGTTGGGCATCTGCACCGCGATGCGATCCCCCGGCACCAGATCGGTATGTGTTTGCAGGTAACCGGCGAAAGCGGCGCTCTGGCGTTCGAGTTCGGCATAAGTCAGGGTCACGCCCATGTTGCTGAAGGCCGGGCGGTCCGCGAACTTCTTGCAGGAACGCTCAAACACCTCGATCACCGACTTGAACTCGCCCATGTCGATGTCCAGCGGTACGCCGGCCGGGCGTTTGTCATTCCAGAAATCAGGTTGCATTGTTCTTGTCCTCTTTACCTGAGCCGATCCGGGGCCGCGTTTCTGTCATTTCTCTTTCGTCCATTGAAAACAGAAAGCAAAAAGCGGAGCTTCACGGACACTAGCAGTTATGGCCAATCAGGCAAATAAGGGCACAGCCGTCATTGATCGTGTGAATCTTCCTGCCGTGGCGTGGGCTGATCGGACGGCGATCAACAGATGCGCTATACAATGCTTCGACTCTGAGCAAAGGAATCGCCATGATCCACGACACCCTATGGCTGGACGCGAGTGACCGCAGCCGCCTCTTCGTCAATCAGTGGCTGCCGGCCGCGCCATTGAAAGCGGTGATTTTGCTGGCCCATGGCATGGCGGAACACAGCGGTCGTTACGCACGGCTCGCCGACACGTTTTGCGACAAAGGCTATGGCGTATACGCGCCGGATCTGCGTGGACATGGCAAAACTGCCGATCACGGCACGCTCGGGCATTTCGCCGATGACGACGGCTGGTGCAAAGTGCTGGGTGACCTGGCCAGCCTCAACCAATACATCGGCCAGCAACATCCCGGCGTCCCGATCATCCTGCTCGGCCACAGCATGGGCAGCTACCTTGCCCAGGGTTATCTACTGCACCACAGCGCCAGCCTGCACGGAGCGATTCTCAGTGGTTCGAACTTTCAACCGGTGGCGCTCTATGGCGCCGCACGGCAGATCGCTCGTGTGGAAAAGCTGCGTCAGGGTGGCAAGGGTCGCAGCGCGTTGATCGAGTGGTTGTCGTTCGGCTCGTTCAACAACAAATTCAAACCGGTGCGCACGCCGTTCGACTGGCTCAGCCGCGATCCGGGCGAGGTAGACAAGTACGCCAGCGATCCGCTGTGCGGCTTTCGCTGCACCAATCAGCTGTGGATCGATTTGCTCGGCGGCTTGCAGCAAATCAGCAAAGCGTCCAATCTCGCCCAGATCGACCCGGGCCTGCCGCTGCTGGTAATCGGCGGCGAATGTGATCCGGTGAGTGAAGGCAAGCGTCTGACTGATCTGGCCAATGCCTTGCGCACGGCCGGCAGCCAAAACCTGCAATTGCAGATCTACCCGCAGGCGCGGCACGAATTGTTCAACGAAACCAACCGCGACGAAGTGATCGCCGATGTGCTGACCTGGATCGACCAGGCCCTGAGCCATCCCCGCCCTCACCGCAGCGAATAACTTTTTGTGGATTCATTTAATCCGTCACAGGAATCAAGACCGATGACCCAGGTTACCAACATCCCTTACGAAGCCCTCGAAGTCGGCCAGACCGCCAGCTACAGCAAGACCGTCGAAGAGCGCGATATCCAGTTGTTCGCCGCAATGTCCGGCGACCACAATCCGGTGCACCTGGACGCCGAATTCGCCGCCGCCAGCATGTTCAAGGAGCGTATCGCTCACGGCATGTTCAGCGGTGCGCTGATCAGTGCGGCGGTGGCGTGCGAGTTGCCTGGGCCGGGCACTATTTATATCGGTCAGCAGATGAGCTTTCAGAAGCCAGTGAAGATCGGTGACACGCTGACAGTGCGCCTGGAAATTCTCGAGAAGCTGCCGAAGTTTCGTGTGCGCATCGCCACTCGTGTGTTCAACCAGCGTGATGAACTTGTGGTGGATGGCGAGGCCGAGATTCTGGCGCCGCGCAAGCAGCAGACCGTGACATTGCCGACGTTGCCGGCGATCAGCATTGGCTGATTGATTTGTGGGGTGAGGGGGAAAGGGAGCCGATCTTCGTGCTTTTCAAAACCTGAGTTCACTTCAGATCGCTCAAGTCGGTGTATCTCCAACATCCACCTCGGTCAGTCACCTCTCCCTCCGGGAGAGGGCCAGGGTGAGGGGCTTCTGCTTCTGCTTTCCCGGACACATAAAAAAACGCCAGACTAGCTGGCGTTTTTTGTGGGCTACGAACGCTTACGAGCGTGCGCGAGCCTGGTTACGCAGGGCTTTCACCTGATCGTGGTTGCGTTGTACGCCATGGTACTGACGCTCAACCAGATCACGAATACCTACCAGGTTGTGCTTGGAAATTTTCTCAAGCGCTTCTTTGTAAGCCTTCAGCGCATGGTCTTCACCGCGCTCGGCTTCGTTGAGCACCGCTTCTTCGTCTTTGCCGGTGAACATGGCTTTGACGTCGACCCAGCGACGGTGCAGGTCACCGCTGACGCTGGTGGAAGTTTCCGGATCGCCGCCCAGTTTGCGAACTTCCGCTTGCAGTTCAGCAGCGGCAGTGGCGCAGTCGGCAGAGCGAGTCACGAACAGGGTTTTCAGTTCAGGATGCTTGATGTCTTCAGCGCAAGTCTTGAACCCTTCCTGACCGTCCTTGCTGGTTTCAATCAGGTCATTGAGTACAGAGATGGCTTCTTTGTTTACGTCGGTCATTTTTCAATTCCTTGCGATCGGTTGAAGATGCAAGGGATATTGCAGAGTGCGTGCCAGCTTTTTCGCTGATAGTAAATCCTTATTTATCAACGACTTATAGATAATTGAACTATCTGTATTACGGTTATTTGCATGATCTGTCATTTGGCCTGCATGCAGAATGCCTGTATTTTCCAGTTTGATTTTGAATCCAGACGAAACCCGATGAATCCCGAAAAACTCGAACTGCTGATCACCCGTGAAATGCCCTTCGGAAAATACAAGGGCCGGATCATTGCCGACCTGCCGGGGCCTTACTTGAACTGGTTCGCCCGTGAAGGTTTTCCCCACGGCGAACTCGGTGGCTTGTTGGCATTGATGCAGGAGATCGACCACAACGGCCTGTCCGACTTGCTCGAACCGCTACGCGCCAAACACGGCAAACCTGCCCCGCGCCACTGAAGCGCCCTCCTCTATTTGAGCCCTGTCGATCATGCCCGATAACACCCGCCGCGCCCGAGACGAAGCCTTCTGGCGAACGTTCGCTGATCGTTATGACGCTCACCCAGGCCCCGTGAACCTGGAAAACGGTTACTTCGGGCGCATGTCGCGCACGGTGATCGAGGAGTACCAACGCAACATCGAGCTGATCAACAACAGCAACTCGGTGTATGTGCGCCAACGCTTCGAGCAGCACGATAACCTCGACATCCGCGCGCAACTGGCCGAGTTGATTGGCGTGCGTGCGCAGAGCGTTGCCTTCACCCGCAATGCCACTGAAGGCCTGCAATCGTTGATCCGTAACTACAACCGCCTGCAACCGGGCGATCAGGTGCTGATCAGCGACCTCGAATACGACACGGTCAAAGGCGCCATGCGCTGGCTGGCCAGACATCGCGGTGTCGAGGTGATCGAGATCGCTCACACGCATCCGGCCAGTTTCGACAGTCTGCTGGAGACGTATCGCGAGACTTTTGTCCGTCATCCGCAGCTCAAGCTGATGGCGCTGACCCATGTGACCCATCGCACCGGTCTGGTGATGCCGGTGCAGGCGATTGCGGCAATGGCCAAGGAACATGGCGTCGATATCATCCTCGACGGCGCACACGCCCTCGGTCAGTTGGAATTCGACCTCGAAGCCATGGGCATCGCGTTCGCCGGCTATAACCTGCACAAATGGATCGGCGCACCGCTGACCCTGGGCTTTCTTTATATCGCCCCGCAACGCCTGGCCGACATTGATCCGGACATGGGCGAGATGCACTACCCGAGCAATGACATCCGGGCTCGCACGTCCTACAGCACCCCCAATATTCCGGCGCTGATGAGCCTGCCGCTGGTGTTCGAGGAGCACCGATCACTGGGTGGGGCGGCGGCCAAAGGTGCGCGGCTCAACTACCTGCGCAATCTGTGGGTCAGCGCCGTACGGCACTTGCCGGGCATCGAGGTGATGACTCCGGACGACGCGCGTCTGTACTGCGGCATCACCGCGATGCGCTTCACTCGCCACGACGACCAACAGGTGATGGCCGAGCGGCTACTGAAAGACCATAACCTGTTCACCGTGGTGCGCACCGGTGCAGCGTGCGGGCCGTGTATCCGTATTACCCCGGGACTGACCACCACCGCGACCGATATGCAGTTTCTGACCCGCGCGCTGAACGAGCTGCGCTGAGACGGTTAGACAGTGTACTTGTCGAAGTCCTCGGGTTTGATCTGCGACGACGCCGCAAAGGTGTCGATGCCGATGGTCAGATGGCCGAAGTAGCCGTCCTCGTGCGAGTCACGGCCGATCGGCCAGACCGTCAGGATTGATGCTTCACCGTTCTGCCCGGCATAGAGGCTGTCTTCGATGTTTTGCAGCGGAGATGAAGCGCGCCCGCGATAGGCTTGTGCGTTGAGCACGGAACGTGAAACCACCTCGGGAAAGAACAATTGGCCGACCCAGGCGACGTTGCGTTCTTCCAGGTATTCGTTGCCGGCAACGATGCGCACCGCCACATGGATGTGCAGCGCGCGGCCGGCGTAGAAGCCGGGATAGATGGTGGTAAACCGCGCTCGCCCCTTGTGATCGCAGAACTGGCTGCCACGCAGGTAAGTGTCATCGTCCGTGCGCGGGATCGAACCGATGGCCTCGACATCGACCTCGGTGTCCGGGTCGAGCCGGCTCCAGCCGGAGTAGGCGCCTCGTGCATTGCAATGCCAGATGTCCACCAGAGCGCCGTTGACGGGCTCGCCGGTCATCGCATCGACAATGGTCAGGCGCAGGATCAGCGGCAAGCCTTCAGCGCCTTCGCTGATGTTGCGACGCAAGAGTTTGGGATTGCGAAAATACGGCCCGGCAATTTGTTCGGGGGCCAATTGATAAACCGGTTGTGGCGATGAGGCGGAGAAGTCTCGATCCATGACACGTGCTCTCTTCCATAAGAAGCACGCAGATTAGCGCCGGAAAAAACCGCTTGTGCGGTAACTATGTATCGCGGGATGTATTCGCCACTTTTTTCGGGGCAAAAAAAAAACGGTGCACCGACCAAGCGCACCGTAAAGCCGTAGAACACACAACGAAGTGTAAGGTTGCTATCAGTCCAGCAGCGCCAACGCCTCGGCGGTGCATTCCTGAATACGGGCCCAGTCGCCGTTCTTGATCCACTCCGGATCAAGCATCCAGCTACCGCCCACGCACATGACGTTTTTCAGCGCCATGTAGCTCTTGATGTTGGCCGGGCCGACGCCGCCGGTCGGGCAGAATTTCACTTCACCGAACGGGCCGCCAAGGGCTTTGATTGCCGCCACGCCACCGCTGACTTCAGCCGGGAACAGTTTGAAACGACGATAGCCCAGACCATAGCCTTCCATGATGCCGGAGGCGTTGCTGATACCCGGCAACAGCGGAATCGGGCTGTCGACACTGGCTTCGAGCAAGTCGCGGGTGATGCCCGGGGTGACGATGAATTGCGAACCCGCCGCCTCAGCCGCTGCGAGCATGTTGCGATCGAGCACGGTGCCGGCACCGGTGACCAGTTCCGGACGCTGCTCGCGCAGGATCTGGATCGCCTTGAGGCCGAACTGCGAACGCAGGGTCACTTCCAGCGCGGTCAGGCCACCGGCAGCGAGGGCGTCGGCCAGTGGCAGCACGTCCTGTTCGCGAGCGATGGTGATCACCGGCAGGATCCGCGCCTTGGCGCAGAGGCTGTCGATCAGGGCAACTTTGTCCGCCATGGAAACGGTCGGGGATGGGGTTGTCATAGCGGCTGTTCCTTGGCTCATGGGCACCAGTAAATCTCTAACGTAGGTTGCAGAAACGCGCGAACCGGCATGGCCGCGACGTCGTCGGATGCCAGTGCGGCATTCAGGGTGGTCAGTTTTGATTGACCGGAAATCGACAGAATCTTGTGCTTCGCCGACGCCAACAACGCACGGCTCATGGTCAGGCGCTGACGCGGCACGCTCGGCGCGAGCATCGGCCAGCAACGGCGCGTGCCGTCAGCTTGCAGCGCTTCGGCCAGGTTCGGGCTGTCGGGGAACAGCGACGCGGTGTGACCGTCATCGCCCATGCCCAGCACCAGGACGTCAATCGGCGGCAACTCGGCGAGCAAACGGTCGGCCTGTTCAGCAGCCTGCTCGACGTTGGCCGCCGCGCTATAAAGGCTGAGAAACTGCGCCTTGGCTGCCGGACCTTTGAGCAGATATTGCTTGAGCAGGCCGGCATTGCTGTCGGCGTGTTCAACCGGTACCCAGCGTTCGTCGGCGAGGGTGACGACGACCTTCGACCATTCCAGTTCCTGCTTGGCCAGGTGCTGGAAAAAAGCCACCGGACTGCGACCGCCGGACACCACCAGCACGGCATTGCCGCGTGCAGCAATGGCCTCGCTCAATTGCTTGGCCACATTCAGCGCCAGACCTTCAGCCAACAGCACCGGGCTCTTGAATTCGTGAGCATTCACGCCCGCAGGCAGTTTCACATCAGATATCGCCATACCACGACCTCCCGTCCCGCGTGATCAATGCAATGGAGCTCATCGGCCCCCACGAACCGGCCGCGTACGGCTTGGGCGCGTCACCGGATTTTTTCCACCCGGCGATCAGCTGGTCACACCACTTCCACGCGGCTTCGATTTCATCTTTACGGACAAACAGGTTCTGATTGCCGTTCATCACTTCCAGCAACAACCGCTCGTAGGCATCGGGGATCCGCGCGCTACGCCAGGTGTCGGAGAAATTCAGTTGCAGCGGGCCGCTGCGCAGTTGCATGCCTTTGTCCAGGCCCTGCTCTTTGGTCATCACACGCAGCGAAATACCTTCGTCCGGTTGCAGGCGGATGATCAGTTTGTTGCTGATCTGCAGGCGCTGCTCAGGGGCGAAGATGTAGTGCGACGGTTCTTTGAAGTGGATGACGATCTGCGACAGTTTCTGCGGCATGCGCTTGCCAGTGCGCAGGTAGAACGGCACGCCGGCCCAGCGCCAGTTGCGGATGTCGGCACGCAGGGCAACGAAGGTTTCGGTGTCGCTCTGGGTGTTGGAGTTCGGTTCTTCAAGGTAACCCGGTACGGATTTGCCTTCGCTGTGGCCGGCGATGTACTGGCCGCGCACAACCTGAGTGGTCAGGCCTTCCGGGCTGATCGGTGCCAGCGCCTTGAGCACTTTTACTTTCTCGTCACGGATGCTGTCGGCGGACAGGTCGGCCGGCGGGTCCATGGCGATCAGGCAGAGCAACTGCAACAGGTGATTCTGGATCATGTCGCGCAGTTGGCCGGCCTTGTCGAAGTAACCCCAACGGCCCTCGATGCCAACCTTCTCGGCCACGGTGATTTCCACGTGGGAGATGTAATTCTGGTTCCACTGGGTTTCGAACAGGCTGTTGGCGAAACGCAGGGCGATCAGGTTCTGGACGGTCTCTTTGCCCAGGTAGTGGTCGATGCGGTAAGTGCGGTTCTCCGGGAAGAACTGCGCCACGGCGTCATTCACTTTGCGCGAGGATTCCAGATCGGAGCCGATCGGTTTTTCCAGGACCACGCGGGTGTTTTCTGCCAGACCGACTTTCGCCAGGTTTTCGCAGATCGCGCCGTACACCGCTGCCGGCGTGGCGAAGTAAGCAATCATGCGTTGCGCGCTGCCGGCCAGTTCGGCCAGCGCGACGTAATCTTCAGCCTTGAGGAAGTCGACGTGCAGATAAGTCAGGCGCGCGAGAAAACGCTCGGCGACGGCTTCGTCCAGTTCCTTGCCGACGTAACGGCGCAGTTCGGCGGCGATGAACGCCATGTGCTGCTGCTCGCTGCCTTCTTCACGGGCCAACGCGATGATGCGCGTGTCCTCGTGCAACAGGTCGGCGCCATCGAGGTGATAAAGGGCAGGAAACAGCTTGCGCAGGGCCAGATCGCCAAGCGCGCCGAACAAGGCAAAGGTGCACGGTTCAACCGTAATCGAAGGCATGATGTTTGTTCTTTTATCAAGTTAAGCTACAAATACCTTTTTTCAAGGCATCACTCAAGGGAAAATGTAGTAATAACCACAACATTTTCGCAAAATACAGATTCCGAGTGGTGGTCGGTCGGAGCCATCAGTAGGATAGGCCACCGTCACGGGCCATATCAAAGGCCCAATTTGCATAGCCCGGCGCACCTTTGCGCAGGTGAATTAGGAATTCCATATGGACCGCGTGCGAAATTTACTGGAACAGATCCAGAGTCGCCTTGAAGACCTGAACAAGGCCGAACGCAAAGTCGCCCAGGTGATCCTGCTCAACCCGCAGCAGGCCACCCGCTTCAGCATTGCCGCCCTCGCCCAGGCGGCGTCGGTGAGCGAACCGACGGTCAATCGCTTCTGCCGTTCGTTCGGTGTCAGCGGCTATCCCGAACTGAAACTGCAACTGGCGCAGAGCCTGGCCAGCGGCGCGGCGTATGTCAGCCGTGCGGTGGAAGCCGATGACAATCCCGAGGCCTACACGCAGAAGATTTTCGGCAGCGCCATCGCGTCCCTGGACAGTGCTTGCCAGGCGCTGGACCCGAACCTGATCAGCCGCGCCGTCGACCTGTTGATTCAGGCGCGGCAGATTCACTTCTTCGGCCTCGGCGCTTCGGCACCGGTGGCGCTGGATGCGCAGCACAAGTTTTTCCGCTTCAACCTGGCGGTCACTGCGCATGCCGATGTGCTGATGCAGCGGATGATTGCTTCGGTGGCGCACACCGGTGAGTTGTTCGTGATCATTTCCTACACCGGGCGCACTCGTGAGCTGGTGGAAGTGGCGCGTATCGCTCGCGAGAATGGCGCTTCGGTGCTGGGTCTGACGGCGGAGAATTCGCCGCTGGCCAAGGCCAGTACGCTGAGCCTGAACATTCCGCTGCCGGAAGACACCGACATTTATATGCCGATGACTTCGCGGATCATTCAGTTGACCGTGCTGGATGTGCTGGCAACCGGGATGACGTTGCGTCGTGGGGTGGATTTCCAGCCGCATCTGCGCAAGATCAAAGAGAGTTTGAATGCGAGCCGGTATCCCGTGGGTGACGAGTTCAACTGAGGCCTGATGAATCTGTATTGAATGGTCCGGCCTCATCGCTGGCAAGCCAGCTCCCACAGTGTCCGCGCCGAACATTAAATTTGCGAACACCCATAAAACCTGTGGGAGCTGGCTTGCCAGCGATGGGGCCAGCAGTAACTACATAATCTAAGCCCCAGCCCACGCCTGCAAACTCAAATGCGCCTTCTCCCCCGGCGCCAAGTGCAGGCTATCAGTGCCCCCGCCGCCGCTTCCACACACACAAACTCCGAGATCTCATCCCAGCTCACGCCCAACAATGGCCGTGAGCCCGGATGCCACACCACCGTGTCCGCGCTGTCGCCAGTATCAATGCACAACTCGCGTTGCCAGGCGTGATCCTTGAGCTGTAATTCACCGTCGTGCTGGAACACCCGCTGGCAACCACCATCGACCCGTAACTCGCCTTCCTGCTGGCAAACTTCACGATTCAACTGGTCGTAACCCTGCGCGCCTTCGAGCCCAGACAGCGCTATCTCGCTGACATCACCAATACGCCAGTAAGCGTGCAAAGCCTGGCTCATCTGGCACGGCATGTCGTCCTGATGCTCGGTGCTCAGGCGTAATTCCATGCGTTCACCCAAATGTGCGTGCAGGTCGACCTGCCAATCGCACAGCTGCAATTGCCAATGCAGACGCACGCCATCTTCGGCGCTGCTGCTGTCGAGCAACTTCCAGTCGAGCAGGCGCGCCCAGCCATGGGACGGCCAGGCGTTTTCGCTCGGATGGCGGCCATACCACGGCCAGCACACCGGCACGCCGCCACGAATGGCGCCGACATGCGGCCACTTCGCCGCACACCACAACCACGGCTTTTGCCCACGCGGTTGAAAGTGCAGCAACTGCGCGCCCTGACGACTGAACACCGCCTGACACAGCGGATGATCGATCACCAACACGTCGCGCATCTGATAGCGCTCCCAGGCGAACACCGGTTGTTCACGCAGGGATTTGAAGAAGCGTTGTAGCGGATGCTCATGCATTTGCCACGGTTCCGAATTCATCTATTACGGGGATTGCCGCCCCTCAAAAAAAAGCGGACAGCCTTGGCTGTCCGCAAATATGCGCACATAGAGAGGAGCTTATCGCAGACGCGTTAGAACGTAGACTGAATTTTCAGGCCAGCGACCAAAGCGTTGTCCACTGCATCCACACCGCCCGGATGCGTGATGTATTGCAGGTTAGGACGCACGGTCAGCCAATTGGTAACGTGGATGCCGTAGTTGAGCTCGTAGTTGTATTCGGTTTCACGAATCGGCGAGAACACCGGGTTGTCGTAATCCGAAACACCGTTGGAGGCGTTCAGCAGCTCCGCGTTTTTCTTCACGTCATCGTTGACGTGGATACGCGCCGCGCCGATACCGATGTCATCTTTCGGACGTGCGTCGAACGGGCCTTTGTAGACGAACATCACCGACTGATAGTTGTCGATGAAGTTGGTGTCCTTGTCGTGGAACGTGGCGTTGGCGGCGATGTTCAGACCGCGAGTCGCATCACCGTTGTGGCTGGTGAGTTGCTGTTGCGCGACGAACCAGTAGCCGTGTTTGCTGCTGTGGGTCTTGTAGGCGTCGCCAGTCTCTGCCGCGTTGAGACCGTTGACGTCTTCACGGACGTCGCTGGCATCAGCGGTGCTCTTGTAGTAACCGACACGGTATTCGCCCGGCAGGCTGTTGACCTTCGGCGACCAGACCAATTCGACCGGCAACACAGTACCGGCGGTGCCGCTGCCACTGAGTTTGAAGCCGTTGCCGTGTTCCAGCTGCGACGGGTTCTGGTTGTACGCACCGATCTGCGCGTAGAGCTCGTCGTTGATGTTGTACTTCACGCGGATCGCGGCCTGGCTGACTGGCCAGTTGTACCAGATGTTGGTCGCCCAGTTACCCACTTGCGAGCCGCAGAACGCCAGGTTCTGGAAGTCGCACGGGAAGGTGTTGAAGTCTTCGCCTTCGCCGAAGTAACCGGCCTTGACGTCGAGTTTGTTGTCGAAGAACTGGTGCTGAATCCACAACTGGGTCAGACGCACCATGTGGCCACGGCCGTAGACTTCTTGCGAAGAACTCAAGGTGCCGGCACGCGGATCGCCCACGCGGTCGTTGGAGATGTTGTAGCCGTTACGGTTGGTCAGCTGGATCTTGGCCTGAGTGTTGTCCCAGCCCCACAGCTTTTGCAGATCGAGTGCCACACCCAGACCGAACTGGTCGGCGTAACGCGCAGTCTTGTCGTTGTCGTAACCACCGTGCAGGTTGCCACCGACTTCCCCTACGTAGTCGGCCTTGATGTCGATACCCTGCTCGATCAGCTTGGTCCGCTCACCACCCCAGTCGCCGGTCATCCATTTGGAATCGGAGCTGAAGGCATCCGCGGCCATCGCGTTACCAGCCAGCACCAATGCTGCCGCGGCGGAGATTTGGCAGATCAACCGGGCATTGACGTGTTTCTTTTTCATCCCTACATCCTCGTCTTTATTGTTATTAACTGTTTTTTTCCAACGTGGTTTACATAATTTGCGATGGATTACAGGCAATCCACCGCGTGCTCCCCTGTGGAATCCGCCCCCTGTGGGAGCTGGCTTGCCAGCGATGGCATCGACTTGGCTCGACGACAAACCGAGTGGCCTGCATCGCTGGCAAGCCAGCTCCCACATGACCGTATTCCTGCATTGATTTCTTAGCGGCCCTTGAAT
Source organism: Pseudomonas sp. Seg1 (assembly GCF_018326005.1). Lineage (NCBI taxonomy): Bacteria > Pseudomonadati > Pseudomonadota > Gammaproteobacteria > Pseudomonadales > Pseudomonadaceae > Pseudomonas > Pseudomonas sp. Seg1. The sequence goes on from NZ_AP021903.1 coordinate 5,016,548, forward strand.
TGCGCCACGTTCGCAGACCGCGCATCGGTCTGTGGTTGGGCCGCAACGCCCAAACGCTCGCCAGTCTTGGCATCGAACAGCAGCACTTTCGACGGATCGAATTGCAGCGTCAGGCTCTCGCCCACCTGCGGCGCCACGTCCGGCGCCAGACGGCAGCAGACCTTGGTGTCGTTCAGGTTGACGAATACCAGCGTGTCCGGCCCGGTCGGCTCGGTGACTTGCACTTCAGCCTTGATGCTCGGCAGGCCGTTGCCCTCGCCGTTCGCCAGAACAATCTGCTCCGGGCGCAGGCCGAGGATCACTTCGCGATCTTCGAGACCGGCGTCCTGCATGCCCATCGGCAATTCGCAGCGCGCCTGGCCACTGTCGAGCAGTGCCAGCAGACGACCGTCCTTGCGTTGCAGACGCAGCGGAATGAAGTTCATTGGCGGCGAGCCGATGAAGCTCGCCACGAACAGGTTGGCCGGGTCGTTGTAGATGTCTTTCGGCGTGCCGAACTGCTGAATGATGCCGTCCTTCATCACCGCCACTTTGTCACCCAGAGTCATCGCTTCGATCTGGTCGTGGGTCACGTAGACCGTGGTGGTTTTCAGGCGCTGGTGCATCAGTTTCATTTCGGTACGCATCTCGACGCGCAGCTTGGCGTCGAGGTTGGACAGCGGTTCATCGAACAGATAAATCTTCGGCCGCCGCGCCAGTGCCCGGCCCATCGCCACGCGCTGTTGCTGACCACCGGAAAGCTGTCCCGGCTTGCGGTTGAGCAGGTGTTCGATCTGCAGCAGCTTGGCCACGCGTGCGACTTCTTCGTCGATCTCCGACTGCGGCATCTTGCGAATTTTCAGACCGAACTCGATGTTCTCGCGCACGCTCATGGTCGGGTACAGCGCATAGGACTGGAACACCATGGCGATGTCGCGATCCTTCGGACTCATGCCACTGACGTCCTGGTCGCCGATCATGATCGCGCCACCGGTGATGGTTTCCAGGCCGGCAATGCAGTTCATCAGGGTCGACTTGCCGCAGCCCGACGGGCCGACAAGGATCAGGAACTCACCGTCCTTGATCGACAGTTCGATGTTCTTCAGGGTGTCCGGCAGGCCGGCACCGTAGGTCTTGTTGACGTTGCGAAGTTCGAGCGTAGCCATGATTACCCCTTGACTGCGCCGGCCGTCAGCCCGCGCACGAAATACTTGCCTGCGACCACATAGACCAGCAGGGTCGGCAGACCGGCGATCATCGCCGCTGCCATATCCACGTTGTATTCCTTGGCGCCGGTGCTGGTGTTGACCAGATTGTTCAGCGCCACGGTGATCGGTTGCGAATCGCCGCTGGAGAACACCACACCGAAGAGGAAGTCGTTCCAGATCTGGGTGAACTGCCAGATCAGGCAGACCATGATGATCGGCGTCGACATCGGCAGAATGATCAGGCGGAAAATGGTGAAAAACCCGGCACCGTCCAGGCGTGCCGCTTTGATCAGCGCATCCGGAATGCTCACGTAGTAGTTACGGAAAAACAGCGTGGTGAACGCCAGACCGTAGACCACATGGATGAATACCAGGCCAGTGGTGGTGCTCGCCAGGCCCATCTTGCCAAGGGTGAACGAGGCCGGCAGCAGCACGGTCTGGAACGGCAGGAAGCAGCCGAACAACAGCAGACCGAAGAACAACTGCGAACCGCGGAAGCGCCAGAACGACAACACATAACCGTTCAACGCGCCGATGGCGGTGGATATGATCACGGCCGGCACGGTGATTTTGATCGAGTTCCAGAAGTAGCCATCAACCGTGGCCCAGGCCTTGACCCAGCCGATGCCGCTGACCACGGTCGGCCAGCTCAGCAGGTTGCCGGTGCTGATGTCTTCGGGGGTCTTGAAGCTGGTCAGCAACATCACCACCAGCGGCACCAGATAGAGGAACACGGCGAAAATCAGCACCGCATAAATCGCGATGCGACTCAGGCTGATGGCGGGTTTGGCAGCGAGACTAGTCATGACGCTTGGTCCTCAGCTCGGAGTACAGGTAAGGCACGATGATCGCGAGAATCGCACCGAGCATCAGAATCGCACTGGCCGAGCCCATGCCCATCTGGCCGCGACTGAAGGTGAAGGAATACATGAACATCGCCGGCAGGTCGGAGGAATAACCCGGGCCACCGGCGGTCATCGCTGCGACCAGGTCGAAGCTCTTGATCGCGATGTGCGCCAAAATCATCACCGCACTGAAGAACACCGGACGCAGGCTTGGCAGCACCACTTTCCAGTAGATGGTCGGCATGCTCGCGCCGTCGATCTGCGCAGCACGGATGATCGACTGATCAACCCCACGCAGGCCGGCAAGGAACATCGCCATGATGAAGCCCGAGGCTTGCCAGACAGCGGCGATCACCAGGCAATAGACCACGCGATCCGGGTCAATCAGCCAGTCGAGACGGAAGCCTTCCCAGCCCCAGTCACGCAATAATTTGTCCAGGCCCATGCCCGGGTTGAGCAACCATTTCCATGCGGTACCGGTGACGATCATCGAGAGCGCCATCGGGTACAGGTAAATGGTGCGGATAAAGCCTTCGCGACGGATGCGCTGGTCGAGGAACACCGCCAGCAGCACGCCAATCACCAGGGTGATGCCGATGAACATGCCACCGAACACCGCGAGGTTCTTGCTCGCGACCCACCAGCGGTCGTTGTCGAACAACCGCGCGTATTGCGCAAGGCCGGCCCACTTGTAGTTGGGCAGGAAGGTCGAGGTGGTGAACGACAGCACGAACGTCCACAGGATGTAGCCATAGAAGCCCACCAGCACGATGAACATGCTCGGCGCCAGCACCAGTTTCGGTAGCCAGCGCTGCAGTGCATCGAACGGCGAGGCTTTGCTGAACACAGCAACAGAACTCATGGGGAAATCCAGTACAGGGAATAAAAACTACAGTGAGATCCCTTGTGGGAGCGGCCCCTGTGGCGAGGGGATTTATCCCCGATCGGCTGCGAAGCAGTCGCAAAATCATTGCATGCGGTTTGTCTGATATTGCGCCGCTGCAACTTTCCGGGGTCGCTTCGCAACCCATCGGGGATAAATCCCCTCACCACAAAGGCCCGCTCCCCCAGGAGGGGCCTGTGCTACCGACGCTTATTTAGCCGACTTGATCGCTGCACCCAGTTTCTTGGCAGTGTCGGCCGGATCGGCTTTCGGGTCGTTGATGTAGTTGGTCACAACATCAAAGAACGCGCCCTGCACGGCCAGCGTGGTCGCCATGTTGTGCGCCATGCTTGGCTGCAGACCGCCGGACTTGGCGTCTGCCAGGAAGTCCTTGGCAGCGGTTTGTGCGCAGGAGTCGAAACCGAGTTTCTCCATGTTGTTCAACATGTCGTTGCGAACCGGGATCGAGCCTTTGTTGATGCTGAAGACTTTCTGGAAGTTTTCACCCAGCACGACTTTGGCAATGTCCTTCTGACCTGCGGCAGTGCCTGCGTCTTTCTGCTTGAACACAGCCAGCGAGTCGATGTTGTAGGTGAACGCCTTGTCGGTGCCCGGGAAGGCTACGCACTCGTAATCCTTGCCGGCGATTTTCTTGGCGGCGGTCCATTCGGATTTGGCCCAGTCACCCATGATCTGCATGCCGGCCTTGCCGTTGATGACTTTGGCCGCTTCCAGGTTCCAGTCCTGGCCTTTGCCGTCAGCGTCCATGTAGGTCGCGACTTTCTTCAGCTCAGTCAGAGCCTTGACCATTTCCGGACCGGTCAGCGCGCCGTTGTCCAGATCGACCAAAGCTTTCTTGTAACCATCGACACCCATGACCGAAAGCACCACGGCTTCGAACACGGTGCTGTCCTGCCAAGGCTGACCGCCATGAGCCAGCGCAATGAAGCCAGCAGCCTTGAGCTTGTCACCAGCGGCGTAGAATTCTTCGAGGGTGGTCGGGTTCTTGGTGATGCCGGCTTTCTTGAAGACTTCCGGGTTGATCCACAGCCAGTTCACACGGTGAATGTTCACCGGCACGGCCACGTAATCACCGTCGTACTTCACGGTATCGGAGACTTTCTTGTCGAGCAGGCTGTCCCACTTCTCTTCTTTGGCAACGTCTTTCAAGACGTCGGTGTCGAGCAGACCGGTCGACGCCCATTCCTGAATGTCCGGGCCTTTGATCTGGGCAACGCCCGGTGGGTTACCGGCCACGGCACGGCTTTTCAGTACGGTCATGGCAGTCGCACCGCCACCGCCGGCAACGGCGCCGTCCTTCCAGGTGAAACCGTCTTTTTCGACTTGGGCCTTGAGCACATCAACGGCAGCTTTTTCGCCACCGGACGTCCACCAGTGCACGACTTCCACCGAACCTTTGGATTCGGCAGCGGACACACTGAGAGGCAGAATTGCGAGCGGGAACAGGGAGGCGACAGAAATGACAGTAGCGAGGCGAGAAATCGCATTCATCTGAGATGTACCTTTCTTGTTGTTATGCATTGCAAGTCTGGTGCTTGCGCTGCACAGGAGTTTAAACAGGGCGATTCCCTTCGCAGGTAACGAAGGGACGCGCGAATGTCACCACATGGTTACACAGGAACGCTCTGGGACGGCTGCGCCAGCGCAGTGGCCATACTCGGTGACAAGGGTAGACGAGGGATCAGCACGGCTTGCCAGGCGTGATACAGATCGGGTTTGCCCGGCCAGATATCGGCACTTGGCAGGTTTTGCGGATTGAGTTCGTGGTGCCAACTGCCGTCGCAGCGGTCGATGAAATTCACCTCGCAGAATTCCCAGAACAGTCGGTACCAGGTTTCGTATTGCGCATCACCCGTGCGTTTGAGCAAGGCGCTGGCGGCAGCGCTGGCTTCGGCGTGCGTCCAGTGCAAGCGGTGGCGGACGACGGCTTTGTTGCTCCAGTCGAGGGTGTAGACGATGCCCGGCAAACCATCGACGTTCCAGCCATTGCGGCAGTTGTTCTCGAAGAGTTTCTGCGCGTCGGTGGCAAGCCAGCCCGGCGTGAGCATGCCCGCCTGGACCCGCGCCGCTTCGAGGTGCAGCAACAGCCGCGCCCACTCGAAGCCGTGGCCCGGCGTGGTGCCGTAGGGGCGAAATCCATCGGCAGGATTGTCGTGGTTGTACTCGCGCAGCGGTTGCCAGTCGCGGTCGAAGTGCTCGATGACCATGTAATCGTTGGCGGCAGCGTGACCGTGAATCACCCGCTCGACGATACGTTGTGCGCGCACCAGCCAGCGTGGATCTTCAGTGACATCGGCCAGGGCGAGGAACGCTTCGGTGGCGTGCATGTTGCTGTTGGCGCCGCGATAGGCTTCCTCTTCGCTCCAGTCACGATTGAAGAATTCGCGCATGGCGCCCTCTTCTTCGCTCCAGAAATACGTGTCGATGATGTCGATGGCGTCATCCAGCAAAGCCTGCGCGCCGGGACGCTGCGCGACCACTGCGGAACTCGCGGCCAGCGCGACAAAGGCGTGCAGATAGGCGTTCTTGCCGGTGTTGCCGTCGCGGTGTTCGGCGACCGCAAACCAGCCGCCGTGCAACGCATCACGCAACGGCCCGCGCAGGGCGGCGATGCCGTGATCGATCAGTTCGGCAAAACCCGGCAGGCCTTGAATATGAGCCATGGCGAAGCTGTGGGTCATGCGCGCGGTGTTCATGGTTTCGGCTCGCGCGTTGGTTGGCAGACGGCCACGCTCGTCGAGGTTGCCGAAGCCTTCGGGCAGTTTTGATGCCTTGGCGAAATCCAGCAGACGCAGGCCTTCGGCGGCGAGCCATTGCTGGTGGGCAGGGGCGTTCAGCCAACTGCTGAAGCCGGGTTGGAAGAGATCCATGGGTGGCCTTTTTGTTGTTATGACTGCGGGGAGTCTAAACAACGGGCCGGGATGGGCTTGTAACGAAGGGGGCGGGTTTTGTCACTGATCCGTGACAAAAGAGCCACCCTCACCCCAGCCCTCTCCCAAAGGGAGAGGGGGCCGATCGAGGTGTAATGAGCTTTCCGCCGACCTGAAATACCGAGTCGATTATGGATTCGGCGCAACACTTTCAGGTCGGCGTATTTATCCAGCATCCCCCAATCGGTTCCCTCTCCCTCCGGGCGGTCCGACGTTTCGGGAGGGCTAGGGTGAGGGGCTCTTCCGCCTCAATCCGCCGAACGCGGCAATTGCAGGGTCACCCGTAACCCACCCTCGCGCAAATTCTGCAACGTCACCTCACCGCCATGGCTATGGGCAATGTTGCGCGCAATCCCAAGCCCCAACCCATACCCCTGCTGCTGCCCCGCCAAGCGAAAGTGCGGTTCGAACACCTGTTCCAGCCGCTGCTCCGGCACCCCCGGCCCTTCATCATCGACGTGCAGGACAAACGCACTCTCATCGTCATCGATATGCAAATGCGCGTTCTGCCCGTACTTCAGCGCGTTGTCGATCAAGTTGCCAATGCAACGCTTCAGCGCCAAAGGCTTACCTGGATACGCGGCCAACGCCCGCCCCTGCTGCGTCACGCGTCCATTGCCGTTGGGCGCCAGATACGGCTCGACGAGGCAGTCGAGCACATGGTTCAAATCCACCGGCTCGATGTTCTCGTGGATATCGGTGTCTTTCACGCACTGCAACGCGCCTTTGACCAGCAGTTCCAGCTCATCCAGATCACGGCCGAATTTAGCTTGCAGCGTTTCGTCTTCCAGCAGCTCGACGCGCAAGCGCAAGCGGGTGATCGGTGTGCGCAGGTCATGGGAGATAGCACTGAACAACTGGCTGCGCTCGGTCAGGTAACGGCTGATGCGTTCGCGCATGGTGTTGAACGCACGGCCCACTTCGACCACTTCACTGCCGCCACCCTCGGCCACCGGCTCGACGTCGGCGCCCAGCGACATGTCGCGTGCGGCCCGCGCCAGACGCTTGAGCGGCCGGCTCTGCCAGTGCACCAAAAGACCAATGAACAGCAGCAAAAATCCACTGGTGAGGACGATGAACCACACCTGCTGCGAGGGCAGGCCTTGCTCTTCAAGACTGGTGTACGGTTCCGGCAACAAAGATGCGATGTACAGCCATTCGCCCGGCGCCATCTGAATTTGCGTGACCAGCACTGGCGGGTTTACCGGTTCCAGCGTCAGCGCGTAATGCGCCCAGGAGCGCGGCAGTTCATCGAGTTTCAACCCGGCATTGAAAATCCGCAGGTCCTCGGGGCTGACAAATGTCACCGAAATATCCGTGTCATTGCCGAGGGTCTGGCGCAGCACTTCGTCCACAGCCTTCATCACCGCAGCCTTGCGCGGCGTCACCGGCAGCACATCCATGCCCAGCGGTTTATCGTTGAGCGTCACCACGAACCGGGTGCCGCCCATGCTGCGCAACTGGTCGAGCACCAGCGGCCGATAAGCCACCGGCAACGAGCGGAAATAACTGACGCTGGCCGTCATCGAATGGGCGAGGCTGCGGGCACTGGTGACCAGACCTTCAAGCTGGGTGGCGCGCAGTTGCGAAACCCAGATCACGCTGGACAACGTCTGTGCGAACAACACCGCGAGCAAGGTCAGCAGCAGCATCCGCCCGAGCAGCGAACGCGGCACCGGCACCCTGGCCGCGAGTTTGCGCAGCGAATCAGTGACCATTGCCGGCAACCACGTTGGCTGCCAGTTGGTAGCCGCTGCCGCGTACGGTGCGGATCAGCCGTGGCGGTTTCTCGGTGTCGCGCAGGCGCTGACGCAAACGGCTGACCGCCATGTCGACGATGCGATCGAGCGGCATCAGGTCGCGGCCACGGGTGGCATTGCCGATGGTGTCGCGGTCGAGGATTTCCTGCGGGTGATCGAGGAACAGTTTCAGCAGGGCGAAGTCGGCGCCGGACAGAATCACTTCTTCACCGTCGGTGTGGAACAGCCGATGGCTGACCATGTCCAGCCGCCACTCGTCGAAGGCCAGCACTTCACTGCCGTTGCGTTCCTGACCGAATTGCGCGCGGCGCAGCAAGGCCTTGATGCGGGCTTGCAGTTCGCGGGGGCTGAAGGGTTTGCCGAGGTAGTCGTCGGCGCCGAGTTCCAGGCCGATGACCCGGTCGGCCTCGTCGGAACTGGCGGTGAGCATGATGATTGGCACCTGCGCCTGACGCGGATGCTGACGCACCCAGCGGCAGAGGCTGAAGCCGTCTTCGTCGGGGAGCATGACATCGAGGATCACCAGATCGCTCGGCGCCTCGTTGAGTGCCTGGCGGAAACTGGCGCCATCGGCCGTGGCACGCACCTGAAACCCGGCGCGGGTCAGGTAGGTTTCCAGCAACTCGCGTATTTCCTGGTCGTCATCGACCAACAATATCGACTTGTTGACTGAGCTCACTTCGAAGGCATCCTTGTTGTTGGAATTGGGGCGGATTATGCCTGATGTGTAGACCGATCGTTCCCACGCTCTGCGTGGGAATGTATCAAGGGACGCAGAGCGTCCAGTGACGCAGAGCGTCACGGGCTGCATTCCCACGCAGAGCGTGGGAACGATCTTCATTTGTTGTCTGTTCTGGCCCCATCGCTGGCAAGCCAGCTCCCACAAGGTCTTGTGCACATCCTGAGAATGTCTTCAATCCTGTGGGAGCTGGCTTGCCAGCGATGAAGGCGACTCGGTATCAAGCCTGTTCGAGTGCCACACCGGCGCCGACAAGCCCGGAATACGGCGCCGTCACCAGCCACACCGGAATCCCCTTGAAGTAATCGCTCATGCAACCTTTGTCGGCGAAGCTGCGGGCAAAACCGCTTTCGAGGAAGAAGTCGGCAAAGCGTGGAATCACGCCACCGACGATGTACACACCACCACGGCCACCCGTGGTCAGCACGTTGTTACCGGCCACGCGACCCAGCCAGCAGCAGAATTGCTCCAGCACTTCCAGGGCAATCGGGTCACCTGCCAATCCTGCAGCGGTGATCGATTCCGGGGTATCCAGCGTCGGTTCGTGCCCGTCCACCGCGCAGATCGCCCGGTAAACCCGTGGCAAGCCACCACCGCTCAACGCAGTTTCCGCGCTGACATGGCCGATCTCGTTATGGATGTGCTGCCACAGCTGGGTTTCACGTGGACTGCTCAACGGCAGATCGACGTGACCGCCCTCCCCCGGCAATGCGGCAAAACGACCTTCACCGAGATCGAGCAAGGTGCCGACGCCAAGGCCAGTGCCCGGGCCAATCACCACCGCTGGACGCAACGGCTCCGGCGTGCCCTCGCAAACCACGCGGAATTCGCCGGGCTGCAAACGGGTCATGCCCAGCGCCATCGCCGAGAAGTCATTGACCAGCAACAGCTGCTCGACCTGCAAGGTTTTGCAGAACGCCGTGCGGCTCAGGCGCCAGTGGTTGTTGGTGAACTTGAACTCATCACCACTCACGGGACCGGCCACCGACAGGCACACCGAACCGATCGAACCCGGCACCAGACCGAGCCCGCTCAGATAGAGGCTGATCGCCTCCTCCGGGCTGGCGTGGTCGGCCGTGGCCAGCACTTGAATCGATTCGAGTTGCTGATTTTTCCACAACGCAAACCGCGCGTTGGTGCCTCCGATGTCACCGACCAAAGCCAGTTTCAATTAAGCGTCTCCAGGGCAGAAGTGAAGGCGCTGGCGCCCTGCTCCGCCGAGCTGAAGGCCAAACGCATGAAGCCGAACAGTTCGCGACCGCTGCCGATGTTGTTGCCCAACAGGCCTTTGGCAGATTCGCGCGCGGCAAATTCTTCGGCGTCCACTTTGAGTTCCAAAGTACCTTTGACGCCATCGACGCGGATGATATCGCCCTCTTGCACCCGCGCCAAAGCGCCACCGACATAAGCTTCAGGACTGACGTGGATCGCCGCCGGGATTTTGCCCGAGGCGCCGGACATGCGCCCGTCAGTCACCAGCGCAACTTTGAAGCCGCGATCCTGCAGCACGCCGAGGAACGGCGTCATCTTGTGCAGCTCCGGCATGCCGTTGGAGCGTGGGCCCTGGAAGCGCATCACCGCGACAAAATCTTTTTCCAGCAGACCGGCCTTGAACGCGTCGGCCAGATCCTGTTGATCCTGGAAGACCATGGCCGGTGCTTCGACGATCTGGTTTTCCAGCGCCACAGCGGAAACCTTCATCACACCGCGACCGAGGTTGCCTTCCATTACGCGCAGACCGCCCTCTGCCGAGAACGCACGGGCGACCGGGCGCAGAATGTTTTCGTCGAGGCTGTCGACCGGGCCTTCGCGCCACACCAGTTGACCGTTATCGAGGAACGGTTCTTTGGTGTACTGGCTCAAGCCGTGGCCAAGCACGGTGTTGACGTCTTCGTGCAGCAGGCCCGCCGCGAGCAGTTCGCGGATCAGGAACGACATGCCGCCCGCTGCCTGGAAGTGGTTGATGTCGGCTTTGCCGTTCGGGTAGACGTGGCTCAGGGTCGGCACGACTTCGGAGAGGTCGGCCATGTCCTGCCAGGTCAGTTGAATGCCCGCGGCCATGGCGATGGCCGGCATGTGCAGGGTGTGGTTGGTCGAGCCGCCGGTGGCGTGCAACGCGACGATCGAGTTGACCAGCGACTTCTCATCGACGATTTCGCCGATCGGCATGAAGTTGCCATTTTGCTTGGTCAGGCGCGTGACTTGATGCGCTGCTTCGCGAGTCAGGGCATCACGCAGCGGCGTGTTCGGGTTGACGAACGAGGCGCCCGGCAGGTGCAGGCCCATGACTTCCATCAGCAACTGGTTGGTGTTGGCGGTGCCATAGAAGGTGCAGGTGCCCGGGCTGTGGTAGGACTTCATTTCAGATTCCAGCAGCTCTTCGCGAGTCGCCTTGCCTTCGGCGTACTTCTGCCGAACGTCGGCTTTTTCCTTGTTGGAAATGCCCGAGACCATCGGCCCGCCCGGAACGAAAATTGTTGGCAGATGACCGAAGCGCAGCGAGCCCATCATCAGGCCCGGGACAATCTTGTCGCAGATGCCCAGCATCAGCGCGCCATCGAACATGTTGTGCGACAGCGCCACTGCCGTGGACATGGCGATGACTTCGCGGCTCGGCAGGCTCAGTTCCATGCCCGGCTCGCCTTGGGTCACGCCGTCGCACATCGCCGGGGTGCCGCCGGCGAACTGGCCGACCGAACCGATTTCGCGCAGGGCATTCTTGATTTGTTCAGGGAAGACTTCGTACGGCTGGTGCGCCGAGAGCATGTCGTTATACGAAGAAACAATGGCGATGTTCGCCGAGTTCATCATCCGCAGGCTGTGCTTGTCTTCGCTGCCGCACCCGGCCACACCGTGGGCGAAGTTGGCGCATTGCAGCTTGCCGCGCATCGGGCCATCCGTCGCGGCTCCGCGAATCAATGCAAGGTAAGCCTGACGCGTGGCGCGGCTGCGGGCGATAAGCCGTTCGGTGACCTCAAGGACGCGGGGATGCATGTGTAGAACTCCAGGCTAACGGATGTGGCGACCTGATTGTCTATGCTGATCAAACGCCGTTGTTGTTGGAATGACAGACGGCTTTTTTGACCATTCGGACCAGTTGATTCAGGTCACTCGTTGTAGATAAAACAAAATATTGCCACTAAAAAGGCTTGTTTTCTATTTTTATGCGAATAATCTTGTAATTCCAACAACAAAACGACGGCGGCGCTGTTCCATGACTCTTCGAATCGCAATCAATGGTTTTGGCCGCATCGGCCGTAATGTCCTGCGCGCACTGTATACCCAAGGCTACCGACAGGATTTGCAGATCGTCGCCATCAACGATCTGGGCGACAGTTCGATCAACGCGCATCTGCTCAAATACGACACCGTTCATGGCACGTTCGACGCCGAAGTGGCGCATGACAACGAAAGCCTGACCGTCAACGGCGACCGCATTTCGGTCAGCGCCATTCGCAACCCGGCCGAGCTGCCTTGGGCTGCGGAAAAAATCGATGTGGTGTTCGAATGCACCGGTCTGTTCACCGACCGTGCCAAAGCCGCTGCGCATATTACTGCCGGCGCACGCAAAGTGATCATCTCGGCCCCGGCCAAAGGCGCCGACGCCACCGTCGTTTATGGTGTGAACCACGACATTCTGCGCCAGTCGCACCAGATCATTTCCAACGCGTCGTGCACCACCAACTGCCTGGCGCCGGTGGCGCAGGTGCTGCACCGCGAGCTGGGGATCGAAAGCGGTCTGATGACCACCATTCATGCCTACACCAACGATCAGAACCTGACCGACGTTTACCACACCGACCCGTACCGCGCGCGTTCGGCCACGCAGAACATGATCCCGAGCAAGACCGGCGCCGCTGAAGCGGTGGGCCTGGTGCTGCCGGAACTGGCGGGCAAACTGACCGGCATGGCCGTGCGGGTGCCGGTGATCAATGTGTCGCTGGTGGATCTGACCGTTCAGTTGAAGAAAGAAGCCACCGCCGAGGAAGTGAATGCCCTGCTGAAAGCGGCCAGCCAGCATTCGAAAATTTTGGGTTACAACACGTTGCCGCTGGTTTCCAGCGACTTCAACCACAACCCGCTGTCGTCGATCTTCGACGCCAACCACACCAAATCCAGCGGCAAACTGCTGAAGGTACTGGCCTGGTACGACAACGAGTGGGGCTTCTCCAACCGCATGCTGGATAACTGCCTGGCGCTGTGCAACGCGGAATAATCCCCCGCCCCTGATTCCTGTGGGAGCTGGCTTGCCAGCGATGAGGTCGGCACATCCATCTGCTGACCCACCGCCATCGCTGGCAAGCCAGCTCCCACAAGGTCAATCATTCCAATTTGAAATCAGTACTTGACCATTCAGCTAGATGATAAGCATTATCATTCGCTCAAAATGGATCAGGTCCTCCCGTGAGTCAATCGCGCTTCAACCACGTCTTCCTCACCCAGCGCACTTCACTGCTGCGTACGCTGGAACGGATGGTCAATAATCACAGCACCGCTGAAGACCTGTTGCAGGAAACCTACCTGCGCGTGACGCGGGCGCTGAGCGAGCGGGCCATCGATCATCTCGAACCCTTTGTCTTCCAGACTGCGCGCAACCTGGCGCTGGATCATCTGCGCGCGCGCAAGATTCATTCGCGGACCATGGTCGATGACGTGCCGCAGGACGTCGTGCACAGCGTCGCCGCCCCGGCCAGCAGCGCAGAAGACGCCGCCCACGCCGAACAACTGCTGGAGCGCTTGAACGTGAGCCTCAGTCAACTCAGCCCGCGCCAGCAGCAGATTTTCATCCTCAGCCGCCTGCACGGGCACAGCTATCAGGAAATCGCCGATGAACTGAATGTGTCCCTCAGCACGGTGCAAAAGGAACTCAAGCTGATCATGTCGATCTGCATCGGTGTCGCCGAACGCTTGAATGGCGACTGAGGCTGTAGGGCTTTTCTGTAAGTGTCAGGATCGACTGCACTGGTCATCGGGCTTTGTTACCCTTGCCCGACTTTTACGCTTCACTTAAAAAAACAGCCGTGCGCAGACACTGCCGAGGAAACACCGTGACGGACACCCACCGCTCGCCTTCGCCTTCATCGGCGCAGGACGCTGCAAACGCAATGGACCAGGCACTCGACTGGCTCATCGTGCTCGGCAGCCCGGACGAGGAGCAGACCCGGCAATTTCATGCCTGGCTGGCGGCTGATCCGTTGAACGCCCAGGCTTTCGCCAAGGCGCAGGCGATCTGGGACGGTCCGCAAATCGCCCAGTGTGCAGAGAAGCTGGCGACGCCACCTGCGAAAGTCACCGCCCTCAAACGTCTGCACCCGCACTGGAAACCGCTGGCCACCGCTGCCGTGCTGATTCTCGGTCTGTTCAGTTTCAGTAACCTGCCGATGCGCATTCAGGCCGATCATCTGACCGTGGTCGGCGAACGTCAGCGCCTGCAACTGGAGGACGGTTCGAAAGTCCTGCTCAATACCAATTCGGCCTTCTCCAGCACCATCAACGATCAACAACGCGTCGCACGGTTGTATCAGGGCGAAGCGTTTTTCGAAGTCGCGGCCAGTCGCAATCAGCCACTGGAAATCGATGTCGGCCCGGTCAGAGCGAGTGTGCGCGACACCGCGTTCGCGGTGCGCTACCTGGATGGCGTGGCGCAGGTCAACGTGCAACGCGGCGACGTCGATTTGCGCGCCACTCACAATGATGCCCGGGTGCGTTTGAGTGCCGGTGAAAGTGTCCGCATCGGCCCGAACGGTTTCGACCGCCCGGCCAAGCTCGACACCAACACTGACCTTGCCTGGGTACAGGGCCGACTGGTGTTCGAGAACTGCCCGTTGAATCAGGTCCTGGCCGAACTGCGCCGCTACTATCCGGGCTGGATCATCAACACCAACGAGCAGTTGGCCGACGTTGCCGTAACCGGTAATTATCGCCTCGACCAACCGCTCGACGTGGTGCGCTCCCTCGCCCACATTACCTCGGCGCGCTTGCAGGAATTCCCCGCGCTGGTGATCTTGAACTAAATGAGAATTATTTTTACTCGATAGCGAAAGCCCGTTCGTCTCGTTATAGCCAATGCAATTGATTCGCATCCTCGGAAGCGGATCAGCACCTATAAAGATTCGTGCGACACGGAGCGCTATCGATGTCCTCACGCCTTACCCGCCAGACTTCTTCCCCATCCCGCGTATTGTCGCTGCTGACCGCTGCCATCCTGATGGCCGGTACCGCACCGCTGATGGCTGCCACCGAACAACCGGCGCGCAACATGGGCGATTACTCGTTCTCGATTGGCCAGCAACCGCTGGTGTCGGCCCTCAACGCCTTCACCGCCGTGACAGGCTGGCAGGTCGGTTTGCCGGCGGAGCTGGGTCAGGGCGTATCGTCGCCGGGCGTGCGTGGTTCGCTGCCACCGGAAAAAGCCCTCGAGCGCCTGTTGGTGGGGACCAACCTGAGCTTCCGCAAGCTGAGCAACAACAACGTCGTGCTGGAAAAACGCAGCACCAGCGGCGCACTCAATCTGGATCAGGTGACCATCAGCGCCACTCGCCAGGAACAGTCGGTGAACAGCGTGCCGAGCACCGTCACCGTGCATACCCGCGAAGAGCTGGACCGTAACAATGTCAACACCATCAAGGATCTGGTGCGCTACGAACCGGGCGTGTCCGTCGGCGGCGCCGGCCAGCGTGGCGGCATCAGCGGCTACAACATCCGTGGCATCGACGGCGACCGCATCCTCACGCAGGTCGATGGCGTGGAGATACCGGACGGTTTCTTCAACGGCCCTTACGCCAAGACCCAGCGCAATTACGTTGATCCGGAAATCGTCAAACGCGTGGAAATCCTCCGTGGCCCGGCCTCGGTGCTGTACGGCAGCAACGCCATCGGCGGCGCGGTCAGCTATTACACCCTTGATGCCGACGACATCATCAAACCCGGCAAAGACGTCGGCGCTCGCCTGAAAACCGGTTACAGCTCGGCCGATGACAGCTGGCTGAAGTCCGCCACCGTAGCCGGCCGGGCCGACCAGTTCGACGGTTTGCTGCACTACAGCCAGCGCGATGGCCACGAAACCGATTCCTACGGCAGCAACAACGGCACCGGCCTCGAACGCACCGCTGCCAACCCGGAAGACGTCCGGGCGACCAACGTACTGGCCAAGATCGGCTGGAACTACAACGAAGATTCGCGCCTGGGCCTGACCTACGAAAAGTACAAGGATGATCGCGACACCGATCAGAAAAGCGCCTACGGCGGCCCGTTCTTCAACGGCGCGCCGACCATTCCGGACAGCATGTTGCCGGGTGGCATGTACCAGTGGCGCACCGGCAACGACACCATCACCCGTGAGCGTTTCGGCATCGAGCACCGCTTCGCCCTCGACAGCCTGCTGGTCGACAACGTGAAGTGGAGCCTGAACCACCAGATCGCCAAAACCGACCAGAGCACCGAAGAGTTCTACTACCCGATGACCCGTAAAGTGCTGCGCACCCGCGACACGATTTACGAGGAAAAACAGTGGGTGTTCGATGCGCAACTGGACAAGGCGTTTGCCATCGGTGACACCGATCACGTGCTGACTTACGGCACCACCCTCAAGCAACAGAAAGTCACCGGTTCGCGCAGCGGCGACGGCAAGTGCCTGGCCGTCGGGCGTGGCTGCACCGCCATCGGTGCGACCAGTACTGCTGACGTGTTGGCCAAAGCTACCGACTTCCCGGACCCGACCATCAACACTTACAGCGTGTTCGCCCAGGATCAGATCAGCTGGAACGACTGGACCTTCCTGCCGGGCCTGCGCTACGACTACACCCAGCTCAAGCCGCACATCACCCAGGAGTTCCTCAACACTGTGGCGGCGGATGGCCAGGGCACGGTCAGCGACAAGAACAAGACCTGGCATAAAGTCTCGCCGAAATTCGGTCTGACCTACGCCCTGACCGAGAACTACACCTGGTACGGTCAGTACGCCGAAGGCTTCCGCACGCCGACCGCGAAAGCGCTGTACGGCCGCTTTGAAAACAGCACCACCGGCTACAGCGTGACGCCGAACCCGGACCTGGATCCGGAAAAAAGCAAAAGCTATGAGACCGGTCTGCGCGGTAACTTCGAGCAGGGTTCGTTCGACGTGGCGGTGTTCTATAACAAGTATCGCGACTTCATCAACGAAGACGCTGTGACCCCGGGCCGCAACGAGCTGACCTTCCAGTCGGCCAACATCAAGCACGCCACCATCAAGGGTGCGGAAGTCAAAGGTCGTCTGAATCTGGATGCGTTTGGCGCCCCGCAAGGCCTCTACACTCAGGGTTCGATTGCCTACGCCTACGGTCGCAACAACGACAACGGCGAGCCGATCAACAGCGTCAACCCGCTGACCGGCGTGTTCGGTCTGGGTTACGACCAGGACAACTACGGCGGCCTGCTGAGCTGGACCGTGGTGAAGAAAAAGGATCGCGTCGACGACAGCAACTTCAAGTCGCCGGATGGCGTCAGCAGTCAGTTCAAAACGCCAGGCTTCGGCATTCTTGATCTGGCCGGTTATTACAAAGTCACCGACGACGTCACCGTCAGCGGCGGCATCTACAACCTGACCGACAAGAAATACTGGCTGTGGGATGACGTGCGCGGTTACGACAGCGTCGGCGAAGCCTCGGTCACGCAACCGGCCAACCTCGATCGCCTGACCCAACCGGGCCGCAACTTCGCGATCAATCTGATCTGGGACATCTGATCCCGTCGACCTCACTGCGCGTGTTCAGCCACCGCGCAGTGAGGTTTTTTTACGCTCACGCGTCTTCTTGTTCGTCTCGTTATCAAGCGCCTCTTTTATCAAGGACACCCCATGACCACTTCGGAAAAAGCCCTGCGTTCACAACGCCTGAACCAGATCACCCACGAGCCGCACAGCAAGCTCGACGCCCTGGTCAAAGCCCACGCGCCGTTCGAGACTCGCGCCAACTTCGCCCGTTTCGTCGTGGCGCAATACCTGTTCCAGTCAGAACTGGTCGAGCTGTACAACGATGCCGAACTGACGGCGATCGTGCCTGACCTGCCGGCTCGCTGCCGCGCTGAAGCGGCCAAGGCTGACCTGGCGGATCTGCACACCGAAGTCCCGGCGCCGGTGGCCGGGGCGGTGAAGAACCCGAGCAAGGCCCGTGCCCTGGGCTGGATCTTCGTCTCCGAAGGTTCGAAGCTGGGTGCCGCGTTCCTGATCAAACGCGCCGTGGCGCTGGAGCTGAGCGAAACCTTTGGCGCCCGTCATTTGGGTGAGCCGGAAGGTGGCCGCGCCGAAGGCTGGAAAAGCTTCGTGCGTACGCTCGACTCGCTGCAGTTCAGTGCTGAAGAAGAAGCCGAAGTGGAGCAAGGCGCGATTGACGCGTTCAACCGCTTCACGGTGCTGCTGGAACAGGCTTACGCCACTGAGGCTGAACCGGCCTGATCCCTAGGCACACCATAAAACCCTGTGGGAGCTGGCTTGCCAGCGATAAGGGCTGATCAGTCTCCATTTATGTTGCCTGACCCACCGCTATCGCTGGCAAGCCAGCTCCCACAGGGATCTCCACAAGTCTGTAAGATCCCCTTCTCGCCTCACAGCAATCCCGAGCCCATGCCGCAACCCGCCTCTTCCAAACTCGCCCGTGTGCTGTTCGGCCTGCTCGCCTATGTCAGCCTCGGCATTGGTCTGATCGCCATTGTCGTGCCCGGCCTGCCGACCACCGAGTTCATACTTCTCGCCGCCTGGGCCGCCACCCGCAGCTCGCCGCGCCTGAGTGCCTGGCTGGAAAACCATCGGTTGTTCGGGCCGATCCTCAGTAACTGGCGTAACGGCAAGATCATCGCGCGCAAAGCCAAGGTCAGCGCCACGGTGAGCATGTTGCTCTGCGCAACGCTGATGCTGGTGATGCTCGATCACGGCTGGCCGGTTTATCTGGCGATTGTCGGGATGGGTTTGGGCAATCTGTGGATCTGGTCGCGCCCGGAATCTATCGTCACGTCTTCCTGACTCACACAATCACCAAGTGAATGGGGTCTTTGTGGTGAGGGGATTTATCCCCGATTGGCTGCGCAGCAGCCACCAGGCAGACAACCCCAATATGTCAGAAAGAGTCGGTTCTCAGGTTTTGGGCCTGCTTCGCAAGCCATCGGGGATAAATCCCCTCACCACAAAAGCTCTCACCTCCTCATATCCAGACACACCATTTTCATCCCCGTGAAACTTCCCTGTAATTAATCCCCTTTGCAGCACTTTCCCCTGCGCAAACGTTTAGCGATGACCGTTCGTCGGCATCCAGCTCATGCGCCCTCGCCTCACGCCGATGAGCATTGAATGGCGCTGAATGGATTTGGCGAACCGGGTAACTCCAAACCCCGTGGCCACCGGTTTATTCATTCACGAGATCGCCCCATGTTCGACTCTCTCTCCATTCGCCTGAAAATCGTTCTGCTCTCCGGTCTGTGCCTGCTCGGCGTGGTTGCGCTGATCGTCGGCATGAACATCTACCAGACCAACCAGAACGACGAACTGGTCAGCCACTCCAGCAACCAGTTGCTCACCGCCAGTGTGCAGAACCTGCTGCAGGCCAAAGCCGCCGAGCAGGCGGTGCGGGTGCAGAAAACCTTTGGCGAGAGCCTGACGGTGATCACTGCGCTGGCCGACCAGATCAAGGACATGCGCGTGATGGCGGCCAAGCGTTCGCTGGAGGCTGGCGCCTTGCGCGAAGAGTTGAACCTGAGCCTGAAAACCGCTTTCGAGCGCAACGACAAAGTGCTCGGCATCTGGCTCGCCTTCGAACCCAATGGTCTGGACGGCAAGGACAGCGAGTTCGCCAACGATGCGGCGCGCCAGTCCAACGAAGCCGGACGTTTCGCCACGTACTGGAGCCGCGCCGCCGGTTCCGCGCTGAACACGATCATGGTCGAAGAAGACATGACCAAGACCACCCTCAGCCTCAGCGGCACGCCGTACAACAGCTGGTACACCTGCCCTCGCGACAACAAACGCACCTGCCTGCTCGACCCGTATGCCGACACCGTCGGTGGCAAGGAAATGCTCATGACGACCATTTCCGTGCCCTTGATCGTCGACGGCAAAGCCATCGGCGTGGTCGGCGTCGACATCGCTCTCGATGCCCTGCAAGCGGCGGCGGTGGATTCGCAGCGCAACCTGTTCAACAACGCCGGGCACATGCTCATCGTTTCCGGCAGCGGCGTGTTGGCTGCCGACAGTTCCGACGCTGCCAAAGTCGGCAAGAAAATCAGCGACACCCTCGCTGCCGATGGCAAGGATGTGCTGCAACTGCTCAGCACTGGCACGCCCAAGATTCTGGAACAGGGCGATCTGATCCGCGCCGTGTACCCGGTCGATCCGATTGGTAACTCGCGCGCGTGGGGCGTGGTCATCGATCTGCCGAAACAGGTGCTGCTGGCCGATTCGGTCAAGCTGCAAGCCGTACTTGATGATGCTCAGGAAACCGGTGTGCTCACCGCATTGGCGGTGGCTGTGGTTGCCGGTCTGCTGGGTTTGCTGCTGATCTGGCTCACCGCTTCCGGCGTCACCCGGCCGATCAACAGCGTCGCAGAGATGCTGAAGAACATCGCCAGCGGCGAAGGCGACCTGACTCAACGTTTGAACTACAGCAAGCAAGATGAACTGGGCGAACTGGTGAACTGGTTCAACCGTTTCCTCGACAAGCTGCAACCGACCATCGCGCAGATCAAACAGAGCATCAGTGAGGCGCGCGGCACTGCCGATCAGTCTTCGGAAATCGCCCGTCAGACCAGCGAAGGCATGCAAGTGCAGTTCCGCGAGATCGATCAGGTCGCCACCGCGTCCAACGAAATGAGCGCCACCGCCCACGACGTCGCCAACAGCGCCTCGAACGCCGCCAACGCGGCGAAAGGTGCCGACCAATCGGCCAAGGACGGCATGTCGATCATCGAGCGCAGCACCCGCGACATCAATCAACTGGCCGACGAAGTCAGCAAAGCCGTGACCGAAGTCGAAGCGCTGGCGGTCAACAGCGAGCAGATCGGTTCGGTGCTGGAGGTGATCCGCAGCATCGCCGAACAGACCAACCTGCTGGCGCTCAACGCGGCCATCGAAGCGGCCCGTGCCGGTGAGAGCGGTCGCGGTTTCGCCGTGGTCGCTGACGAAGTGCGCAACCTGGCCAAGCGCACACAGGATTCGGTGGAGGAAATCCGTGTGGTCATCGAGCGAATTCAGACTGGTACGCGCGGCGTGGTCGCGACCATGCATTCGAGCCAGACCCAGGCCCACAACAACGCCGGACAGATCCGTCAGGCCGTGGATGCGCTGGGCAAGATCAGCGATGCGGTGACCGTGATCAGCGACATGAACCTGCAAATCGCCAGCGCCGCCGAGCAGCAGAGCGCGGTGGCCGAAGAGGTCAATCGCAACGTTTCGGCGATTCGTACGGTGACTGAAACCTTGACTGAACAAGCCACTGAGTCGGCAGCGATCAGCAGCCAGTTGAATGCGCTGGCCAGTCAGCAGATGAAACTCATGGACCAGTTCCGCGTGTAACCACCGACCAAAAATCACTACAAATCACTGTGGGAGCTGGCTTGCCAGCGATGGCGGCAGATCAGTCAGTACATGGCTGACTGACACACCGCTATCGCTGGCAAGCCAGCTCCCACAGGGTCAAGTGGCAACTCTGGAATCGGGGATTTCATCTGATCCGATAAGTTTTTGCACTATCATCGCCCTCTCGTTCCGGAGGGCCTTTGATGACTGATTTCCTCACGTCCATTCAAGCCGCACTCGGCTTGCCCCGCACGCCGATTCCGTTCACTGCCAGCGGCGCCCTGCCCTCGGCGTTCGCCGTCACCGAGCTGGCCTGCGCCAGTATCGCCGCCGCCGGGCAAGCCATCAGCGAACTCTTGAATCAACAAACCGGTCGCCTGCCCGAAGTTGAAGTCGATCGCCGCCTGGCCTCGTTCTGGTTCGCCACCTCGATCCGCCCGATCGGCTGGCAACTGCCGCCGCTATGGGATCCGGTCGCCGGCGACTACGCGACGCAGGACGGCTGGATCCGCCTGCACACCAACGCCCCGCATCACCGCGCCGCCGCTGAAAGCGTACTCGGCGCCTGTACCGACCGCGCGGCGATGGCAGCCAAAGTCGCGCAATGGGCCAGCAAAGACCTGGAGCAAGCGCTGGTCGATGCCAAGGGCTGTGCCGCCGAGATGCGCAGTTGGGCACAGTGGCAACAACACCCGCAGGGGCTGGCAGTGAATGCCGAACGACTGGTGCAGTTCACTCAGGAGCAGGACGAAAACCCTCAAACCTGGAAAGGCTCGGTGACCCAACCGCTGGCGGGAATCAAGGTACTCGATCTGACCCGCGTGCTCGCCGGCCCGACCGCCAGCCGCTTTCTTGCCGGCCTCGGCGCCAATGTGTTGCGCATCGATCCGCCGACCTGGAACGAGCCAGGTGTGGTGCCGGAAGTCACCCTCGGCAAACGTTGTGCGCGGCTGGATCTGCACGATCCGACAGATCGCAGCGTGTTTGAAAATCTACTGAAAGACGCTGACATTCTGCTCCACGGCTACCGCGCCGATGCACTGGAGCAGCTCGGTTTCGCTGCCGAGCGCCGTCGGCAACTGGCACCGGGGTTGATCGACGTCTGCCTCAACGCCTACGGCTGGAGCGGCCCGTGGCAGAACCGTCGCGGCTTCGACAGCCTGGTGCAGATGAGCAGCGGCATCGCCGAGGCCGGGCAGCGCTGGAAGCAGGCGGACCAACCGACGCCGCTGCCGGTGCAGGCGCTGGATCATGCGACCGGGTATCTGATGGCGGCGAGCGCGATCCGTCTTTTGACCGAACGTTTGAAGACTGGCAACGGTGGCTCGGCGCGTTTGTCACTGGCGCGAACTGCCAAGTTGCTGATCGAGCATGGGCCGGGGACGAGTGAGGCATTGCGCGCTGAGGATGAGCAGGATCAGGGTTTACAGGTTGAGCAGACACCGTGGGGGCCGGCGCACCGGTTGCAGGCGCCGCTGCAGATCAGCGGCACGCCGATTCAGTGGGCGTTGCCGGCCACAGAATTGGGTTCACATCTCCCACAGTGGTAGTGACTGCTCGGGCCCCATCGCTGGCAAGCCAGCTCCCACAGTGTCCGTGTCGCCCCCCTAATCTGTGAGCGCCCGGAAACCTGTGGGAGCTGGCTTGCCAGCGATGAGGCCAGTATTGGCAGCACACACTTCGGATCAGTCACCCCGGCTCAAGGACGTCCACAAAAGCTGCGCCGCATACCCTCGATAAGGCCGCCAAGCCTCTGCGCGAACGGCCAATTCCCGCGCCGTCGGCCGCCGCCCTTCCAGTACTTCCAGCGCCCGCAACAGCCCGACATCCCCGGTCGGAAACCCATCCATATCACGCAACTGCCGCAGCGCAATGTACTGCGCCGTCCAATCACCAATGCCGTGCAGGGCCAGCAAGCGCGCCACCCCGCCTTGGCGATTCGGTTCAAACAATGAAGGATCATCGAGCAACGCCTGTGCCACGCCCGACAGCGTTCGCCCACGACTTCTGGGCATGCCCAACGCGGCCAGATCCGCCACGGCCAAAACATCCGGCTGAGGAAAAACGTGAGTCAAACCCGCAAGCGTCGAACGCAACGGCACGCCATATTGCGCAACCAGTTTCCCCGCCAGCCGAATCGCCGCCACCACGCTAATCTGCTGCCCAAGCACCGCGCGAAACGCCAGTTCCAGCCCGTCCCACGCACCGGGAACCCGCAACCCCGGACGCTCGGCGAGCAACCGCGCCAGCAACGGATCTTGCGCCAGATGCCGCTGCATCAACGACAGATCCGCATCCAGATCAAACATCCGCCGCAGCCGCGCAACGATCTCCGGCAGCACCGTTGAATCAGGAAAATCCAGCGTCACCTCCAGCGCATCAGCGGCACCAGGGCCGACCGAAACCGTGCCATGCACACCGTTCAAGCCGATGCTGCGTGAATAAACGCCATCGACCACGGTCTCCATCCCGACCACCGCCCGCGCCGCGAGAAAGCCCGACATCGCCGCCCAGTCATACGGCGGCTGATACTCAAGCGACAACCTCACAACGACAACAGCCCGCTGTACAAACCATACGCCGCCAGCCCGGCGCCGATGATCACGCAGGTAAAAATCCCTTTCTCGACCGTGGTGAACAACGGCTCGCCCTGCTCATGTTTGGCCTTGGCAAACAGGATCACCCCCGGCGCATACAGCAGCGCCGACAACAGCAAATACTTGACCCCGCCGGCATACAACAACCACACCGCATAGCACAGGGCAATGCCGCCGATCAGCAGATCCTTGGTGCGTTCGGCCGAGGCGTGTTCGTAGGTTTCGCCGCGTCCGCTCAGCAGCACTGCGTACGCCGCCGACCACAGGTACGGCACCAGAATCATCGACGAAGCCAGATAGATCAGGCTGGTGTAAGTGCCGGCCGAGAACAGCGTGATCAGCAGGAAAATCTGGATCATCACGTTGGTCAGCCACAACGCATTGACCGGTACATGGTTGGCGTTTTCCTTTTTCAGGAACGCCGGCATGGTCTTGTCCTTGGCCGTGGCAAACAGGATCTCGGCGCACAGCAGCGCCCAGGACAGCAACGCACCGAGCAACGAAACCGCCAGGCCAATGCTGATCGCCAGCGCGCCCCACGGCCCGACGATGTGTTCCAGCACCGCCGCCAGCGAAGGGTTCTGCAGGGTGGCCAGTTCCGGTTGGCTCATGATCCCCAGCGACAGCACGTTAACCAGTACCAGCAACGCCAGCACACCGATAAAGCCGATCACGGTGGCGCGGCCGACGTCGCTGCGTTTCTCCGCCCGCGCCGAGTACACGCTGGCGCCTTCGATGCCGATGAACACAAACACGGTGACCAGCATCATGTTGCGCACCTGATCCATCACCCCGCCGAAACTCGGGTTGCTGCGGCCCCAGATGTCGCGGGTGAAGATGTCAGCCTTGAACGCCACGGCGGCGATGACGATGAACATGATCAGCGGCACGATCTTCGCAACCGTGGTGACCTGATTGATGAACGCCGCCTCCTTGATCCCGCGCATCACCAGAAAATGCACGGCCCACAACAAGACCGAGGCGCAGCCGATGGCGACGGGCGTGTTGCCCTGGCCAAACACCGGAAAAAAGTAACCGAGGGTGCTGAACAGCAAAACGAAATAACCGACGTTGCCCAGCCAGGCGCTGATCCAGTAACCCCACGCCGACGAGAAGCCCATGTAGTCGCCGAACCCGGCCTTGGCGTAGGCATACACGCCGGAATCCAGCTCGGGTTTGCGGTTGGCGAGGGTTTGAAAGACGAACGCCAGGGTCAGCATGCCGATGGCAGTGATGCCCCAACCGATCAGGATCGCCCCGGCATCGGCGCGCGCCGCCATGTTCTGCGGCAACGAGAAAATCCCCCCGCCAATCATCGAACCCACGACCAGGGCGATCAACGCACCCAGGCGCAGCTTTTGCGTGGTTTGCGACATTCCAGTCTCCCTTTTCCAAACAACTGGTTCTCAGAACCTGTTTACACCTGTGGCGAGAGTGACTCTCTGTGGCGAGGGGATTTATCCCCGATGGGGGCGGCTTCGCCACCCATCGGGGCGATACGACGTTTCGCTAAATCCCCTCGCCACAAGATAGACGTGTTCATCGAACATTAACTAAATGGATAAACACTAATAACGTTTATTGGATAACACCGAAAAACGCCCACTTATATATAGCCGATGACGCTAACGCCTAGCACGTTAAGACAGTTTTGTGCGCTGATCCTAATAAATCAATTCTGTACTGAAAACAGATGCCGAAAATTTGCCAAAAGCTGAAAACGAACTAGCGTGATAATTCAAAAGTAATAATAGCCATTCCCAAAAACCTACAGCAAACCCTTCTAGGGCGGGGCTTCCAGACAATAGCCTTATGCCTGCACCCGAGACCTAAGTCATTCATTAACAATGGAATGTGGCCATGCACTGATCTATGTCAGTTGTTCGAACAGTCAACAGTCCTACGCTGTGAACTCTTCTCTCCTGCAATGGAGTCATGCAATGTCTGAAGCTCCCGGAAAACTACGATTAGGTGCACTGGTTGCACTGGTAGTCGGCTCGATGATCGGTGGCGGGATATTCTCTTTGCCACAAAACATGGCCGCCAGCGCCGACGTCGGCGCGGTGCTGATCGGTTGGGCCATCACCGCTGTCGGCATGCTCACCCTCGCTTTTGTCTTCCAGACCCTCGCCAATCGCAAGCCTGACCTCGACGGCGGTGTCTACGCCTACGCCAAGGCCGGTTTTGGCGACTACATGGGTTTCTCATCCGCCTGGGGTTACTGGATCAGTGCCTGGCTGGGCAACGTCGGTTACTTCGTTCTGTTGTTCAGTACCCTCGGCTATTTCTTCCCGGTTTTCGGTGAAGGCAACACCGTTGCCGCGGTGATCGGCGCTTCTGTCCTGCTCTGGGCCGTGCATTTTCTGGTGCTGCGCGGGATCAAGGAGGCGGCCTTCATCAACCTGGTGACCACGGTGGCCAAGGTCGTGCCGCTGCTGCTGTTCGTATTGATCGCGCTCTTCGCGTTCAAACTGGACATCTTCACCGCCGACATCTGGGGCGTGAAAAACCCCGATCTGGGCAGCGTGATGAACCAGGTGCGCAACATGATGCTGGTCACCGTGTGGGTGTTCATCGGCATCGAAGGCGCGAGCATCTTCTCGGCCCGTGCGGAAAAACGTTCGGACGTGGGCAAGGCCACCGTCATCGGTTTCATCACTGTGCTGCTGTTTTTGGTGCTGGTGAACGTGCTGTCGCTGGGCATCATGACCCAACCGGAACTGGCCAAACTGCAGAACCCGTCGATGGCCGCCGTGCTTGAGCACGTGGTCGGTCACTGGGGTGCGGTGCTGATCAGTGTCGGTCTGATCATCTCGTTGCTAGGCGCCCTGCTGTCGTGGGTGCTGCTGTGCGCGGAGATCATGTTCGCCGCCGCCAAAGACCACACCATGCCGGAGTTCCTGCGCAAGGAGAACGCCAACCACGTACCGGTCAACGCCCTGTGGCTGACCAACGCGATGGTGCAGATTTTCCTGATCATCACCCTGTTCTCGGCCAGCACTTACCTGTCACTGATCTATCTCGCCACCTCGATGATTCTGGTGCCGTACCTGTGGTCGGCGGCGTATGCCCTGCTGCTGGCGGTACGTGGCGAAACCTACAAAGGCTTCGCAGCCGAGCGGCGCAAGGATCTGATCATCGGCGGCATCGCCCTGATCTACGCGGTCTGGCTGCTCTACGCCGGCGGCGTCAAGTACCTGCTGCTCTCGGCCCTGCTCTATGCGCCCGGCGCGATCCTGTTCGCCAAGGCCAAGCTCGAACTCAAACAAGCAATTTTCACCAACGTCGAGAAGCTGATTTTCGCCGCGGTGGTCGTCGGTGCCCTGGTGGCAGCCTACGGTCTCTACGACGGCTTCCTGACTCTGTAACACCTGATTGATTTGTTATCTGGAGGATCACTGCAATGACCACGGAAAAAGTTAAGTACGGCGTCCATTCCGAAGCCGGCAAACTGCGCAAAGTCATGGTCTGCTCCCCTGGTCTGGCCCATCAGCGGCTCACCCCGAACAACTGCGATGAACTGCTGTTCGATGATGTGCTGTGGGTTGCCCAGGCCAAACGCGACCACTTCGACTTCGTCACCAAAATGCGTGAGCGCGGGATCGACGTGCTGGAAATGCACAACCTGCTGACCGACATCGTCGCCATCCCGGAAGCACTGGACTGGATTCTTGAGCGCAAGGTCACCGCCGATTCGGTGGGCCTGGGCCTGATCAGCGAAGTGAAATCCTGGCTGAAAAGCCTGGAGCCGCGACACATCGCCGAATTCCTGATTGGCGGCGTGTCCGCCGATGATCTGCCGGACAGTTTCGGTGGCAAGACCATCCAGATGTTCCGCGACTTCCTCGGCCACTCCAGCTTCATTCTGCCGCCGCTGCCGAACACCCAGTTCACCCGCGACACCACCTGCTGGATCTATGGCGGCGTGACGCTGAACCCGATGTACTGGCCGGCGCGTCGTCAGGAAACCCTGCTGACCACTGCCATCTACAAATTCCACCCGCAGTTCACCAACGCCGATTTCGAGATCTGGTACGGCGACCCGGACAAGGACCACGGCAGCTCCACCCTTGAGGGCGGTGATGTGATGCCGATCGGCAACGGCGTGGTGTTGATCGGTATGGGCGAGCGCTCATCCCGTCAGGCCATCGGCCAACTGGCGCTGAACCTGTTCAAGAACAAAGCCGTGGAAAAAGTCATCGTCGCCGGCCTGCCAAAGTCCCGCGCAGCGATGCACCTGGACACCGTGTTCAGCTTCTGCGACCGCGACCTGGTGACGATCTTTCCGGAAGTGGTCAACCAGATCGTCGCGTTCACCCTGCGCCCTGACGAAAGCAAACAGGGCGGCATCGACATTCGCCGCGAAGAAACCAACTTCCTCGACACCGTCGCCGCCGCTCTCAATCTGCCGAAACTGCGCGTGGTGGAAACCGGCGGCAACAGCTTCGCCGCCGAACGCGAGCAATGGGACGACGGCAACAACGTGGTGGCAGTGGAACCGGGCGTGGTCATCGGCTACGACCGCAACACCTACACCAACACCCTGCTGCGCAAAGCAGGCGTTGAGGTCATCACCATCAGCGCCGGGGAACTGGGCCGTGGTCGTGGCGGCGGCCACTGCATGACCTGCCCGATCATCCGCGACCCGATCGACTACTAAACCTCTGAGCCCTGATCGCACTTATCCAGTGCGATCAGGGGGATAACCGATACCGAAGGAGATCCATCATGGCTTTCAATATTCACAACCGTAACCTGCTCAGCCTGGAACACCACACCCCACGTGAGCTGCGTTACCTGCTCGACCTGTCCCGCGATCTGAAGCGCGCCAAATACACCGGCACCGAGCAGCAACACCTGAAGGGCAACAACATCGCCCTGATCTTCGAAAAAACCTCGACCCGCACCCGTTGCGCGTTCGAAGTCGCCGCTTATGACCAGGGCGCCAATGTCACTTACATCGACCCGAACTCCTCGCAGATCGGCCACAAGGAAAGCATGAAGGACACAGCCCGCGTGCTGGGTCGCATGTACGACGCCATCGAATACCGTGGCTTCAAACAGGAAATCGTCGAGGAACTGGCCAAGTTCGCCGGCGTGCCGGTGTTCAACGGTCTGACCGACGAATATCACCCGACCCAGATGATCGCCGACGTGCTGACCATGCGTGAGCACGCCGACAAGCCGATCCATGAAATCAGCTACGCCTACCTCGGCGACGCGCGCAACAACATGGGTAATTCGCTGCTGCTGGTCGGCGCCAAACTCGGCATGGACGTGCGCATCTGCGCGCCGAAAGCGCTGTGGCCGCATGACGATCTGGTCGAGCGCTGCCACAAATACGCGGAAGAAAGCGGTGCGCGCATCACCCTGACCGAAGACCCGAAAGCCGCAGTCAAAGGCGTCGACTTCATCCACACCGACGTCTGGGTGTCGATGGGCGAGCCGGTGGAAGCGTGGGCCGAGCGTATCCAGCAACTGCTGCCGTACCAGGTCAACAAAGAGCTGATGAAAGCCACCGGCAACCCGCGCACCAAGTTCATGCACTGCCTGCCGGCGTTCCACAACAGCGACACCAAGGTCGGCAAACAGATCGCCGAGCAGTATCCACACCTGGCCAACGGCATCGAAGTCACCGACGACGTGTTCGAATCGCCAGCCTGCATCGCCTTCGAGCAAGCGGAAAACCGCATGCACACCATCAAGGCGATTCTGGTCTCGACCCTGGCTGATCTGTAATTGATCGACACGGTCACTGTGGGAGCTGGCTTGCCAGCGATAGCGGTGTGTCAGCCGACAGAAATGCTGACGGATACACCGCCATCGCGGGCAAGCCCGGCTCCCACAGGGATCGCATTCGTCCTGCACGAACTCACTGTTTTCCAGAAGGACATGCACCATGCGTATCGTCGTAGCTCTGGGCGGTAACGCCCTGCTCCGCCGTGGCGAACCGATGACCGCTGACAACCAGCGCGCCAACATCCGCATCGCCACCGAGCAAATCGCCAAGATCCATCCCGGCAACCAACTGGTCATCGCCCACGGCAATGGCCCGCAAGTCGGCCTGCTGTCGCTGCAAGCGGCGGCCTATACCTCCGTCTCCCCCTACCCGCTGGACGTGCTCGGTGCAGAAACCGAAGGCATGATCGGCTACATCATCGAACAGGAACTGGGTAACTTGCTGGACTTCGAGGTCCCGTTCGCCACCCTGCTCACTCAGGTCGAAGTCGACGCCAACGACCCGGCCTTCAAGAACCCGACCAAGCCGATCGGCCCGGTCTACGACAAGGCCGAAGCGGAAAAACTCGCCGCCGAAAAAGGCTGGGCCATCGCGCCCGACGGCGACAAGTTCCGCCGTGTGGTCGCCAGTCCACGGCCAAAACGCATCTTCGAAATCCGCCCGATCAAGTGGCTGCTGGACAAGGGCAGCATCGTCATTTGCGCCGGTGGCGGCGGCATTCCGACCATGTATGACGAGAACCGCAACCTCAAGGGCATCGAGGCGGTGATCGACAAGGACCTGTGCTCCTCGCTGCTGGCTGAACAACTGGAAGCGGATTTGCTGGTGATCGCCACCGACGTCAACGCCGCGTTCATCGACTTCGGCAAACCGAGCCAGAAAGCCATCGCCGAGGCGCATCCGGACGAACTCGAACGACTGGGTTTTGCCGCAGGTTCCATGGGACCAAAGGTTCAGGCAGCCTGCGAATTCGCGCGCCATACTGGCAAGGTTGCGGTGATCGGTTCGCTGGCAGACATCGAAGCCATCGTCCAGGGCACCGCCGGTACTCGGGTCAGCACGGCGAAGCCCGGCATCAGCTATCGATAATTAGAAACTCCGGGGGCAGGCGTGAGGTCTGCCCTTCTCCCATGCCTTGAAAGGAGAAACCCATGGCCCAGTTCGAACCCGGTCATTTGCATATCGAGCGACATGCGTTGACTGACGACGACGTCAATTACAACGTGTGCCTCGACTATGAAGTGTTCACTGATCCCCAGAAAGGCAAAGGGATACAGTTCACTCTGCATGGCAACATGCAGGGCAAGGACATGAAGGAAACGTTTTTCCTGCCCAAGGAAGAGGCTTACAACTTCGCCCGCGACGTGACACGAATCGCCGAAAAATACGGGATTCCCAAGACTCACAGCCAGATCGGCTCGGTTCACAAACATTACGACTTGATGTTTGAAGACATCCGCAAGCAGCTGGATATGCATTCCGGGGATCCGGTCAATCTTGAGCATTTCGAGTAAACCTTTAAAAGCCCCTCACCCTAACCCTCTCCCGGAGGGAGAGGGGACTGATTGGGGGATGCTTCAAAGTTACGCCGAACTGACCCTGCATCACTGAATCCATAATCGACTCGATTTTTCAGGTCGACATGTAGCGCCAGACACCTCGGTCGGCTCCCTCTCCCTCCGGGAGAGGGCTGGGGTGAGGGTGTTTTTGATTTAAGGCATACTTGCCACCCTCCGCAATCCAGAACTCAAAACCGCCCCATGCGTATCCACGTCAGCTTCATCGACCGCGTCGGCATCACCCAGGAAGTCCTGGCTATCCTCGGTGGGCGCAATCTCAATCTGGATGCCGTGGAGATGATCCCGCCGAACGTCTACATCGACGCTCCGACCTTGAGCCCGCAAGTGCTCGAAGAACTGAAGGACGCGTTGTTCCGTGTGCGCGGCGTGGAGGCGGTGACCGTGGTCGACATCCTCCCCGGTCAGCGTCGGCACTTGCAACTCGACGCATTGCTCGCGGCGATGACTGATCCCGTTTTGGCGCTCGACAGTGCCGGCAAAGTCTTGCTGGCCAATCCGGCGTTGATCGCGTTGTACGGTCGCGAACCGGCCGGCGAAAGCGTCGCGGAACTGTTCAACGATCCCGGCCTGCTCGACACCCTGCTCGAACACGGCTTCCGTCTGCCGCTGCGCGAGATCACCGTCAACGGCCAGACCCTGTTGCTCGACGCCACGCCGATCACCGACGCTGGCGCCCTGCTGACCTTGTATCAACCGAACCGCATCGGCGAACAGCTGTCGGCGTTGCACCATGACCACGCCGAAGGCTTCGATGCCCTGCTCGGCGAATCTCCGGCGATTCGTACCCTCAAGGCTCGCGCTCAAAGAGTGGCAGCCCTGGATGCGCCGCTGTTGATCCAGGGTGAAACCGGCACCGGTAAAGAATTGGTGGCCCGCGCCTGCCACGCCATCAGTGCGCGACACAGCGCACCGTTTCTCGCGCTGAACTGCGCGGCTCTGCCGGAGAACCTCGCCGAAAGCGAACTGTTCGGCTACGCCCCCGGCGCCTTCACCGGCGCGGCGCGCGGCGGCAAACCGGGACTGATGGAACTGGCGAATCAGGGCACGGTGTTTCTCGACGAAATCGGCGAGATGTCGCCGTACTTGCAGGCGAAACTGCTGCGTTTCCTCAATGACGGCAGTTTCCGTCGGGTCGGCGGTGATCGCGAGGTGAAGGTCAACGTGCGGATCCTCAGCGCGACTCACCGTGACCTGGAAAAAATGGTCAGCGAAGGCTTGTTCCGCGAAGACCTGTTCTATCGCCTCAATGTGCTCAACGTCGAAGTGCCGCCACTGCGCGAACGCGGTCAGGACATCCTGTTGCTGGCGCGCTATTTCATGCAACAGGCGTGCGCGCAAATCCAGCGCCCGGTCTGCCGCCTCGCCCCCGGTACCTATCCGGCGCTGCTCGGCAACCGCTGGCCGGGCAATGTGCGCCAGTTGCAGAACGTGATCTTCCGCGCCGCCGCGATCTGCGAAAGCAGCCTGGTCGACATCGGCGATCTCGATATCGCCGGCACCTCCGTTGCGCGGCAGACTGACAGCGACGTCGACAGCCTCGAACAAGCGGTCGAGTCGTTCGAAAAGTCGCTGCTGGAAAAACTCTACGTCAGCTACCCCTCGACCCGGCAACTGGCGAGCCGCTTGCAGACCTCGCACACCGCTATCGCCCATCGGTTGCGCAAGTACGGCATTCCCAACAAGCCCTGAGCACAATGCAAAACCTGTGGGAGCTGGCTTGCCAGCGATAGCGGTGGGTCAGTCACCTGCAATATCACAGGTAAAGACGTTATCGCTGGCAAGCCAGCTCCCACAGGGTTATGTGACGGATTCGAAATCCGCTCAAAAACGACCTCCATCTGTACTGAAAGCGCTACAGCGGAACGATATCGCTACACCCTCCTCCGGTCACCGCTGTGCAAGGCTTTGATCCGCTTCAGCTTTTCTCCTTGCCTTAAGCTGTAGCGATTTCGCTACAGGCGCTCGATTCTGACCTCTCGCAAAAATAGTTAACTATCTGATTTATATAGATAAATCCAAGATGGCCGCGTTCTTGCTAATGAACCCTTCATAAATAAGGGCTTCCCTGCCCACGCCTTCAACCGCGTCCACCAGACGAGTCTGGCCCCTGAGGAGTTTCCATGAGCGAGTTGCGTTTTACTGAAGATCACGAATGGCTGCGCGCCGAAGCTGACGGCTCTGTCACTGTCGGCATCACCGCTTTCGCGCAGAACGCCTTGGGCGACGTGGTGTTCGTGCAACTGCCTGAACTGCAGGCTTATGAAAAAGGCGCTGAAGCCGCCACCGTGGAATCGGTAAAAGCCGCCAGCGGCGTGTACATGCCGCTGGACGGTGACGTACTGGAAGTGAACCCGGCACTGGAAGACGCCCCGGAACTGGTCAACGAAGATCCGCTGGGCCAAGGCTGGTTCTTCCGCTTCCAGCCAAGCGACGCCGCCGCTGTCGGCAAACTGCTGGATCAAGACGCTTACGACCGTCTGATCAAAGCCCAAGCCGAAGCCTGAGGAACCTGACATGACCCAAGTACAACTCGGCACCGCCAACGAATTCATCGCCCGTCACATCGGCCCGCGCGCCGGTGACGAGCAAGCCATGCTCAACAGCCTCGGATTCGATTCGCTCGAAGCCCTGAGCGCCAGCGTCATCCCGGAAAGCATCAAGGGCACCAGCGTGCTCGGCATGGACGACGGTCTGAGCGAAGCCGATGCCCTGGCGATGATCAAATCGATCGCCGGCAAGAATCAGCTGTTCAAGACCTACATCGGCCAGGGCTACTACAACTGCCACACGCCGTCGCCGATCCTGCGCAACCTCCTGGAAAACCCGGCCTGGTACACCGCTTACACGCCGTACCAGCCAGAAATTTCCCAGGGCCGTCTTGAAGCGCTGCTGAACTTCCAGACCCTGATCAGCGACCTCACCGGCCTGCCGATCGCCAACGCTTCCCTGCTCGACGAAGCCACCGCCGCTGCCGAAGCCATGACCTTCTGCAAACGTTTGAGCAAGAACAAAGGCAGCCACCAGTTCTTCGCCTCGATCCACAGCCACCCGCAAACCCTCGACGTGCTACGCACCCGTGCCGAGCCGCTGGGCATCGAAGTCGTTGTGGGCGATGAGCGTGAACTGACCGACGTGACGCCATTCTTTGGCGCGCTGCTGCAATACCCGGCCAGCAACGGTGATGTGTTCGACTACCGCGAACTGACCGAACGCTTCCACGCCGCCAATGCGCTGGTTGCGGTCGCCGCTGACCTGCTGGCCCTGACCCTGCTGACCGCCCCGGGCGAGTTCGGCGCGGACGTCGCTATCGGTTCGGCACAACGCTTCGGCGTGCCGCTGGGCTTCGGTGGCCCGCACGCGGCTTACTTCTCCACCAAGGATGCATTCAAGCGTGACATGCCGGGCCGTCTGGTCGGTGTTTCGGTTGACCGTTTCGGCAAACCGGCGCTGCGTCTGGCGATGCAGACCCGCGAGCAACACATCCGCCGCGAGAAGGCCACGTCGAACATCTGCACCGCGCAAGTGCTGCTGGCCAACATCGCCAGCATGTACGCCGTCTACCACGGCCCGAAAGGCCTGACGCAGATTGCCAATCGCGTGCATCACCTGACCGCGATTCTCGCCAAGGGCTTGACCGCGCTGGGCCTGAAGGTCGAGCAGGAAAGCTTCTTCGACACCCTGACTCTGGCCACCGGCGCGCAAACCGCCGCGCTGCACGACAAGGCTCACGCTGCGCAGATCAACCTGCGCGTGATTGATGCCGAACGTCTGGGCCTGTCGGTCGACGAAACCACCACTCAGGCTGACATCGAAACCCTGTGGAGCCTGTTCGCCGACGGCAAGAGCCTGCCGGACTTCGCTGCGCTGGCCGCTTCGGTACACAGCACCATCCCGGCTGCGCTGGTACGTCAGTCGCCAATCCTCAGCCACCCGGTGTTCAACCGTTATCACTCGGAAACGGAGCTGATGCGCTACCTGCGCAAACTGGCGGACAAGGACCTGGCACTGGATCGCACCATGATCCCGCTGGGCTCGTGCACCATGAAACTCAACGCCGCCAGCGAAATGATCCCGGTGACCTGGGCCGAATTCGGCGCCCTGCACCCGTTCGCTCCAGCAGCGCAAAGCGCCGGTTATCAGCAACTGACCGACGAACTGGAAGCGATGCTCTGCGCCGCCACCGGCTACGACGCGATCTCGCTGCAACCGAACGCCGGTTCGCAGGGTGAATACGCCGGCCTGCTGGCGATCCGCGCCTACCACCAGAGCCGTGGAGATGAGCGTCGCGACATCTGCCTGATCCCGTCGTCGGCCCACGGCACCAACCCGGCCACCGCCAACATGGCAGGCATGCGCGTGGTTGTGACTGCGTGCGATGCCCGTGGCAACGTCGACATCGAAGACCTGCGTGCCAAGGCCATCGAGCACCGCGAACACCTCGCCGCGCTGATGATCACCTACCCGTCGACCCACGGCGTGTTTGAAGAAGGCATCCGCGAAATCTGCGGGATCATTCACGACAACGGCGGCCAGGTGTACATCGACGGCGCCAACATGAACGCGATGGTCGGCCTCTGCGCACCGGGCAAGTTCGGCGGCGATGTTTCGCACTTGAACCTGCACAAGACCTTTTGTATTCCGCACGGCGGTGGCGGCCCGGGCGTCGGCCCGATTGGCGTCAAGTCGCACCTGACACCGTTCCTGCCGGGCCATGGCCAGATGGAACGCAAAGAAGGCGCGGTTTGCGCGGCACCGTTCGGCAGCGCGAGTATTCTGCCGATCACCTGGATGTACATTCGCATGATGGGCGGCGCCGGTCTGAAGCGCGCTTCGCAACTGGCGATTCTCAATGCCAACTACATTTCCCGTCGTCTGGAAGAGCACTACCCAGTGCTGTACACCGGCAGCAACGGTCTGGTGGCGCACGAGTGCATCCTTGATCTGCGTCCGCTCAAAGACAGCAGCGGCATCAGCGTCGATGACGTCGCCAAGCGTCTGATCGACTTCGGCTTCCACGCGCCGACCATGTCGTTCCCGGTCGCGGGCACGTTGATGATCGAGCCGACCGAAAGCGAATCCAAGGAAGAACTGGACCGTTTCTGCGACGCCATGATCCGCATCCGCGAAGAAATCCGCGCCGTGGAAAACGGCACGCTGGACAAGGATGACAACCCGTTGAAGAACGCCCCGCACACCGCGGCAGAGCTGGTTGGCGAATGGACCCACCCGTACAGCCGCGAGCAAGCGGTGTATCCGGTGGCGTCGTTGATCGAAGGTAAATACTGGCCGCCGGTCGGTCGCGTCGACAACGTGTTCGGCGACCGCAACCTGGTCTGCGCCTGCCCGTCGATCGAAAGCTACGCTTAAAGGAATGGGGGCATTCATTTGCCCCCATTCCCGACAACACCGCAAAACCTGTGGGAGCTGGCTTGCCAGCGATGAGGGTGGATCAGTCTCCACTTCTATTGCCTGACACACCGCCATCGCTGGCAAGCCAGCTCCCACAAGGAACGCATCAAGCCTGATATTCCGCCAATTCCTATAACAAGAAACCGGAGAACCACTCATGTCGTTAAGCGTGTTCGACCTGTTCAAGATTGGCATCGGCCCCTCCAGTTCCCACACCGTCGGCCCGATGCGCGCTGCTGCGCGCTTCGCTGAAGGCCTGCGGCGAGAAAACCTGCTCGGTGCAACGGCCAGCGTGCGCGTTGAGCTCTACGGATCCCTCGGCGCCACCGGCAAGGGTCACGGCAGCGACAAAGCCGTGCTGCTCGGCCTCGAAGGCGAGCACCCGGACACCGTCGACACCGAAACCGTCGCCGCGCGTTTGCAAGACATTCGCAGCAACGGACGCCTGAACCTGCTCGGCGAACACAGCATTGCGTTCAACGAGAAAGAACACCTAGCGATGATCCGCAAGCCGCTGGCCTATCATCCCAACGGCATGATTTTTCGCGCCTTCGACGCGGCAGGCATTCAGATTCGCAGCCGCGAGTACTACTCGGTCGGTGGCGGTTTCGTGGTCGACGAGGATGCGGCCGGTGCCGATCGCATCGTCGAAGACGCCACGCCGCTGACCTTCCCGTTCAAAAGTGCCAAGGATTTGCTCAGTCATTGCGCCACCTACGGTCTGTCGATCAGTCAGGTGATGCTGACCAACGAAAGCGCCTGGCGCCCGGAAGCGGAAACCCGCGCCGGTCTGCTGAAGATCTGGCAGGTAATGCAGGACTGCGTGGCGGCGGGTTGCCGTAACGAAGGCATCTTGCCGGGTGGTTTGAAGGTCAAACGACGTGCGGCGGCGCTGCATCGGCAACTGTGCAAGAACCCGGAATCAGCGCTGCGCGATCCGTTGTCGGTGCTCGACTGGGTCAACCTCTACGCCTTGGCGGTCAACGAAGAAAACGCCAACGGCGGGCGCGTGGTCACGGCGCCGACCAACGGTGCGGCGGGGATTATTCCTGCTGTTTTGCATTACTACATGCGCTTTATTCCCGGTGCGAATGACGATGGCGTGGTGCGATTTCTGCTCACTGCGGCGGCCATCGGCATTCTCTACAAGGAAAACGCCTCGATCTCCGGCGCCGAAGTCGGTTGTCAGGGTGAAGTCGGCGTTGCCTGCTCAATGGCGGCCGGCGCGTTGTGTGAAGTGCTCGGCGGCAGCGTGCAGCAAGTCGAGAACGCTGCGGAAATCGGCATGGAACATAACCTGGGCCTGACCTGCGACCCGATCGGCGGCCTGGTGCAAGTGCCGTGCATCGAGCGCAATGCGATGGGCTCGGTGAAGGCGATCAACGCGGTGCGCATGGCCATGCGTGGCGACGGTCAACATTTCGTCTCCCTCGACAAAGTCATTCGCACCATGCGCCAGACCGGCGCCGACATGAAAAGCAAATACAAAGAGACCGCCCGCGGCGGACTGGCGGTCAACATTATCGAATGCTGATCACGAACCAGGCCAAACGGATTAACCAACTCTCCCCCGGGAGAGAAACGTAACTAGCTCCCTCTCCCTCCGGGAGAGGGCTGGGGTGAGGGGCTCTTGATCTTGCCCCCGATCCCGAACCCCATTTTCAAGGAGCCACGCATGTCCACCGAACAACTGTCGAAAACCCCGCTGCACGCTCTGCACATCGAACTTGGCGCCCGCATGGTGCCGTTCGCCGGCTACGACATGCCGGTGCAATACCCGCTGGGCGTGATGAAAGAACATCAACACACCCGTGAGCAGGCCGGTCTGTTCGACGTTTCGCACATGGGCCAGATTCGCCTGACCGGTGCCAACGCCGCCAAAGCTCTGGAAACCCTGGTGCCGGTGGACATCATCGACCTGCCAGTGGGCATGCAGCGTTACGCGATGTTCACCAATGAAACCGGCGGCATTCTCGATGACCTGATGGTCGCCAACCTCGGTAACGACGAACTGTTCCTGGTGGTCAACGCGGCGTGCAAGGATCAGGATCTGGCGCATCTGCAAAAACACATCGGCGATCAGTGCACCATTACGGAGCTGTTCGAAGCCCGTGCCCTGCTCGCTCTGCAGGGTCCAGCAGCGGTTACCGTGCTGGCGCGCCTCGCGCCTGAGGTCGCGAAAATGACCTTCATGCAGTTCAACCGCGTGCAACTGTTGGGTGTGGATTGCTTCGTCAGCCGTTCGGGTTACACCGGTGAAGACGGTTTCGAAATCTCGGTGCCAGCCGCCGATGCGGAAAAACTCGCTCGCGCCCTGCTCGCCGAGCCAGAAGTCCAGGCCATTGGCCTTGGCGCTCGCGACTCGCTGCGTCTGGAAGCCGGCCTGTGCCTGTACGGCCACGACATGAACACCGACACCACGCCAATCGAGGCCAGCCTGTTGTGGGCGATCTCCAAGACGCGCCGCGCTGATGGCGCACGGGCCGGCGGTTTCCCGGGTGCAGAACAAGTCTTTGCTCAACAAGAGAACGGTGTCGCGCGTAAACGCGTCGGCCTGCTGCCGCAAGAACGCACGCCAGTGCGTGAAGGCGCGGAGATCGTCAACGAAGCGGGCGAGATCATTGGCAGCGTGTGCAGCGGCGGTTTCGGACCGACTCTGGGCGGGCCATTGGCGATGGGCTACCTCGACAGTGCTTATGTCACCCTCGATACAACCGTTTGGGCCATCGTGCGTGGGAAAAAGGTGCCAATGCTTGTAAGCAAAATGCCATTTGTTCCACAACGCTACTATCGTGGTTGACTGACTGTTTCTATAAGTAACGCGATTGCGTTATGCGTGCACTAATGTGTAACGCAATCGCCACAAAAAAGTGCATTTTCTAACAGTCGATTCGAATATGAACTTTGCTTATAACGTTCGAAAAGATTTGAACAAGCTAATCGTCTAAGCCTGCACTAGTGGACCGACTAACTGCCAGCAAGTGCAGCAAAACCGGGCCCTTGCGGGGGCTTGTTTTTTCTCCCGTAGTTGGCGTAGAGTTTGTCCACTGTGTTTGCATGGGTCAGCTTGGAATCGTGACCTGGGCAGTAGCCTACAAGTTAGCTACATCCCGTTCGACGTCTTCTTACTCTCCTGCAACCAGCCCCAGTACTCTTTCATGAGAAAGAGACTGTCATCAATTTATTGCGTCAAAGGAAATAAGAAATGTCCCAACGTCAGAGCGGTACCGTCAAGTGGTTTAACGACGAGAAAGGTTTTGGTTTTATCACTCCTGAAAGCGGTCCGGATCTGTTCGTGCATTTCCGCGCTATCCAGGGCAACGGCTTCAAGAGCCTGAAAGAAGGCCAGAAAGTGACTTTCGTTGCTGTGCAAGGCCAGAAAGGCATGCAGGCTGACGAAGTACAAGCAGAAGCCTGATCTCTGTAACGAAAAAGCCCCTGATATTGATATCAGGGGCTTTTTTGTGCGCGCGAATCCGTAAAATGGCGCTTCATTTTGCGTCCAGAGGCTGCCATGTCGAAAAACCTGCTCACCCCCCAGGGCGACTTTCCTCCCGTTGGCCTCGGCCGTCGTCTGGCCGCGATGTTCTATGACTTTCTGCTGTGTACCGCTCTGCTGATCGTGACCGGCTTCGTTTACAAGTTGATCCAGGCGGCGATCATCGGCGAAGAACGTCTGCGAGCAATGACCGATGCCGGCAAACTCGACGGCGATCCGCTCTATTCGACAGTGCTGTTGCTGGTGCTGTTTGCCTTCTTCGCCAAGTTCTGGACCCATGGCGGGCAGACACTGGGTATGCAGGTGTGGGGGATTCGCGTGCAGAACGCCAATGGCGAGGCGATCAGCCTGTGGCAGGCGCTGCTGCGCTTCATGGTGTCGATCGCTTCGTGGCTGTGTGTGGGGCTCGGATTCTTCTGGTCGCTGTACGACAAGCAGAAGCGCACGTGGCACGACATCTATTCCGACACCCGCGTGGTGCGGATTCCGAAGAAGACCAAGTAATTTCCAGACGCCAGAAACCACAGTAGGAGTGAGCCTGCTCGCGATAGCGGTGTGTCAGCAAACATAATTGCTATCTGACACACCGCTATCGCGAGCAGGCTCACTCCTACAGGTTTGTTCGTTGCCTGAAAGACCTCAGGCGTTACCGGCCAGCTTCATCCGCGCCGCTTGCGTAAAGTCCAGCATCCGCTTCAACGGCCGAATCGCCTGCGGAATCAACGCCGGATCAACAAAGATCTCGTTTGTCCCTTCCTTCAAGCTCTTGAGCGTGCGCTCAAGGGTATTCATGGCCATCCACGGGCAATGTGCGCAACTGCGGCACGCGGCGCCATTACCGGCGGTTGGCGCTTCAATGAAGACCTTGTCCGGGCACAGCTGCTGCATCTTGTAGAAGATGCCTCGGTCGGTGGCGACAATCAGCGTCTTGTTCGGCAGGCTTTGCGCGGCAGCGATCAATTGACTGGTGGAGCCGACGGCATCGGCCAGTTCGATCACCGACGTCGGCGATTCCGGGTGCACCAGAATTGCCGCGTCCGGGTACAGC
The DNA here is from genome assembly GCF_018326005.1 of Pseudomonas sp. Seg1. NCBI lineage: Bacteria > Pseudomonadati > Pseudomonadota > Gammaproteobacteria > Pseudomonadales > Pseudomonadaceae > Pseudomonas > Pseudomonas sp. Seg1. The sequence goes on from NZ_AP021903.1 coordinate 5,057,324, forward strand.
GCTTTCATGTCTTCGAGCTGCTTGGACTTGAACTCTTCATGGACGATGCAGGCACCGTCCCAGAGCAGCATATCGGCGCCGGTCTTGCGTTGGATATAAGTGCCCAGATGCTTGTCCGGCCCCCAGATGATGGTCTCGCCGTTGTCCATCAGGCTTTCGACGATTTCCAGTGCGCAGCTCGATGTCACCACCCAGTCGGCCCGCGCCTTCACGGCAGCGGAAGTGTTGGCGTAAACCACTACCGTGCGCTCTGGATGCTGATCGCAGAACGCCGAGAACTCGTCCACCGGGCAACCCAGGTCGAGCGAGCAAGTCGCTTCCAGAGTTGGCATCAGCACACGTTTTTCAGGATTGAGAATCTTCGCGGTCTCGCCCATGAACTTCACGCCGGCGACCACTACGGTCTTGGCCGGATGAGCATTGCCGAAGCGAGCCATCTCCAGGGAGTCGGAGACACAGCCGCCGGTTTCTTCGGCCAGAGCCTGAATCACCGGGTCGCAATAAAAGTGGGCAACCAACACCGCGTCCTGAGCCTTGAGCTCGGCGGCGATGGCAGAACGGTAATAAGCCTCTTCCTCGACCGTCAGCGGTTTGGGCTGCTTGGCATCGAGGTGGGCTTGAACCAGAAGGCGTTCGGAAATCTGCGTCATGTTCGCAAGACCTGCAGGCGCTTTCGCGCGAAAGTCGAGTATACACCCGGCTCCGGACCGCTTGAGGGTACCGCCGGGAGAGTGAGTTTTATCAGGCACGGACAGCGTTGAAGCTGCGCAAGGCTACAGAATATCCCGTTGATACAAAAGATGATTCTGACCTGCGTCAGCGCCGCTGGCGCTGAAAGAGCAGACGCCCGAATTGCAGGCAAAAAAAAACCCGGAAATCCTCACTTTCGTGGGCCTTCCGGATTTTCTAAACCGCCAAATATGGTGGGTCGTGTGGGATTCGAACCTACGACCAATTGGTTAAAAGCCAACTGCTCTACCAACTGAGCTAACGACCCGCTGTGTGGTGGCGCGTATAATACTGATTTTTAAGGACTATTCAACACCTTTTTGAAAAAAATCAAAAATAAGGTGTTGGATCCTCCACACCGGCTGCCGCAAAGCCTTCTGCACGCAGGCGGCAGCTGTCGCATTTGCCGCATGCGCGGCCGTCATTATCGGCCTGATAGCAGGAAACGGTCAGGCCGTAATCGACACCGAGCTTCACGCCTGCCTGAACGATTTGCGCCTTGCTCAAGTTCTGCAACGGTGCCTGGATACGGAAGCCATTGCCCTCGACACCGGCCTTGGTCGCCAGATTGGCCATACGTTCGAACGACTCGATGAACTCGGGACGGCAATCCGGGTAACCGGAATAGTCCACGGCGTTCACACCGATGAAGATGTCGCGAGCGCCGAGCACTTCAGCCCAACCCAGCGCCAGAGACAGAAAAACGGTATTGCGCGCCGGCACATAAGTGACCGGGATGCCCTCACCCAGCTCCTCCGGAATGTCGATGCTGCTATCAGTCAGTGCCGAGCCGCCCATGCCGTTCAGGTTGAGGCCGATCACCTTGTGTTCGACCACACCCAGATCCCGGGCAACGCGGGCAGCAGCGTGCAATTCTGCGTGAGAGCGCTGGCCGTAATCGAAACTCATGGTGTAGCAGCTATAGCCTTCGGCGCGAGCCATGGCCACGACGGTTGCCGAGTCGAGGCCGCCGGACAGCAGGATGACCGCACGTTTTTCGGTGGTGTTCAGTTGTTCGGTCATGTCAGCGCCCCGGCTCATCGTTCCAAAGATATTTATGCAACTGCAATTGCAGGCGTACCGGCAAATTGTCTGCCACCACCCAGTCCGCCAGATCCCGAGCATTCAGGTCATGGTGGCTAGGCGAGAACAGCACTTCGCCGGCGCGTCGATCCAGTCCGTACTGAATCAGCTTGGAAACCGCCCAGTCGTAGTCTTCCCGCGAACAGATGACAAACTTCACCTGATCGTTCGGGGTCAGCAGTTCGATATTTTCGTAACGGTTGCGGTGAGCTTCTTTCGAACCCGGCGTCTTCAGGTCGACCACGCGACTGACGCGCGGATCGACAGCCGAAACGTCAAGGGCGCCGCTGGTTTCCAGCGAAACCTCGTAACCGGCATCACACAACTGTTTGAGCAAAGGAATGGCGTTCGGCTGTGCCAATGGCTCACCGCCGGTGACGCAGACGTAGCGCGGTCGAAACCCGGCTACTTGTTCAAGGATGTCGTCGAGGGTGCGGATTGTCCCGCCACTGAACGCATAGGCACTGTCGCAGTATTGGCAACGCAATGGGCAACCGGTCAGGCGCACAAAAACCGTGGGCAGCCCGGCGGTCCGCGTTTCCCCCTGCAAAGAGTAGAAAACTTCGGTAATTCTCAATGTGTCTTGCATAGTCGCCACGGGCGTAACAGCTAAACAGGCTGTCCGCCTCCGTCAGGCACTTCAGGCAATCCCGCCAACGCGCAGATCACAAGAAGCGTGTTTCAGAAAAAGGGCTTGAATTCTAACGAAAAAACCCGCGACAAGCGCGGGTTTCTTCCAAACGGGTAAAGCTGCGTTACATGCGTTGCAGATCGCGCTGGGCCAACTGCGCGGCGGACGTGCCCGGATATTGGGCCACCACCTGCTGCAGGATGCCTTTGACCTTGTCGGTGTGACCGAGACGGCGCTCTACATCGGCGAGCTTGTACAGCGAATCCGGCACTTTGGCATGCTTGGGATACAGCTGCGATACCTTGGCAAACGCCTGACCTGCACCTTGCAGATCACCTTTGGCCAAGTTCACTTCACCCAACCAGTACTGGGCATTGCCCGCGTACTGGCTGTTCGGGTATTTGCGCAGGAAAGCGGCGAAGGCCTGGCTGGCCTTGTCGAAATCCTTGGCTTTGATCAGGTCGAAAGCGGCATCGTAATACAGCTTTTCCTTGGCCGGATCACCCGGCTCACTACCTGCAGCAGGTGCCTGGGCAGCAGCCCCGGCGCCAGCGGCAGCACCGGCAGCAGCACTTGCATCGCCACCGGCAGAAGAATTCTCAGGAGTCGCGGCAGGTGCAACACCGGATCCTATGCGCCGATCAAGATCCTGGTATCGCTCCAGGGATTCTTGCTTCATGCGCGCAACCTGATTCTGCAGTTCTTCAATCACGCCTTGCTGGCGCGAAATCTGATCCTGCATTTGTTGCAGTTGGTTGAACAGCATGCCTTGTGCCGAGGCAGGGGCCGAAGCCGCTCCCCCGGCATAGGCGCCGTTCGTACCGTAACCCGCAGGCGGATAACTACTCCCGCTATTGTTATAACCGGAGTTGTCATCGACCACAGGAACCGCAGCCCACGCCGCAAGCGGCGCGAGGCTGAGAGCCAGAACAGTTACAGCACGACGGCACGTTCGCATATCGAATTACTTACGCAGTTCGACGCGACGGTTTTGAGCCCAGGACTGCTCGTCGTTGCCGGTAGCAACTGGACGCTCTTCGCCGTAGGAAACCAGTTCCAGCTGAGCTGGGGAAACACCTTGCAGTACCAGGTAGCGTTGAACGGCTTTCGCACGACGCTCGCCCAGTGCCATGTTGTACTCACGAGTACCACGTTCGTCGGTGTTGCCTTCCAGAACAACGCGAGCGCCGTTAGCTTTCAGGTCTTTGGCGTGAACGTCCAGAGCGCGCATGGCTTCTGGCTTCAGGTCCGAGCTGTCGTATTCGAAGTAGAAGGTGGTGATTGCGCGCAGAGCAGCTTCTTCGCTCAGGGAACCGTCAACGGCACCAGTGTTTGCGCCGTAACCAGCGTTTGGATCAACAGCGCCTTCACCGGCGTTGTCGCCGCCTTTGGACGAGCAACCTACAGCTACAGCCATGGCCAGAGCCAGCGCAGCAAATTTACCAAACTTCAGCATTTCCATCGTGAAACTCCTAATGAACCCCAGTGTGTTAAGTAAAACGTAAAGCGCCGCGTCAGTTCAGGTAAGGGGACCAGGACGGTTCTCTGACTTCGCCTTGAGCGGTAGGAAGCGGGAGCCTCACGCGTCCATTAATGGACACGAGCATCAAGACTCCCCGGCCCTGCTGGCGGGTGGCGTAGATTACCATGGTGCCGTTGGGCGCAACAGTAGGTGACTCGTCCAGAGTGCTATCAGTGAGGATCTTTACACTACCTCGCTGCAAATCCTGGGCCGCCACCTTGAAATTGGTGAAGCCATCCTGGCGATGGATCATCACCAGAGTCTTTTCGTCAGCCGACAGTTTCGGGTTGGCGTTGTAGTTACCGATAAAGGTCACTCGCTCCGCACCGCCGCCACTGGCGCTGGTTTTATAGATCTGTGGCTTGCCGCCACGGTCGGACGTGAAGTAGATGGTCGAGCCATCCTTGCCCCAATACGGTTCGGTGTTGATGCCAGGGCCCGCGGTTACACGGGTGATCTGACGCGAACCGAGGTTCATCACATAGATGTCCGGGTTACCGTCTTTCGACAGTACGAACGCCAGGCGATTGCCATCCGGCGACCAGGCTGGCGCGCCGTTCAGGCCTTCGAAGTTGGTGATCTGCTCGCGGCGACCGGTGTCGATGTTCTGCATGAAGATGCGCGGACGCTTCTGTTCGAACGACACGTAGGCGATACGCTTGCCATCCGGTGCAAAACGCGGCGACAGGATCGGCTCGCGCGATTGCAGCAGAGTCACGGCGCGGGCACCGTCGTAGTCCGAACGCTGCAGGGTGTAACGGGTGTTCTTCTCGGAGAAGCGCTCAGCCGTTACGTACAGCAGACGGGTGGAAAACGCACCTTTGATGCCGGTGAGTTTTTCAAACGACTGGTCCGAGATGTAGTGCGCCATGTCGCGCAGCTGCTCGGTAGTACCGGAGACACTGCCGTCGGCCACTTTCTGCTCGGTGGCGACGTTGAACAGTGCCCATTGCACCTGCAGACGACCGCCTGCTGGAACGATGCTACCAACCATCATGTATTGAGCACCCACCGCCTTCCAGTCACGGAAGATGATTTCGCTCGGCTGGCTTGGCTGGCTGATCATGTTTTGCTTTGGAATCGGCGAGTAGTAGCCCGAGTTGCGCAAATCGTTACCAATGATTTCAGCCATGTCGTCCGGCAGGACTGCACCGCCCTGGAAACCGAACGGTACAACAGCGATCGGCGTTGCCCGATCGCTACCACTGGTGACCAGAATGTTCTTTTCATCAGCCATCGCGATCCCTGCCATGCAGCAGATCACGACCAGCATTCCTCGAAGAAGGTTTCTCACAAGGCTAAGTCCTCAGGTGTGAATGTCATCTTGAATGAACGATATGGAGCGAAATCGCTCGCCTTCATTCCCTGCATTTCTGTCAAACGTCCAATATTCTTCACTGCCGCCACTGCCGAAGCATCGAACGGACCGTCGCCACTGGATTTGGCCACGCTGACCGAAGTCACCGTACCGTCCGGCAACATGCCGATTTGCAGCACGACCGTCATGCCTTTGCGTGCCGAAGGTGGACGAGCCCAACCTTCTGCTGCTCGCGCACGAATCAGGTCATCGAAACTGCCCGCGACTTCGTCACCCTGCTCATCGGCCAAGGCCTGCTGGCGCTGCGGCGTGTCGGAAAGCAAATCAGCCAAGGCCTGAGCCTTTTTGTCTTCGGTCGATTTACGTGCCGCATCCTGCGCTTTCTTCTTCGCAGCATCGGCAGCAGCTTTCTTCTTCGCTTCGTCGGCGATCTTCTTCTTCGCCTCTTCAGCTTCTGCTTTCTTCTTGGCGTCTTCGGCGGCTTTCTTCTTCGCGTCTTCGACGATTTTCTTCTTGGCTTCTTCAGCGGCTTCTTTCTTGGCTTCTTCCTTAGCCTCTTCTTCGGCCTTCTTCTTGGCTATATCAGCCAATTGTTTCTCTTCTGCCTTCTTGGCCTCGGCTTTTTTCGCGTCGTCGGCTTTCTTGGCATCATCAGCCTTCTTCGCCTCGTCCGCTTTTTTAGCCTCGTCGGCCTTCTTGGCTTCCTCGGCCTTTTGAGCCGCTTCTTCTTTCTTTTGTTCCGCAGCTTTCACCGCTTCCTGCTCGACCTTTTTTTGCTCCATCTGCTCGACTTCGGTCTGGCGCGCGGCGGATTTCTTCGCCTCACCCGCAATCTTCTGATTGGTCTGGGTGGTTGCCTGACTTTTCGATTTCAGTTGGTACAGGGTCGCCTGGACAATCGGCTTGGCCGGCGGCAGCTCTGGTGTGAAGGCGAAACTGACAAACAGCATGCCGAACACCAGCACGTGCAAGACAATCGCCCAGACACTAGGCCAGAAGTAGCTTTCCGAGGCGGACGGCTCTCGCAGTTGCTGCATCAGGGGGCCTCGGTAATCAAACCAACATTACCGACCCCGGCTTTCTGCAATCCGCCCATGGCGCCCATGACGGAACCATAATCAACGGTTTTGTCGCCGCGGATAAAGACCTGCGTACGCTTGCCGCCTTCGGTGCCGGCGCGAATGATCTTGGTCACCGCATCGGTCATTTGCGGCAGGGTCATGGCCCTGTCCTGCTGCTTCTCGGTGTCGACTTCGCTGCCAAGGTTCCAGTAGTAGGTCTTGTCAGCCTTGATCGAAATGGTCAGGACCTGAGTGTTGTTGTCCTGCGGCAAGGCTTCGCTGGAAACCTTGGGCAGATCAACTTTCACGCCCTGATTGAGCATCGGCGCGGTCACCATGAAGATGACCAGCAGTACCAACATCACGTCGATGTAAGGCACTACGTTCATCTCGGCGACCGGCTTGCGCTTTTTGCGAGCTCGAGCGATTAAAGCCATTGGAAATTACCTGCTTATTCTTCGCTGGTGTGCACTTTGCGGTGCAGGATCGCCTGGAATTCATCGGCGAAGGTGTAGTAGCGGCCCAGCAAGGTTTCGCTGCGAGCAGCAAAACGGTTGTAAGCGATGACCGCAGGGATCGCGGCGAACAGACCGATCGCGGTGGCGATCAGGGCTTCGGCGATACCCGGGGCTACGGTGGCCAGGGTCGCTTGCTGGGCGCTGGCCAGACCGCGGAAGGAGTTCATGATGCCCCACACGGTACCGAACAGACCGATGTACGGGCTGACCGAACCGACGGTGGCGAGAAACGGCAGGCTCTGCTCCAGTTTCTCTTCTTCACGGGAGATGGCGACGCGCATGGCCCGGGCCACACCTTCCATCACCGCTTCAGGGTCGACACCTGGCTGCTGACGCAGACGGGAGAACTCTTTGAAACCGGCACGGAAGATCTGCTCGACGCCCGAATCCGGGTCAGGGTTGCTGCCGGCCTGACGGTACAGTTTGGACAGGTCGATACCCGACCAGAAGCGCTCTTCGAAGCTCTCCAGGGCACGTCGACCGGCACGCAGCAGGTTGCTGCGCTGAAAGATCATGATCCATGAGGTCACCGATGCGGCCACCAGAGTCAACATTACCAACTGCACCACGATGCTGGCATTGCTGACCAGGCTCCACATGGAGGAATGGTCGACGACGTTAGCTTCCACGCTTTATCTCCTGCTTTGAGTGTGTACCCGGACCGACCGCGTCGGCGAAGGCCGCACGCAAGTCTTCGGGAAGGGCCCGGGGTTTCAAACTGTTAGTGCGCACACAGGCCACCAAAAACTGCCCTTCACAGAGCAGCACATTATCCGTCGCCCGCCTGACCTGCTGTTTGAAGCGCAGGCTGGCACGGTTCAATTCGATTACATCAGCGCTTACCAGCAGTTCGTCGTCCAGTCGCGCCGGCGCGTGGTAGCGCGCTTCGCTGGAGTGCACGACAAACAACAGATCCTCCCCGGCAAGCTGCGATTGAGCAAAGCCCAGCTCGCGGAGCCGCTCGGTTCGAGCCCGTTCCATAAACTTGAGGTAATTAACGTAATACACGATGCCGCCCGCATCGGTGTCCTCGTAATAAACGCGACAACGATGTGCGAACGGCTCAAGCCCGTTTTGCGCGCGCATACTCTAGTGCTTACTCCTCAGGTTGCCAATCCGGCGAGGCAACTGTTTTTCATTGTTCAAAGGCTTTACCGCAAAAGTACCGTCGTCAGACAGTACAAACCCTGAATAAATCGACAACAAATGTGTATTAATCGTCCACGGCATCGAGAAACTCGTCTGCCACGGGCATCTCACCCATTCGTGACGGAATGTTTAAACCGAAATGCAGATACGCATGCCGCGTCACCACCCTGCCCCGTGGTGTGCGCATGATATAGCCCTGCTGGATCAGGTACGGTTCCAGCACATCTTCAATGGTGTGGCGTTCTTCACTGATTGCCGCAGCGAGACTGTCGATCCCGACCGGACCGCCATCGAACTTCTCGATCATGGTCAGCAGCAGACGCCGGTCCTGGTGATCGAAACCGTGCTCGTCGACATCCAGCAGGTTCAGCGCCAGATCGGCCACCGATTTGGTGATGTGCCCCTTGGCGCGCACCTCTGCAAAGTCCCGCACCCGACGCAGCAGACGGTTGGCAATTCGCGGCGTCCCACGGGCGCGACGAGCGATTTCGAAAGCGCCCTCCGGATCCAGCGGCAGACCGAGAATATTCGCTGAACGCCCGACAATCGTTGCCAGATCCGCCGTGCTGTAGAACTCAAGACGCTGGACGATACCGAAGCGATCACGCAACGGATTGGTCAGCATGCCGGCGCGCGTGGTTGCCCCGACCAGGGTAAACGGCGGCAGATCGAGCTTGATCGAACGCGCCGCAGGGCCCTCGCCGATCATGATGTCGAGCTGGAAATCTTCCATCGCCGGATACAGCACTTCTTCAACGATCGGCGACAGGCGATGAATTTCATCGATGAACAACACGTCGTGCGGTTCAAGGTTCGTCAACAACGCGGCCAGATCACCCGGCCGTTCCAGCACCGGCCCCGACGTGCTCTTGATCGACACGCCCATTTCCTGGGCAATGATGTTGGCCAGCGTGGTTTTACCCAGACCCGGCGGGCCGAAAATCAGCGTGTGATCAAGGGATTCACTGCGGCCACGGGCAGCCTGGATAAACAGTTCCATCTGCTCGCGCACGGTCGGCTGGCCGATATAGTCGGCCAGGCTGACCGGGCGAATGGCGCGGTCCTGGACTTCTTCGCGCTCGCGCGGACTGTGCGCGGCGGCGATCAGACGATCAGCTTCAATCACTTAAATCATTCCCTTCAGGGCGCGGCGGATCAGGTCTTCACTGCTCAAATTCTTGTCCTTGATGGCGGTAATCGCCTTGCTCGCTTCCTGCGGCTTGTAGCCCAGGGAAATCAGCGCACTCACAGCATCGTTCTCGGCGGTGTTGACCGGCGCCGGGCCGTCAGGCTGGTTCGGCACCAAGGCAAACATGGCCGGCGAGGTTTCCCAGGCCTTGAAGCGATCCTTGAGTTCTACCAGCAGACGCTCGGCGGTTTTCTTGCCCACGCCTGGCACCTTGGTCAGCGCCGAGGTGTCCTGGGATTGCACGCAGCGGATCAGCTCGTCGACCTCCAGGCTCGACATCAACGCCAACGCCAGTTTCGGCCCGACACCATTGAGACGGATCAACTCGCGAAAAAAGTCTCGCTCACGCTTGCCGGCAAAACCATAGAGTAACTGCGCGTCTTCGCGCACGACCAAGTGGGTGTGCAGGGTCAGTGGTTCACCGACCGACGGCAACCGATAAAGCGTGGTCATGGGCACTTCCAGCTCATACCCGAGGCCGTTTACATCGAGAATCAGGTGCGGCGGCTGTTTTTCAGCCAGGGTGCCGCGCAAGCGTCCAATCACGTTTCAGATCCTTGAGCGTTGGCCAGCCGTGGGCTGGCGACTGACGGAAGGTGCGCTGCAGGCCGACGACCCAGGCATGAAACTCACCTTGCGAAAAATTTGATTGCTGATGCTATCAGAGACGCAGGCGCCCGCCACGACTGCGTGCCGTTCCCAAGCCGTGCGGCAACAGACTGGAGCGGGTATGCGCGTGACAAATGGCAATGGCCAGGGCATCGGATGCGTCGATTTGCGGTTTGCTGGTCAGCTTGAGCATGTGCATGACCATCATCTGCACCTGCTCTTTGTTCGCCGCGCCGGTGCCCACTACCGCTTGCTTGACCTGAGTCGCGGTGTATTCGGCGATTTCCAGACACTCTTCGGCGCCAGCGACAATGGCAGCTCCACGGGCCTGCCCGAGCTTGAGTGCCGAATCGGCGTTTTTCGCCATGAACACCTTTTCGATGCCCATGGTCACGGGGCCATAGGTCTGAATGATTTCACGCACGCCGCGATAGACGATTTGCAAACGCTCATGCAGTTCGCCGGCGCCGGTGCGAATACAGCCCGAGGCCACGTAAATGCAACCACCACGCCCGGTATCGCGAACAACGCCGTAACCGGTGATACGCGAACCGGGGTCGATACCAAGAATTAAAGTCATAACGCCTGCGGGTTCGAAATAACACAAAAACAAATGTGGGAGCAGGCTTGCCAGCGATGACGGAGTGTCAGACGCCATCATTGCCTGATGTGCCGACGCCATCGCTGGCAAGCCAGCTCCCACATTGAAGCCTAGTCGCTCTTAACCGAGCTGAGCGGCTACGTCTTCCGGAATATCCGCGTTCGAATAAACGTTCTGCACGTCGTCCAGATCCTCAAGCATATCGATCAGCTTGAGCACCTTCTCGGCGCCCTCCAGGTCCAGTTCGGCGCTGGTGGTCGGTTGCATGACGATTTCGGCGTCATCACCTTTGAAACCAGCGGCCTCCAGCGCATTACGCACCGCGTAGAAGCTGGTGAACGAGGTAAACACATCGATCGAGCCGTCTTCATGGCTGACCACGTCATCGGCATCGGCTTCCAGCGCCGCTTCGGTCAGTGCGTCTTCGTCGACACCCGGCGCGAAGCTGATCTGGCCCTTGCGCTCGAACAGATACGCTACCGAACCGTCAGTGCCGAGGTTGCCGCCACACTTGCTGAACGCATGGCGCACGGCGGCGGCGGTACGGTTGCGGTTGTCGGTCATACACTCGACCATCACCGCCACGCCGCCCGGGCCGTAACCTTCGTAGGTCAGCTCTTCAACGTTGTCCGCTTCGGTTGCACCGGCGCCGCGCGCAACCGCGCGATCGATGATGTCGCGACTCATGTTCGCGCTCAACGCTTTGTCCAGGGCCAGACGCAAACGCGGGTTGGAACCCGGATCGCCGCCACCCTGACGGGCCGCAACAGTCAGCTCACGGATCCACTTGGTGAAGATCTTGCCTCTCTTGGCATCCTGACGTTCTTTGCGGTGCTTAATGTTCGCCCACTTGGAATGACCTGCCATAACTCGCTCCGAATTCTCTTTGAAACGTTGCCCGCCGCGCAAAACCGCGCCGGCCGACAAACAAAAAAATCTCGACCTGATCTCTATAGAAAGAAAAAAGGCGCATCCGAAGATGCGCCTTCAGGCCCGTCTTACTCAGCCTTTGGCGTTTCGCGCAAACGAATGTGCAGCTCGCGCAGCGCCTTGGCGTCCACCACACCCGGCGCTTGCGTCATGACGTCGGCAGCGCTCTGGGTTTTCGGGAAGGCGATCACTTCACGGATCGACTGGGCGCCGGTCATCAGCATCACCAGACGGTCCAGACCGAAGGCCAGACCACCGTGCGGCGGTGCACCGTACTTCAGCGCATCGAGCAGGAAGCCGAACTTCTCTTCCTGTTCCGCTTCGTTGATACCCAACAGGCGGAACACTGCTTGCTGCATTTCCTTGCGGTGAATACGGATCGAACCGCCACCCAGCTCAGTGCCGTTCAGCACCATGTCGTAAGCACGGGACAGCGCGCCGGCCGGGTTGGCTTCCAGCTCTTCCGGCGTGCACTTCGGTGCGGTGAACGGGTGGTGCAGTGCGGAGAAACTGCCGTCGTCGTTCTCTTCGAACATCGGGAAGTCGACGACCCACATTGGCGCCCACTTGCAGGTCAGCAGGTTCAGGTCGTGACCGAGCTTGATACGCAGCGCGCCCAGAGCTTCGCTGACGATCTTGGCCTTGTCGGCACCGAAGAACACGATGTCACCATCGACTGCGCCGACACGATCGAGGATCACGTTCAGCTTGTCTTCAGGGATGTTTTTCACGATCGGCGATTGCAGACCGTCAACACCGGCAGCGCGCTCGTTGACCTTGATGTACGCCAGGCCCTTGGCACCATAGATGCCGACGAACTTGGTGTAGTCGTCGATCTGCTTGCGCGGCATGCTCGCCCCGCCCGGAACGCGCAGTGCGGCGATACGGCATTTCGGATCGTTGGCCGGGCCACTGAAGACCTTGAATTCAACTTCCTTGAGCTGGTCGGCAACGTCGACCAGTTCCAGCGGAATACGCAGGTCTGGCTTGTCGGAACCGTAGCGGCGCATGGCTTCTTCGAAGGTCATGTGCGGGAATTCGCCGAATTCCAGATCCAGCACTTCCTTGAACAGGTTGCGGATCATTTGTTCGGTGAGGCCCATGATGTCTTTTTCATCGAGGAAGCTGGTCTCGATGTCGATCTGGGTGAATTCTGGCTGACGGTCGGCACGCAGGTCTTCGTCGCGGAAGCACTTGGCGATCTGGTAGTAACGGTCGAAGCCAGCAACCATCAGCAGTTGCTTGAACAGCTGTGGCGATTGCGGCAGCGCGAAGAACGAACCCGGGTGGGTACGACTCGGCACCAGATAGTCACGAGCGCCTTCCGGAGTCGCACGGGTGAGGATCGGCGTTTCGACGTCGAGGAAGCCGTTCTCGTCGAGGAAGCGACGGATGCTGGTGGTCATGCGCGAACGCAAACGCAGCTTCTCGGCCATTTCCGGACGACGCAGGTCGAGGAAGCGGTAGCGCAGACGGGTTTCTTCGCCCACGTCGGAGAACTCGTTGAGCGGGAACGGCGGGGTTTCCGCTTCGTTCATGACTTCCAGTTCGTAGCCCAGCACTTCGATCATGCCCGACGCCATGTTGGCGTTGGTGGCACCGGCCGGACGCGGACGTACCTTACCGGTGATCTTCACCACGTATTCACTGCGCACGCGATCGGCGGCGGCGAAGCTCTCGGCGCGATCCGGATCGAACACCACCTGGGCCAGACCGTCACGATCACGGATATCGAGGAAAATCACCCCGCCGTGGTCGCGGCGACGGTGAACCCATCCGCAAAGGGTAATTTCCTGGCCTTCCAGGCTTTCGTTCAGTTGGCCGCAATAGTGGCTGCGCATCATGATAATGGTTCGCTTCTCGTCATTCGATATTCGGTGGAGATCCCGGCGCACTGAAGCGGCCCGGAAACTCACGCGTGTCGTTCAACCTGGGTTTGAACCCTAGTCAGCTTTGTCGCCACCGGCCAGGTTCTTCTTGGTTCCGGTCTTGAAATCGGTTTCGTACCAACCGCTGCCGCTGAGGCGAAAGCCCGGCATGGACAGCTGTTTCTTGAGCTCTGGCGCCTGGCAGGCAGGGCAGTCGACCAGCGGAGCCTCGCTGATCTTTTGAATGGCTTCCAACTGATGACCACAGGAAGCGCATTGGTAATCGTACATCGGCATGGGGGTGTCTCGGCGATCAGATTGCCACCGCGCGCAGGGCTTTGCGGCGAAAGAGCGGGATTATATCCATTAAATGCGGCCTGTGCAGCCGTAAGACTGCACAGGCCGCCACCTCCTTTGCAACCGCTGTTTCAGGCTGGTTTCGCCGATTTGGCTTCCCCGACCCCATTCATGACACACACCACTCGCACCAGCGCGCTGAAATTTTTCACCCCGCCGTGACGCAAATGCACCTCACGGTCGACGTGGGACAACAGCGAACTGATCGAACAGCAATTGTCTGCGGCCATGTTGCCGAGGATATTCCAGTAAATCTGTTCCAGCCGCAGGCATGTCGCGTAGCCGTTCAATCGCACGGATCGTGACAACGGCTGAATCAGTGACATGTCGAATTCATTGGCGAACGGATCGAATTTCAGCTCATGCGGCAAGCCGACGATCCTGTCGCCTCGCCTGTCTCCCTCTACCATATCGGTGACACTCCTTTGTCATCTCTACCTGTTTGCAAAGCCACATCCTGTGACCTCATCAAAACGCAGACACAAAGTTATATCCAGATGACTTATTGACCATCACCGTAGGATAAGCCGACGACAGAGGTAAGATTCCGGACGACGCGGGCACGCCCAAGGCATGCCCGCGCGCCGGGGGTCAGGCTTCCAGCAAGGCGCGCAACATCCACGCGGTTTTCTCGTGGACCTGCATGCGCTGGGTCAGCAAGTCAGCCGTCGGTTCATCGCTGACCTTGTCGAGCAGCGGGAAGATACCGCGCGCGGTGCGGGTCACCGCTTCCTGACCGTCGACCAGTTGCCTGATCATGTCCTCGGCACTCGGCACACCGACCTCCTCCTTGATCGAAGAAAGACGTGCATAGGTGGCATAGGCGCCCGGCGCCGGAAAACCCAGCGCGCGAATGCGCTCGGCGATCAGGTCAACGGCCAGCGCCAACTCGTTGTATTGCTCTTCGAACATCAAGTGCAGCGTTCGGAACATCGGACCGGTGACGTTCCAGTGGAAGTTATGGGTTTTCAGATACAGCACGTAGGTGTCCGACAGCAGACGCGACAGTCCTTCGACGATGGACTTGCGATCCTCTTCACTGATACCGATATCGATTGCCATGTTTACCCCCTAACGGCGATTGAATTCATCCAACAGGTGCAGACCCACTCTAGCAAGGCTGTCGACACCCCGCAGCCCCGAATCAGCGCACACCCTGCGACAAATCGACCGGCCGCCTTGCCGCTGGCCGGGCTGATTTGAGTAGCCGCAGGCTTTGCTGTTAAATAGGCAGTGTGTCGCCATGCCCCATTTTCCGGGGTGTTGCGCATAGGCTGATGCCGTGTACGTGCCTACCGCCTCTTATTTTGTTGCGAAGCGAACCGTGCGCCTTCAGCTCTTCCTTGTGAGCCGTCATAACGTGAGCCAATCAAAATGTTGAAAATCGTCCACCTGCTAATGGGCGCAGCGGCCTTGCTGCTGTCGTTCATACCTAGCTTGAAATCCGAAGCCGTTCCCTACCTGCAACAACCCGATGCACTTTACCTGGCCTTCTTCGGCCTGCTGAACCTGATCATTGCTCCCGTAATTCCTTACTGGAACAAAGGTCCACGCCAGCATCTGCAAAATCTGGCCAGCGCTCTTCTGGTGCTGACCGTCGTCCTGCAAACCCTGACCCTGATCGCGCCGATGCCCGTCATCGCCGGCCAGCCAGCCGTGTTGTTCAGTCTGGTGATTGCCCTGGTTGCCGTGGTTGTACACCTGGCCGTCAGCTTCTATCGATCTTCACCGGCTGCCGCGCCAACCAACTACGACATGACCAACCGCGATACCGGCACCGTCAAGTGGTTCAACACGTCCAAAGGCTTCGGCTTTATCTCCCGGGATTCCGGCGATGATATTTTCGTGCACTTTCGTGCAATCCGTGGCGAAGGCCACCGCGTTCTGGTTGAAGGCCAGCGCGTGGAGTTCTCGGTAATGAACCGGGACAAAGGCCTGCAAGCCGAGGACGTGATCGCCGCTCTGCCGCGTCGCTGATCCAAGGCATAAAAAAACCGCGAGCAGCGTGCTGTTCGCGGTTTTTTTTTCGCCTGGCGGAAAGTGCCCGCCTCAATAATGCGGCGGCGGCGCCTCTTCTTCGAAGGACTCGAACTGCCCGACCATTTCTTCCTGACGCTTGAGCAGCGCGGCCATCTGCAATTGCAGACGCTCGACCACGCGCTGCTGCGCCACCAGCACGTCGTTCAACGCCTGAATGGTGTCGTCCTGAAACGCCAGACGGCTTTCCAGTTCGGTAACACGTTGTTCCAGGCTCATGATTCAGCCCTCCACAAAGGTGAAATCTTCGGTCAGCACCACACGCAACCGCGCGCGGATGGCCGCCACCTGCTCGCTGCTATAAGGCTTTGCCGGATGCCTGCCCCAGACCGGGGCCGGCCATGCAGCGTCGTCACGTTTACGAACGATCACATGCATGTGCATCTGGCTGACCACGTTACCCAGAGTCGCGACGTTCATTTTGTCGGCATCGAACAAGTCCTTGAGCAACTCGGCCAGTGCTGTGGTTTCCAGCCATAGCTGTTGCTGATCAGCGACATCCAACTGAAACAACTCGCTGATATCGTCGCGACGAGGCACCAGGATGAACCATGGGTAGTTGGCGTCGTTGGACAGCAGCAGGCGGCAGAGCGGGAAGTCGCCGATTGCCAGCGTGTCCTGTTGAAGTCGTGAATCTAAAGCAAACACTGCGCGCACTCCCGGCTGATCTACATAATTGAGCTTAGCGGCCCCGCCCAAGTGCGGCGCGCCAAGCGACAGACCGGCAGCATACCTGCGAAAGCGCTCGCCTTCACGACGGCAGTGCCGATTGAGCGCCCCGAGATGTGACATTTATCGAAACCCTGCACCAGTACAGAACCCGAAACGGAAGCATCACGCTGAAATGGTTGAAAAAACCTGAGGCGAGCACAAAGCACCCATAGCCTGAACTGTATGAATACGGTACAGCGGGTAAATTTTTTTGCACCAAAACCGCACAGTGCGTCTACGCTCAGTGCGTCGGGCATCCGCCGAATACTCACTTGTGGGGTGAACCGGTAACGTTTTTGGTTGTCGCGCGCTTGAAGCTGTGCGGCAACAACATAGAAACAATGGCGTCAAGCCCTGATAGAAAGGGGCTTGGCGCCCCGTATTCATGAGGCTTTTACAGGTAAAGACAAGCGTTCTAAAAAATAACCGCACCGATATTGCGGTTTGTGCACGCTTGTTGCATTCGTACTCATATGGACTATAAGCGCACCACGGGAAGTGGGAGCCTTAAGCCCGAAGAAAATAGTGGCAGGGTTGCCCGATGGAGATTCAAGTGTTTTGCCAGGGACTCTTTTTTAGCGATGCAAAAGGCTAGAAAAACAGCGAAAAAGTTGTCGGTCCGATTGCATCGGTACTGTGAATTTGCGACATCTACACAGCCAATTGCGACAGCGTCGTAAAGAAGGTGCAAGGTTAGATTCGCAAGTATCGCCAACAATGTCGGCGTGATATAAGTTTGCGCCGACACAAAAAGAAAGAGCCGCCCAGATAATAAAACAGGTGGGACGGCAGTACTCTTCTAAAAACCAAAGGAGCAAATCACGATGCGCGTGATGAAGTGGAGCATGATCGCCCTGGCTGTCGCAGCAGGCACCTCGCAGTTCGCAGTAGCGTCCTCTCAAGATGACGCGAAGGGTTTCCTGGAAGATCAGAGCCTGAATCTGAAAACCCGTCTGGAATACATGAACCGTGACTTCCGTAATGGCGCCGGCAACATTGCCAAAGACGGTGGCGGTTTCAAAAGCGGTTATCGTCAGGACACTGGTGTCAGCCAACTGCTGACCTACGAGTCGGGCTTCACTCAAGGCACTATCGGTTTTGGTCTTGACGCGATGGCCATGGGCACCGTCAAGCTGGATGGTGGCGAAGGTCGTTCCGGTAACGGTCTGTTTGCCCGTAATGGCGACAACGAGCCAGAAAACGCTCAAGGCAAAACTGGCGCAGCCGTCAAGTTCCGCCTCTCCGACACCACTCTGAAGTACGGTCGTCAATTCGTTGCCAGCCCTGTATTCGCTACCGATGACAGCCGTCTGCTGCCAGAAGTCGCTGAAGGCACCTTGCTCACCAGCAAAGAGATCAAGGGTCTGGAACTGACCGCAGGTCGTTTCACTGCGCTGAGCTCGCAAACCGGCATGGGCAAGGACAGCATCAACGGCAAGTCCACCCCGGGCCTGACCAGCGCCAACATCGCTGGCGCCACCTACCAGTTCACCGATAACTTCGTTGCCGGTGTTGCTGCGTCGGACGTTGATGACTACTTCAAGAAGCAATACATCAACGCCAACTACACCTTCCCGATCAATGACGAGCAGTCGCTGAACATCGACTTCAACGGCTACCGCACCAAGGATCAGGGCCAGGCGCTGTACGGCGAACTGGACAACAAACTGTGGAGCCTTGCAGCGGCGTACAGCATCGGTGCACACAAATTCACCATCGCTCACCAGCGTTCCACCGGTGACACCAACTACCTGTACGGCGTGGACGGTAACAGCACGATCTTCGTAGCCAACTCCATCCAGATCTCCGACTTCATCGGTCGCGACGAGCGCTCCTGGCAGGCTCGCTACGACCTGAACATGAAGACCTACGGCGTTCCTGGCCTGAGCTTCATGGCGCGTTACGTCAAAGGCGACAACATCAAGACCTCGTCCGACACCGAAGGTAAGGAAAACGAGTTCAACTTCGAAACCAAATACGTACTGCAGGAAGGTCCAGCCAAGGATCTGTCGTTCCGCCTGCGTAGCGCGATCTATCGTGCAAACGGTGCGTACAACGCCGACTACACCGCAGACAACAACGACGTGCGTGTAATCGTTGAGTACCCGCTGCACATCCTGTAATCAGGATGTAAATCGGCGTTACTTCAGAGCATTGCTCTAAAAAGAACCGTCCACCTGTTTCAGGTGGGCGGTTTTTTTATGGCTCTGGCAACTCACCTTTATACAATAACGTTTAGCCAGCTATCTATTAGCCAGCAAACTTTTACCTGGCCCATAAAAAAACCCAAGAGTGCGAACAACTCTTGGGCTTTTCATTAATTAACTGACCGCTGGGCCAGCTCTCAACGTTGTTTCTATACCGCAGTTTCCTGAACTACCCGAATCACCCGTTGCGGAAACGGGATATCAATGCCGGCAGTCTTTAAACGATCGCGGGACTGTTCGTTAAACATGAACATCACATCCCAATAGTCTGCGGTTTTCACCCACACACGCAGGGAAACCGTGATCGAACTGTCGCCCAAAGTCGAAATGACGGCCTGTGGCGCAGGATCCTGCAACACGCGCTCATCCTTGGCCAAATCCAGTAACACTTGACGGGCCTTTTGCAGATCAGCTTCGTAATCCACACCCACATCGAACACAACCTTGCGAGTCGGCTGACGGTTGGTGTTGGTGATGATGCCGTTGGACAGGTTGCCGTTTGGCACGATGATGGTCTTGTTGTCGCCGGTACGCAGCACCGTGTGGAAAATCTGAATGCTGTCGACGGTACCCGACACACCTTGCGCTTCGATCCAGTCGCCGATACGGAACGGACGGAACAACAGAATCAGCACACCGCCGGCGAAGTTTGCCAGGCTGCCCTGCAAGGCCAGACCGATGGCCAGACCGGCAGCACCGATCGCGGCAACGAACGAAGTGGTTTCCACGCCGATCATCGAGGCGACGCTGACGATCAGCAACACCTTGAGAATGATGTTGGCCAGGCTGCTGATGAAACCTTGCAACGCCAGATCAGCGTTACGCAGAGCCAGCAGACCGCCCAGTTTTTGCGTGACCTTGTTGATCAGCCACCAGCCTATGGCCAGGGTGATTACCGCCAGCAGCACGCGGCTGCCGTATTCCATGATCATCGGGATCCACGCCTGGGATGCCTTGACCAGGTTGTCTACCTCAGCATTCAAATCCATGTTTTAACTCCTGATTTCCGGCCATTCGGCACGCGAGGGATGAACGGCAGAAAACCGCCGGGGTGTACATAAATTCAATGTGGGAGGGGCTTTGCTGTCTCCCACAGGGTAACGAGGTGCTTAGTCGCGGAAGTTGTTGAACTGCAGCGGCATGCCGAATTCCTTGGCACGCAGGGCGGCGATGGCTTCTTGCAGATCGTCACGCTTCTTGCCGGTCACACGTACCTGCTCGCCCTGAATGGCGGCCTGCACCTTGAGCTTGGCATCCTTGATGTGGCCGACGATCTTCTTCGCCAGCTCTTTGTCGATACCTTCCTTGAGGATGGCGTCCTGCTTCATCAGCTTGCCCGAAGCGTAAGCGTCCTTGACCTCAAGGCACTGCACGTCGATCTTGCGCTTGACCAGCGCCAGCTTGAGGATTTCGATCATCGCTTCCAGCTGGAACCCGGCTTCAGCGGTCAGGCTGACGGTGAGGTCCTTTTCCTTGAACTCGAAACTGCCTTTGCCTTTCAGGTCATAACGACGATCGAGTTCCTTCACGGCGTTCTCGACCGCGTTGGTGAGTTCGTGTTTGTCCAGTTCGGATACCACGTCGAACGACGGCATGTAATCTCTCCAATAAAAAAGGCGCGCTCGATGTGCATGGAGCGCGCTTGGCTTGCGGTTAAAATCGGGCTCATTATAACGGGTCTTTTCCTGTCGACACGGCGAGCCGCACATGCCTGCAACCAATCGAGCAAAAAACTGATGTCTACCCCCTGGCATGTTCTCGGCGCCGGCAGTCTCGGCACACTTTGGGCTACACGACTGGCTCGGGCCGGAGTGCCGGTCAGGCTGATCGTGCGCGACGCGGTGCGCTTGCAAAGCTACAACGCGGCGGGCGGTTTGACGCTCGTGGAACAGGGACAAGCGAATACCTATGCAGTTCCCGGCGAAACCCCGGACAGCCCCGGACCGATCCGTCGCCTGCTGGTGGCCTGCAAGGCCTACGATGCTGAAAGGGCCGTCGCCCTCCTCGCGCCGCGCCTGACAACCGATGCCGAGCTGATCCTGTTGCAAAACGGTCTCGGCAGTCAGGACGCCGTTGCCGCAAAAGTGCCGCAGGCGCGCTGCATCAGCGCCTCCAGCACCGAGGGCGCGTTCCGCGACGGTGACTGGCGTGTGGTGTTCGCCGGCCACGGTTTCACCTGGCTCGGCGATGTCGCGCATCCGGTCGCGCCGATCTGGCTGGACGATCTGGAGGCAGCGAAAATCCCCCATGAATGGAGCACCGACATCCTCACGCGGCTGTGGCGCAAACTGGCACTCAACTGCGCGATCAATCCGTTGACCGTGTTGCACGGTTGCCGTAACGGCGGATTGCAGGCCCATCATTGTGAAGTCGCCACACTGTGCGCGGAACTGGCCGAATTGCTGGAGCGTTGCGGCCAACCGGCAGCGGCGGACAATCTGCAACAGGAAGTCGAACGGGTAATCCAGGCCACCGCCGCCAATTACTCGTCGATGTATCAGGACGTGGCCAACCAGCGCCGCACCGAAATCAGCTATCTATTGGGCCACGCCTGCAAAGTCGCTGAGCGCCACCAATTGAACCTGCCGCACCTCAATCAATTACAGCAACGCCTGGTGGCGCATCTGCACAGCCTTGGATTGCCCAGCGACTGAGCAGCGGCTACGCTGGCCACTTGTTCCTTTGCTGCGATAACCCTGATGCCATTGCGCCAGCGCCTCGAAAACCTGCCGGTCGGCCAGAAACTGCTGGCTGCCCTGCTGGTGCTGTTGACCACTGTATTGCTGGTCGCCAACCTGACTTTTATCAGCGCCGCCTATTACATCTCCCAGGAAAGCATGGCCCCGCAGGCCTTGCAGACCATCGGCCGGTTGATTTCCAACCCGAGTCTGGTCAGTGAAGCCCTGCAATCGCCACAAAGTGCCGAACGCCTGCTCAAGGAACTCGACAGCTATTCGCCGCTGCGCGCCGCCGCACTGTATGACGGCAAAGGCGAACGGCTCGCGCAAGTGCAACACGGTGACAAACTCGCTCTGCCGGAACGCTACCGGCACATCGAAGCCTGGCAACTCACCGAGTTTCGCAGCAACCAACTGATCACCCTGCCCCGTCCCGGGACCGCGCCGGGCCATCTGCTGCTGGTGGCCAGCAGTGAGCTGCCGATGGCGTTCTACACTGGCACGCTGACGGCGAGCCTGGGCATCCTGATTTTCAGCGTGCTGTTGTGGCTGGTGATTGCCCGGCAGATCAAACGCCTGATCACCCGGCCGATCCATCAGCTTGAAGAGTTGTCCCGGCAGGTCACGCGCGAAGAGAACTACGCCCTGCGCGCCTCACGCGGCAATCATGACGAAATCGGCAGCCTCGCCGAGGCGTTCAACACCATGCTCTCGCGCATCGAAGCCCGCGAGCAGCAACTCAAACGCGCCCGCGATGACTCACAAGCGGCTTACGATCAGGCCCAAGGGCTGGCCGAAGAAACCCGTCACACCAATCGCAAGCTGGAACTGGAAGTGCAGGTGCGCAGCAAGATCGAGAAGAAACTCACCGGCTTCCAGAACTACCTCAACAGCATCATCGACTCCATGCCGTCCGCGCTGATCGCCCTCGATGAGCAGCTCTACGTCACGCAATGGAACCAGGAAGCCAGCGCGCTCTCCGGCACGCGGCTGGACGAAGCGCTGAACCAGCCGATCTTCCTCGCCTTCGAACCGCTCAAGCCGTTTCTGCCGCAACTCAAGCAAACCGTCGAGCAACACACCGTGGCGAAAGTCGAGCGCGTTACCTGGTTCAAGGATGATGAGCCCAAGCATTACGCCCTGACCTTCTACCCGCTGATGGGTGGTGCCGGCCGTGGCGTGGTGATCCGTATCGACGACATCACCCAGCGCCTGTCGCTGGAAGAAATGATGGTGCAGTCGGAAAAAATGCTTTCGGTCGGCGGCCTCGCCGCCGGCATGGCCCACGAAATCAACAACCCGTTGGGCGCGATACTGCACAACGTGCAAAACATCCGCCGGCGCTTGTCGACGGAGCTGCCGAAGAACCTCGAAACCGCCGAGCAACTGGGCATTGAACTGGACACGGTCAATCGTTACCTGCAAGGGCGTGAAGTCCCGCAACTGCTCGACGGTATTCAACAGGCTGGGGCACGGGCGGCGAAAATCGTCACGCACATGCTCAGTTTCAGCCGCCGCAGCACTCGGCAAATGGCGCCGTGCGATCTGCCGGCACTGATCGATCAAGCGGTGGAAATCGCCGGCAATGATTTCGATCTGGCCATCGGTTTCGACTTCAAGGGTCAGGCGATCATCCGCCAGTTCGACCCGGCGCTCGGGCCAGTGCCAGGCACGGCCAACGAGCTGGAACAAGTGCTGCTCAATCTGCTGAAAAACGCCGCGCAAGCGATTCACCAGCGCGAAGACGACAGCGAGCCAGGACGGATTATTCTGCGCACCAAGCTTAATCCGCCGTGGGCGGAGATTCAGGTCGAGGACAACGGCATCGGCATGAGCGAGAACGTGCGCAAACGCACGTTCGAGCCGTTCTTCACCACCAAGGAAATCGGCCAGGGCACGGGCCTTGGTTTATCCGTGTCGTATTTCATCATCACCAACAATCACAAAGGGCAGATGGAAGTGCAGTCGGCGCCCGGGCAAGGCACCTGTTTCACCTTGCGCCTGCCGCTGACCCAGCCACTGCCCATCGCTGCCGAAACCAATCAACTGACGAGGTAACCCATGGGCTTTCGCCTGTCGAAGATCTACACCCGCACTGGCGACAAAGGCGAAACCGGCCTGGGCGATGGTCGCCGCGTGCCTAAGGATCACCCGCGCATCGAGGCGATTGGCGAAGTCGATACGCTGAACAGTCAGGTCGGCGTACTGCTTGCCGGATTGATTGCCGAGCGTGAAGCGACGCCCGGGTTGAATGAATTGATCGAGGTGCTGGCGCCTTGTCAGCATCGACTGTTCGACCTCGGTGGCGAGTTGGCCATGCCGGAATATCAGGCGCTGAACGCGGCGGAAATCGAGCGTCTGGAAGCGGCGATTGATGTCTGGAATGAAGAGTTGGGGCCGCTGGAGAATTTCATTCTGCCGGGCGGCTCGATGCTGATTGCGCAGGCCCATGTGTGCCGGAGCCTGGCGAGGAGTGCCGAGCGACGCTGTCAGCATTTGAATGCGATTGAGCCGTTGGCCGGGGTTGGCCTGGCGTATATCAATCGGTTGTCGGATTTGTTATTTGTGGCCGCAAGGCTGATTGCACGGCGGCAGGGGGTGGCGGAGATTCTCTGGCAGCCGGCGGCGAAACCCGCAGAGAGGTAGCGTCTGAACGGACGCCATCGCTGGCAAGCCAGCTCCCACAGGGCTTTGTGTCGTTCACAAATGTTGTGTAAACCCAAAAACCTGTGGGAGCTGGCTTGCCGGCGATGAGGCCAGCCGCCTTTACAAAGAATCAGGCCAGAATGCGCGAATCCCCGCCACACCCTGGGCCCCGCAGTTCCAGGCTTTTTCGCGCTCAGTCGGGCCTACTCCGCCCAACAAGAAAACCGGTTTACTGAACCCCTCGATCAACGTCGAAGCCTGCTCCCAACCCAGCGGCTGCGCATCCGGGTGAGTCAGCGTCGGCTGCACCGGCGACAGGGTCACGAAATCCACACCCATCTGCTCGGCCAGCGCCAGTTCTTCGGCATTGTGGCAAGACGCCGCCAACCAGCGCTCCGCCGGCAATGGACGCCCCGCTGCCGCATATTTACGCAACTGCGCGGCGGTGATGTGCCAACCGGCGGACGGGAAATCTCCCAACCATTCGAATGGCCCCTTGATCATCAACTGCGCCTTGCCCGCGCACAGACCCGCCGCGTCCACTGCCAGATCGCGATACCTGGGGTCGTAACCGTTCGGCGCGCGCAGCTGGATCAATTTGATCCCGCCCGCGATTGCCTTCTGGATGCCACGCAGCAAGGCTGGCGTTTCGAGGTCTTCCGGAGTGATCAGGTATTCAGCGGGCAAACGCGCCGCCGCCACAATCGGCTGATTGGCAGCCGGGAACTCGTAGTTCGCCAGCTCCTTCGCGGTGACCCAGGCCAACGGTTGACCTTCTGCGCCGTGGGGTTCGCCGCTGAAGCTCGACACTTCCCAGACATCCAGCAATACCTGTTTGTCGGGGTAGTCGTGGCGCACCTTGATCAAGGGTCGGGCAGCACCCACGACAATGCCCAACTCTTCGTGCAGCTCGCGGGCCAGTGCTGTTTCGACCGACTCTTCAGGCTCGACCTTGCCACCGGGAAACTCCCACAGACCACCCTGATGCTGGGTGTCGGCACGACGAGCGATGAGAATTTTGCCAGCCTCGTCACGAATGACAGCGGCGGCGACGTGTACACGTTTCACGGATTCAACTCCTCCAGTCCAGCCTTTTGCCAGGCCTTGAAGGCCGGCCATTGGTAGACGGTTTCAACATAGGCTGCGTCGGCGGCCGGCAACTTAACCTGATAGGTGCGCAGACGCACTGCAATCGGGGCGAAGAAGGCATCGGCCAGGCTCACACGGCCAAACAGGTACGGCCCTTCTTCAGTGGCGACGGCACGGCATTCGGCCCACAGCGCGAGCATGCGTTCGATATCGACCTTCACCTCCGGCGGCACCGGGTTCAGCGGTGCGTCGTGGCTGAGGTTGAACGGCATGTGGTTGCGCATGGCGAAGAAACCGCTGTGCATTTGTGCGCAGGCAGATCGGGCCTGAGCACGGGCGAAGAGATCGGTTGGCCAGAGCTGCTCGGACGGGAACTGCTCGGCGAGGTATTCGGCAATCGCCAGAGAGTCGGCAATGGTGCCGCGGGCGGTTTTCAGCAGTGGCACCTTCGCGGTCGGCGAAAGCTTGAGCAGTTGCTCGCGAGTGTCGGGCTTGCCGAGTTTGATCAGCTCTTCGGTGTAGGGCGCACCGGTCAGTTCAACGGCCAGGGCGGCGCGCAGGGACCAGGAGGAAAGCAGTTTGTCGCCGATGATCAGGTGCAGGGACATGGTTGGGTGCCTTCTCGTCAGGGAAACAATCCAGAATGTCTGGCGTCTGGTCGTCCGTCATCGCTGGCAAGCCCGCTCCCACAGGTAGTTTGGTGTCCGCAATATTTGTGAACGACAAAAACCCCTGTGGGAGCTGGCTTGCCAGCGATGAGGCCGGAAACCGCTCCCACCTTATGGATCAGGTGCGGTATTCGGCGTTGATCTTCACGTATTCATGCGACAGGTCGGTGGTCCAGATGGTTTCGCTGCAATCGCCACGACCCAATTCGATGCGGATGGTGATTTCTTCCTGCTGCATCACCGCCGAGCCCTGCGCTTCAGTGTAGGTCGCAGCGCGCGCGCCACGGCTGGCAATGCACACGTCGCCGAGGAACACGTCGATCTTGCTCACGTCCAGATCCGGCACGCCGGCACGGCCGACAGCGGCGAGGATACGGCCCCAGTTCGGGTCGGAGGCGAACAACGCGGTCTTGATCAGCGGCGAGTGCGCCACGGTGTAGCCGACGTCCAGACATTCCTGGTGATTGCCGCCGCCATTGACTTCAACGGTGACGAACTTGGTTGCGCCTTCGCCGTCGCGAACGATGGCCTGGGCCACGTCCATGCACACTTCGAACACCGCTTGTTTCAGTTTGGCGAACAACTCGCCTTCGGCACGGGTGATTTCCGGCAGCGCAGCCTTGCCGGTGGCAATCAGCATGCAGCAGTCGTTGGTCGAGGTGTCGCCGTCAATGGTGATGCGGTTGAACGACTTGTTGGCGCCGTCGAGCATCAGGTTGTGCAGCACATCGCGGGAGACTTTGGCGTCGGTGGCGATGTAACCGAGCATGGTGGCCATGTTCGGGCGGATCATGCCCGCACCTTTGCTGATGCCGGTGACAGTGATGGTCACGCCATCATGTTCGAACTGGCGGCTGGCACCCTTTGGCAGAGTGTCAGTGGTCATGATGCCGGTGGCGGCCGCTTCCCAGTTGTTTTCCGAGAGATCGTCCAGTGCGGCTTGCAGTGCGCCTTCAATCTTCTCGACCGGCAGTGGCTCGCCGATCACCCCGGTGGAGTACGGCAGAATCTGGCTGGCATCGACGCCCGTCAGCTCGGCCAGTTTCG
Organism: Pseudomonas sp. Seg1; assembly: GCF_018326005.1. Lineage (NCBI taxonomy): Bacteria > Pseudomonadati > Pseudomonadota > Gammaproteobacteria > Pseudomonadales > Pseudomonadaceae > Pseudomonas > Pseudomonas sp. Seg1. Next base: position 5,083,972 of record NZ_AP021903.1, read on the forward strand.
CGGTGGTGCGCTCGGCAGCAGCCAAACCAGGCTCGCCGGTGCCGGCGTTGGCATTGCCAGTGTTGGTCAGCAAATAACGCACGGCGTTGTGTACGCGTTTTTTCGCCAGAATTACCGGCGCCGCACAAAAGGCGTTCAAGGTGAACACGCCCGCCACGGTGGAGCCTTCGGCGCAGCGCATCACCACGACATCCTTGCGCCCCGGGCGCTTGATGCCGGCCGAGGCGATACCGAGTTCAAAACCGGCAACCGGGTGCAACGTTGGCAAAGGACCAAGACCAACAGCCATGAATGCGCTCCTTACTCAATGATGTCAGCACCGCCACTCGCAGCGACGATGGTTTAAATGGCAAAACGCCGCGACGGCAGAAGCCGGTCGCGGCGCGGGTATTTCAGCGATTGAAACGGGTTTTACTGGATCTGCCCGTGGCAATGCTTGAATTTCTTGCCCGAACCGCAGTAGCACAGTTCGTTGCGGCCCAGCTTCTGCTCGTTGCGAACCGGGGCAGTGGCGAGGGCCACATCGACCTCCTCACCCAAGGCTTCCGGTTGATCCAGACCAGGCGCTTCGGCGTGTTCGAACTGCATGCGGGCGGCCAGCGCTTCGGCTTCCTGACGCAGGCGTTGCTCTTCGGCTTCCGGATCTTCGCGGCGAACCTGAACGTGCGACAGCACACGGATCGAGTCGCGCTTGATCGAATCCAGCAGCTCGGAGAACAGCGTGAACGACTCGCGCTTGTATTCCTGCTTCGGGTTCTTCTGCGCATAACCACGCAGGTGGATGCCGTGACGCAGATGGTCCATGGTCGACAGGTGGTCTTTCCACAGATCGTCGAGTACGCGCAGAACGATTTGTTTCTCGAAGGAGCGCAGTGCGTCGGCACCGGCCTGGTCTTCTTTCTCGTTGTACGCCGCCATCAGCTCGGTCATGAGCTTCTCGCGCAGGGTTTCTTCGTACAGGTGATCGTCTTCGTCGAGCCATTGCTGGATCGGCAGTTTCACGCCGAAGTCGCTGGCAATCGACGCTTCCAGACCGGCTACGTCCCACTGCTCAGGCAGCGATTGCGGCGGAATGTGCGCGCTGACGGTGGCGTTGAGCACGTCCTGACGGAAATCGGCGATGGTTTCGCCGATGTTATCAGCGGCCAGCAACGTGTTACGCATGTGATAAATCACTTTACGCTGTTCGTTGTTGACGTCGTCGAACTCGAGCAGTTGCTTGCGAATGTCGAAGTTGCGGCCTTCAACCTTGCGTTGCGCCTTCTCGATCGCGTTGGTCACCATGCGGTGTTCGATCGCTTCGCCCGGCTGCATGCCCAGAGCTTTCATGAAGTTCTTCACCCGGTCAGAGGCAAAGATGCGCATCAGGCTGTCTTCCAGCGACAGATAGAAGCGGCTGGAACCGGCGTCACCCTGACGGCCGGCACGGCCACGCAGCTGGTTGTCGATACGACGGGATTCGTGACGCTCGGAAGCAATAACCTGCAGACCGCCGGACTCCAGCACTTGCTGGTGACGCTTCTGCCAGTCGGCCTTGATCTGGGCGATCTGCTCAGGGGTCGGGTCTTCCAGCGAAGCCACTTCCACTTCCCAGTTACCGCCCAACAGGATGTCGGTACCACGACCGGCCATGTTGGTGGCGATGGTCAGCGCGCCCGGACGACCGGCCTGCGCGATGATCTCGGCTTCTTTTTCGTGGAACTTGGCGTTCAGAACCTTGTGTTCGATGCCTTCCTTCACGAGCAGGCTGGACATGTGCTCGGAGGTTTCGATGGTCGCAGTACCCACCAGCACCGGACGACCGGCCGCCATGCTTTCCTTGATGTCCGCCACGATGGCCGCGTACTTCTCTTCGGCCGTGAGGAACACCAGGTCGTTGAAGTCTTTACGCGCCAACGGTTTGTTCGGCGGAATGACCATGACTTCCAGACCATAGATCTGGTGGAATTCGAACGCTTCGGTGTCAGCGGTACCGGTCATGCCGGACAGCTTGGTGTACAGGCGGAAGTAGTTCTGGAACGTGGTCGAAGCCAGCGTCTGGCTCTCGGCCTGGATGTTCAGGCCTTCTTTCGCTTCGATGGCCTGGTGCAGGCCTTCGGACAAACGACGGCCCGGCATGGTACGACCGGTGTGTTCGTCAACCAGCACGACCTGGCCGTCCTGCACGATGTATTCGATGTTGCGGTTGAACAGCTTGTGCGCACGCAGACCGGCGTAAACGTGGGTCAGCAGGCCCAGGTTGTGCGCCGAGTACAGGCTCTCGCCTTCAGCCAGCAGGCCGACGCGGGTGAGCATGTCTTCGATGTATTGGTGACCGGCTTCGTTGAGTTCGACCTGACGGGTCTTCTCGTCAACAGTGTAGTGGCCAGCCTTGGTGACTTCGCCTTCGACTTCTTCGACGTGCAGTTCCAGCTGCGGGATCAGTTTATTGATCTCCATGTACAGCTTGGAGCTGTCCTCGGCCTGACCGGAAATGATCAGCGGAGTACGCGCTTCGTCGATGAGGATGGAGTCGACTTCGTCGATCACGGCAAAATTGAGTTCGCGCTGGAATTTTTCTTCCATGCTGAACGCCATGTTGTCGCGCAGGTAGTCGAAACCGAATTCGTTGTTGGTGCCGTAGGTGATGTCGGCGGCGTACGCCTGGCGCTTCTCTTCCGGCGGCTGGAACGGCGTCACGACGCCGACGGTCAGGCCGAGGAATTCATACAGCGGGCGCATCCAGTTGGCGTCACGGCGGGCCAGGTAGTCGTTCACCGTCACAACGTGCACGCCCTTGCCGGACAGTGCGTTGAGGTAAACGCCCAGGGTAGCCACGAGGGTTTTACCCTCACCGGTACGCATCTCGGCGATCTTGCCTTCGTGCAAGGTCATGCCACCGACGAGCTGCACGTCGAAGTGGCGCATACCCATGATGCGCTTGCCGGCTTCGCGGGCGACCGCAAAGGCTTCTGGCAGCAGCTTGTCGAGGGTTTCCCCTTTGGCGATGCGGGCCTTGAACTCATTGGTCTTGGCGCGCAATTGATCGTCCGAAAGGGCCACCATTTGCTCTTCGAAGGCATTGACGAGCTGCACCGTCTTGAGCATGCGTTTGACTTCACGCTCGTTCTTGCTTCCAAAAAGTTTCTTTAACAAAGGCGCAAACATATCGGCAGGATCTTCCACACTAAAGGGATGGAGGGCGGCCCCGTGAGCGTCGCCCGTGCAGCCCTCATGGCCGCATGCGAACGAGCATTCTACCCGGAAACGGAAGTGAGGAAAGTGGCGATGTTCCACGATGCTGGCACTGCGCTTTGACGGGGCTCACTTAAAATAGGGGCGTTTTGCTCAACTTCAAGTCATGAAAGGCAGAAGTTAGTCGTTGATTTAATGGGTAAAGCGGGGGCAAAAGCAATGGGCGAGTGATTTCGGCCTTTCTGCTACCATGGCGTTTCTGTTACTTCAGGTGTTCGATCATGGCATTTCGCCCTCTTACGGCCAGAGCACCCGCCGTTCTCCTGCGCGAAGCCAAGCCGCTCAAAGCCATCCTCGGCCATGCCCAACGGCTGGGGCATTTGCAACGCCTGCTCGAAAGCCAACTGCAACCCGCCGCCCGCGAACATTGCCATGTGGCGTCGTGGCGTGAAGGCAGTCTGTTGCTGATTGTCACCGATGGTCATTGGGCGACACGTCTGCGTTATCAGCAGAAGCGTCTGCAACGTCAGTTGCAGATGTTTGACGAGTTCGCCAGCCTGACGCGAATTCTGTTCAAGGTACAGCCGCCGACGGTGCAGCGCGGGGTTGTCGGCAATACGATGGATTTGTCGACGGATGCCGCGGCAACGATCCAGGCGACAGCAGACGGGATCAGTGATCCGGGGTTGCGCGCGGCGCTAGAGCGGTTGGCGGCGCACGCCAAAGACAAGACCTGACCCTCTATTCTGAATCTGCATGCAATTCCAATGTGGGAGCGAGCCTGCTCGCGATGAGGCCGTGTCAGACAACGTGGGGGTTGAATGGCACAACGTTTTCGCGAGCAGGCTCGCTCCCACATTTGGATCTCCAACAAAGTGCTATCAGCGGCGTTTGCTGCCGCCGAGTAACGAACCCATCAAACCGCGCACCAGTTGTTTACCGAGGTTATTGGCAGCCTGGCGCATCGCCGACTTCAGCGCCTGACCTGCTGCCGTACCGAGGAACTCCCCTGCCCTGTCGGCGAGACTTGGCTCTTCGGCCGCCGGCTTGCCTGCGGGCGTTTCAGCTTCCGGCGCCAGATCTTTGCGGCCCATCAGGATTTCGTACGCCGACTCGCGGTCAATCGGCTTGTCATAGCGCCCCTTGAACGGCGAACCGGCAATCAGCATCGTGCGCTCGGTTTCGGTCAACGGCCCGATCCGCGATTGCGGCGGTGCGACCAGCACGCGCTGTACCATTTCCGGCGTGCCTTTTTCCGCCAGGGTGCCGACCAGCGCCTCGCCAATCCCCAACTCCGTCAGCACCGACAGGCTGTCGAACGCCGGATTCGGCCGGAACCCGTCCGCCACGGCGCGTAAGGATTTCTGCTCCTTGGCGGTAAACGCGCGCAAGCCATGCTGAACACGCAAACCGAGTTGCGCCAGCACATCGTCCGGCAAGTCGGTTGGCGACTGGGTGACGAAATACACACCCACGCCTTTCGAACGGATCAGCCGCACCACCTGCTCCAACCGCTCCTGCAAGGCCTTCGGCGTATCGCCGAACAACAAATGCGCCTCATCGAAAAACAGCGCCAGCAGCGGTTTGTCGGCATCGCCACGCTCCGGCAACTGCTCGAACAACTCGGCCAGCAGCCACAGCAGGAACGTCGCGTAGACCTTAGGTGCCTCGTGTACCAGACGACTGGCATCGAGCAGATGAATGCGCCCACGACCGTCAGCCGCCGGTTGCAGGATGTCTTCGAGTTGCAATGCCGGCTCGCCAAACAAGGCTTCGGCGCCCTGCTGCTCCAGCGTCGCCAGACGCCGCAACAGCGCCTGACTGGAACCGGTGGTCATCAGCGCCGCGTCTTCACCCAACAGTTGCGGATTGTCCTTGAGGTGATTGAGCAGCGCTTTCAGATCTTTCAGATCCAATAACAACAGCCCTTCGCGGTCGGCAACTTTGAACGCGGCGTATAGCGCCGACTGCTGGCTGTCAGTGAGTTCGAGCAGACTGCCGATCAACAGCGGGCCCATTTCACTCAGCGTGGTCCGCAATGGATGACCGGACTGACCGTGAATGTCCCACAAGGTCACTGGATACGCCTGCGGCTGGTAGTTGAGCCACGGCATGCCGGCGATGCGCTCGGCGACCTTGCCCTGCGGATTGCCGGCGGCACCGAGACCGCACAGGTCGCCCTTGATGTCGGCGGCGAACACCGCGACACCAGCGTCGCTGAAGGCTTCGGCCAGACGCTGCAAGGTCACGGTTTTACCGGTGCCGGTCGCGCCGGCGATGAGTCCGTGGCGGTTGGCCAGGCGCATGGCCTGGGCGATCGGTTGCCCCGCGAGATCGGCGCCGATTACGAGTTGCGATGAGTCAGGCATTTTGTCACCCAATGGTTAATCTTTATTTCGCGATGGCCGATAAATAGAGGCGAGAACCTGACTGAAAAGTCGGGTCGGACATTTCCCTAGGGAGAGACGGAAATATCAGCTTGTATTCACCCTTGCCCATATTGCGCGTCTTTATAAAAGCACGCCCAGGACATTAAGACCTTAGCGGAACCCCAAGCCATGAACAAAAATCTGCGCTTCAGCCATAAAATTTTGCTTGCCGCCGCCCTCATCGTCATCGCCGCTTTCGCCTCGTTTACGCTGTACAACGACTGGCTCCAGCGCAACGCGATTCGCGATGACCTGAACAACTATCTCAACGAGATGGGCGAGGTCACCGCCGGCAATATCCAGACCTGGCTCAGCGGCCGCATTCTGCTGGTCGAGAACGCCGCTCAGAACATTGCCATCAATCCCGAACCCGCCAACGTCGCCAGCCTGCTGGAGCAGAAAACCCTGACCTCGACGTTCATGGCCACCTACCTGGGCGATGCCACCGGCCACTTCACCATCCGCCCGGACGTGAAGATGCCGGACGGTTTCGATCCACGGGTACGGCCTTGGTATAAAGGCGCCGAAACCAGCAGCACCTCGACCCTGACCGAACCGTACATCGACGCGGCCACCGGGCAACTGATCATCTCCATCGCCACCGCCTCGAAAAAGGCCGGTCAGAGCGTTGGCGTGGTCGGCGGCGATCTGAGCCTGCAATCGTTGGTCGACACCCTCGCCGCCCGGGATTTCGACGGCATGGGTTATGTGTTCCTGGTCAGCGCCGACGGCAAGATCCTCGTGCACCCGGACAAAGCGCTGGTGATGAAATCGCTTAAAGAAGCGTATCCGCAGGACACCCCGCGCATCAGCAGCGACTTCAGTGAAGTCACCGTCGATGGCAAGACCCGCATCGTCACCTTCGCCCCGATCAAGGGCCTGCCGTCTGTGAACTGGTACATCGGCCTGTCGGTGGACAAGGATCAGGCCTTCGCGATGCTCAGCCAGTTCCGCACCTCGGCGGTGATCGCGACGGTGATTGCCGTGGCAATCATCATTGCCCTGCTCGGTATGCTGATCCGCATTCTGATCCAGCCGCTGCACGTCATGACACGCGCCATGGAAGACATTGCCGATGGCGAAGGTGACCTGACCAAACGTCTGAACATCGTCAATAACGATGAATTCGGTGTTCTCGGTACGGCGTTCAACCGCTTCGTGGAGCGTATTCACGGTTCGATCCGCGAAGTGTCCTCGGCCACCGGGCAGGTCAACGAAGTCGCCCTGCGCGTGGTCGCGGCGTCGAACTCGTCGATGTACAACTCTGATCAGCAGGCTTCGCGTACCAGCAGTGTTGCCGCCGCGATCAACCAGCTCGGTGCCGCCGCCCAGGAAATCGCCCGCAACGCCGCGCAAGCCTCGAACCAGGCCAGCGACGCTCGCGGTCTTGCCGAAGATGGCCAGCAGGTGGTGGATCGCAGTATCAAGGCGATGAATCAGTTGTCGAGCATGCTCAGCGCGTCGAGCAGCAACATCGAGTCGCTGAACAGCAAAACCGTGAACATCGGCCAGATTCTCGAAGTGATCACCAGCATTTCCCAGCAAACCAACCTGCTGGCGCTCAACGCCGCGATTGAAGCGGCGCGTGCCGGTGAGGCCGGCCGTGGTTTTGCCGTGGTAGCCGATGAAGTGCGTAATCTGGCGCACCGCACCCAGGAATCGGCGCAGCAAGTGCAGACCATGATCGAGGAGCTGCAAGTCGGCGCCCGTGAATCGGTGAGCACCATGAGCGACAGCCAGCGCCACAGCCAGGACAGCGTGGAAATCGCCAACCTGGCCGGTGAACGCTTGAACAGCGTGACCCAGCGCATTGGCGAGATCGACGGGATGAACCAGTCGGTGGCGACGGCGACCGAAGAGCAGACGGCCGTGGTTGAATCGATCAACGTCGATATCACCGAGATCAATACGCTGAATCAGGAAGGCGTGGAGAACTTGCAGGCGACGTTGCGCGCTTGTTCGGATCTGGAGCAGCAGGCTTCGCGCCTGAAGCAGTTGGTGGGCAGTTTCCGTATCTGAAGATCAAAAGCATACCCCCTCACCCCAACCCTCTCCCCCAAAGGGGGCGAGGGGGAAAGGGAGCCGATCTTCAAGCCTTTCAAAACTGAGTTCGGCTCGGTATTTCAGGTCGGCGTAACTCGAAAAAACAACTCGATCAGTCCCCTCTCCCCCGGGAGAGGGTTAGGGTGAGGGGCCCACCGCGTAATCCCGACCGAACATCTATTCTGGATAAAGGTCAACCAAGGGAGAACAACGCAGCGGAGGGACGATCACCGTGCACATCGCCGACATCACCATGTTCTACGCCCCGGCCAGCGGTGGCGTACGCACTTACCTGGATGCCAAGCACCGACGGCTGGGCGTCAAGGCGGGGATCCGCCACAGCCTGCTGATCCCTGGTGCGCATTTCGGTGAACACGATGGCATTTACACGGTTCCCGCTCCCGCCCTGCCCTTCGGCAAGGGTTACCGCTTCCCCGTCCGACTAGCCCCTTGGCGCAACGTCCTGCAGGATTTGCAGCCGGATCTGATCGAAGTCGGCGACCCTTACCTCACGGCTTGGGCGGCACTGGATGCCCGGCGGCAGCTGGATGTGCCGGTGATCGGTTTTTATCACTCGGACTTGCCGCTGCTGGTCAGTAATCGTATGGGCCATTGGCTTACGCCGAACGTCGAGGCCTATGTCACCAAGCTCTACGGCAACTTCGACCGGGTACTGGCGCCCAGCCAGGTGATGGCCGACAAACTCACCGGTCTCGGCGTGCGTAATGTTTTCGTGCAGCCGCTGGGCGTTGACTTGCAAACCTTCCACCCCGACGCCCGCGATCCGGGGCTGCGCGCCGAATTGGGTATTGGTGACGACACACGCCTGCTGATCTTCGCCGGACGCGGCTCAAAAGAGAAAAACCTGCCAGTCCTGCTCAAATGCATGCAACGCCTTGGCCCGCGCTATCACCTGCTGTTGGTCGGCTCGGCGATGCCCGCCGTGGTGCCGGACAACGTCAGCGTCATTGATGAGTTCTGCAAGGCTCCGACCGTCGCTCGTTTGATGGCCAGCGCCGATGCGCTGGTACATGCCGGCGATCAGGAAACCTTCGGGCTGGTGATCCTGGAGGCCATGGCCTGCGGTATTCCCGTGGTCGCGGTGGCGGCTGGCGCCTTCACCGAAATCGTCAACGACAGCTGCGGCCTGCTCTGCACGCCGAACAATCCGCAAGCGATGGCCAATGCCGTGCGTGAGCTGTTCAGTGGCGGCAGCCGCGTCCTCGGCCAACAGGCGCGCCAGTATGTCGAGCGCCATTACGCCTGGGACACAGTGGTCGACAGCCTGCTCGGTCACTATCACGCGGTACTCGGCGATTCGACTCCGAAGGTGGCCAATGGCTGAAGCCTGCGAGCGTCCCGCGATCCTGCTGGTCCTGCACGATGTGGCGCCCTCGACGTGGGCGGACTATCGCCCCTTTGTCGAAGCCGTCGATGCGCTGGGCCGTATCCCCATGACCTGGCTGGTGGTGCCGGACTTTCATGGGCACGACGCCCTCGACGCCCATCCCGCGTTTTGCCGGATGCTCAGCGAGCGAGTCGCCCGTGACGATGAACTGGCTTTGCACGGCTATTTTCACAGTGATGACGGGCCGCCACCGACCTCGCCCCGGGACTGGTTCATGCGCCGGATTTACACCCATGAAGGTGAGTTTTATAAGTTGCCCCATAGCGCCGCCCTCGCGCGTCTGCGTTCCGGCATCGAAGTGTTTCAGCGCTACGACTGGCCGCTGCACGGTTTCGTCGCCCCGGCGTGGCTGATGAGCGATGGCACCCGCCAGGCGCTGCGCGAACTGCCGCTGCACTACACCAGCGATCCGCAACATCTTTATCGTTTGCCGGATTTCAGCCCGGTCGAGGCCCCAGGCTTGGTCTGGAGCGCCCGCAGCGCCTGGCGTCGAGGCCTGTCGAAAATCCTCAGCGAGCAGCGTCAACAACGCTGGCGCCAGGCGCCGGTGATTCGGCTAGGCTTGCACCCGGTGGACATGCGCCACAACTTCTCCCGCGATTACTGGTTTAACACCCTGCAAAGGCTACTGAATGAAGGACGCGTACCAATGACCAAAACAAACTGGCTCGCTCAACAGCGCGGTCAACCGGGACGCGCCGCATGAGTCGCGGCATCGTCTTGCTGGTCGGCCTGCTCGCCGCCGTACTGATCCCGCTGCTGCTCGGTGGCAGCGATATCTGGGCGCGTCTGCAAAGTTTTCCGCTGCCTTGGCTACTGATCATGTTCGGCATGATTTTGCTGTGCTGGGGCATCAATACCCTGCGCCTGCGGTTACTGCTGGGCGATCAACGGGATCAAGTCACCCCGCTAAAAAGCCTCGGCGTAGTGATGGCCGCCGAGTTCGCCTACTGCGCGACACCCGGCGGCAGTGGCGGCCCGCTGACGATCATGGCGCTGCTGGCCCGAAGCGGCGTGCGCCCGGCCCGGGGCAGCGCGGTGTTTGCCATGGATCAGCTCAGTGATTTGCTGTTCTTTCTCTGCGCCCTCAGCGGGATTCTGATTTACGCGCTGTTCCAGCACCTCAGCGACCGTATGGAAGGGTTGCTTATTGTCAGCGCCGTGTCGCTGTTCGGCGGCTTGTGCAGTTGCGTATTGCTGGCGCGCTATCACCGCCAACTGATTCGCCTCAGCGGACGCTTGCTGATCCGCCTCAACGTGCGGGCCAGTACCCGCCGCCGCTGGGCGCGCAAGCTGCTGCACTTTCTCGCAGCGTTCATCGATACGCTGAAGCTGCCGTGGCAGACGCTGAGCAAAGTCTTCGCCCTGACCTGCGTGCACTGGTTGCTGCGCTACAGCGTGCTGTATCTGGCGCTACGCGGATTGGGCGCGGATTTGCAGTGGGCGTGGAGCTTTCTGGTGCAGATGGTCTCGCTGGGCGCCGGGCAGTTCAGTCTGTTGCCTGGTGGCGCAGGTGCGGCGGAACTGACTTCGGCGGCACTGCTGGCGCCGATGGTCGGCAAATCCACCGCCGCAGCGGCGATTCTGATTTGGCGGGTGGTGACGTTCTACTTCTATCTGGTGGTGGGTGGGCCGGTGTTTTTGATGATGCTCGGGCGGCCGTTGCTGAGGAAATTGATGAAGGTGCGTCAAGCCTGAAAGATCGCAGCCTTCGGCAGCGCCTACATTGAACGGCGGTCTTTCAATTCGACTCGGTACTTTCGTCGGACTCCGGTTTCACCTGCTCCCACAACTCGGCAGCACCCGGAAACTCCGTGCCGTCCTCAGGGCTCATGTCTTCGGGGTCATAACGACTCAAACAGCCTTCACCCAAGGTGGCGGGTGCTTTGGATGTGGCTTTGTCGAGTGGATCGCTCATGAGCTTTTCCTCAAGTCTGAAACGGCGAAGGGCCTGAAGCGATTGAACGCCCAGGCCCTTCGATTTTCAAGCACGCGAGGGTTCGATCAGAACACCACGGTCTTGTTGCCGTGCACCAGCACGCGATCTTCGAGGTGATAACGCAGGCCGCGCGCCAGCACCATCTTCTCGACGTCACGCCCGAAACGCACCATGTCTTCGATGCTGTCGCTGTGGCTGACACGGACCACGTCCTGCTCGATGATCGGGCCGGCATCCAGCTCTTCGGTCACGTAGTGGCAGGTCGCGCCGATCAGCTTCACGCCTCGCAGGGACGCCTGATGGTACGGCTTGGCGCCGACGAACGACGGCAGGAAGCTGTGGTGAATGTTGATGACTTTGTGCGCGTATTCGCGGCACATGTCCGGCGGCAGGATTTGCATGTAGCGCGCCAGCACCACCACTTCGGCGTCGTGCTGTTTGACCAGGCGCGACACTTCATCGAAGGCCGGTTGCTTGTCCTGCGGATTGACCGGGACATGGTAATAAGGAATGCCGTGCCACTCGACCATGCTGCGCAGGTCGTCGTGGTTGGAAATCACGCAGGAGATCTCGCAATCCAGCTCATCGCTATGCCAGCGATGCAGCAAGTCAGCCAGGCAATGGGACTCGCGGCTGGCCATCAGCACTACGCGTTTTTTCTGCTCGGTGTCAGTGATGCGCCAGTCCATCGAGAACTCTTCGGCAATCGGCGCAAACTTCTCACGCAGAACTTCGATACCGAATGGCAGCGAGTCGGCACGAATTTCGTGACGCATGAAGAACCAGCCAACCTGATTATCCGAGTGGTGGCTCGCTTCGGTGATCCAGCCATTGTGGGCTGCCAGAAAATTACTGACTTTGGCAACGATGCCAACGCGGTCCGGGCAAGAAATCACCAGCCGAAAAGTGCGCATGAGGGGGAAACTCCAGAACTTCGCAAAGGCCGCCATTCTAGCGACTGCGCAACAAAACTGCAGTATTGATCAACGTCGGCGTGGACATCGCCCCGGCCGCAGGCTTTTTGACGGACTGAAACGTCAACGTGATGGCGGTGCAGTGGCAGTGCCTGATCAGATCACTGTGAATATCTGTGATGACTGCATCACACTATTTAACTGAACATTCAATTGGCTGCTAATTCTCGTAACTAATTTAAATAAAAAGTCCGCTTAAATGTTTACTTGATGAAACAGCCTGACTATTATTGCGGCACTGTCCCCTGCCATCCAGCACTCTACTAAGGTAGTAATCATGTCCTTGATCAACGAATATCGCGCCACCGAAGAAGCTATCAAAGAGCTGCAAGCCCGTTTGAAGAACCTGTCGCAAGACGACAAACTGCAAACCGAGCTGGAATTCGAAGGCAAACTGCGCACCCTGATGGGCGAATACTCCAAGTCCCTGCGTGACATCATCGCGCTGCTGGACCCGGAATCGAAAACCAAAGCTCCACGCGGCGGTGTAGCAAAAACTACCGGCACCAAGCGTGCTCGCAAAGTTAAACAATACAAAAACCCGCACAACGGCGAAGTCATCGAAACCAAAGGTGGCAACCACAAGACTCTGAAAGAGTGGAAAGCCAAGTGGGGCGGTGACGTGGTTGAAGGCTGGGCTACCCTGCTGGGCTAAGCCGTAACGTCTTCGCAGAGCAATCCGCGAAAAAAGAAACGCCAGCGAATGCTGGCGTTTTTTTATGCCTGGGATTTAGTCCCGGCATGTTCGATTTCAAAGATTCAAACGTTTGCGTAATGCCTGGACATAATTCTGCCATTCATTAAGCACGGTTTTCTGCATCGGTGTCGCACTAAGCGCCCATTGCTCTGCGGCTTCTGTAAAAGATTGCAAGGTATTCGGTGCGCCCCATTCAGGCGCGGATAAACGCTGCTGACAAAATATTCGCCAGCGTTCCTGCTCTTCAAAACTCAACGTATCGGCAAAGTTACGCGCTCGATATCGAAAGAGTAATTCAGGCAAACGTTCGTCATCGAAAGGCCATTGCTCTTGCGCCAATTGCGCAGGATCGGCGTTTCTCACTTGCTCACATAGACGCCGGTCGCGGTCACCGATAAATCCGTCGTACAACTGTTGCTCCGGATCCTCGCTCGGGGTGAAATCTTCGCTGGCATAAATGGCCGCAACTTTATCTTTCCAAACTTGTTGTGCGTCAGTTAGTCGCAGTGTTCGCTCCTGATAAAGCGCCATGTCCAGCCCCAGTCTCTGCTGATCCGGTGCACGCAATACCGACAATGGCGCCACCACCGGACAGCGGTTGATATGAATCAGCTTGAGCGGCACTGGCAACTCACCTTCGAGCAAGTCGTCGCGGCGGGTGTAGAGGCGCTGGCGCAGCGTTTGTGCATCCAGATCAAGCAGGCCCTGCGGATCGAGGTGCAGGTCGCAGACAATCAAGGCGTTACGGTTTTTCGGGTGCCAGGCCAATGGCAACACCACCCCGACATAACTGCGTGCCGCCGAAAAGCGCCCGGAAATATGCACCAGCGGTTGCAACAGGCGAATCTGGTCCATGACCCTTTGCTTGCTGCGCAACTGGAACAGCCAGTCATACAGCTTTGGCTGCTTCTCACGGATCAACCGCGCCAGTGCAATGGTCGCACGCACATCCGACAACGCTTCGTGAGCATGCCCGTGATCGATGTTGTTGGCGGCGGTCAGGCGTTCGAGCTTGAGCGTTACCCGCCCTTCGTCATCGGTCGGCCAGACCAGACCGTCCGGGCGCAATGCATAGGCGGCACGCACCACGTCGATCAGATCCCAGCGACTGTTACCGCCCTGCCATTCGCGGGCATACGGGTCGAAGAAGTTGCGATACAAGCTGTAACGCGTCATCTCGTCATCGAAACGCAAGGTGTTGTAACCCGCACCGCAAGTGCCGGGCGCGGCCAGTTGCGCGTGGACGCGGGTCATGAAATCGGCTTCGCTCAAGCCCTTTTCAGCGAGCTGGCCCGGCGTGATACCGGTAATGGCGCAAGCGGCTGGATGCGGCAGGATGTCTTCGCTGGGCTGGCAATAGAGATTGACCGGCTCATCGATTTCGTTGAGGTCGTGGTCGGTGCGAATCCCTGCAACCTGCAGCGGGCGGTCGCTGCGGGGATTGATGCCAGTGGTTTCGTAGTCGTACCAGAAGATGGAAGTCACGGGCGGTTCCTGAACTGAAGATCGGCGAAGTCTAGGCGTTCAACCGCAGTCGCGGCCAGCCTCGCGTCATTCAAACACCTGGCGCCACATGCTGTGCAATACATAGTTATGTCGTTTTCCCCCGAGAGGCTGCTAGCATCGACCCCACTTGCACCCCGAACAGGCGAACATCAGGTAGCCCATGCTCGAGCCCACAGCGCCAAGGAAAGCACCGCTGGCCCCGCCGCTGGATACGCGGCATCAGGTCGAAACGCCGGAAGGCATCGACTTGCCGTTGCGCCCGGCCGGGCTGATGGTACGAGCCGTGGCCTTCACGATCGATCTGGGTCTGCGCGGCCTGATCATGGGTGCGCTGTTCATTGTGCTGGCGTTCCTCGGCAAGCTCGGCATGGGCCTCGGCTCGTTACTGCTGTTTGCGATCAGTTGGTGGTACATGGTGCTGTTCGAAGTCCTGCGCCAGGGACGCTCGCCGGGCAAACAATGGATGGGCCTGCGCGTGGTGCACGATGACGGCACGCCCATCGGCTGGTCGGCGTCGTTGCTGCGCAACCTGCTGCGCTTTGTCGATCTGCTGCCGTTCGGCTACTTTCTCGGCGCCATCAGTTGCCTGCAACACCCGACTTTCAAACGGCTGGGCGATATCGCCGCCGGTACGCTGGTGGTCTACAGCGAACAGCCAGTCAGCCGCCCGCAATTACCCGCCGCGGAACCCCGACGCGCACCGATTGCCCTCACCCTCAGTGAACAACGCGCCCTGCTCGGCTTTGCCGAACGTCAGGCCGAACTGACGCCGGCACGGGTAAACGAGCTGGCAGCGCTGCTGGCCCAGCCACTGCATATTTCCGCGCCCAAGGCCGTTGCTGAACTCAACGGTATCGCCCGCGGCCTGCTGGGGCCAACATGAAGCAAAGCCTTTTCGAAAATCGTCACAAGGCCGAATGGGAGCGTTTTGCACTGGCCCTTGAACGCCTCGAACGGGGCAAGGAAACCTCGCAAGTGGCCGGTTTCCCCAAAGCCTATCGACGCCTCTGCCAGCATCTGGCACTGGCGCAGGAGCGCGGCTACAGCAGTTTCCTCATCGATTCCCTGCAACAGCAGGTCTTGCGCGGCCATCAGCAGCTTTACCGGCATCGCAGTCGATTGGGCGCCAACCTGCTCAGCTTCATCCTCGCCGACTTCCCGCGACTGGTGCGCGCCGAATGGCCTTTTGTGCTGGTGGCGTGCCTGCTGTTTTTCGGCAGCCTGATTGGCGTCGGTGTGCTGGTGTATGTGTTTCCCGAGCTGGTCTACAACCTGATCCCTGCCGATCAGGTGCGTGAAATGCAAGGCATGTACGACCCGGTGGCCGGCCACCTCGGGCGCCCCGCCGATCGCGCCGCCAGTGAAGACTGGGTGATGTTCGGTTACTACGTGATGCACAACATCGGCATTGCCTTCCAGACCTTTGCCAGCGGTTTGCTGATGGGCGTGGGCAGTGCGTTTTTCCTGTTCTATAACGGTCTGGTCATCGGTGCGGTGGCCGGGCACCTGACAGAAATCGGCTTCGGTCAGACCTTCTGGTCATTCGTGATTGCCCACGGCGCCTTCGAACTGACGGCCATTGCGCTGGCCGGCGCGGCAGGCCTGGAACTGGGCTGGGCATTGATCGCGCCGGGACGCCTGAACCGCGCCGAAGCCTTGAAACGCGCCGCGCGCAAAAGCGTACTGCTGATTTGCGGGGTCATGCTGTTCCTGTTGATCGCCGCGTTTATCGAAGCTTATTGGTCATCGAAAACCAGCGTCGCCCCACTCACCAAATACCTGGTCGGCGCCACGCTGTGGGCGTTGGTGGCGAGCTATTTTCTGTTCGCCGGGAGGTCCCGTCATGCGCCTGAGTGACGCAACGGTGGTGATCCGTCCGCGCACCGCCTGGGAAGCCATGGATCTGGGCGTGCTCATGAGCCAGCAACACCGGCGCTTGTTGATGACCAGTTGGGCGATCGTCACCCTGCCGCTGTTCGTCTTGCTCAGCCTGTTGTTCTGGGATTCGCCGTCACTGGCGTTGTTTATCTTCTGGTGGCTGAAACCGGCGTACGAACGCCTGCCGCTGTACATCCTGTCCAAAGCCCTGTTCGGTGAAACGCCGACACTCAGGCAAGCCCTGCGCGAGTGGCCACGCCTGCTCAAACCGCAACTGCTGGCCAGCCTGACCTGGCGCCGGCTGAGTCTGAGCCGCAGTTTCCTGATGCCTGTGGTGCAACTTGAAGGCCTGGATGGCAGTGCACGGCAACAGCGACTGCACGTGCTGTTGCAACGCAATGCCGGCGCCGCGCAATGGCTGACCATCATTGGCATGCACCTGGAAACGGCGTTGTGGATCGGCATGATGGTGCTGTTCTACCTGCTGTTGCCGCAACAGATCGAAACGGACTGGGACTGGCAATCGTTGATCCTCGCGGCAGACCAGGACTGGCGTTGGCTGGAACACCTGACTAACGCGTTCTATGCGCTGGTGCTGGTGGTGTGGGAACCGATTTACGTGGCCTGTGGTTTCAGCCTCTATCTGAACCGGCGCACGCAACTGGAGGCGTGGGACATCGAACTGGTGTTCCGCCGTTTGCGGCAACGGCTGAACAGCAGCGTACTCGGCGTGCTGCTGGCGGTGTGCCTGCTGCTGCCGAACGTGCCCTCGGTGTGGGCCGCTGAAGCTGACAGCAGCCCGGATACGCCGCGCTTGTTGAATCAGCCGCTGACCAGCCAGGCCTCGCACGACAGTATCAAGGCTTTGCTCGAACAACCGCCGTTCAAAAACAAGGAGTCCGTCACTCGCTATCGCTTTGGCGAAGATCCGGCAACTCCGGCCAAATCCGACAAGGAGGGTGAAGCGCCGCAATGGCTGAAAACCCTGCTCGGCTGGCTCGAAGGCCGACAATTCAATACCTTGGCCACCGTCATCGAAGTGGTGCTGTGGGGCGCAGTGATTGCCGCCGTCGGCTGGTTGATCTGGCGCTATCGCGAGTTTCTGCAAGCGTTCGTCAGCCGCCGTCCGGCGCTGCCTGCGCGAGCGAAAAGACCAGTGCCGCAACAGGCCTTTGGTCTCGACCTTAACCGCGAAACCCTGCCCGAGGACATCGCCGCCCACGCCGAACAACTCTGGCAGAGTCAGCCACGCGCCGCGCTGAGCCTGCTCTATCGAGGCCTGCTCAGCCATTTGCTCCACGACTTCGATCTGACGCTCAAGGACGCCGACACGGAAAACCAGATACTGGCGCGGGTCGAACAACTTCAACGACCGGAACTGCTCGCCTTCAGCCGCATCCTGACCACTCACTGGCAGAACATGGCCTATGGACATCGCGTACCGGCGGCGCATCTGCAACAGGAACTGTGCGATGGCTGGCGCGCCCTGTTCGGTCACGGAGTCTCGCGTTGAATCGGCGCAGCCTGTGGTGGCTCGGCGGATTGCTCTTCGCGCTGCTGGCGGCGTTGAGCGTGTATCTGTTCATGGCCGCCAAGCCTTATCAGGAAGAAGTCGATCACGGCCCCTCACCCGCCGCGCAGGCCAATCCCTACCTGGCGGCAGAAATGTTTCTGCGTGAGCGCGGCATCCATGTCGACCATGCCGAAAGCCTCGCGGTGCTGCCGGATATCGATCCGCGCGGGCACACACTGTTGCTGTTCAACGACCGATCGCGGATGCCACCGCGTCAGGTCGATCAAGTGTTGAACTGGACCCGCGCCGGTGGGCGGCTGGTGTTCGTCGCCGAAGCACTGTGGGACCCGCAGACCAGACAAAGCAACGATCTGCTGCTTGATCGAGTGCAACTGCATCAGGCCCTGACCAAGGATTTGAAGGACCCGCCCGAAGGCCTGCCCCATGAACCGTATCCCGCCCTGACCAAACTGTACCTGGAAGACGAAGACGCGCCGGCCTACGCCGGCTTCGATACCGACTTTCATCTCGACGACCCGAAGAATCTTGCGCATGCCTGGGCCAACAGCGCCAAGGCCACGCACATGATGCAACTGCCCTACAGCCTCGGTTCGATCACCGTGGTCACCGATGCCGAGCTGTGGAAAACCACGGCGATTGCCCAGTACGACAACGCCTGGCTGCTCTGGTATCTAAGCGCCGACACCGACGTCACGCTGATCTACAACATCGAGCACGATAGCCTGCTGACGCTGCTCTGGCGCTACTTCCCGCAAGCCATCGTCGCCCTGCTCGCGTTAATCGGCCTGTGGTTGTGGCAGGCCAGTGTGCGCCATGGCCCACTTCAGGCGCCCGCGCCGAGTGGTCGTCGCCAGTTGCAGGAGCACCTGCGCGCCAGTGCCGATTTCATGCTGCGCCACAACGGTCAGCAGTCGCTGTTGCAGGCCCTGCAACAGGACGTGTTGCGCCGCGCCCGACGCCGGCACCCCGGCTTCGAAGAATTGAACGTTGCCGAACAATGGCTGGCGTTGTCGCGCCTGACCCGGCAACCGACCCGTGCCATCAGCCAGGCCTTGAGCCCGGTGCCGAAGCGGCGGATGTCCAGTGCCGATTTCTGCCGCCAGGTCGCCCACCTGCAAACCTTGAGGAACACGCTATGACCGAACAGATCGAGCCCGGCAGCGCCAGCCACGCCGCCCAGCAGCGCCAGCGTGCCAGTCAACTGGCGCAGGCCGTGCGCAATGAATTACACAAGGCTGTGATCGGCCAGGACGCGGTCATCGACGACGTGCTGACCGCACTGATCGCCGGTGGCCATGTGTTGCTGGAGGGTGTTCCGGGACTGGGCAAAACCCTGCTGGTGCGTGCCTTGGCGCGCTGCTTCGGCGGCGAGTTCGCACGTATTCAGTTCACCCCGGACCTGATGCCCAGCGACGTCACCGGCCACGCCGTGTACGACCTGCACACCGAGCAGTTCAAGCTGCGCAAAGGGCCGCTGTTTACCAACCTGCTGCTGGCCGACGAAATCAACCGCGCCCCGGCAAAAACCCAGGCCGCGTTGCTCGAAGCGATGCAGGAACGTCAGGTCACGCTGGAAGGCCGCGCCTTGCCGATTGCGCAGCCGTTCATGGTCCTCGCCACGCAGAACCCGATCGAGCAGGAAGGCACGTATCCACTGCCGGAAGCCGAACTCGATCGCTTCATGCTCAAGGTGCGCATGGATTATCCCGATGCCGATCAGGAGCTGAACATGGTGCGCCAGGTCAGCCGTTCGACCCGCGCCGACATGCTCGACGTGCAGCCGTTGCGCACCGTGTTGCAAGCCAAGGACGTGCAGGCGTTGCAGCGTATCGCCAGTGATTTGCCGCTGGACGATCAGGTGCTCGATTACGCCGTGCGCCTGGCGCGCAGCACCCGCACCTGGCCGGGCCTGACCTTGGGCGCCGGGCCTCGGGCCTCGATTGCGCTGGTGCGCTGCGCCCGCGCCCGGGCCTTGCTGCGCGGCGGTGAATTCGTGATTCCCGATGACATCAAGGGCTGCGCGCTGGCGGTGTTGCGCCATCGTGTGCGCATTGCGCCGGAACTGGACATTGAGGGCCTGCAAGTCGATCAGGTGCTGCAGCAGTTGCTTGATCAGATTCCGGCGCCGCGTCTATGAACGCAAAAGATCGCTACATTCGGCAGCTCCGGCAGGTGATCGTGTGGCCATGAAACCTTCACGTCTGCTGCTGATCTGGCTGATCATCCTGCTCGGCATCGGCCTTGTGCTGGGCACCTTGCAGGCATTGGCAATCGATGTCCCGGAGAGCCTGCTGTCAATCAACTGGGGATTGCTGCTGGCCCTGTTGGCGCTGGCGACGCTCGATGCGTTGCGCCTCAAGCGACTGCCGACGGTGCGGATCAAACGGCAGATGCCCGGCAGCCTCGCGCTTGGCCGCTGGGGTGAGGTGCAGCTAACCGTTGAACACGACTTCAGCGCGCCACTGAACCTGCAGATTTTCGACCATGTGCCGGACGGCCTCAGCTTCGAAAACCTGCCACTGAACGTCGAATTGCAGCCCGGCCAGATCAGCCTGATCAGCTACCGCGTGCGCCCGCTCAAACGCGGTCACTTCAGCTTCGAACACTGCGAAGTGAACCTGCCGAGCCCGCTGGGTTTATGGTCAGGTAAACGCGTGCTCAACGTGATCGACAGCACCCGCGTCTACCCGGATTTCGCTCGTCTCTACGGCGGTGAACTGCTGGCGGTGGACAACTGGCTCAGCCAGCTCGGCGTGCGCCAGCGGCAACGGCGCGGGCAAGGGTTGGAGTTTCATCAGTTGCGCGAATTTCGTGAAGGCGACAGCCTGCGCCAGATCGACTGGAAGGCCACCGCCCGCCAACGCACGCCGATTGCCCGCGAGTATCAGGACGAGCGCGATCAACAGATCATTTTCCTGCTCGACTGCGGCCGACGCATGCGCAGTCAGGATGATGAGCTGTCGCACTTCGACCATGCGCTCAATGCCTGCCTGCTGCTCAGCTACGTTGCGCTACGCCAGGGCGATGCCGTTGGACTGAGTACCTTCGCCAGTGATCAACCGCGCCACCTCGCCCCGGTCAAGGGCAGCGGCCAACTGAACGTGCTGCTCAACGCGGTATACGACCTCGACAGCACCCAGCGCCCCGCCGATTACCAAGCGGCCATCAACCAGTTACTGGCCCGGCAAAAACGCCGGGCGCTGGTGGTGTTGGTGACCAATTTGCGTGATGAGGACGATGATGAACTGCTCGGTGCCGTCAAACGTCTGAGCCAGCAACACCGAGTGCTGGTGGCGAGCCTGCGCGAAACAACACTCGACACCTTGCGCCAAGTGCCGGTGCAGACCTTGCCGGAAGCGCTGGCCTATTGCGGGACAGTCAACTACCTCAATGAACGCACGGAACTGCATGAGCGAATTGTCGCCCACGGTGTTCCGGTGATGGATGTTCGGCCCGCAGAATTGGGGGCCGAACTGGTGACGCGGTATCTGGCGCTGAAGAAGGGTGGAGGTTTGTGACTGACAAAAAACGCCTCGTTCAAGGAGGCGTTATCGATAAACCAGAGCCAAACGATGGCTAGACGTAACTTCTGTCGTATCGATTCAAAATACCAACTCCGTCAATAGTGCCGTCCGTGGAGAGTACCTCTACTTCGCCTTTATCTGTTGTGGATTGATACACGGGTGGGAGACCGGTTCTCTTAACAGTGACCTCAACAAGGGGGGCCGGCTGTTTCAAGTAGCTGGAAGTCGCACGAATTCCGAAGTAAGTCCATATAGCCCCCCACCCCATGTCGATTGTCCTTTGCCAGCGCTCAGTCGTTACCAGGTTATGCCCCAACGACATGGCTAGCGGCAAAGTGACCCCTTGATGCTCGCCGGTACTCAGCTTCAATGAAAACTCTGAGTTTTTGGTGCTTCGTTTAAAATCCAGCTCCCAAGTCAGCCATTCCCCATCAAGTGTCTGCTCCAACTCCAGCGCGGGGGTCACCACCACGCCGAGATCCTCGGCGCTTTCACCCTCCCATTCCAAAATCACGCGCCTGCCTGATAGTGGGCTGTCCGGTTTTAGCCGCAAAGATACTTTATGGACCGCACCGTGACAGGGATAGGCATCGCGTCCAAAGTTCAAGGAAAACGCGTCGAACATAAGCTCTAGCTCTTGCTGTAGATCTGTTTTTCTCCCCGGCAAAGAGGGTGACTTCAGCATCGTGGCAAATTCAGGCAGGGCAAACTGCAATTCAAATGAACCGCTTTGCCCCTGCTCGCTGGCAATCGTCCAACTCAAGGAGCTTGTTCCTTCAGCCATTTCACACGCCGTCCCCAATGGCGGATCAAACACCAGCCCCTGCCCTTCTGCTCCAGGTGCGTATTCGAGTGCAAGAAAACCAGCCGGATGACCAATCAGCCAATTGTTTTTAAAGTCGAGCGCCAGCTTGATGGTCTCTCCCGCCATTAAGTCAAGCTTGAGGTCAGTCCACTCGACTTGCTTTCCGCTCACGAGCGGTGAGAACCCTTCCAGCCAGCTGTCAATTAATCTTCCTGGCAATGACGGAGACTTCGGTACATCAGCTAACTTTGGCAGCGCAAACTGCAGTTCAAAAGGCCCCCTTCTCGCCTGCTCGCTGGTGATCGTCCAGCTCAAGCAAGTTGTTCCCTCAGTCATTTCACACGCCACCCCCAATGGCGGATCAAACACCAGCCCCTGCCCCTCTGCACCCGGCATGTAATCAAGCGCTAGAAAACCAGCCGGATCACCAATCAGAGAGCTGCCTTCATAGCTCAGCGCCAACGTGCAAGTCTCTCCCTGCATCAAGTCCAGCTTCACATCGGACCAACTGACTCGCTGCCCGTTAATCCAGGGAACGAAGCCCTCCGACCAATTTTCAATAACTCGCCCCGGCACAGGCGGCGATTCCGATATTTGCGGGTCCCGTGGAAGGGTAAATACCAGTTCAAAGGCTCCGCCAGGGCCTTCTACGGCAGAAAGAGTCCAGCTCAAGGAAAGGCTTCCCTCAGCCATTTCACACTCCACCCCCAACAGCGGATCAAAAACCAGTCCCTGCCCCTCTTCGCCCGGCTTGTAATTTAGGGCGAGAAATCCTTCCGGCGCGCCGATGTAGTAGCTGTATTCATACTCCAGCGCCAGCGTGCACTTTTCTCCCGTCATCAACACCACGCTCAGGTCATCCCAGCGCACTGGCTTGCCATTGATGAGGGGTCTGAATTCCTTCTTCCAGGTCAGAGAATCAGGCGTGGACGAATCATCCGTTTCAATTGATTTACTCATTGACTGGCACCAATTCAAATTCAAGAAATTGAACATCCCACCCCGCATACCCGCCGCGCACGGCTGCTTGCAGCCAGGTACGTCTGATACCGGCCAATCGGAACCTCACCCCGGCGTTACCGTTCTCGTCGGTGTAGGTCGAATCAAGTATTCGGTCCGGGTATTCCCATTCCACCTCGACACCCTGCAATGGCTCACCCGTCAGGGCCGACACCACGTTAACGGTCGCTGAGACCCACGCGCCCTCTGGTCCACTTGGCTGCGGGCTGGTCAGTGAATCGATTTTCCGAGGTTCATTGAGGAAAAACGGCAGTGCCACCGAGGCTGAATGCAGCTCTCCCCCCACCGACGCCGTCAGTTCAAGCGGCCCGGGTGTCGTCGGCACAAAAGCAATCTTCGCTACCCCATAAAAATTGCTGGTCGATTGCTTCACGCCAAGATCCGGGCTGCGCCAGGTCACGGTCACCCCGACCATCGGTCTGCCGCTGATCGCCGAGATCACAGTGATCTGCTCCGACACCTCTGTGCCCCAGAGCAACGTCTGATGGGCTCGCTGGCGTTCGGCGATCTTTAACGCCTGTTCACCCTGGCCCAGCGACATCGCATTCACCGGGGACAAACTGGCCAGCCGGGCGGACGAGAAGCGCAACCCAAAGCTTGCGTCCTTCAAATCGCCGGTCTTGAAGGAATAGGTCTGTCCGGCTTGAGGAAATAATCTGGGCTCCCCAAGCCTCGGCTCTTCAAAGCGAATGCCCAGTTCCGCCGGACCGGTCCCGGTCATGCCCAATGTCAGTTCCTTGTCAAACAGAACACTGCCAGCCGGCGCAGTCACATCCAGCCAGTGCTGCGTATTGCGCCGCGGGAAGAACGTCTGTGTGCCCAAGGGCTGGGGCGACTGCCTGTCGAAGCTGACCAGCACCCCCTCCCACGGATCACTTGCCAGTGCTTTAACCATCATCGGCCGAGTATCCGGGTAATCGTCATAGCGACTGATGACAGTCGCTGTGACCCGCTGCTCACCCGCGGTTTTCGGCGCAAAGTCGAAACCGCTCCAGCCATCGACAGTGGTCTGGATATCGCGTGGGCCGGTGTCGCCGGTCCAGGTCACCGGCGCCTGATCCACGGGACGTTGGGTGTAATGCGAATACACCTGAACCCACATCCAGGCAGGCGCCTGGCCAATGACCGGATCGACCGCCGCTCCCCGCCATGTCTCGATCCTGACCCGGTTATGGGCCAGCGTCATCGGCTTGGCGATCGCCTCGAATTTCAGCTGCGGTAACGCCAGGCTCAGGGCAAACTCGCCAGGCGCCGTACTGGCGGTAAAGTCCAGCGTCCAATTCGCGCCACCGTCGCTCAGCACCTGTGGGCGATCCAGCGTGGGCTCAACCGTCGCCCCCAATGAGTCGGCCGGAGCGCCCGACCATTTCAGTGATGCGTCCAGCCCCACCAGCGGACTCAATGCATTGGGTAAAACCTTGAAACGGTGAACAGCCCCCAGGCACGGATACAGGTTTCGGGCATCCAGCGACGCGTGAATCTGATCGAGCATCAGCGCCACTTCTTCCGTCAAATCCTCGGACAGCAGGCGTCCCGACAGTTCTCGCACGCTGGCCAGGCCGGCCAGACGCAGCTCCAGTTCAAACAAGCCGCTACTGCCGTGGTCTTTGTTCGAGACGAGTTTCCACTCCACCCCGCCCGCCAGCAGAGCTTTCGGCGTTGTCAGGTCTTCGGGCGTTAATCCAATGGCCGGATCGTTTCCGCGCCAATGCAGGCTGATGTTGCGTCCGATCCAGGCACTGCCAGCCCTCGGCACGACTGTCAGCGTATGGGTCTGCCCACGTCGACAGAGCATCCCCAGCGGACTCTCCACCTTTACTGCGTCCAGGCGGATTTCGACTTCACCTTTCCATGGGCTCGTGGCAACGGGTTTGACCGTAAAATCCTGTTGCACAGCTGTATCGTCCGGGTGCGCCTTGAGATAGGCCGTGACGGTCTTGTCCCCTGTGCTTTTGGGCGTATACAGCAAACTGGTCCAACCGCCCGCACCCGTCACGTCCTGCACAGCGTCACCGTCGGGGGTCACCCATTCGACCAGCGCATTGCTGACGGGATCACCATCGCCTGCGGTCAGATAATGGACCGCCTGCACCCGCAGCAGCACGCTTTCCTCTTCGTCGATTACCGGAAATTTGTTGGCCTCACGGACCTCACCCACCCGGAGCCGATTGCGCGCCAGCGACATGGGTTTGCCCGGTGATGGCAGCAACAGTTTCGAGCACTGCAGGGTCAGTTCGAAACGACCGTCGAGCCGATCCTCGCTGGTCAGCGTCCAGAGCACATCGCCCCCGTCGAATGGCAGCGGGTCCTCGAGCGGCGGATTGACCGTGACCCCCAACTGCTCATGCCCGACACCGCTCCAGTGCAGCGAAAACTCCGTTCCCCGCAAGGGACTATCGGCCGGCAAGCGCACGATGACGGGATGGTTGCTGCCCCGATTGGGGTAGCCAGTCGCCTCCCATGCTGTTTCTTGCGTTCCGACAACGGCCCGCAGAGCCTTCCACGGATCGGTCGCCAACACCTTCACGGCAAAATCGCACGTCACTTGGCCTGAAGCGTAATAAGGGCTGTCGACCGAAGCCGTGATGACAACATCACCCGCCGTCTTCGGCTCGAAATCAAAGAAAACCCAGCCTTGCTCATCAGTGACACCCGCGCCAATCACACCTTGCCCGGCACTCGTCCAGTTCACCGTCCGGGCATCCAGCGCCTGTCTGGTGTAATGGGAAACGACCTGCACACCCAGCCGCACACTCTGCGCATATTCAAGAACGGGGTAAAAGGTCGCTTTCTGCTCGTCGCCAAACGCCAGACGGTGATGCCCCAACGACACGTCAATCGGATAAGGCTCAGCGTCATACTGGTTGAACAGGATGATCGAGAACTCGTAGGTCTTGTCTTCCGCCATCCACGGGCAGTCGAGCGACCATGGCAATGTCAGCGCCTGATCGACGCCCCAATCTGGCGCGGCCTTGACCGCTTCCATCGGATTGCCGGGACTGGTCAAGGCCATCTTTGTCCCCTGCCAGGCATTGCCATCGCCCGGTTCAAACGACAGATAGTGCTGCATGTCGAGCGGGTCATCCATCCCGTTGCCCAGGGCTGCGCCCAGACACAGGTACAACGTGCGATCCGGCGCCAGGTCTTGCTCATCCAGGCGCATAGTCTGGAGTTTCAGTGGCTCCAGTTTCAGTTGCAGGTCGATCCGGGTGATAAGCACGGACGAGCGCCTGTCTGATGGATTATTCGGTACCCCGCGAACCTCGAAAGTCAGTGTGTCGTCACTATCGAAGCTCAGTTGATCCAATGACTCCCGATAGCGGATCGGTTTGAACTCCAGCGGCTGCCCTGCCGCCAGGCGAGCTTGATCTTGCTCAAGGCTGCGTGAATCGCCGGCCTTGAGCTCAATGCTCATCAACACTTCGCTACCGCCAAGAATGCACAACCAGCCTGAATCGCCCGACCACTCAACCCCAGGGCGCAGCTCGCAGAGAAACGTCAATTCGTAACTGGCGCTCGCGTCGGCTTTTTTAGGGGCGATTACATCCTGTTTAGCCGAGGCGCCGACGCCGACATTCATAAAAGGGATTAAGAAATTCTCATACAACTCCTTCTGTATTCCCACTTTCCCTTTGTCAATCCAGTGGTTAAGCAGATCGTTGAAATCACCATTGCGCAGCAGGCTTTCTTTCGCCTGGATGACCGGCTCACTCATGACTGCCCACTCCTTCGACCTGCTGGTTCAGCCTGGCGTTTTCAGCCTGAGTGACCAGGTCTTCAACCTTTTGCACAAACGGCGGTTCGCCAGCCTTGGCGGTATAGCGGATGCGCAGGATGCAGTCGGTCATCGATTCAAGCAGCGCGGTTTGCTGCGGCTTTTTGAACCACGGGAAAGACAATTTCCAACTGGAGATCGCGCCGGTGTTTTCGAACGGGTTGAGCAGGCCTTCATCGGGTTTCATGGCCGTCAGGCCGTTGTCGGCCAGCCCGATCGACAATGCAATCTGCTGAGCGGCGCGCAGGTTGATCACCACATCCGAAGGCGCCCCGAGCCCGGGATTGTGCAGGTACTCGACCGATTGTGTGGTGGGCCGGGTCGCCGTCATGCTGCTGATCTGGAGCAAGGTCGCCCGTACATTCTCGAACGGCCCGGTCAAAACCGGCAGATCGACCTCCACCGAACTGATCTGCCGGCAGAAATGCCCCGGATGATCACGATCAAACAGCAGTTGGGTCAGTTTGAACTCCAGCGTGCCGGTCTTTTGCAACTGATCCAGTGCATCGGCCCAACTATCGATCCCGACCTGACCTTCAACCTTGTCGTCGAACAACTGCCGCAGGGAGATGGTTTTCACCAGTTCCAGCCGGCGTTCGTGGCGTTGCAGGTATTCACGTTCCAGCCGAAGCAGATGCCCACGTAATTGATCACCGGCGGTCAGGCCATGACGGTGGTCGAGCCAGACCTGCGGCAACGCGATCTGCGCATCGTAATCACCGGTTTCGGCGGCCAGCGAAGCCTGGGCACTGAGGCACAGGCTGATCACCGCATCGTAGGCCTGATAGTGCAATGCCTTGAGCTGGCCGAGCATCCAGCCGAACAACTCGGCATTGCTCGCACGTTTTTTCAGGTAGTTGTAAACCGTCAGCGCCTGAGTATTGGCCCTGAGGGTTTGCGCCAGATTGGACCGGGCAGCGGTGACCGCGTGATTCTGCGCAGCGATCTGCGCATCCATGGCCCGCACCTCGGCCAGCGCCTGATCACGTTGCAACGCCCAGTCACTGCGGCGACGACGGTAACCTTCCGTGGTGCTCTGTCGGTCGGCATCGATTTGCTGCAGTGACGAGGCGATTTCCAGACCGAATATCACCGCGTCCGCCAGTTTCTCGAGCCGATGCCCGCCGTTGGAAAAGCCCAAAATATTCGGCAACGAGGCCAGCACCGCGCCCGCCGGTTTGATCGACCTGGCCACCAGAGAGAACACCTTGGACTGATGCAGGCTGTCCATGACCTGATATTCGATCGTCGAAACGTTTTCGTCATAGCGTTTTGCGTAAGCATCGGCGCGCTCCTGCGCCACCGAGCGACTTTGCCGCAACGCCGTCACACTCGCTTCCAACTGAGCGATGGACTGCTCCTGCACCGTCTCGGCGTAGCTGCCCAGTTCCACCATATGGTTTTGCTGCAACTCTTCCTGCTCGGCACGATCGCGCCGTTCAAGCAGGCTCAGCACCTGAGTGCCGTTATCCTGCAACGCTTGCACCGCGCGCAACGCGACCTCGAACATCACTCGCCAGCGGAAAGCATTGATCACCAGCCGCCCGCCCATCGGCCTCGGCCCGGCCACGCCACCGGAAGCCAAGTCACGCAGCAATTGATTGGGGTCCGTAGGCGGGCTGAACAGCGGAATGTCCAGCGGTTTGCCGTCGAGGGTGAGATTGTTGCGCAGGTTATGCAGGCGTTGATCCGGCGCTGCAAACAAGTCGAGCAACGACTGATTGATCGGAATTTCAAACGGCCCGCACGCCAGCAGCCCCAGCATTGGTGCGGCGTCGGAGGCGACCGGGAAATCCGCCAGGCTGAACTTCAGGTTTTTTTCAAACTGCTCGAGCTTCGGTCGGGTGCTGCTTTTTTCCAGAAGGTCTTGAACCTTCTCGGGTTGCCAGCGAGTACCGGTGTTGGCCGTAGGTGCCTTGCCCATCAAAAAACCGGCCTGGACGTAGCACAGCTTGGCGGCCACCAGGCTGTCACGGGTCAGCTGTCGGTAATACCAGTCGCCCCAAGCCATCAGGTTTTTCACGTAGTCGGTGAACACCAGGATCTGGAAGTGCGCGGGCGCCGCGTAACCGATGGCATCCGGGTCCGTGGGGTTCTGCGTTTCACAACCAGGGTCGCCCGTTTCCTTGACGATATTCAGGGGCCGGCAGCGCCAGTACTTCGGCTTGGGATTGGGCAGAGGCGAGGTGGGTGGATCAGCAGGTGCCTGCGGATCGAACAGGTAATGCAGCCAGTTCTGTGCCTCCGGGAAGCGCTCTTCGTCGCGCAGGCGTGTGGCCATCAAATGTGGCAGGTGGAAAAAGATCTCCCAGAAGAACAGACCGTTGGCACCGTTGAAGGCACCACTGGGCTCATTGATCACTTGGCCGGTCGGCGGCGGCTCCGGGATGAACTGAGTGTCCCAGTCCAGCACACTCGCCACGGAATAGTTCGAGCGCTGCACCAGCTCGGGGCCAAACAACGAATTGAGCCGGGTGTATTTCAACGCCAGTCCAGTCTGGTTGAAAGACAGAAACTGTGCGGCATCAACGGTGTTTTTCACCAGGCTGGGCGGGACGAAATCCGTAAGGTTGACAATCGTCAGGTCAAACAGACTTCTTTGCGTCTCCGGTGAGGTTATTACGGGGCCCAGTGAGAATATAGTCGGATTGGGCCATGAGCCTTTATCTCGCTCGCCTACCCAAGGTCCGATGTTCCAGTCACCCGCGAGAGACAGGTTTTTGGCCTCAACCACGTTTTCATCGTCAAAAGCCAATCCCAGACGTATGTCTGCGGTACCGCGATGTCCCGTGGGCCAGCAATAACCTTTGACCGTCAGCTTATCCTTGTCCCCTACCCGCAACGCCGTGACGTCCAGTTCCAGATACGGCGCTATCACCCCCTCTGCTGGATGGGGAACAACCGTCACCTCAGGGAGCAATGGATGTTGAACCGTTTCATTGCTGACAAACCGGTCGAGTGCTGCATCCAGCCAGAACCCGGAATCGCGCTGTACGGGGCGCATCAGCACGTCGTAGACCGCATGTACCCTCAACGGGTCTCCAGCCGTAGCCTTGCCCGACACCAGAATGCCCAGCTTGCCCTTGGGGTGAAGAGTGTCGACTTGCACGCTCGCGATCAACCGGGTGCCCGGCGGAAGCTCATGCTCAAGGTCCTTGATAGACACCGTCAGCGGTGCCAGCCACTGGCCGTTTTGCATCATGAGCGCCAGCTTGACGGTCAGTTTGTTGGGAATGTACTCACCCGGCTCCTTGCCGGCAACCTTGTCTTGCCATTCAGTCCAGACCAGACACAAGCGGCCATTCCAGACCACCGGGCGGATGTTCGGCACCTTGTCAGCGATGGGAACTTCAATGGCTTGCCATTCGCTCCACGCAGCCGGATTGACCGCCACACTGTCAGGGCCGAGTTCAATATCCGCCGAGCGCCAGAAGTACTGAAAAGGCTGCACCCGTTGACGCCCGACAAAATAGTATTTGGCGTTGGCAGGCGTCGTGCCGTCCATGTAGCAACTGATCACCTCAAGGTCGCAGGTCTGCTCGAAGGCTTGCAGATACTCTTGCAGCGCGGTCTGCACGGAATCGTTGTTCAGACGCGCCTGATTGAGGTTGTTTTCCAGGTTCTTGAACAGGCTGGTCTTGCGTTGACGCACAAAGGGATTGATGAAGTTTTCCGGGTAGCACGAAATCAGCTGCACCGCGGCCCAATCGGGGTAGTTGCTGTAGAGCGCCCACGCGGCAAGATCGTCCGGGTCGAACTCGTGCGAATCAAGGCCCGGCTCAAGCTTGCGATACGCCGCATGAATGAATTGCTGCGTACAGCTGATCGCTTCGGCCACCCGGGAACTCTGCACCTGATAGCTGTCCAGCGGATCCATGCGCAGCAGTTCGAACAGATCGGCCGGTGTTTTCAGAAAAGTGTATTTCTCACTGCCTGCTTTGCCGATGCAGTATTCCAGCAGCGCCGAACGACGCTTTTCCAGCAGCCCGCCAATATTATTCAATGCCATGATCCTGCTCCTTGGGGTAGGCCCCGGGGACACGCGGTCGCCAAGAGATACCGTTGACCGCGATATCTGCTCATTCGAAGGTGATGGGCTTGACGAAGACGGTTTCACTTTCGCCAGACTGGGTTCTGACGCTGAAAACAAAGGTGCCCCCCGTTTCGCTCGACACAAAGACCCGGGTCAGCCCCTGCTTGTCGGTGAACCCCTGCCTTGGCCGGATAGTCGCGCTGGTGAATATCCCGGGTTCGTAGGACTCGAATTCCCACTCCACGAGCGAGTTTTTCCCAAGGTTGCCGTAGGCGTCCTCAAGCAGCGCA